>JAJCZV010000036.1 GCA_029262175.1 Gemmatimonadota bacterium
CCCGAAATCGAACGAACTCGGATCGTCCTGGCCGGACAATCCCTCCATATCGTGAATGATGAGCACGCGGATGCCGTCGTCCGCCTGCGGTTGGTAGTCTTCGATCGACCACGGCGTTGACGGCATGGCCGACTCCCCAGGGGCCGCCTCACACGCGGCCGCGACTGCAATGATCCCTACCAGGGCCAGGGTGCCCGCCGGCCGCCTACTTGTTCGCCTCATCGCCGTCTCCTCCGCCAGTTGCGTACCGGTCGCCGACGTTCGGACGAACCGATCAGGGCATCGAATATCGTTCTAAGAACTGTTGATCCAACGCTACGTCGGCGACGAGGTCCCGGTCCCATTCGATGGGCGACCCATATCACCTATGGTGCATCGTTCGAGACCAATGGCAGCAGGATGTGGGACGGGCGCGCCGCGTCGTGATAGATCGTGTTGTCTGCCGAGATCATGTGTGTGTGACGACCCAACGGTTCGCCGGTATTCGGATTCACGTCGAATCGCGGGTAGTTCGAACTCGAGATCTCGAGTCGAACGCGGTGTCCGGCCTGGAATACGTTTGCGGTTGGAAAGGGCGCAATCTCGAACTCGTAGGGTTGTCCCGGCTCCATCATCTGTTGTTGCTCGCGCGAATCTCGGTACCTCGCGCGGATGATTCCGTCGGTGATGTTGAGGGCGAATCCGTCCGGGTAGTCGGCGCTGGTCGGGTAGACGTCGATGAGCTTCACCGTGAAGTCCGTGTCGACTGCGGTGGAGGACGCCCACAATCGAACCGAGATCGGACCGATCACCCGCAAATCTTGGCCTAGGGTCTCGGTCTCGAAGACGAGAACGTCCTCGCGATCCGCGGTGCCTCGCCCATCGACCTCCGAGCCGTAGAACCCGTTCTCGGAGCCTCCTTGCAGCGACTTGAATGTACGCTCGCGCTGATCATAGGCGCCGCTTCTGAGGGCGCCGGAAAAAGAGCCGCCGATCGTGGGGACCGGGTGAGTCGGATCGAACGTGTATGTGGCACTGCCGCCGTCCGCCGGCGGCGCGTCCGTCCGCAGAGACCCGTCGGGATGAAGATGGTAGGAGACGAACTCGGTGCCGGGGAGCGGCCAGGTGTCGGCATCGACCCACTCGCCCCCGTGATAGAGCCGCCCGTTCTCGTCGCGGTGCCCATCGCCTCCGCCCATGACGAAGAGACGCATCGCATCGCCGTCGTCCAGCGGTCTGTCGGCGGCGAACAATCCTGTGTGCTCGATGCCCTTTAGCTGACGATCGAACCACCGCAGGTGGAACTCGCGCGGAAAATCTGGTACCGCGGCGCGCTCGCCAAATTCGATGTCACCGGCGTACGAACGCGTGGTGCCACCGTGCGTCCAGGGACCCATGAGAAGCACCATCGGCGCGTCTTTGCGTTGGGCCAACTCCGCGAAATTCTGCATGGTCCCGACGGCGTACGTGTCGTACCAGCCGCCCACGTGAAGCATCGGGATATCGGCGGTTTGATCGTAGTACTCTTGCCAGTTTCTGCCGATGGCCGCGAAGTACTCGTCGTAGTCACCGTGGTTTTGCATCGTGAGATAATAATCTTCAAAATTCGGGGCGATCGAAAGCGGGTTGTCTCCCTTCTGAAACGGCCCGATCGGAAACCACTCCGACGGCGGCTCTTCGGCAAGCCGCAGACGGATCTCCGGGTCGGTGCTCGCAGCGGCAAGCTGAAGGTGGGCCCAACCAAGCTGTTGCCCCAATTCGAACGCCCCGTGGTTTCGGACCTTGTGTGTCCAGGCGTCGGACAGTCCACCCATGGTCGGCACCAACGTGGCCAACCCTTCGGGGCGAAGCTTCGCAGCGTCAGCTTGGGTATGCGCTCCATACGAGGTGCCCCACATGCCGATGCGAGGCTCGACGTAGTCGAGCCCGCGGATCCACTCGATCGTGTCAAACCCATCGGGTGCGTCCAGTTCGTGATACTTCTGAAAGACGCCTTCGGAGGCGTAAAGTCCGCGCGTGTCCTGCAGCACGACCACGTACCCGTGGGTCACGAACCATTTGGCCTGTTCCACCAATCCCGCAGAAATCTTGTTGTAGGGGGTGCGGTGTAGCAGGACGGGGAATGGTTCGTCCACTAGATCGAACCTATGGGCGGGCCGATAGACGTCCGTCGCGAGACGGATGCCATCTCGCATCGGGATCATATGGTTGACCTCGACGCGGATCGCCTCGTACGGACCCTGCCCCGCCGGTTCGGTGACGGACGCCGAGCGTGCAGATGCGCTCACGTCCTCGTCGCCCGGCACCGTACACCCGACCCATCCGACGGCGACCGCGGCCACCAGGATCATCGCGAAGCGTGACGCTGGGCGATCAACGCTGTGTTTCATGACGTCGCTCCGGATCCGCCGAGCGTGGCAACGAGGTCTTCGATGTGCGGAAGCGAATCGACCCGGGCAACTCGATCGAGCGCCGTGTCGACCTCTCCCTCATCCATCACGAGCCGTGCGCACTCGCGGAACTTCCCATGCAATTCGTCGACCGTAAGCGGTCGCTCAGGCCCCCCTCTATACGTATCTGCACTCGTCGTGAGCTGGCGTCCATCCTTCAACGTCACGTCGATGGCGCTCTGCATGCGTTCGTATCCGCGGTCATCGATCTCTTGATCAAATTGGACGGACACTCGTGACATCATCGCACGGACGTCTTCGGAACGCACGAACTCATCGTTGAACTCATGGATCCCGGCCCGCCGCCGTAAGATGATGCTCGAGAGTACGAACGGAATAGAAAACTTCGCTTCCAGTTCGTTGGTAGGCTGCAGATATCGAAGCGGCTTCAGGATGTTGTGCCCCGCCCGGAATGTCACCCGCTCGATTTGATCGGGCTGCAGATCGTGTTCGGTCACGAGCCCCAGCATCGCGTCGATGCTCGGATGTCCCAGACTTCCAGAGGGATAGGGCTTCACCGAAACGCCGGGATCGACGAGCGAGTACGGGCTTCCGAGTGCCCCCACCAGTCGGTCTGGATCGAAGCCGCCACCGAACACCCGAAAGAACCCCCACGGAGCTTCGAGCGCGTCGTGGCCCGATGTGAACCCGCGCGCGGCCAGATCCACGGCGATGATGCCGTTCTCGGCCGCACGACCCGCGTGGAGCGGCTTGGTCATGGTGCCAAACCCGAGACGGATTCCGGACGCGAGGCTGGCGGCGATGCCAAGCGCCATCGCCAGCTCATCCGCGTCGAGACCGACGAGCTTCGCGGCACACACGGCCGCGCCCAGGGTGCCCACGGTCGCCGTTGAATGGAAGCCTTCCATGTAGTGCCTAGGGTCGATGGCTTCGGAGATCTTGCACTCGACCTCAAAGCCGGTCAGGAACGCTTCCAGAAAACGATCGCCTGACGCCCCTTCTCTTTCGGCGACGGCGAGACCGGCAGATAGCGGCGTGACCGTCGGGTGCGTAAGCAGTCCGAAGATGCGATCCGGCGCGTTCGACAATTGAGTGTCGTCGAAGTCGAGCGCGTGCCCTGCCGTCCCGTTTGCGCGCGCCGCAAGCGGCGTCGGCGCCCGAAGCCCGTGGCGCCCCAAGATCGTCGCTTCGTCGACGCCGCCCTGCGCCACGATTTGGTCTGTAATGATCTGAGCACATCGTTCGGTCGAACCGGCGAGGATGACTCCGATTCCGTCCGTGACACACCGGCGGCCCTCGACGATCGCCGTCTCCGGGAAATCCGACAGCGTCGTATCGAGGGTCCACTCGACGACCGCCTTGGTTGCGCTCACCTACTCTCCTTTCGAAACAAAGAAACTCGACGACGGATCACCGGCGCCAAGAAGCTGGCCAATGCCAGGACCAGCAAGACCGCACTGATCGGACTCTCGAGAAACGTCGTGTGGGAACCCGATGACAGCGTCAACGCCCGACGATAGTTGGTCTCGATCATCGGGCCGAGGATGAGACCCAGGACGGTCGGAACGAGGGGGTAGCCACGCCGAAGCATAGCGAAGCCGACGATTCCGAAGAAGAGCGCGACCCAGGCATCGAACGGATTTCCCCGGATGGCATAAGTCCCGACTAAGGAAATGCCGACGACCAGAGGCATCAAGATGGACCGTCTCAAGCGCACGACCCGCGTCCACAAAGGAATCCCCAGCAGCCCGACGATGAGCATCGCGATCACGGCGACGAAGAAACCGGCGTACATGGCGTGTACCAGCGTCGACTGCTCGCTCAACAAGAGAGGGCCGGGGTTGATGCCTTGGACCATCAGACCGCCAAGCAAGACGGCGGCGCTCGCCGATCCCGGGATCCCCAAGGCGAGCAGCGGGATCATCGAGGCACCGACACACGCGTTGTTTGCGGCTTCCGGTGCCGCGATCCCTCGTGCGTCTCCCGTCCCAAACGCCTCCGGGGTCTTGGAGACTCGGCGCTCTTCATTCCACGCCACGATCGATGCGATCGTCGCGCCGGCCCCGGGAATGGCTCCGATCACGCTGCCGATGGCAGAGCCGCGCAGCACCGCGGGCCAGAGCCGCAGGAGCTCGCCGGGCCGCGGAAGTTTGCCTTCGATCCCACCGGGGGCCCGCTCCACATTCTTCCCGGCGACCGCCTCGAACGCCTCGGCGATCGCGAAGAAGCCGATCAACAGTGGGACCAGACCGAGCCCGTCCATCAAGCGGGGAACGCCGAAGGTAAGACGCGGAGACCCCGTGAGTACGTCGAGGCCCACGACAAAGAAAAGCAGACCCAGCACCGCGCTTACGACTCCCTTGATCGGATCCTTTCCGACCAGGTTCGCGACAATCGATAGACCAAATACCCCCAGACCAAAGAACTCGGCGGGACCGAACGCGAGCGCCGCTCGAGAGAGTGGTCCAAGCGCGGCCATGAGGAGAAGGCCGCCGATCGCCCCTCCCGCCACAGAAGCGAACAGCGAGATGCCCAAGGCCCGACCGGCCTCCCCGCGACGACTCATGGGGTAGCCATCGAACGTAGTCGCCAGGGCCGGCGAGCTACCCGGTACGCCGATCGCGATCGCAGTGATCGAGCCGCCGTATTGAGCTCCCATGTAGAGCGAGATCATCATCAACAGGGCTGGGATCGGATCGAGCCCGAACGTGATGGGCAAGACCAGGGCGAGTCCCACGGTCGAACTCAACCCCGGCATCGCGCCCGCAAACACGCCGAGGGCGCTGCCCGCGAGAACGACCAGAAGATTGAGAGGCTCGAACGTCGTCGCGAATCCCGCGAACAGTTCTTTCACGGTCGCGGACGCTCCTTACCCAAAGCGAGTGGGGAGGGCGACCCCCAACCATCGGACAAACACGACGTAGATGAACAGTGTGAAACCGATCGGTGCGACGGCCAGCGCCAGCTTCGATCGCTCGCCGGAAAGCAGCATCAGAAGTGCCGTCAACACGGGGAGCAGTATGAGAACATCCAAAGGACCCGAGAGGGTCAGGAAGACGGCGATGGCGGCGATCGCACCGCCGAGACGCCGAAGACCCAGCGGCTCCTTCTCATTTGCTTCCGCGGGTCGCGTGGTCGCTCGCGCGAGCAGAACAAGCGCACAGCCGACGAGCAGACCGGCGAGAAGCCTTGGAAAAAACGCAGGGCTGGGCGCATCAGGCACGACGGACCCCGGATACGACATCGAATTCCATCCGACCCCGATCGCGATCGCGGCCAAGATGACGGGCTCCGCGAGGGCCGCGGCGCTGCGAGGCCTAACGTTCAATCATCGATGAGATCTAGTCGCGCGAGAAGCGCTCGACTTGCCTCGACCTCGGCGCTCAGCCAGGCGCCAAACTCGCGCGAGCTCCCCATGACGGCGTACTCCATCGCGGCTTCTTCCATGTACGCCTTGAACTCCGGGTCCTGCAGAAGACGCTCTAGCCGCGATCGAATATCGGCCTGCAAGGGCTCCGATAGACCGGGCGGAGCCACGACGCCGCGCCAATGGACGGGAGCGGCGTCGAACCCCTGTTGGGCATACGTCGGCGTGTTTCCGAGCGCGGCGACAGGCAACGCCACACCTAGTACGCGCATGGAACCCGCCCGCAAATGTTCACGCACGATGTTGTAGTTCGTATGGACGGCGTCGGTGTGCCCCCCCAACGCGGCGATGACCGCATCGCCGGAACCCTCGTACGCGATCCAGCGTACGTCCGGGTCCCCCGCTTCCGCGCGCAGCCGGGCAAAGCCCAAAAAGTGCGCCGATGCCGCGCCAAACCCGGAGATCGAGACCTCGCCCGGTCGGGCGCGCGCGGCCCCGAAGAAATCCCCCAAGGTGCGGAAAGGACTGTCTTCCTTCACCGCAATGAGAAACGGATCGAGCTGAATTCGAAGGATCGGAGTAAAATCTTCGGGAGAAAACGGGATCCGACCGCTGGCCATGTTCACCGTACCGCTCGCCGTAAATACGGCCAATACGTGTGGATCGCCTGCTCGACCCTTGAGGTACTGCATGGCCGACGCTCCGGCCCCTCCCTGCCGCGTGGATACCGTTACTCGGTGATCGTCGAAGTACCTCGGGGCGACCTCGGCGAGCGCGCGGGCCAAGAGGTCCGAGGGGCCGCCTGGTGTGGCCCAAGAGACGATCTCGATGGCTCGTGCGGGGTAGGCCTCGCCGCCGTCGTCGTCGGATCCGGAGCCGGGGCCGCAGCCCCCAGCGGCAAGCGCGACGATCACGAGGGCCATCTCGAACAGCACTGGGCGAAGGCCACTCGAAACGCTGATCACGGGGTTGGTCATGGGCCGGAAACTGTCTCTGGGCGCCCGCACGCGGAAGGGCTCCACTGGTGAGGAGCCGTAGGGCGCGCCACTCTATGCGGATGAAATCTCGACAACGCACGATTGCACCGGGGATCCATTTGATCCAGGAGTGCGGACGGCACCGCGGCGGGATCGCCGATGCCGTCCTGGCCCGGGGGGTCGATTGGTATCGAGAGGGCACAGAACTGCACGTGCCGCAGAACGCGTATTTGTTAGCCGGTGACCAGAAGACGCTTCTGTTCGACACGCTGTCTCCCGCCGCGTCGAAAACGGTCCTCGCGGGTCTCGAAGACGCTCTCGACGGGCGATCACTCGACTATCTCTTGATCTCGCACCCCGACGTCCCGCACGCGGGCAACACGGCGCAGATTCTTCGCCGCTATCCGGGGTGTCAGCTCCTCGCGCCCCGCGCCGGTGAGACCCATGCGCTCTACCACCTGGGTGAGGCCGAGAGAGTCGGGCCCGACGATGAGCTAGATCTGGGAGGCCTACGACTCCGCTTCCCGGAAGCCACGTTCTTGGACGCGGCCGTGCATACGTGGATGACGGAGGAGACCTCTCGAACGCTGTTCACCGTCGATTGGCTGGGGTTCCCTCATCTAGGCGACGAGTGTCTCAAGTGCGTGGATGAGCTGGACGTCGAGATCGGGGTCAGCCGGTTGGAGGAATTCCATAGCCGCGTGATGTTCTGGTTTCAGTATGTCGATCCCCAAAAAGTGCAGGCCGCGACCGATGCCTTGGCCGTCGAGTTCGAAGGCTATGGAATCGCCCCGGCCCACGGTCTGCCGATCCGTCAAGACTCTGCGCGCTACTTCGCGCTCATGAACGAAGTGGTGCAGCGCGTTGCGGACGCCGGACGTGGGGGTGTGCTGTGAGTGGCGTCGGCAAAGAGCCAACGGATCCGACGCTCGCGATCGAACTCGCCAGCGGGGTTCGGTGGGTGCACGAGTGCTACCCGGAGCCGATCGGGCACGTCCACGTCTCGGTGTTCCTCGTCGAGACCGCGACGGGACACCTACTCATCGACTCTGGCTCCTTCTATCACCGCGACAGCCTCGCTCGTCGTGTGGGGCAGCTGACGGGGGGGCGCGGGATCGAGGCGCTGATCCTATCGCACTCGGACTACCCGCATTCCGGCAACATTCCCAGCTTCCGCCGCGATTGGGGTGACTTCGAGATCGTGGCTTCCTGCGCCGACGCAGACATCCAGGGGTTGCCTTACGCGCGTCGCGTGCGGATCGGGGAGACCGCAGAGATCTCAGGGCGTCCGTTTACGTTTCTCGACCCCCCTCTGGCCGATCGATCGCACACGACCTGGGTTTTTGATGAAGCGTCTCGAGTCTTGTTCGTCGCGGACGGATTCGGGACGATTCATCCGCCCGACGCGTGCGCCTCCAGCTGGGGCGAGCTCGACCCCGATGGGCGGGCCCAAGGCGTGTTCGAGTTTCATGAGCAGACCCTTCCGTGGCTGCGATTCGCGGACCCCGCCCGCGTCATGAACGCTCTGCATGCGATTTTCGAGCGTCATGCGCCCGCCTGGGTCGCTCCGATCCACGGACCTCCGATCGAGGCCAACGACCTAGACGCCTACCTACTCGATCTCTCACGCGCGATCGAGCGGATCGCTGCTCGCTAGGGTCTGCCCTGCCCCTCCTTGAATCCCGGTACGCATCGACAACGCGCTGGCTTGAACGACGCGAGGCTTCCGAGCAGATTGTCGCGCGGTTCTTGGAGTTCCACTGCGTGACCACGATCGGATAGGAGACGAGCGTTGCCAAAGATTTTGTGCATTGGGGGCACGGGCACCGTGGGCCGCCTCGTGGTCGAGGGGCTCGTAGCGCGGGGCGTGAGTGTACGCTGCATGACGAGGTCGGTCGACCCGGGCGAGGCCAACGACGGCCGGATCGAATTCCGGGCCGGCGATCTGGAGAACCCCGCGTCGCTCGACCCCGTGTTCGACGGCGTGGACCGCCTACACCTCCTGACGCCGCTTCACCCCCGCGAAGCGGAGCTCGGCAAGGCCGCGCTCGAGGCAGCCCAGCGAGCGGGTGTCGAACGGATTGTCCTGCACTCGGTTCACCGCGCCGACCACGCGCCACAGGTGCCACATTTTCAAAGCAAGATGGAGATTCTCGAGGCGATCCAGCGCTCGGGCATCCCGTGGACCTCGATTGAGCCAAACACCTATTTTCAAAACGATCTATGGTTGCGCGACACCATCACCCTACATGGCGTCTACCCGCAGCCCCTCGGGTCCATCGGCGCGAATCGCGTCGACGTCAGGGACATCGCGGATGCAACCGTGAACGCTCTCCTGGACGATGGGCACGCGGGCAGCCGGGTTCCCCTCGTCGGCCCTCACGGGCTTACCGGCGAGCACTGCGCGCGCATTTGGGCGGCCGCATTGGATCGAACGGTCGAGTATGTCGGCGATGACTTGGACGCTTGGGAGGAGAGTGCGCTCACCATGATGCCAGAGTGGATGGTCGCCGACCTACGAGTCATGTTTGAACACTTTGCGGCGGTGGGACTTCGTGGCACCGAAGAGGACTTCGCGAGCATGAGTCACGTCCTCGGTCATGCGCCCCGCACCTTCCACGATTTCGTCATGGAGACCGTCGTGGCGTGGGATACGACTGAAACCATGGGGACCGCTGCGGGCCGGCGCTGACTAGCGGTAGAAGAGGTTTACCAGGGCCATCGGGATCGCAGGAACGTAGGTCACGAGAATGAGCACGCCCACCAAGACGGCGACGAACCGAACGTTCACTTTGCTGACCTCCCAGATGTCGGCCTTTGCGACCGAGCACGCAGTCACCAGCACGCTTGCTACCGGCGGCGTCTGCTGCCCGACACCCAGATTCAGCGTAACGATCAATCCGAAGTGAATCGGGTCGATCCCGGCAGCTCGAACCAAGGGCATGACGATCGGAACCACCAAGATGATCGCCGCAGCCGAGTGTAAGAAGAGTCCGATCAACAAGAAAAACACGTTGAGCAACGCGAGGATCACCCACTTACTCTCGGTGAGATCCATGATTCCGGCAGCCACTTGCTGTGGGAGCTGCTGCTCGGTCAGATAGTCGCCCAACAGGGCGGATGTCGCGACGAGAAGCATCACGACGGCGGTCTGGATCCCACCTTCGAGCATGGCCGTTCGCAGGGCCACTAGATCGAGTTCGCGATACACGAGACCGCCGATCAGAAGCGCGGCGACCACCGCTAGACCCGCGCCCTCGGTCGCCGTCACCCACCCCGTAAAGATGCCGCCGAGAATGATGGCTGGGAGAAACAGCGCCCACCCCGCCTCTCGGAACGTCCTCCACACCCGCGGCCACTCGAATGCCCCCTCGGTCGGGAAATCGCGCCGGCGCGCATAGAGCCAGGCGACGAACATGAGTCCGAGACCACCGATGACGCCGGGAATGATCCCCGCCACAAAGAGCTCGACAACCGAAGCCTCGGCCATGACGCCGTAGAGAATCATGGGAATCGAGGGCGGAATGATTACGGCGAGGGTCGCCGAAGACGACATCACCGCCGCTGCGAACGGCGTCTCGTACCCGCGTTTCTTCATGGCGGGAATGAGAATGGACCCCAAGGCCGCTACATCCGCGACGGCTGAGCCGGAGATCTCCGCGAAGAACAGCGACGCGGAAATGCTGACCATCGCGAGACCTCCGCGGATGAATCCGACCAACGCGGAGGCAAACTCGATGAGACGTCGCGAGATCCCAGTGGCGTTCATGATGGCGCCAGCAAGGATAAACAACGGGATCGCGATGAGCGGGAACGAGGTGGCGGCATCGTACAGCACGAGACCCGCATTGGGGAGCGTGCTCACGCCTCCCGTGACGAGCGTAGCGAGCAGGGCCACCGCTCCGAGCGATACCGCAATGGGGACACCGATGGCGATCAACAGGAGCAACCCGATGAACAACGAGAGAAGCATCATGCTTCGCTCGTGTCCCGGTCCGTCCCACGGAGGACATCGCCGACGCTCGCGATTTGGGCAATGATGACGAGCGCCGCTCCGATCGGGATCACCGAGCGCGCCAAAGCAGCCGGGACGGAAGGCAGGCTGATCAACGTCGTGCCACCGAGAACCTGAAGCACCTGCCACCCCGCCCATGCGACCGCGGCGAAAAATACGATGACCACGATTTCCGAGACGCACACGACAACGGTGCGAGACCGGCCGCGGAGCCGCCCGACCAAGATGGGAACGCCGATATGCTCTCGGCGGAGAGCGGCCAACGCCGCCCCGTAGTAGGTGAGCCAGGCGAGCAAGATGGATGCGACCTCGTCGTACCAAACGAGCGCAACGCCCGCCTTCCGAAACACCACGCCCAGAATCACGACGGCCGCCAAAGAGGTGATAAGCACCAGTACCGCGCTCTCTAGCAGACGTCCGGCCAGGCGTTTGGTCACGATCGTTCTACGAGCCAGCCCCGACTGCTTTGGCGACCAACTCGCGCCCGCCCTCTACCGTCGCGGCGAACTCTTCATACACGCCCTCGCTCGCGGCACGAAATGCCTCCGGCCGCGTCTCGTTGATTTGAATGCGGGTGGCCTCGAGTTCGGACAAGAGTTCCTCGTCCATGCGCGCCGCGGTCTCATACACATAGACCTGCATCTCACGCGCGATCGCCTCTACCTCCGTCCGTACGTCGTCCGGGCGTCGCTGCCACGCATTCACGCCGGTCGTGACGAACGACGGGCTGTACACGTGTGCGGTCAACGAGAGATAGTCCTGGACTTCGTGCAGTTTCGCGCTGGTGACCTGAGTGAGAGGATTCTCCTGGCCATCCATTACGCCCGTTTGAAGCGCGATAAATACTTCCGAGAACGGCATGGGGGTCGGGTTCGCGCCGAGGGCGCGAAAGAGCTTGACTCTCCAGATTCCGCGGGGCGTCCGAAGCTTGATCCCCGCGAGATCTTCGGGGCGATGGATCGGGCGCTGGTTGTTCGTGATATGCCGAAAACCGTTTTCCCACACCGCCAAGATCTCGAAGCCGGCGTTCTCAGCGCGCGGCGCCAGGTCCGGCCATACGACGGCCGCCTCGATCTGGGCCATGTGGGCGCGATCTCGGACGAGGTACGGCATCTCGAAGAGGCCGAAGGCGTCGACCATCGAGGACATGATCGTGGACGGAAGCGAGAAGTCGAGCGTCCCCAAGCGAAGACGTTGGAGCATGGCTTCGTCGCCGCCGAGCTGGCTCGCTCCATACACGGTCAGGGTCGCGCGTCCAGCGAGTCGATCGTTGACGCGGCGGGCGAACTCGGTCGCCGTGACGTCATAGAGCGATCCCGGCGCGCCTACGTGACCCAACTTGAGTTCGATCACTTCGTCCTCACCCGGCGAGCCACCGCACGACACCAGCCCGAGAATGAGGAGCGACCCAGCCAGCCCGTGCCGCCCGCCCCGACCGGGTCTCACGAGCCCACCAAGTAGTCCATTGCGTCCTGAAGACCGCCGGGTCGGTACGGGACCCCGGTTGCTTTGAGCCCCAACTCGACGCCGGCAAGCGCGCCCATCAGCATCAGCTCGTTCAGATCACCCAAATGTCCGATTCGAAACACCTCCCCTTTCAGCGCTCCGAGGCCGGTTCCCAAAGACATGTCGACTCGATCAAGCACCGCGAGACGAAACGCGTCCGAATCGAATCCCTCTGGCATCCGAACCGTCGTACCGGAGTTCGAAGCCGCGCTCGGATCCGCACAGTAGTTCTCGAGGCCCCAGCCTGCGACCGCCCGGCGCGTGGTCTCCGCCAGCCGGGCGTGTCGCGCGAAGACTTGGTCCAAGCCTTCCTCACCTAGCATCGCCAACGACTCGACAAGGCCGTAGAGGAGCGACGTGGCGGGCGTGTAGGGGAAGAACCCGCGCTCGTTGAAGCGGCGTGACTCGTCCCAGTCCCAATAGGCTCGGGGCGACGTGGCCGAGCGAGACGCTTCGAGCGCCTTCGGGCTTGCCGCGCACAAACCCAACCCCGGCGGCAGCATCAGCCCCTTTTGCGAACCAGACACCGTGACGTCCACGCCCCAGTCGCGATGTCGAAAGGCCGTAGCGCCCAACGACGAAACGGCGTCCACCATCAACAGAGCCGGGTGATCCGAGTCGTCGATCGCAGTTCGCACCCGCGTCACATCGCTCGTCACCCCAGTAGATGTCTCGTTGTGAACCATCAACACGGCACGGAGGGTCCGGTCCGTATCCTCGCCCAGACGAGCAGCGATCTGCTCCGCGTCGACCGGGTGCCGCCAGTCGCCCTCGATCACCTCGGCATCGAGCCCCAGGCGGGCTGCGATCGTCGCCCATTTCGCGGCGAAGAATCCATTGTCGAAAACGAGAACTCGATCCCCGGGCGACAGCGTGTTGGTGAGCGCGGCTTCCCAGCAACCGCTCGCCGAGGACGGGAAAAGGAATACGTGCTCCGGGTCGCCGAACACGTGCCCCAGGTCCCGCAGCAGACCGAGGGTCATCTCGGCAAACGCGTCGCTGCGGTGGTCCATGATGGGGCGAGACATGGCCCGTAACACGCGGTCCGGCACGTTGGTCGGGCCGGGTAACTGGAGAAAATGTCTCCCGCTTCGAAATGACACGGTGATAGAACTCTCTCTCGTTCGGCGAGGTTTCGGCCGGGCTCGCGGCGTCCCGGCCTTGTCCGATCTGGTGCGTTCCGGTAAAACGTGCTCGTGGCGCGCTCAATCTCACACACCAGCCCCGGGACGCAACGGCCCGCGAAATCCGACCCCTCAGGTCGCCGACGTCTGGAATCTCGGCTACTCCGGTCGCTTTCGGGAGAGGTCCGGTTCGATCGCTTTGCGCGCGGGCTCTATAGCACCGACGCGTCCATCTACGAGGCCGTTCCCACGGGCGTCGTATTCCCCCGGTCCGTCGAGGACGTGCGGAGAACGATCGACATCGCCGGCGAGTCCGGTGTCGCGATCGTGCCGAGAGGCGCCGGCACCTCTCAAAGCGGCCAGTCGATCGGCTCGGGGCTGATTCTGGACACGAGCCGACACCTCCATGGGGTGATCGACTTCGATTCGGAGGGTCGTCGGATCGTCGTACGGCCAGGGATCGTGCTCGACGATCTCAATGCGTTCCTCCGACCCTACGGTCTGTTCTTCCCCATCGACGTCGCCACCTCGAGTCGAGCCACGTTGGGCGGCATGGCGGGGAACAACAGCGCCGGCGCCCGGTCGATTCGATACGGGCATATGGTCGAGCACGTGCGAGCCATCGACGCCGTACTGGCGGACGGGCAGACGACCTCGTTTGGCTCGCGCCCGAGTGAGCGCCCGGCGAGCATGGGCGCCGCTACGCCTCCCCCGGCCCACCTGGTTCGGGCCGTCGAAGCGCTATACGAACGTGAAGCCGAAGAACTCGCACGGCGTGTACCCAAGGTCCCTCGCCATGTGGCCGGCTACGCCCTCCACCGCATGGGGGCCGAGGCGCCTCGATTGTCGGATCTGCTCGTTGGATCCGAGGGGACCCTCGCGTTCTTTACGGCGCTGGAACTCGACCTCCAGCCCATTCCTCCCGTTCGCGTACTCGCCGTGTGCGTCTTCGAGTCGATCGGCACGGCGTTGGCTGCGGTGCCCGCCATCGTGGACGTCGAACCCACCGCAGTCGAACTCGTAGATCGCACGCTCCTCGGACTCGCCGCGAAGATCCCCACGTTTCGCGCTACGCTCGATCGTCTATCCGGAGACCATGCCGCCGACGCGCTGGGTGACATACTGGTCGTGGAGTTCGCGGGTGAACATCTCGAGGACGTACGTCGATCCATGACGGCGCTCGAAGAGGTAGTCTCCGAAACGGCGACGCGGGTCGTGCGCGCGGAGGCCGCCGAGCTTCAGGGTCGAATCTGGGGTCTTCGCAAAGCCGGGCTCAACATCTCCATGTCGATGAAGAGCTCTCGAAAGCCTCTCGCGTTTATCGAAGACTGCACGATTCCGCTGACGCACCTTCCGGAATGGCACGAACGATTGTCGAAGATCATCGCCCGTCATTCGACTCACGCCATCTGGTATGCCCACGCATCCGTCGGGTGTCTGCATGTTCGACCCGCGCTCGATCTCAACGACGGCGAAGATCTCCTGCGGTTGCGCGCGATCGCCGAGGAAACCTTCGCGCTCGCCAGCGAACTCGGGGGCTCTCATTCCGGGGAACACGGAGACGGCTGGATTCGGTCCGAGTTTTTGGAGCCGATGTTGGGCGCGCGACTGGTACGAGCGTTCGAGGAAATCAAACACTGCTTCGATCCTGAGGCACGACTCAATCCGGGCAAGATCGTGCATGCACCACGCATGGACGACGCCTCTCTCATACGGTTCCGTCCGCCCGCCGGCCGGAACCTGCCGACTCGCTTGGACTGGACCGCATGGGGGGGATTCGACCAAGCGGTCGGCATGTGCAACAACAACGGGACCTGTCGCAAACGGGATGCGGGAGTCATGTGTCCGTCGTTTCGAGCGACGGCCGACGAACGCGATTCGACGCGGGGCCGCGCGAACGCGCTCCGCCTTGCGCTCTCCGGCCAGCTCGACGACGACGGCTGGGACTCTCCCGAGCTGTACCGAGCGATGGATCTTTGTATCGGGTGCAAGGGGTGCAAGCGAGAGTGCCCCACCGGCGTCGACATGGCGCGGCTGAAGATCGAATATCTGGCCCGGTATCGAGAGCGGCACCCACTCAGCGCACGAGAACGTGCTCTCGCATATCTACCGCGCATTGCTCCTTTGGCGTCGCGGCTCCCCCGACTGCTCAACGCGCGGAACCGAAGCCCGGCGCTGGCGCGTCTCGTCGATCGTACGCTGGGGCTCGCCGCCGACAGGGCCCTGCCGACGTGGGCGAACCCACGTTTCAAGTGGCCAACGGCGTTGCCAACTCGGACCGGTCCGCCGCGTGGAGACCTCGTTCTGTTCGTGGACACGTTCACGCGCCACTTCGAGCCGGAGAACGCCTACGCGGCGATCCGCGTGCTCACGACGGCTGGCTATCGGGTGCGAGCGCCCGGCCACTCAGGCCGACCCCTGTGCTGCGGACGAACGTTTCTAAACGTTGGAGCGCTGGACGAAGCGCGCTCCGAACTCGAGCGAACGACGCAGGCCTTGGCGCCGTACGCGCAACGGGGGGTTCCCATCGTCGGTCTGGAGCCATCGTGTCTGCTCACCCTTCGCGATGAACTTCCCGCGTTGTGCCCCGGTGAGCTGACCCAGTCCGTCGTCGACGGCGCTCTTCTCTTCTCGGAACTGTTGGTCCGCAGCGGTGCGCTGGTCGATCTCCCCGTCAGCCCGTTGCCCGTGTCACGCGTGCGTGTGCACGGACACTGTCACGAAAAGGCCTTTGGGGTCGAAGGGCGAACGATCGACGTGTTGCGAACGATTCCGGATCTAAAGGTCGAACCCATCAGCGCGGGCTGCTGTGGCATGGCGGGATCGTTTGGCTACGAAAGCGAACATGCCGACGTCTCCCGTCGCATCGCCGAGCTGGAAATCCTGCCCTCTGTCCGCGAAATGGGTGACGACGAGTGGCTTGTGGCGAACGGCACGAGCTGCCGCCATCAGGTCGCCGATCTCGCCCAGCGACGGGCGAGACACGTCGCAACCGTCCTAGACGCCTCCGTCGCCCACGACTAGGCCCCCGGCCACGGCGATCGCGTTCTTCATCTCGGTGGGGATCGGAGCGCCGGCCCAATCGAGACTTCCGTGCTGCCGCGTAGCGTACACGACCGTCATCTCGCCCTTGGCGACGGTCGAGTCGCCATCGGGCCGGGCCACTACGAAGTCGGCCTCATACCGAATCGCCTTCGTGCGAACTTCCTTGACGAGGAGCCGGACCTCGACCTCCTCCGCGTAGCGCAGCGGGGCAAGGTAGTCGCATCGGACCGACACGCGCGGGATTCCGGTCACACCGTCGGGACGCCACTCATAACCGGCGATGCCGAGCGAGCGGTAGAACGCATGCTCGGCCTCCTCCATATAGCGCAACAGCGCCGTGAAATGGATGAGCTGCGCCGTGTCGGTGTCCGAAAACTCGACGCGGCGTCGATACAGAAAGCCGGGGCCCGACGAGTCGGGCTCGGACGTCATCGCGCGGATCCCATCAAAAACGGAGCCGGAAACCGGCCTTAATACGGAATTCCGAGTGCGACGTCGAGCCAAACGTGCTGGACTCCGAAACTACCGCGCTGTTCTGGAATACTTGGGTCGTTTCCTCAAACGGGAGGTCGAACCAATTCCACTCCAGATCGAGTACCGTCTGGACGTTGCCGCCGAACACCAACCCGCCACCTGCCAGCCAGTATCCGGTGCCTTTCCCCCACATTCGACCATAACCGCCAAACGCTCGGAGCCACATGTTACCCGCGGGGCTCGATGGCTCGAAAGCGAGCCGGATATCGCTGGACCAAAACGGATACCCGGCCTCTGTCGACGTCTGGAAGGACCGTTCGCCGGAAACGGGAGGGTCGAGCGGGGCGGAACAACGGACGGCTTGTTCGAAGTTGTAGCCCATTACGCCTTCGATGGCGACGGCGCGCGAGAATCGGAAAGAGCCTCGGCCTTCCGCCGCCCAGCCGACATCGGCCGCACATCCCATGTCCGACAACTCTGACGGTGGACTGCCGTTGCGAGCCACGCCAAAACCGGCCTCGAACGGACTCTGAGCCATCGACGCGCCGGGCATCGAGAGAAGACCGGCAGCGGCGGCCACGATGACACCCACCCACCCCGTGCGAACTCGAATGGACTCCCCCTGCACCCCAACCTCCCTCTCAGGTCCTTAAGCGGCCATCACCTGGAGACAGTGGCAGCACTGGGTCCGCCACACAACCGTGCGGAGCGGTGCGTTCGTTACGGATGAGCGGCCCACCGACATGCGCGTGACCGGCGGCCATCAGCTAGGCGGAATCGCCGTATTCCAGATTTCGACGTCGTCATAGACGCCGCCAGCGATGATATTTCCAGTGACGTCGCGCGCCCCGATGTAGATAAACTCGTTCGACCTCTCTGGCAGGGTCGTCTGCGGACCTCGAGAGACCTCCCCCGTGAGCGGAAGCTCCTGCCCGTCGATATAGAGGTGCAAGTTTCGCTCGCCGGCGGCGACATTCACGTCCCAAGTGATTCGAAACAGGTGCCACTCCCCCGCGTTCCAACCGTAAGCGTTCGCCGCGACGTTATGCTCCCATCGCACGCTATTGGCGTCGAAGAAGATGAGAAAAATCCCGAATTGGTTCGAGCTCTCGTGTTTGCCGAAATGGATCGACCCAGCCGTGGCGTTGTTCGCTTTCCACGTGCCCGTTCCGGCAATCGTGTACTTCTGGTCAATGTCGTGGTCGTAGGAAGGCTGATACCAAAACTGCAACGTGCCGCTCTCGTTCTCGAGATTCTGAACGCCGCCCGAAATCTGGGGGAACCGAACGCGCTCCCCGACGGCGTCTGTCCGCAGACCGTCTCCCACCCGCGCCGCGACGAAATCGTTGGCCGGGGTGGTCGTGACGATGCCGCCTCCTGTGCCAATCGAGGGTGCCGCGACTGCCGAGGGTCCGTCGAGCGTGGTCTGCAGCGTCATTTGCGCGGCCGCCGGCGGGGGAGGCGGTGGCGGAGGTGGGGGCGGGTTGGTCGAGTTCGGGTCGGTCGTGCTGGCGCACCCCACGCCTGCGATGGCTCCCATCGCCAGAACGGACAAAACCCCAGATAGGACGCGGTGCCTCCTCATTGACTTCCCCTTCTGCCTCGCGGGCGTAACACTCGGACTACACAGACCACTTAAGTACGATTCCGAGCATAAAACGTTCCCGAAGGGCAGATCAAGACACCCGTAAGAGTTCGGTCAGATCGGCCGAAGAATGACCTGGTCCTTGCGACGTACGGGCGTCACCGAGCAACCTTGCAGCCAGACCCGACCCCAGGAGGCGCATGGCGATCGAATCCAAGCATTTTGTCATCTCGAGGCGGGTGCGATACGCCGTCTTGGAGGCCGCCGGAGAACCCGTGACCGAAGTGTGGTTCGCGCTTCACGGCTACAACCAGCTGGCGCACCGGTTTCTCCGATACTTTCAACCGATCCACACGGGCGGACGGGTCGTCGTGGCGGCGGAAGGTCTTCATCGTCAATACGTCGACCACGGAGCACGAAAGGTCGGCGCCTCCTGGATGACGAGCGAGGACCGGCTCACCGACATCGCCGACTACGTGGCGTACCTGGATCAACTGCACGCCTCAGTGCTCGCGGAGCGTGGCCTCACGAACACCAACGTGCGGACCGTAGGGCTCGGATTCTCGCAGGGAGTGCATACGCTCTGCCGCTGGCTCGCTTACGGCGGGGCGCGGATCGATCGGGCCGTGCTGTGGGGATCGACGGTGCCGCCCGACCTCGACCTGGAAGAACACGGGCCGGCTCTTTCGACGGCCGACCTTCAACTCGTGGTGGGCGACGCCGATGAGCACTTCAGCGCCGAGGCCGTCAAATCGCATGAGCGCCGACTCACCGAGGCCAACGTAACGTTCCGTTCCCACACGTATTCCGGAGGACATCGACTCGACGCTGGCGTGTTGACGCGCCTCGCCGAGGGCTAGCCGGGGCTACTTCTTGTCCGGCGGCCGCTTTCTACGCCCAAAAAACATCGGGGAGACGAGCCCGGCCGTGGTCCCGCCGATGACGGCCAGAATGCCGATCGGACCTGGATTGGAGAACCACGGAGCCCCCATCTGACTGTTCATCCACATGCCCAGAACGGCGAACACGATCGCTCCGAAGGCAAATCCCGCCGCGGTAGGACGAAGCGACGGCGGCGCTCCTAGGACCCGTCGGATAGTCCCACCGTCGCTATGCATTCGATTTCGACGCGGGCGTTGAGGGCCAAACCGCTTCCAGCCACCGCGCTACGGGCCGGCTTCCGCACGGGGAAGAACGTCATGTAGATCTCGTTCATGGCGGGCCACTCGCCGATATCGGCCAAGAACACCGTGCACTTCACGACTTCGTCCATAGACGAACCATACTTCCCCAGCGTCGCCGAGATGTTCTCCAACGTCTGCCGCGTCTCGGGCTGAATCCCCCCTGAGACCAGGCCCTGTCCGGGTACCGTCCCGAGCTTGCCGGAGAGATAGAGCGTGTGACCGACGCGCACGGCCTCCGAGAAGGGCCCGTTGGCACTCGTGCCGAGGTATTCCACGGACATCATGTCGCTCTCCTCGCCATGCTCGTCGTGCTCTTGAGCCGCAAGGGGAAACGCGACGATGACGGCGAGGGCCATGACAACCCAAGAAGTTCGACGACTCATTCCAATTCGCTCCTGCGTTGACAAAAGAAATCCTACCCTTCGGGCTCGGCTCCGAGCCATCCTGGGCGCCGGAACTCGGTCGTGAGAACCTACGTCAAGGCTCATAGGTGATGCGATAGACCCCTGCCTTGTGGTCGTCGGAGACGAGCAGCGACCCGTCCGGAAGCACCAGCAAGTCGACCGGCCGCCGTTTGTAGTTCGCATTTGATGAGAAATCTATGCGTCCAAACACCTCGTAGTCGGAAACCGCCCCGTCCGGCCCCAGACGGATCACGGAGATGCGGTTGCCCGAGACCTGCGACGGCATGGACGTCGGCGTGGTCGGTTCGGTCCCGTGTTCGGCAACGAAGATCGCGCCGTGGTACTCGGGTGGAAACATCGTCCCCGTGTAGAAGCGCATGCCGAGAGGAGCCGTATGTCCTTCGAACTCGAACGACGGTTCGGTCTGTCCCGCTGGCGCCTGTTCGCCAATCAACGGATCGGGCAGGCGGCCATGAACGTAGGGAAACCCGAAGTCTCCGCTCGGCCCCTGCGCTCGATTGAGCTCATCGGGGGGAATGTCGTAGAAGCGCGGGTCAATGAACGGCCAGGACGCTTGATTGTCGGTGAAGAACAAATCCCCGGTCGAGGGTTGAAAATCCATCCCCATCGAGTTGCGAACACCCGTCGCAAAGACTTCTGCGTTGCCCCCATCGGGATCCATGCGGACGATCGTCGAGTAGCGCCAATCATCATCGAGATCGTTTGCGGTATGTGGTCCGACAAGAAAAGACCAACGCGTACCCACGGGGACGTAAAGCTTGTCGTCTGGACCATAGCGCGCATACCGCCAGAAGTGCCCCACATCGGTGGCCTGCTCGGTCTCGGCTCGCGACGGGAATCCGTCGTAGATCAGGATAGGGTGGGGATCGTCGATGGTCTCTTCGATGTTGTCGATCCTCCAGACGAGATCCTCATCCGTGATAAACAGCGATCCGTCGTGATAGTCGACCCCGTTGGGTGTCCGAAACCCGTTTCGGATCTGCTTGACCTCATCGACTCGATAGTCTCGGTCCCGATCGATCAGGGCATAGACCGGGCTCGTGACGCCCTTCGTAAAGAAATAGGAGCCGACGTACACCGTCCCATCGTCTCCAAGCGCGAGCGAACGCGGGCGCGAGATGCCGGTCGCGAATGGTTCGATCTTGAAGCCGGGGGGAAGAAGAATTTCGGCGGCCAGCCCGGTCGCCATCGGACCGGAGGGCTGGAGCGGCTCGCTACCGCACCCCACGAACCCGAGAAACGCGAGACAGACGACCCACCAAGGGGTCCTGCGTAGATTCTGCATGTTCCAAATCTCGGTCCGCGAGGTCTCACAGTCCAGACGGCGCCGAGCCCCGCGAGCTAGAAGCAAAGTTCGCGAGCCATCGACGCTCGTTTGGCGGGAGGCCCAGCGAAGACGACCGCTATGGGGTGATCCGCGTCATCATCCTCGGAAACGCGATGGTCTCCCTCAGGTGATCGAGCCCACAGATCCAGGTCACCAACCGTTCGACACCCAACCCGAAGCCGCTATGCGTGAACGTCCCATGCCGCCGCAGATCCAAGTACCAATCGTACGTGTCCTCAGGTAGACCTTCTTCTCGGATGCGCGACAACAGCTTGTCGTAATCGTCTTCGCGCTGACTGCCTCCGATGACCTCGCCGTATCCTTCGGGCGCGAGCATGTCGTCGCATTTGACCGTTCTCGGATCGTCGGGGTTTTCCTTCATGTAGAAGGCCTTCGCACCCTTCGGATAGTCGTAGACAAAGAGCGGTTTCTCGCGCCCTTCGACCAACTGTGCCTCGTGCGCGGCGCCCAGATCCGATCCCCACTCGATGTCACTGCCCTGCTTCTGCAGCAGGTCGACGGCGTCCGAGTAGCTCATGCGATCAAACGGAGCCACGATCGCCTCGAGTTTCGACACGTCTCGATCGAGAGCCTCGAGCTGCTCGCGCTGCTTTAGGACCACACGTTGAATGATCGACGAGACAAAACGCTCCTGGAGATCCATGTTCTGATCGGAGTCCATCCAGGCCGCCTCCGGCTCGACCATCCAGAACTCCGTCAGGTGCCGACGTGTCTTGGACTTCTCGGCGCGGAACGTCGGCCCGAAGCAGTAGACCTTACCGAGCGCGGCCGCTGCGGCTTCGACGTACAGCTGCCCGGTCTGCGCGAGGTACGCCTTCCCATGATCGAAATACTCGGTCTCGAACAAGGTCCCGGCCGACTCGCCGATCGCGCCCGTGAGAATGGGCGTGTCGACGTGTGTGAACCCATCGTCGTGCAGGAAGTCGTGGATCGCACGAATCACCTCGTCGCGGACCCGCATGATCGCGATTTGGCGCGCGCTTCGAAGCCACAGGTGCCGCTTCTCCAGCAAGAAATCGACACCGTGCTCTTTGGGTTGGATCGGATACTCTGCGGACGCTCCCAACAGCTCGAAACCGGTCGCCGTAAGCTCGACCCCGGATGGCGCGCGGTCATCGGCGCGGACCAGGCCGGCAACCGAAACGCACGCCTCGTGGGAAGCGTCTTCGAGACCGGCCCACGTCTCCTCGGACACTTCGTTCTTGACGAACACGCACTGGACCTCGCCGGTGCCATCGCGCAGGACGAGAAACGAAATCTTTCCGCTGGAGCGAAAACGCCGCACCCATCCGCGGAGCCGCACGTCTTCACCGATGTGCCGTGGCAGTTCATCGATCGTGATATAGTTCATGGGTGCCTTGGGCTAAGAGTCGCGACAAAGTTGACGGTGGACGTCGGGGGGGGCAAACCTCAGCCGATCTGGTAGAGGGCCTCTCGCGTGGCGTATCGCGACTCGAGTTCGTGACGGAGGTCCTTGTGCTTCGGGTTGGCGAGCTGTGGATCCTCATTGACGATGGCGCGAGCGCGGTGACTCGCGTCCTCCAACAGATCGCGATCGCGTCCGAGCTCGGCAAACCGAAGAAGCGCCGCGCCGCTCTGTTCTTTCCCGAACAGGTCGCCTTGGCCGCGGATGCGGAGATCCTCTTCGGCCAGGGCGAAACCGTCCGAGGTCGAGGCAAAGGCGGTCAGTCGTTCGGAAGCCGTCTTCCCGGCGTGAAACGCGACGCAGTAAGACTGTTCGGCACCGCGGCCCACCCGTCCCCTGAGCTGGTGGAGCTGCGCCAGCCCAAAGCGTTCCGCGTCCTCGATCAGCATCACCGTCGCGTTGGGCACGTCGATGCCGACTTCGATGACCGTGGTGGCCACCAGTAAGTCCACGTCGCCGGCGAGAAACCCTCTCATCATCTCGTCCTTTTGAGCGGACGACATTTTTCCGTGCAGAAGACCGACGTTGAAGTCCGTGAACCGCTCTGTGAGGCTCGCAGCCATTGTGGTCGCCGCACGCGCTTCGAGCATCTCGGACTCCTCGACGAGCGGATAGACGACGTAGCCCTGTCGACCTTCCGCGAGTTGATCGCCCAGAAAGTCGAACGCCGCGTTCCGGCTCTCGGGACCTCGGACCGCGGATACGATCGGACGCCGTCCCGGAGGCAGTTCGTCGATCACCGATAGGTCGAGATCGCCGTACAGGACCAGCGCGAGACTCCGCGGAATCGGCGTCGCAGACATGACCAGCGCGTCGGGTGCCTGACCACTCTCACGAAGCTGACGACGTTGCTCGACGCCGAATCGGTGCTGCTCGTCGATCACAGCCAGGCCAAGAGACTTGAATTTTACCTTGCCTTGGATGAGCGCGTGCGTGCCGACCAGGATTTTGGCCCTACCGTTTTCGATTCGATCCAGGGCATACTGCCGCGCCTTGCCGGTCACCGAACCCGTCAGCATCACCGGCTTCAGACCCAGCGGCGCCAGAAGGTCCGTCAGAGTTCTGAGGTGTTGCTCAGCGAGGAGCTCCGTAGGCGCCATGATCGCGGCTTGGTGCCCCGACTCCACCGCCTTCAGCATCGCGAGGGCCGCAACCACGGTCTTGCCGGATCCCACGTCTCCTTGGAGCAGCCGATTCATCGGAGCGTCGCGCTCCATATCGGCGTGAATCTCCTCCCATACGCGCAACTGGGCGTTGGTAAGCTCGAACGGGAGCGTCTTCAGGAGCGCCTCTGTGTGGATCGGCGCGGCCCGGGACGCGATCCCCCGGACCTCGGTGCGGAGCTGCGCGCGGGCGCGGGCGTGGAGCAGTTGGAGAAAGAACAGCTCCTCGAACGCGAGGCGTCGTCGAGCGGATTCGATCGCGGCGAGATCCGTGGGTTGATGAAGCGTTGCGAGAGCTTCGGCGAGCAGCGGGATCGCGAGTTCCTTTCGCCAGGCGTCCGGGAGCGGGTCGCGATCGTCGAGTTCGGCGAGGAGCGCGGGGAGATTCTCTTCGACGACCGCGCGTACCTGGCGGTGCGACAGCCCCTCGGTGGCCGGATAGACCGGGAAGATGCGCCCCCCACTCGGGCGTTCATCGGCCGCCTCGGGCGCCTGTGGCGACTGCTCATGGCCGCCGTCGGATGCGCGGGCCAAGACCGTATGCTCGCGCGGCTGCATCTGTCGACCGTGGTAGAAACGAATGGGACCCGAGACGAGCAAGAGGTCGCCACGTTCGATGGTCCGATCCAACCAGGGTCGACCCGGCCAGGCGCATTCGATGTGTCCGGTCTCGTCGCGGATCACAGCGCGGAACACGCGAAGGCGGCGGCGCGTCGGAATCACGCCCTTGGACACGACGGTACCGATCACGGTGGCGTCGGCCCCTGGAGCCAGGTCCGCGATCGAATCGACCGTCGAGGCGTCCTCGTAGCGGTGTGGAAGATGGTACAAGAGATCGCGGCCCAGGAGCACACCCATCTGAGCGAATCGTTCTGCGCGGCGGGGGCCGACTCCCTTCAGGTATTGGACGGCGCCGGTGAGAAGCGAACGTGCCGGGCTCATTCGTCGGCGGCTAGGATCTTTCCGACGTAGTCGTCGGCGGAAAACGGATCGAGATCTTCGACCGATTCGCCCGTTCCCAAGAAGCGAACCGGAACGTCGAGTTCACGCACGACGGAGACGACGGTGCCGGCCCTCGCGCTGCTGTCGAACTTTGCGAGGACGAGACCGGTGAGCGGGAGGGCGGAACCAAACTGCCGTGCTTGGTTGATCACGTTCTGGCCCGAGGTGGCGTCGACGACAAGGAGCCGTTCGTGCGGCGCTCCTTCGACCTGACGCCCGAGGACGCGATCGATTTTTACGAGTTCTTTCATGAGATCGCTCTGGGTATGAAGACGTCCCGCCGTATCGACGAGGACCCAGTCGGAGTCTCGCGCCCTGGCCGCTTCGATCGCGTCAAAAGCGACGGAGGCCGGGTCAGCCCCGTCCCCGCCGCCCACGAAGCCAGCGCCGATCCGATCCGCCCAGGTCTTCAGCTGGGCCTGTGCTCCGGCTCGAAACGTGTCCGCCGCAGCCATGATGACCTTGTCGCCACGAGCTTGAAGCGCGTGCGCGAGTTTCGCGACCGTGGTCGTCTTACCGACCCCGTTGACGCCCAATACGAGTACGACACCTAGTGAATCTCCACGTCTCAGCTCATGCGCCACCGGCTCTACGTCCGCCACCGTAAGGAACGCCCGAATGCGGTCGCCGAGAAGCTGTCGGAGGTCGAGCTCCGACTTGATCTGGCCGCGTTCTACGGCGCGTTCCAGCTCGCCAACGAGCTCCAGCGCGACATCAATTCCGAAGTCCGCCTCGAGGAGCACCTGTTCGAGACGCTCGATGGCCGCGTCGTCGAGCCCCCCCTCGACGATGGTGTTGACGTCGGTGAGGGCGAAGTCGACCACCCGACGCCAAAGCGATCGCTTGGGCCGCTGGGACTTGAGGTCCATTGCGTCTTGGTTCTTTTTTTTCGCCATGATCTAGCGCAGACCGATGCGGTGCCGCCAAACCCACTCCACGCAAAGCAGCGCGACCGCGAGCACGAAGGGCCACACCGGTCGCGGAGCGCGCACCGCGACATCCGATCTGGCTTGTACGACGGGTGCGATCGAAGCGGCCGCGACCTGTGGGCCGGTCAGCAGCTCGCGGGCGTCGGGCGCGATCTCGATCGGACGCGTGAACTCGACGACTCCGTCCGGGCCCGTCGTTTTGACGCGTGCTTCGTACGTCCCCAGTTCTAGCACCGGCCCGGTAACCCGCGTGGGCGGATCCGACCAGACTTCGCGCCAAACTTCCGCGCCGGCATCATCGAGTAGCGTGATCTCGAGGTCCGAGGCGCCCGGACGTACGCGCCAAACGGGGGGGCGTCCAACGGCAGGCGACCCCTCGAGGGCGGCGAGCTGAGGCGTGGAGCCTTCCACGAGCCAGCCGACGATTCCGCTGAAGGCCGCCTCGTACACGCGCTTCGGCGCTCCGCCGCGGAGCGCCCACCGCCACCACTCCGAGGCTGCGGACACGGCCCAGCGCCGATCTCCGCGCTCCCCAGCCGAGAGCAGCGGGCGTCCCTCCCCGCGGCGATTTCGGTTGGCGTTCAGGATCGTCCAACGGCCGGGTGGATCGAGGGCGTACAGATCGCGAACGGGCGGAAGCGCGTCCAGATCGGCCTCGAGAAGCAGCCCCGATGCCGGGCTCGCCGGAATCGGCGGCGTCGCGTACCACTCGCCAGGCAGCGGCCCAGACACCCGGACGCCGGCACCCGGGACCTCGCCGGGCCCCTTCGCCAAGGTCAGCACGCGCGAGTGATTCCGCATGGCCGTGGCGAGCCAGCCCGGCAGGCTTTCCGGCGCACCCTGAACCACCAGCAGCCGCGACCCGCGGAGGGCGCGCCGCACCCGCGCTTCATCGACGATGCGCGGGCCCGCCGACATCTCCACGTACCGCCCGTCCTGGAGACGAAGAAATCCATGAGCGCCGCCCAGGACCAGTCGACCCAGAGCCGGCACCAGGAACCGAGCTTCCCAATCCGGGGCGGTCGAGATCATCACCGCCCCGCCGGCGGACTCGGAAACCTCCACCCACGCGCCGGCCCGATCCGAGACGCCGAGCGGGTCGACAGGGTCCACCAGCACCGCTTCCAAACGCTGCCAGACAGGCTCGTCGTCGGGATTCGAGGGCACGAACGAGAGCTCCACGCGACCCGTTCGACCCGGCGCGGGCCGCTCGGCTGTCGCCGTGGCGAGGACGGCGTCGTCGTGTCGCAACTCGACGCTCACGCTATCTGGCAGCGATGTGGGATCGCCCCCGGCCACCAACTCGACCGTCACTCGTACCGTATCCCCCGAGCGCGCTCGGTCTGGCGCCCTCAAATCTGCGACGCCGACGCGCGCGACCTCGGCGGACGTACGGATCTCACGAACGCCGAGCCCCAGTCGCTGGGCGGCGGCCAGCGCTTCCGCGCGATCCAGCAGGTCCCCGTCCGTGATCACCCAAACGCTATCGGCCCCCCCGAGCCGCGCGGCTTGGATCGCCGGTTCCAACCGGCTCCGGTCATGAGTGGCCGTGAGACCCTCGATCGAATCGAGTCGCGCTGGTGTCGGGGCGTCGCCAAACACGTAGATCCGGTCTGGGTTCAGCGCCCGTAGCTCCGCTCGCGCGGAATCCAAGCGGGTGTTCGCCGCCCCCGGACGAGCTGGGAGAGACATGCTGCGGGAGAGGTCGAGAAGCGCCACCCGAGTGGGAGCCCCGACCGTGCGTCCGCCAAGCGACGGAAGCGATAGTCCGCCGAGGATCAGAAAGATGGCCAACGCCCGAATCGCCGCGGGAGCACTCCGGCCGGCGACCCGCTCTTCGCGAGCCCCATAGGCCCAGGCGGCCACGACAACCGCGATGAGCGCGCATCCAAGCCAAACGGCAACGCTCATGGGCGGGAGATGGGAAGGATTCGGGGTTGGATCACGAAGTACGCCGGCTGGAGAGGTTCCGTTGTTTCACTGGAACATTCTATCCGTTGGCGCGCAGACCACGCGACTGTGGGCGCGCACCGACATGCTACCTGGCCCCCAAGCCACGCGACTCCTGGGGCGCACCTCCGTGACTCCGAAGGTCCTGACGCTAGTCCTGCGTTCGTCGTCCCGCGACCGCGATGCCGGTGCCCGGCATGGGGAGAAGCCGAAGGCGAGATAGAGACAACTCGCTCCTGGCCATGAACACCTCGCGCTGCTCGTCAGGCACCGGCTCGGCGCGCGGGAAATTCATCCGGGCCGGGTTCACCTGTCTCCCGCCCTGGAGGAACTCGTAGTGCAGGTGTGCGCCAGTAGCGAGGCCACTGGACCCTACGTACCCGATCACCTGACCCTGCTCGACCTGGACGCCGCTACGCACGCCGCGAGCGATCCCGCTCAGATGGGCGTATCGCGTCCGCAAGTTGTTGACGTGCCGGACTTCGATCGCCGTACCATACCCACCCCACGGTCCCGCTCGCGTGATCCGGCCTGCTCCGGTGGATCGGACCGGCGTCCCCCGAGACGCACCGTAGTCGACCCCCAGATGCGGTCGTGTGCGTCTGAGAACGGGGTGGAAGCGACGGAGATTGAACCCGCTCGTCATGCGGGCGAGATCGAGCGGAGCCAGCAGAAACTCTCCCCGTAGGGCTTCTCCGGCCTCGTCATAGTATTCGACCGGCGCTTCTTCGTCCGCTTGAAAACGAACCGCGACCAGTTCGCGGGTGTCGTTTCGGAACTCCGCCGCGAGCACCTTGGCGGATCGGATGGAACCGTCCGGCCGTACCTCGCGAGCGATCAAGACCCGATACGCATCATTGGTCCGGATGTCGCGCCAAAAATCGACCTGCCATGCGAACATTTGGGAGAGTCGGAACACGACATCGTGCAACTCCCCCGGTCCCAAGCGATCGACATCGCCGGACAACTCGGCATCGTAGAGATTCGAACCCACCAACCCGGCCAGCCGAATCGTATCGCGTCGGATAGGTACGGAGTCCAGCCGCGCGTTCCAAGGCCGCGGCCCGTCGGGCTCCGCCAAGAGGTGCAGTGTGCGGTCGCGATCCAGCCGGAGGCTGATCCGCAGCGGCCCTTCGTCGGGCCGACTCGCCAGCTGGATCTCGGTACCTGGACGAAAGCGCCGGACGCTTTCGAACTCTTCGATCGCGGCCACGACTTCCAGGATCTGTTGACCGCTCAACCCGTGCGTGTCGAAGACATCGCCCAGCGTTTCGCCAGACTCCAGGCTATGGACGACAGTCACCGGGGCGGGCGGAGTCGGCACATCGACGACTTTGATCGCGACTTCACCACCGCAGCCAGCCGCCGCGAGACACGCGCCGACGGCCAGTGCAGTGACATAAGTCGTGTTCCTACGTCGTCTTTCCAAGCGAACTCCAACCAAGCGATCCGTCGGAGTCGTCCATCTCGGTCGACCCAGAGGGATCAGTCCATCTGTCTTCTAATAAACGTCGGGATCTCCAGATCCTCCGACCCTTCGCCGGAATCGTTCCAGAGTTCCTCGCCGGGCTCGGCATCGACCGGCGCACCCTCCTCCATCGCGAGGCCGTCGACCGGCTCCGGAACCACCAGCCTCGGTCCCGGCGCTTCTTCGAATCTAGACCCGATGACGACGCGGCTCGTCGGAACTTCCACGACGCCGTCATACCCCGTATGCGACTCCACCGGAAGCGGCTCATCCTCTTCGACCGGCTCGCCGAAACCGGTCGCGATCACCGTTACCCGCAAGGCGGCTTCGAGTTCGGGTTCGTGGACGACACCGAAGATCATCTCGCCTTCTTCACCCGCGGCCTCTTGGATGATCGAGTTGATGGTCGTCACCTCGTCGATCGTCATGTCCGGCCCGCCGGTAATATTGACAAGCACGCCGGTGGCGCCGTTGATGGATACGTTGTCGAGCAGAGGTGAGCAAATGGCCTGCTGGGCCGCATCCACTGCGCGATCGTCTCCGGACGCGCTGCCCGTCCCCATGAGCGCAGCGCCACGATTCGACATCACGGTTCTGACATCCGCGAAGTCAACGTTCACATCTCCCGTCACCGAGATCAAATCCGAGATCCCCTGTGTCGCGTGAAGCAGGACCTCGTCCGCTTTCTTGAGTGCTTCCCGGAACGTCGTGTCCTTGCCGACAACCGCGAGCAGGCGTTCGTTTGGCACTACGATCATCGTGTCGACGGCGCGCCGGAGTTCGCGCAGACCCATTTCTGCGTGTCGCATCCGCTTCTTGCCTTCGAAGTGGAACGGGCGCGTGACGATCGCGATGCAGAGGGCGCCCATTTCTCGCGCCATCCGACCGATCACCGGAGCAGCCCCCGTGCCCGTGCCGCCGCCCATCCCGGCCGTCACGAAGACGAGGTCGGCGCCCTGTAGGGCGCTCTTGATTTCATCCTCGCTCTCGGCGATCGCTTGACGGCCGATTTCGGGGCGTGCACCCGCGCCCAGGCCGCGCGTCAGCTGCTTCCCGATCTGAATCTTTATGTGCGAATTGGAATTCTGAAGCGCCTGAAGGTCCGTGTTGGCAGCAATGAACTCGACGCCCTCCAACTTCTCGTCGATCATTCGGTTTACCGCGTTGCCGCCTGCTCCGCCGACACCCACGACCTTCATTCGCGCATTGCGCGCCATGCTGTCATCGAACTCGAAGACCATTTGCACCACCACTCCCTTTCCCCCGCCTAAGGCCGAGTCTTGTGACACATCTTTTGAGCCGTATTACTCCCTAGAAAAACTCACGCAGCCATCCCCCCACACGAGCGATTGCCCTCGTCGCCCCGGCGAATCCGCCGCTTCGATGCTGCGCTGCACCATACACTGCCAATCCAACAGCCGTCGCGTGCGAGGGCGCCGCCACGCTTTCTATGGCCCCGGTAAGCCCAGAGCCGGGAATACCAATCCGTACGGGAAGATTAAAAACCGATCGCGCCAGATCGTCCGTTGCGGGGAGCGCAGCTCCGCCGCCGGTGAGGACGATCCCCGCACCGAGCCGGTCCAAGGCTCCCGCTTCTTCCAGCTCCTCGTAAACCAACCCGAGAATCTCGTCGAGCCGTTGTTCGATGATATGGGCGAGCAGTTCGCGGCTGACCCGGCGGCCTCCCCCGTGGCTCGGACCGGATACGTCGAGCTGCTCTTTGGCGTCGACTTCGCTGCGGCGGGCGTTGCCGAAGCGTTGCTTGAGACGGCCCGCTTCTTCTTCGGGCACGCCAAGCCCCCGCGCGATGTCGCGGGTCACGGTCGAGCCGCCCCAGGGTAGCGTGGCCGCATGGAGCACCCGGCAGCCTGCGTACACGAGCACGTCGGTCCCAGCCCCGCCGATCTCGACCAGCGCCACGCCGGCTTCGCGTTCCGCGTCCGTGATGACCGCGAGCGAACTCGCCAGCGGCGCCATCACGAGTTCCTCCGGTCGGTATCCGCTGCGGTCCACGACCTTGCTCAGGTCGCGGCACGCGGTGGAGTCGGCGGTGACGATGCAGACGTCCGACTCCAACCGGGTCGCGATCATGCCGACGGGGTCCTGGATGCCGGCGCGACCGTCCACCGAGTATTCCTGGCACAGGGCGTGGATCAGTTCGAAACCGGGACGGACGGGGACGGCGCGACCGACTTCCTGAACGCGCTTCACATGGGCAGCGGTGATTTCGGCGCCAGAGACGGCAACGACGCCGCGCGAGCGGGAGGTCTCCACGTAGGCGCTGGGCACGCCAACGTACGCGGTCTCGACCTCGCGGCCGGCCATCGCTTCGGCCTGCCCTACCGCTTCTCGGACCGATCCGATCGCGGCTTCGAGGTTCGTGACGGCCGACCCCCTCATCCCCTCAGCACGCGCTTCGCCAACCCCCAAAATGGGCAGCGGCTCGTGCGGTTCACGCCCAGAGCGGAACTCGGCGATGACCGCACAGGTCTTCGTCGAGCCGATGTCCACCCCAGCAATCCCCACCCCTTGTATCATCGCCCCTCCACACGCGTTAAGACAACTTGGCCTGTGAAGCGCGCATCCGCACGCGCGACTCTCGGATCCGAGATTTGACCCAGCGCCAAAGAGACGCGCCGGAGGGCTCGGATCGGCTCGTTTCGAGGCAGGAAAACGACCTCCGCTTCGGCGCTCGGAAGCATCAGGAAACGGTATCCTCCGTCCTTGGCGTAACCGGCTTCGGAGATCACGGAGACGAACTCCGCGTTCGCCCGATCCAACCGATCGATGACGTTCGCCAGCTCGCGGATGGAAGCATCGACGACCAAATCTCCTTCGATCTCGATCAAACCACCGATGACCGGCAAGTCGAGTCGCGCTTCCGAGGGCGCGAGCACTAGCACGCGTCCGTCGGCATTGATGGGGCGTAGTCTTGGCGTCGAGACCAATGCGACCGGGCGTTTCTCGACCACGGCGATCTCGAGCGCGCGGAAGCCTTGGCGACGGACGGTCGCTTCTCGAACCATGGGGTGCGCGCGGACCCGCGCCTCCCACACAAACGGATCATCCCAAACGGAAGCCTCGGGCGTCAGCGCGGCGATGCGCTCGATCTCATCGGGAGCCACGTAGCGAGTACCGACCACACGTACTTCTCCGACCTGAAAGGCGGGGAGCGTAGCAAGGATCGCAGGTACCCAGACCGGGACGGCGAGGCCGAGTACGCCGGCGGTCATGACCACGAACAGGCGACGGCGCGAACGCCGAGTGATCTTATCGGCGATGGCGATCATACGGCCCCCACTTCAGCGAGTCGGTCGGCTTCAAATCCCCAGAATCGGATCTCGGGTTCGAGCCAGAGACCAAAGTGAACATGGGCCCGCTTTCGCGTTTCGATCATCAAGTCGAGCACGTCTTCGGCCATCGCGTCGCCAAGATTGACGATAAAGTTCGCGTGTCGTTCGGCAATCTGAGCGCCGCCGGATCTTGCACCGCGCATCCCGACTTCATCGACGATCTGCCACGCCGAAGGATGGGGGGATTCAGGGTTCTTCCAGGTCGAACCAACCGAGGGCAGATCGTAGACTTGGTCGTTGACCTTACGCTCGCGAAAATTGAAGTGGGCCTCCCGGATCGCGCCTGGATCCCCTTCCTTCGTCTCAAAACGAGCTGCCACGAACACCCAATTCTCCGGAACCGAAACGCGTCGATAAGACGGCTGCGCCTCTTCTGGCGTGAGCCGAACGAGTTCTCCCGACGGCGTCACCGCGTCCACCCATTCGACTCGATCCCACAGCCACTCGTTCCGTGCGCCCGCGTTCATTCGCAGACCCCCGCCGACGGTACCCGGCACGGCTTCGAGAAAATGGAATCCGACTCTCGCCGATTTCCTCGCCGCTCCAGCAAGGGCCGGGAGCTTCGTTGCAGCTCCGGCGCGGATCGCGCCGTCTTCCACCTCGAGCCCGCCGAACTCGCCACCAAGCACGAGGACAGGAGCCCGGAGCCCGGCTTCCGAGATGAGAATATTGGCGCCGGTCCCCAGGACTTCGTACGGGGCCTCGCCAAGATCGCCGAAAAGATCTCGGAGCTCGTCGAGATTCTGCGGGCGGGCCAGTCGGTCGGCCGGCCCTCCAATACGATAGCGGGCGAGCGTCGCCAATCGGACGTCATGTTCCCACCGCATCGTCCGCCAACCTTTCTGCGACCTCATGTGCCACGGTCGTGACGTCGCCCGCGCCCATGAACACGAGGACGCGACGTCCCTGGTCTCGTTGATGGACCAGGTCGCGGGCAGCCTGCCGCTCAATGTGCGAGACGGCCGCGCCAGCGGCTCCTACGATGAGATCTGAACTCACTCCATCGATCGGCTCTTCACGGGCCGGGTAAATGGGCAGCACCCAAGCTTCGTCAGCTTTCTCGAGCGAGGCCGCGAACTCGGCCGCGAAGTCGCGCGTGCGCGTATACAGGTGAGGTTGGAAAACGACGCTCAGTGCGGTCTCCGGATACGCATCGCGCAGCGCGGCAATCGACGCAGCGACTTCGGTCGGGTGGTGCGCGTAGTCGTCGAAGACGATGAGATCGCCCCGGGTACCGAGAAGTTCGAGTCGCCGACCGATGCCTCGGAACGACTCCAGACCGCCAGCGATGGCCTCGGGATCGCCACCAAGCAAGAGGTTCGCACAGAACGCGGCGGCGGCGTTCTGTTGATTGTGACGACCCGGGACCGCCAATCGTACGTCTACGGATCCGTCGGGCCAAAGGAATCGGCACGCGCTCGCATCCAGGCGCTCGATGCGGCACCAGGCGTCCGGAGAGAACCCGTATCCCCGACCTGAGCCAAGCGCACTCGCAAGCGAGGCAGCACCCTCGTCATCGGCGCAGTACAACAGCCCGTGCCGGTCGGTCGCGCGCTCGGAGAACTGTCGAAATGCGGTGCGGACCCCGTCGAAATCGCCGTACGTATCGAGGTGTTCGGCCTCGAGCGAGCTGACCACGGCGAGGGCCGGGTCGAGCTCCAGGAACGATCGGTCGAACTCATCGGCCTCGACGATGGCCGGCCCCGAGCCGAGCCGGGTAAAGCCCCTCCAATTTGCCACCATCCCCCCGACGAGCACGACCGGATCGAGGCCGGCTGCCTCGGCGGCGATCCCCGTCATCCCGGTGATCGTGGTCTTGCCGTGCGTACCCGCGATGCCCACGAGGATCCGCCGGTTGAGGAGCGCGCCCAGCGCCTGCGCCCGTCGAAGCACCGGCACGCCGCGTTCGTTCGCGGCTCGAATCTCGTCCGCATCCGTCGAAACGGCGGACGTACGGATCACCAGGTCGATGCCCGCGGAGTGACCCGCGTCGTGACCCGAGGCCACGGGGATTCCCAATCCAGCGAGTTCGTCCAAGCCGTTGGCTCCGCCGCGATCGCAACCGGAAACGTCATACCCCGCGTCCTGGAGCAATACCGCGAGTCCGCGCATGCCGGCCCCTCCCACGCCCATCAGATGCACCCGGGCCCCAGCCGGCGGGAGGTCAGCGGCGGTCGGGAGCCGGGTCACGGCTGCGTGGACGGGGTTCATACCGCCGTCCGTTCGAGCAGATCGAGGAGTCGCTCTGCGATCCGGACCGCAGCGTCGGGCCGGCCGCGCGCTTGGGCTGCCGCGGCCATGCGCGCGATCCGCTCCGAGTCCGACAGGATCTCGCCGCAGAGCGCCCACAACTCGCCCGGGGCAAGATCTCGTTCCTCGCGCACTTCTGCTGCCCCCGCATCGCGAAGCGCCACCGCGTTGGCCGTTTGATGTCCGCCGGCCGCGGCCGGGAACGGGACAAACAGGGCTGGCCGACCAGCCGCGCAGAGCTCGGCAACGAGCATGGCCCCCGAACGGCTGAGGGCGAGGGTTACGCGGTCCAGTTGCCGACCCAGGTCTGGGATGAAGGGGACGACTCGAATTCGATCCGACCATGGGAGTTGCTGGACTCGCGCGCTCACTTCGGCGGCGTGATCGGGTCCCGCAACCCAAACGACTGACAAGTCCGCCGGCCAGGTGCCGATCTCCGATACGGTCTCCGCAGACGCGGCCCGCTCCAAGTCCGCCAACAGACACCGATTCAGACCTCGGGCACCCTGGCTGCCGCCCACTACGAGAAGGACCCGTCCTTCGGGCCAATCGTAGTCGTCCGCTCTGGACCGGTCGGCGGAGGAAGACCTCGGCGAGACCGGGTTACCAAATGCGTGGACGGTGGCGCCAGACCGAACCCTCAAGTGCGCCTCCGCTTCGGGGTAACCCAGGTGAATCTGATCGGCCCGTGGCGCAAACATTCGTGTCGCCAGCCCCGGTTTCGCGTTCTGTTCTTGAAGCGCGACCCGCCGTCCGGTCCGGTGACCCCACGCCAGGGCAGGAGCGGCCACATAGCCGCCGGTGCCGAGCACGAGGTCCGGCTCGAACTCGCCAAACGTCCTCCGGAGTCCCCGCCACACTCGAGGTGCGCTCGCGAAGAAGCGCCAGTTTCGCCAAGGCCGCTGTCGGAAGAGCGGTTGGACTTCGAGAAGTCGGAAGTCATACCCGGTGCCGGGAAGGACGTCACCTTCGATCCCGCGTTTACCGCCCAAGAAGAAGCATTCGACGCTCGGCTCCAGTTGCGTCAGCGCCTCCGCGATGTTGAGCGCCGGGTAGAGATGTCCACCCGTCCCCCCACCCGCGAGCAAGACCCTCGGCGGTACCACGAGTCAGACCCTCCGCCGCGAAGCGATATTGAGAAGAACGCCCGTGATCCCCAGCGCAGTCACGAGCCCCGTTCCACCTGCGCTAATAAAGGGAAGGCTGACTCCGGTCGTCGGGAGCACGCCCATCGTGATCCCCATATGCCCAAACGCCCCGACAGCCACGATTCCGGTCAAGCCGATCGCAAGCAGCCGCCCGAACGGGTCCGGGGCGGACACCGCGACGCGGAATCCCAGGAGCGTCCACAGAAGGAAAAGACCGAGAACCGTTACCGCCCCGATGAAGCCCCACTCCTCGGCAATGATCGGATAGATAAAGTCGTTCTCCGCCTCGGGCAGGAAGTGCAGCTTTCCGGTGCTCTCGCCAAAGCCGGCACCGAAGATTCCGCCAGCTCCGATCGCGATCTGCGCCTGGCTGAGTTGATACCCGACCCCGGTCGTGTCCGCGCTCGGATTCAGAAACGCGAGGATGCGCTGGAGCTGGTAATTGTTGGATAAAACGAGCAGAGTGAACAACCCCGCCGCAGGGACCAACAGCATGGCGAAGTAGCGCAGGCGAAAGCCGGCCGCGAATAGCACGAGCCCGATCAACGCCGACGCAATGAGCGTCGCCGACAAGTGAGGCTCGGCGACGATGAGCAAAAGCACGGGAACAAGAACCAACAGGAAGGGGAGAACCCCCTGACGGAAGTCGTGCAGGTGATCTTGTTTGCGCACGGCGAGCGCGGCCGTCCACATGACCACGGCGATCTTAGCGAGCTCGGACGGCTGAAAACTGACGGGTCCGAGTACGAGCCAACGACGAGCTCCGTTGCGCAGTGGGGCGAGCTCGGTCGTCCACGGCAGGACCAACGGAACCAGTAGGGCCACGACCCCCACCAATATAAACCACGCGAATCTCTCGTAGCGGCGGTAGTCGATGAACGTAGCCACAAACAGAGCGACGAAGCCGACCGCAGCCCGCGCGACCTGACCCACCAACATATAGCTACCCGGGCGCCCGCTTTGTTGGGCGATGAATGAACTCGCCGAGTACACGGATAGAAGCCCGAACACAACGAGCGCGATCGTCACGCCAAGAAGGGTCCGACCCACCCAGGAGGGCGAGCCGGCCGAGTTCTGCACGCGCGACAGGCCTCGAGCGAGGGACAACTCCGTCATGCGGACCCCTCGACGCCGTGGGCCGACTCCACACAGCGGACAAAAGTATGCCCGCGCTCTTCGTAGTTCGGAAACATGTCGTAGCTGGAACACGCCGGGGAGAACAGAACGACGTCGCCATGCTCCGCCTTCTCTTTGGCCATGCGGACGAGCTGCTCCATCCCGCTGGCTACGAACACCGGCACGACATCTCCGATCTCCTGCACGATCTTCGGGGCGGCTTCACCGAAGGCAATGACCGCTCGTGCGTTGGCCTTGAGCGACGGAATCAACGATGCATACGACTCGCCCTTGTGACGCCCGCCCAGCAGCGCGATGAGCGGTCTACGAAAGGCGCGCACGGCAACCTTAGTGGCCGAGACGTTGGTCCCTTTCGAATCGTTGATCCACAACACGCCGTCGTACTCGCCAACCCGTTGCAAACGATGGGGGAGCCCGTTGAACGAAGACAGGCCGCGTCCGATCGAGCCCGAGTCGCAGCCCACCAACGATGCGGCCAGCCCAGCCAACAACGCGTTCATGACGTTGTGTTCCCCGACGAGTTGGAGGTCATCCACGCCGGCCCATCGCACCACTTCCGCACCCGCTTCCAGACGCTGTACGAGGCCTTTTGTCTCGTGCAAAAACGCTCCGGGTTCATCATGCGCCTCGATTGACGCATAATATTTTTGACCTTCGACCGAGTCCGCCATCTTCATCACGCCCGGGTCGTCGGCATTTAGAACCCAGCGGCTGTCTTTGTCGGCGTTGGTGAACAGGCGCGCCTTGTCGTCGTAGTAGCGTTCGAGACTCGGATATCGATCGAGATGGTCGGGCGCGAGGTTCAGCAACACGCCGACGGCTGGCCGGAAACTCGTGAGGTCGGCGAGCTGAAACGAACTCAACTCGACTACGACCCAATCTGGCGGCTCTGCGAGCATCGCGACTTCGGACAAGGGAAGACCGATGTTCCCCGCCGTGACGGCGTCGATGCCGGCTTCTTCGAGCAGGTGCCCGCACAGTGCCGTCGTCGTTGTTTTTCCGTTCGTCCCGGTGATTCCGATCACGCGCGAGCGAAGGTGCTGGAACGCGACTTCGATTTCCGCCACGGTCGGCACGGACGCTTCTGCGATCGCGCGTCGAATCTCTGCGGTCGGCGCGATCCCCGGGCTCGTGACGACGATGCGAGACTCGAGAATGCGATCGAGGTCATGGCACCCGGCTTCGGCTTCGATGCCCTCTGCCTTGAGACGCTCGACAGCCTCGCGTTGGATCGGCCCTTCGAAGGCATCGCTGGCGTATACCCGCGCGCCAAGTGAGTGGGCCAGACGCGCAGCCGCGCTCCCCGATACACCCAACCCCAACACGGCCACCAAGTCTCCGGCCTCAAATAGCGTCGGGGCGTCGTTGGAAGTCATCAGCGCACCTTGAGTGTGGCCAAACCGATGAGCGCGAAGATGATGCCCAAGATGTAGAAACGCATCACGACTCGAGTCTCCGGCCAACCGAGTTTTTCGAAGTGGTGGTGAAGCGGCGCCATTCGAAACACCCGCCGTCCTTCCCCGGTTCGCCACCGTGTAAACTTGAACCAGCTCAGTTGGATCATGACGGACAGCCCCTCGAGCACGAACACACCTCCAACGATGAGCAGCAAAAACTCGGACTTGAGCAACACCGCAACGGCGCCAATGGCCCCACCCAGAGCCAGGGAACCGGTGTCTCCCATGAAGACCTGGGCGGGCGGTGCGTTGAACCAGAGAAAACCGATGGCCGCGCCCGAGAGCGCGGCGCAAAAGACGGCTAGTTCGCCCGCGCCATTCAGATAGAAGAGACCCAAGTACGTGGAGGTATCTACACGACCGATCGCGTAAGCAAAGATCCCGAAGGTCAGCGCCGCGATGGCGGCCAGGCCCGTCGCGAGCCCGTCCAGACCGTCAGCCAGGTTCACCGTGTTTGCGCTCCCTGCGACGACAACGGCTACGAACAACGGAAAAATCGCGGGCAAGAAGACGATGCTGAGATCCTTGAAGAACGGCAGCATGGTCTCAGTGGCTTGGTACTGCGACAGCGGTTGCCAGATCAAGAACACGCCGAGCGCCAGACCCAACAGAAACTGAAAGATGAGCTTGTAGCGGGCGATAAGACCGCGCGTTTGCTTGCGCACGATCTTGAGGTAGTCGTCCATGAACCCGATCGCGCCCATCCAAGCAGTGACGCCAAACGCGATCCACACATACGGGGCATCTGTATCGAACCGTGCCCACAGAAGGGTGGGGATCAAGCACGCCGTAAGGATGATCAGGCCCCCCATCGTAGGGGTCCCAGCCTTACGAAGGTGGGTGGCCGGACCTTCGGCGCGAACCACCTGACCCCAACCTCGATCGCGGAGCCAACCAATCAGGATCGGGCCGCTGAGAAAAGCCGTGAGAAGCGCCGTGACCATTGCGCCCGCCGCACGAAACGAAATGTACTGGAATACGTTGAAGATCGTGTTTTGATCGGCGAGCGGAAACAGGAAATGATACAGCATTAGGCTTGGTCTCCGAACCGCGATTCAAGCCGCTCGAGCACACGCTCTAGTCGAGCTCCGCGCGACGCCTTCACCAGGATCAGCTCGTTGCCCTCGAGGTTGTCGGCAAACCGCTCCCACGCGTCCGCAGGCTCGAGTTCCGAGATCACGGTGCACCGCCCGTCAAAGATCACCTCCGAGAACGCCCCGGTGGCCGCGATCAGTTCGAAGCCGCCGTCCACCAACTCGGCGGCGATCTCCCGGTGAGCGGAACCCTCGTGATCGCCGAGCTCCAGCATGGAGCCCACGTACGCTACCCGTCGAAATCCCGGAAACAGGTCGCGACACTGTGCGATCGCGGCGCGGAATGAATCGGGGTTGGCGTTGTAGCAGTCGGCCAGAACGGTCAGTCCCCCGATCCGCCGAATCGCGCCGCGCAAACCGAGCGGCTGGTAGCGCGAGAGCCCGCGAGCCGCCCGCTCGAGCGGAGTACCTAGCGCTTCTGCAACCGCCGTGGCGATCAGCGCGTCTCGAAGGTGGTGTTCGCCCCCGACGGACAGCGTCACTTGCGTGCCGTCGCGAGAGAAGGCGACGCGGTCGGCAGCGACCTCGTACTCGTCGGGCGCATAGTTCGCGTCGGAACCGATGCCGGCGACGATCGCGTCTTCTCGCAGTGCCCTCGCCGCCACGGCCAGCTCGGCCGGCTCCTCTCCGACGACCAAGACGCCATCCTGCGCGCTCCCCCGGGCCAACTCGAGCTTCTCTCGCAGTACTCCGGCCAGATCCCCGAAACGTTCCAAATGGGCCGCGCCGATCGTCGTGATGATCGCATGGTCGGGCGCGGCGATCTCCGTGAGGACGCCCATCTCGCCCGGCTCGCTCGCGCCAAGCTCGAGTACCCACGTGTCGGCGTCAGCCGGCGCGCGAAGAATGGTGAGCGGCAACCCGATCTGGCTGTTGAGATTCCCTTCGGTACGATAGACCGTGCGCGTCTCTTCGAGCGCGCACGCCACCATCTCCTTTACGGTCGTCTTGCCCGAGCTTCCGGTGACGGCGATCACGTCGACGGGAGCCGTGCGGCGGGCATCGGCGGCCAGGGCTCGCAGCGCATCCAACGGATCCGGAACGCTGAAGTACTCGAGCGGAAGCGATGGATCCTCGCGACCTCGCTCCACGATCGCCCCGCGCGCGCCCCGCGCCGCGACATCGGCGAGGAAGTCCGCAGCATCAAAGTTGTCCCCTTTGAGGGCGACAAAAAGTTGATCGGGATCAATCGTCCTGGAATCCGATGACACCCCGATGTACTCGTGGTCCGCGTCGCCGGAAGCCAAGAGGTCCAAAGCCGAGCGAATCGCTCGCGAGGAAACGGGTCGAGGCGCCGCGTGCGTCTTCACGAGCCCTTTTCACGGCCGGCGTTCAAGATCTCCGCGACGATGATCGACTCGTCGAACGGAAGGCGTTGCTCGCCGATGATCTGCGTCGTCTCGTGTCCCTTTCCCAGCAGCACGACTGCATCGTCCTTGCCGGCCAATGCGATGGCCTGCTCGATCGCCTCGCGCCGATCCACGACCACCTTGTAGGTCTGGGGATCCAAGCCGACGACCATCTGACGACAGATTTCGGCGGGATCCTCCGAGCGGGGATTGTCGCTGGTCACGATCGCCACGTCGGACAACCGTGTAAGGATCTCTCCCATCACGGGGCGTTTTCCAGGGTCGCGATCACCCCCGCACCCGAGTAGCGCGATGACTCTGCCGGGTACGATGTCGCGCAGCGTGGACAAGGCGTGCTCACAAGAGTCGGGGTTGTGAGCAAAATCTCGGATGACGACTACGGGCGTTCGGCTCAGAATCTCCATGCGCCCGGGAACCGGCGGCGCGCTCGAGAGACGTTCCGCGATGGTCTCTACCGACAATCCGAGGCCGAACGCGACCGACGCGGCCGCGAGCGCGTTGAGCACGTTGAACTCGGCTGGGAGCGGGAGATCAACGGCGGCGGTCCGCCCTGAAATCGACAGGCCAAACGAGGAGCCAGAGGCGGACAATCGCAGATCCACGGGGTGGACATCGGCGGATGGCTGGAGGCCGTACCGGAGCGTGATCCCATCGTCGGCGGTGACGCCGTTCCATGCGGGCTCATCGGCGTTGACCGCGCACGTGCCGCCCGAAGCGAGCCGTTCGAGGATTCGCAGCTTCGCTGTGCGATACGACTCGAGATCTGGGTGGTATTCCAAATGTTCGCGGCTGAAACTCGTGAAAGCGACGGCCTCGAAGGTGAGCCCATCCACTCGTCGTTGGTCAAGCGCGTGAGACGAGACTTCCATCGCCACCGCGGCCACTCCGGAATCCCGCAGGTCCGCAAGCGTCTCAGCCAGTTCAATAGGACCCGGGGTCGTGAGCGTGGGGCTCCCGACGCTTCCGTCTTGCGAGATCGTCCCCAGAGTGCCGAGCGCTGCAGTCGGGTGCTCGGCCGCGAGGATCCAGCGCGTCAGCCAAGCCGTGGTCGACTTTCCGTTGGTGCCGGTTATCCCGACCAGTCGAAGACCGCTTCCAGGGTCACCTTCAAAGAGCGCCGCCAAATGTGCGACGCCCGCATGCGCATCCGAGACGACGATCTGAGGGATGGGGACATCCGCTACTCGTTCAACGAGCGCTGCGGACGCGCCGGCCCTCGCTGCAGCATCGATAAACGTGTGCCCGTCGACTTGGGTGCCAGGCACGGCACAGAACAGATCGCCTGCAGCAACGGCTCTAGAGTCGGCCCGAAGCGCTGAGAAGAAATCTGGGGGATCGCCACGCCAACGTGGCCGAAGACCCGCTCGGGCCAGCCGTCGCTCGACTTGTTCGCTTCGAATCATGTGCTGCGGCAAGGGCCGCCCTGTCCGGGCAGACTCCAGGATCGATTGGTCGCGGTCGTTTGACCGGCTACGTCTGAGCGATAGGCGCGGCCGTGCCCTGGCTGGAACCAGGCCCTCACCACCACCACCCCGCGACCGAACGGCCGCACCTACCGAGTTCGCCTTTTCGATCTCTTGTTCGGAGTCTCGCCTCCGTTCGAGTTCGTTGTCGCGTCGACCGGTACCGTCCGTCACCGGTCGAGTCCATTCACTATCTAAGCACGACGGTCTCACCACGTCGCAGACTGCTGCCGGCGGCGGGGCTTTGTTCGTGCACGGTTTCTTGTCCCTCCCAAGAGACGTCGAAGCCCAACTCGTACAGACGCGCAGCCGCCGAGCGCGGGGATAGGCCGAAGAGATTTGGCAGCATCACCATCTCGTCTTCTTCGACTCGCTGAGGCGATGAGCCGCCCGCTCCATCAACCGCGAAAATGAATGGACCCGAACGTCCCGATTCCGAGGGACGACCGTGCCAAGGTCGCGGCGTCGCATCCTGTACCACGAGACGCGGATCGATCCGTCCACCATCGGTCGCCAGTGCCGCCTGCAACGTCGCTTGACTGGTTGGTGCCGCGATCGCGCCTCCGTAGTAAGACCCCACAGTGGGATCTTCGAGCCGAGTCAGGATCACCACTCTCGGATCATCGGCGGGGGCAAACCCGACAAACGACGCGCGGTATCGCCCCGGCGCGTACCCACCATTCAACGCCAGCTTTGCGGTACCCGTCTTACCCGCGACCGCGATCGTGCCCATTTGCGCGCGAGATCCGGTTCCATCTCGAACCACGTCTTCGAGAATGCGCGCGACCTCGCTGGCCACCTCCGGGCGGATCACCTGACGCACCGTTCGAGGCTCGAAGCCCTGGACCGTACGACCTTCAGCGTCGCGAATCTCTCGGACGAGGATGGGCTGCATCAGGACGCCGCCATTGGCGATCGCACCATAGGCAGCCGCGAGCTGGAGCGAGGTCGTCGAGATCTCGTAGCCCAGGGCATGCGACGCCGGGCTGAGAGCGGTCCATTGCTCGGGCCGCTCGAGTCGACCCGGCGACTCCGTGAGGTACCCGAGCTGAGTCCGCATTCCGAAGCCGAAGTCGCGGAGATACTTGTGCTGTACCGATGCCTCTAACCGCTCGGCCAGTTTTGCCGCGCCAACGTTGCTCGAATTTGCGATGACGTCTCGGACAGACAACCGATCGTATCCATGCACATCGGTGATCGTTCGGTGACCCGTGCGCAGGACGCCGCCCTCGACGTCGATCATCTCGTCGACGGAAACGAGCCCCTCGTTGAGAAGCGACGCGAGCAGGAACGTCTTGAGCGTCGAACCCGGCTCGTAGGGATCGGCGAACGCCGGCACTTGGTCGGGCGGGCCGTCGTTTCGTTCCGTTGCTACCGCTAGCAGCTCTCCCGTGCGCGGGTCGAGCAGGACGATGTCGCCGGCTTGGGCACCCGTCTCGGTGAGCGCCGACGCGAGCGCGTTTTCGGCGATACGCTGGAGCTTTGCATCGATGGTGAGAACCACCTGGTGACCCGAGAGCGGCTCGACGATCTCGGCGCCTGGCGGACGATATGTGTTGTTGAGCCCGTCAGCTCGAACCTCGACACGACCCGCGACACCACGTAGCAACTCATCGAGGTGGAACTCGAGTCCCGTGCGACCGTTGCCTTCGACTCCGACGGTTCCGATCAGCCGGCGACCCACACTACCTGCTGGGTAGGCTCTCGCGGAGTGATCTTCAAAACGCACGTTGCGACCGAGAACAGCTTCCAAACGCAAGCGTTCTTCGTCGGTGATGTCGTTGGCGATCAGCGGCCAGCCTCTCGTCGCCGCTTCAACTGCGCGCCTTCGCTCGGGCAATACCTCTACGACGTTCGCGACCGCTTCGATCGCATCTTCCTTCGAAACGGAAAGATCTCCGACGGGGACGTAGACCTTGTGTCGGGTGTCAGCGGTGGCAAGCAGTTCTCCGTTGCGGTCGAGGATCGATCCGCGGGCCGCGGGCAGGGAGTCCCACATCGCACTCTGGGCAAGCTGGGTCTCTCGGTGCGCTTCGCCGCGAACGATTTGAAGCTGACCGAGTCGCGCCGCGTAGAACGTCGCGAGCGCAGTAAACGCGAGCATGAGAAATCGGTGCCGACGCCGATGGGTGCGCGTCGAGGAACTCGTGGCCTCCGCCTCGCGCTTGAGCCCAGCCGTCGCTTTGTGGATACCGAACCGCGTCACCTATTCACCCCCACCCCCGCGTTCGCGTCCCCCGCGCCTACCTGCACGAGCTCCCCGTCAACGGCCTGCCGAAGCCCCAATGGACCCGCCACCTCTTGAATCCGCGCAAACGTCGTGAGCGACTCCACCCGAGCCTGCTCGGTGACGATCCGATCCGACACGATCTCCGCCTCGGCCTCGAGCGTTTCGAGCTCGCTCGATAACCGACGTCCGTCCTCGCCTCGGCGGACTACCCAGCCGAGCGAGGCCGCTAACACGACAAGGGACAGGCCCGGCGCCACCCACCGGAGAAGCGTCCGTTTACGGACCCTTCGGGCCGATCCTTTGTCTCCACCTATTTGCCAGAGTTCTCCCACACTCGGAGCCGTGCGCTACGCGCCCGTGGATTCCGAGCGACTTCCTCGTCTGTCGGCCGCAGCGGCTTTCGGGTCACGACCCGGCCGAGCGACTCGCCCCGACACCGACACTCGGGAAACCCGGGCGGGCATATGCAATCAGCCCCCCACTCCCGAAATGCTCGCTTCACGATTCGATCTTCGAGTGAGTGATAGCTCAAGACGGCCAAACGTCCTTCGGGCGCCAAACGACTCTGAATTTCGGTGAGCCCTTCGCTCAACGCCCCGAGTTCGTCGTTCACCGCAATTCTCACGGCTTGGAAGAGCCTGGCCTTCTCTTGTTCCGATGCTCGTCGACCGAGCACCCCCGCCAAAGCGCCGACGAGATCGTCGCTCGTAGAAAAGGGCCGAGTCCTCCTCCGCCACACCACCTCACGTGCGAGCGCCCGCCATCTACGCTCATCCCCTTCACGGAAGACCCGGCCCAACTCGTGTTCATCACTACGATTCAAAAACTCGGCCGCAGGTGCTCCTTCGCCGGTTGTCCCGCCCATCCGCATCCGCAACGATGTGCCCGGACGGAAGGAGAACCCGCGAGCCGATGTATCGATCTGGTGGGAAGAGACACCCAGGTCCAACAACGCCCCCGCCAGATTTCCAATTCCTTCGGTGTCTTCCGTACGACCGATGTCCCGGAAGTTCACCTCATAAACTCTTGCCCGTTCCCCGAATTGTTCCAGTCGTCGCCTCGCGGCTTCGACCGCCTCCGGGTCCTGATCAAACCCAATCACCTGCACGGCCGACTCAGCTTCAAGAAATAGAGCCGCATGCCCCGCACCCCCGATCGTGGCATCGAGGAAGACGCCTCCACGCTCAGGGCGCAGAGCTTTCAACACTTCATCCGGCATGACCGGCGTGTGCTGAAACGTCTCCTCCGTCACCTCGTCGGCTGCCTCACATCCCCACCGTGCGGTGATCGAGATTCTATCATGCGAAAACACTTTCTATGTGTTGATCGAAATCGTCGTCGGTCTGACTCGTAATCTTCTCGAATCTCTTCGGATCCCAAATCTCGATGTGGTTGATCGCGCCCACGACCATCGCTTCCGCGTCGAGCGTGATCGACTTCCTCATCTTCTCGGGGATCAAGATCCGACCCTGTTTGTCTGGGACGACTTCTGTCGCGTTCGCTGTGACCCCCAACACCCGGTTCCGCATTTTCGGCTGGCGTTGCGAGATGTCACGCAGCTTCTCCTGCACGTCTGCCCAAGCTTCTGGCGGGTAGAGGGACAGGGCTTCGGGCTGTGTCTGGATCAAGACGAACGTTTCCCCTTCCCGGCCCCGTCGAAACGGCGCCGGTAGGCTGACTCGACCTTTTGAGTCGAGAGCGTGCGCGTAGCTCCCTAGGAAACCTGGCACTCGTCGCCTTGATCATCTGTCGGGTTGTCCCTCCCAGAACGCCCCAAAGTCCACCCACCGAGACGACACTACGATGGTTTTTGATGGGCGTCAACCCCATCCTTACCCACCAGCCCCCCCGGAAAAAGGGCCTGGCGTCGTGCCAGGCCCTAAACCCGATCCTAGGCGTTCAATTCGCTACGTCTGCGCTACTTAGCACGCCTTCTTGATGATCTGCTCCTGGCGGTAGAGTTGGACGTCGACCGCTTCGCGGATCGAGCCCTGACTCCCGGCTTCGTAACTCCCCGCCATGCCCAAGTGGCCGTTGACCGCTTGGAACGCCTGGAGCGCCGCCTGTGCAGGACCGCAGGCCTCGTTCGCAGCATTTCCTTCATCAAGGGCCGTCGCACGGAGGTAGTAGCCGTATCCAGTGAAGAAATGGATCCGGTTGGCAACATCGGGAGCCTGCGCGAATTCAGCTGCGACCTCGAAGAGACCGATTGCGGGCAAGTAGCGCTTGGCCTGGAAGTGGTCGTTGTACCCCTGGCCGAAGAGCGCATCCGCGATCTCGTTGGCATCGGCTCCGTTCTCGACGGCCGTGCGGAAGGCCCCGATGGCCGCGTCCGTATCGCCGGCTTTCAGGCGATATGTCGCGAGACGCTGATATCCGTTCTGCATGTCGGGATTGAAGCCGATCGCTCGCTCGAACTCGGTCGCAGCCTCTTGAGGCAGCTCCATCTTGTCATAGATCTGGGCTCGCGCCGCATGGATCTGGCCGAGCAGCTGGTCTTTCGTAGCGCCAGCGGGTGCTTCTGCGCCGGGTTCGGCGCCATCGCCGTTCGTCGCGGCCGGAGGATTCTGCAACATCGAGAGCGCCCGCTCGGAGAAGGCGAGCGCGTCGTCATAACGCTCCGTCAGCATGTAGACGCTGGTGATATTGGACAGCGTCGACGAGCCGATGCCGTCACCTTTCAGGGCGAGCACCTTCTCGAACGCCTCGACGGCAACGCCGAGCGCCGCCGGATCGGTAACCGTACCCCCTTGTTGACCCGCTTGCAGCGCGACCCCGCCGAGGTACTCGAGCAACTGCACGTTCTCCGGAGCGCGCTCGACCCCGTCCTGCAGGATCGTCATCGCCTCGGCATGGCCGCCGGCGCCCGCCAGCTCATAGGCGATTCGCAGTCGCACCGTGACGTCGTCCGGCTGGAAGTTCAGATACTGCCGGTAGAAGTCCAGGGACTTCTCGCCGTCGCCAAGCTGAGCGTAGACGAAGGCGATCGACTGCAGGGCCTCGGTGTTCGAGGCGTCGATGTCGACGACCCGCTGCAGATCCGCAGCCGCCGTCGCCCACGACTCGCTGAGCATGTGGGCACGACCCCGCAGGTAGTAGGCCCGCTGGGCCTCCGGATTCATCTCGATCGCGGTGTTGCAGTTGGTGATCGCGTCCTCCGCCTGCTCGGACGCGAGATAATCGGCGCAGAAGGCCACCGAGCGGGCGTACTCGACCGCCCCTTCGAGCTGGCCCATCACCTGCATGGCGGCCTGCTCGTGCTGGTCGTCGTCGCTCACGGTAAACGGCACCATCGGAAGCTCGTCGCCACTGCGTGGATCAATGAAGTCCACATCGACGTTCACGCCGGCGCCGCTTTGAGACGCCAGCCCCGACATCACCATGTTGGCATTCATCTGGCTAGCCAGCTGCCGCCATTCGATCGGCGACATCGCTTTTTCGTCCAGACCGTACTGCTTGATGAGATCTTTGATCTCGTCCTTGTCGACGGCCGTGTAGCCAGGGAACTGTTGCAACGCCTTGACCACCTCCTCGGAGAGTTTCTCTCCGAACTTCCGTTCGACCGGCTCCGTGACGCCGATGGGCGCCACGAGGATGGTGAGTTCTTGTGCATTCGCCGCCGTGGGGGCGAAGGGCAAGAACGAGAGAGCGACCCCTGTGAATGCCGCCAAAGAAAAGAAATTGCGTGAGCTTCTCATTGATTACCTCGGACCATTCGTACGACTTGGAACCTCGCGCATCAGCGCCGGAACCCGCTTCAACAAAACCCGCAACGTCGGCCACTGCAGCCACCGGTGCGGGCGCCATCTTAGGTAACGTAGCTGCCAACCTTCGTCAGCCACGGAGATGTCCGCTTTGTGCACTAACTGAAGCGTTGCCTCGCACTTCCCCGACCCATCCGCCCCTCGAACGCCCCGTCCCGACTCTACCGAATACACGAATAACTACCCCAATGATCCGTGTTCCCAGGCGAGTCAGCGTAACAATCTAAACATGATGAGGCGAGATGCCACTTTTGGTCATCGGAACCACCGCCGCCCCGGCTTCTGGGAAGCCGGTTTGGGCAGCGCGAGAGGCGGCACTGACACCGTCGGCTCGTTGGCCAGGATGCGGGTCGGATTCTCATGAAAGAGCGTCCGGATCGCCTGTTCCGTCGCGTCATTTGGGGCGTGGGGCGTTTTCTGGACCGCGTCGCCCGATGTCGGGATCGCGCGCCGTAACAGCTCGAGCGCGGCGTCGAGGTCCGGTCGTCCGCGCGCGTGGTAGTCGCTGGCGATGCAGGTGATCCAGCCCCGCCGCAGCAGTTCCGCGGCGACGCTTTGGGCCTCGTCACCGTACCAGCCGAGAAACGACCGGGCGTTGACCTGCAGCCGCGTCCCCTCGTCGAGCCACTTTTCGACCCGATCGAGCGCGCCCCCCGTTCCTTGATAGCGCTCGGGGTGGGCCAACAACGGATGCCACCCCGCATCGCGGACGCCGAGCAGTTGATTTGCGGCAAACGGCGGTAGTTGGAACGAGGCAAACTCCACCAAGACATAGTCCGAACCACCCAGCCGGAGGCGTGGGTCGGAGAGATCGACCGAGGGGGCGTCGAGCTTGAACTCGCAGCCGCGTTCGATCGCGATCTCGAGCCCGGCGGCGGTGGCCGCGGCGACCAGCGACTGATACGCGGCATCGAATCGGTGGATCTTGTCGGCTTCGCGCGCGGGGCGTTCGAGCAGCGAAGCGCGGAAGTGGGGCGTCGCCACAACCCGCTCGACGCCATTTTCGATCAGCCGATTCAGGGCCCCCATGGCCTCGTCGAGATCCTGCGCGCCGTCGTCCACGGCGGGTAGAACGTGGGAATGGAGGTCCGTGATACGCACCGACGTGGGTTCCGGCTTCATTCGCGCACGGATTCTGGAGCCAGGGCTCGGATCAGGAAGGCGAACTCGAACGCCTTGTCGCGAATCTCTCCAAAACGATCCGATGGCCCCAGATGCCCCGCGCCCATGTCGGTCTTGAGCAGCAGCGATCGGTGGTCCGTGCGACGCTCTCGAAGACGGGCGACCCACCGCGCCGGCTCCCAGAACTGAACCCTGGGGTCGTTCAGACCCGCGGTCACGAGCATGTGTGGGTAGTCCGTCTCACGGACGTTGTCGAAAGGAGAATACGAACGAATGTAGTCGTAGAACTCCGGGTTCCGAGGATCTCCCCACTCTTCGTACTCGATCACGGTCAGAGGCACGGACGGATCCAGCATCGTGGCCAATACGTCCACGAAGGGGACTCCGGCGATCACCGCACCAAACAGATCTGGGCGTTGGTTCGTCACCGCCCCCACGAGCAATCCACCCGCGCTTCTCCCCTGGATCCCGAGCCGAGCCGCCGACGTGTAGCCGCGCTCGATCATCGTTTCGGCGCAGCGGATGAAATCGGCAAACGTGTTCCGCTTGCTCAACATCCTGCCTTGCTCGTGCCAGGTCTCGCCGAGCTCCCCGCCACCCCGAACGTGCGCGATGGCGTAGACGAACCCTCGATCGAGAAGCGGGATGACATGCCGCACGAACGATGGTTCGACGCTGATGCCATAGGACCCGTAGCCGGTCAGGAGGCACGCACTGCTTCCGTCGAGTTCCGTTTCCTTTGGACGCACGATCGAGATCGGAACACGCACCCCGTCGTCAGCCTCGGCCCAGATACGCTCTGTCACGTATCGATCCGCCTCGAAGCCTGGGGCCGCCTCTTCCCGAAGGCGCTCGCTGGCGCCGGTCGCCGGATCCACCTCGCATGTGAGACCCGGCTGGACCAGAGAGGACACCACATAACGAAAACGATCGGCGTCGAACGCCGGGTTGTCGGCAACCTCCAAGGCGGCCACGGGCAGCTCGAGATCTACTCGCGGCCCAGCCCCGGTACGGTCCGTCCTGACGGCAAGGTGACGGTCGCCATCTTCTCGTTCTACCAGAATACGAAAATCTCGGAATGCCTCTACGGATTCGATGGTGACCCGGTCGCGCCCGGGAACCAATTCCACCCATTCAGCCGGATCGGCCACTCGATCGTCCGACACCGCGGCTTCGAGCAGCCGGAAATTGACCGCCTCCGCGTTGGTTCGAATCAGGAGCGCGTCGCCGGAATCGTAGGCGTGGTTCTCGACCCCGGTGACGCGGGGCGCGACCGAGACCAGCGGACGATCCGGGTGGACGGCGTCGACGAGAAACGTATCCAACGTGATCGCGCTCGAAGCTTCTATGAAGATGAAACGGCGACTTCGGCTTTTTCGAAGGCCCACATGAAAAGCTTCATCCATCTCTTCGTAGACCAGGGCATCTTCGGAGGCGTCGAAGCCGATCCAATGTCGATACACGCGGTGCGATCGCTTCTGCGCATCTCGCGTCACGTAGAGGAGGGTCTTCCCATCCTCTGCCCAGGCCAGTTCGTCGGCCGCGCGCTCGATGCGATCAGGAAGCCACGCGTCGTTCGCGATGTCCTTGATCGCGACGACGTAGTCTTCATCACCCGTCGTGTCGTACGCCACTGCTAAATGGCGATGGTCGGGGCTCACGGCGTGCGCGCCAACTCGACAAAACTCGTGGGGCTGCGCGAGTTCGTTTTCGTCGAGATACACCTCTTCGGGACCGTCCGCACTTCCAAAGGCTCGAGCCCAGATGCGATACGACTGCCCTTCTTCGGTCCTGTGGTAGTAGAAGTAACCATCCACGCGGGCGGGGAAGGACCGATCGGTCTCCTGGATCAGCGACCGAGTTTGACGATAGAGTCGCGTCTCGAGGTCGGCGAGATCGGCCGTCTCGCGCGCCGTGAACTCGTTCTCCCGTGCAAGGAATTCCAACACTCGAGGGTCGTCGCGGCGCCGCAACCAAGAGAGGTCGTCGGCTTGGGGGGAGGTCACCCGCTGGCACCCTCGGCCAGTTTGTCTCTGACACAGCTCGTGAACCGACCGAAGACGAGATCCGCCACGGCTTGGATCACGCCCCCACGACCGAAAGACGCCAGCTTCCCGGTCAGACTGACGGTTTGAGATACGCCAACGTGCGTCCCACCACCTTCGGCCGGTGTGAGATCGCTGGTCATGGTCATTCGAACGTTCCCGGTGCCATGGTCGTCCTTCCCCTCTCCGGTCATGACCACGTGGTGGACCTCGGCATCGAGCTCATCGAAGCGAATCGTGCCTTTGAACACCGTCCCGATCGGTCCGAGCTTCATCCCGATCTCTCCTCGGAACGTCCGCTCATCGATGGCGTCGATAAGCTTGGCCCCGGGTAGACACTGGACGATGCGCGCCGGGTCCGTAAGGAAGCGCCAGACCACGTCGGGCGGTTGAGGGACCTCGAACGTCTTTTCAATCTCGATCGCCATCAAGCGCTCCTCAAAAGCGTCTGCTCCGGAAGTCCTCGGGGAAAGGTGTGGTCCCGTGTGGCTCGGCCAGGCGGCGCGCGCAGCCGTATACTATTTGCCTCGTATCGGCCGGCAGACCCGGGCCGAGCGGAAGCTGAGACTGACGGCGAGACCTCGCAACCGGCAGACCGCGGTGGAGGATCTCCAAGGGGGCGACCCCAAAGGATCTGGGCCCAGAACCTGGAGCAATCGAACGTGCGAGCCGAGATCAAAGCGATTCAGGACGGGCTCGCCACGGTCGGGTACGTGGCCGATCGACCCATTGCCACGGCGACGCATTTGGCCCTCGCCCTCGAGAAGCCCCTTCTGGTCGAAGGTGCCGCCGGGGTCGGCAAAACCGAGATCGCCAAAGCGCTGTCCAAATGGCTCGGGGCCGAGTTGATCCGACTTCAATGTTACGAAGGACTGGATCTTCCGACCGCGGTCTACGAGTGGAACTACCAGAAGCAGCTTCTGCACATCCGTTTGCAGAGCCAAGACGGAGACGCCCACCAACTCGAGCGTGAGATCTTCGGACCGGAGTTCTTGCTGGAACGTCCCCTTCTACGGGCCATCAGAACGCCGGAGCGCGCGGTGCTCTTGATCGATGAGATCGACCGGGCCGACGAAGAGTTCGAGGCGTTCCTCCTCGAACTCCTGTCCGATTTTCAGATCTCGATTCCCGAGCTGGGGACAATCGAGGCCGAGCACCGGCCGGTCGTCATTCTCACGTCGAACGGCACCCGCGAATTGTCCGATGCGCTTCGTCGGCGCTGTCTATATCTGTGGATCGATTTTCCCGACACCGAGAAGGAACTGGAAATCCTGCGGCAGCGCGCGCCGAACATCGACACGGCGGCCGCATCCGAGGCCGTGCATCTGGTGCAGGGCCTGCGAGGCGAACGCTTGGCGAAGACGCCCGGGGTCGCCGAAACGCTCGACTTCGCGACGGCGCTGCAAGCGTTGGGTCACAAAGGACCGCTGAACGCCGATGTGGTCCGCGACGCGTTAGGTGCTCTCCTCAAAGACCCCCAAGACCTGGCCGCACTCACGCCCGAGCGGCTCCGCGAGATGATCGGTCGGACCCACGGAGATTAGACCGGGAGTGATCACGCCCGAGCGCGTCGCGGGGTTGTGCGGCCGACTCCGATCGGCGGGCCTGGAATGCGCGCTCACGGAATCGACCACCGCGCTCGAAACGTGTGTCCACATCGACTGGACCGAAGCCGAGGAAGTGCGGTTGGGCTTCCGATCGGTGTTCTGCTCCGGACGCGGAGAGCTGGAGACGTTCGAGCGCTGCTTCTGGCCGTGGTGGCACGGCGAGGAGCCCGAGACGCGGGCCTCGACGGTCGGCACAGACCAGGCGGCATCAACGCCCGGGCTCACGGCGGCGGCATCAGCCGACGAAGCCGAGCCCCTGCCACGAGACGCGGGCGCGGAGGCCCCGTCCGAAGAGCCCAGCGCCATCGGTACGCTGTACAGTCCGAGCGAGGAGCTGGCGCGACGCCCTTTTCGAAGCGTAGATGAGGACGAGCTGCGCGCGATCGATGCCTGGATCGATCAACTCATGCTGACGTTGGCGGCTCGTCGCAGTCGCCGACTGGAGCCCGGCGGGCGACGCGGAGTCGTCGATGTCCGGCGCACGCTTCGCTCGGCGGTTCGCCACGACGGCGAGCTCATGAGATTGGTCCGCAAGCGTCGAAGACTCGACCGACCTCGGCTCGTCGTCCTCTGCGATGTGAGCGGCTCGATGGAGCGTTACAGTCGGTTCTTGCTCCGTTTCCTTCTCGGGTGCGGTCGCGCGCAAGACATACAAACGTTCGCCTTCAGCACCCGGCTCACACACCTCACGCCGTGGTTGGCGGAGACCGCCATCGATCCGGCGCTGGCAGAACTACGCGCGCGCGGCTGGTCAAGCGGAACTCGAATCGGGGACTGCCTCGAGACGTTCGTACAGCGCTATGGCGGACGCATGCTCGGCCAACGAACCCTCGTCCTCATCCTCTCCGACGGACTCGACCAAGGGGAGGTCGAGCCGCTCGAACGCGCGATGGGCCGGATTAAGCGACGCTCCCGGAAGATTCTGTGGCTCAACCCGCTGCTCGAGAGTTCACGTTATGCACCCGAGGCGCGGGGCATGCGAGCCGCCTTGCCGTTCGTCGACCACTTCCATTCGGGCCACAGCCTCGACGCGTTACGAGACCTGCCGCGCATCCTACATCTCTAGATTTGGGGGCAAGGGCTCCAGCCGGATGGTGGAGCCTGGAAGAACCGATGGAGCGGCGACTATGGGACCGGCTGTCTCCAGTCCCAAGCGCAGGGCGAAACGGCAGCTCGCACGAAGACGCCGCCGCTCCTCGGTTCTTGGGTTCTGACTAGACGCGAACGCGGTCCTTGAGGCCTTTACCCGCCTTGAAGGTCGGGACCGTCATGGCCGGAATCTGGATCGCTTCGCCCGTTTGAGGGTTCCGACCCTTGCGAGCTTTGCGGTTTCTCGTGCCCCACGTCCCGAAGCCCGTGACCGTGAAGTCGCGGCCAGCGTCGAGCTCGATCGCGATGATCCCGTGTCCGGGGTCCGTCGAGAAAATGCAGTCGATCACGTCGCGTGCTTTGGCTTTGCTCAGGTCGCTCTTCCCAGCGAGCTTCGCCGCGAATTCGTCCTTGGTCATCTCTTGATCCTCCCGTTCAATGTTAGACCCACACCGTGCGAGCATCGGAATTATCAGAAGCCCCGTGGCCGAAAGCAAGCCCCGAAACCGCCGTTTCTTCAACAACCACGCGGGGTTCCGGGATTTGGATCTCCCGTTCGACGCGCAGTGATCCCGCTAACCCGTTGCGAAACATGATCTTACGGAGACAGGAGGGGAGATCGGTATGGTTGCAGGTCGGTGGGTGGTCGAACGGCTGTTCTGGCCCCCAGCCCCATTTGGCGGGGGTTTTAGGGGGGTGGTGGTTGGATCCAGGGCCCGTTCGGTAAGGGGCGCTCGCCCCGACGGACCTGCAGATTCCTTAGTGAGCGTCGGCCCCGAAGATGACCCGCTTCATGTTGACGCCCACCAGTTTGAACACGATCTGGCCAAGACGACCCGTCAACATGGCTGGGATGACGGTGGGGAGAATAATCCGCCCAAGCGGTCCCATGAATCCGCCCAACGCCAACCGTAGAACCCAGAACGACAGGAGGAAGACCGCGAACGTGAGGAGGAGTCCCAGCATCTGTTGCACACCGGACCCGTTGTCGGCGTCATACATGCCACCGAAGAAAACAGCCGCCATCACCCAATAGACGCTAATCGGTATGAGCCACTCGACCATGAAGCCTCCGTAACTTTGTGATTCCCGGGGGTGCGCGGCGGCAATCTAGGTGGGAGCCAAGGTCGCTCGAAAGGTCCAGGCCACGGGGGCGCCGCCGAGGCCGCCGCACAGGGGCGGGAAAGGCTGTCGGATTCCGGACTCTTTGCGTTAGCTTTTTCGCGGCCTACCACGGTCGCGATCCCACCACTGCCACCTTCGAGGACTCATGAAAGCGCCTTCGCTCACATTAGGCATCGAGGAAGAGTACCAGGTCGTCGACCCCAAGACAGGTGAATTGACCTCCTTCATCACCGAGATTCTCGACAGCGACTCCGATGCGCGAGCGGAGATTCAGCCGGAGCTGCACCAAGCCTGCGTCGAGACCGCGAGCCGCGTCTGCGAGACCGTTCAGGATGGACGCGAAGAAGTATTGCGCATGCGGCGGCTCGTGAGCTCGACGGTTCAGAAGAAGGGGCTGGAAATCGTTGCGGCCGGCACGCACCCGTTTTCGGTCTGGACGGACCAAGAGATCACGCCGCTCGAACGGTACATCGGATTGCGCGAAGACTTGCAGACGGTCGCCGATCGCAATCTGATCTTCGGGACACATGTACACATTGGGATCGAGGACCGCGAGTTCCTCATCGATGCGATGAATGTGTCTCGCTACTTCCTGCCCCACGTCCTCGCGCTCTCGACGAGCTCGCCGTTTTGGGAAGGCCGGAAGACGGGACTCCATTCGTACCGCACCATCAATTGGCGGAACTTCCCTCGAACCGGAATCCCCATGAGTTTTAGAACTTGGGGCGAGTATGAATACTTCATCGAGACGATGGTGAAATCGAACACCATCCAAGACTCGAGCAAGATCTGGTGGGACGTACGACCGAATCACACCTACCCGACGCTCGAGTTTCGGGTGTGCGACATGTGCACGCGTGTGGACGAGGTGATTTGTATCGCGGCCATCTTCCAGGCCATCGTTGCCAAGTTGTGGAAACTTCGGCGCGACAATCTCACCTTCCGGCTCTATCCGGAAGTCCTGATGGCCGAGAACAAATGGCGGGCGGCTCGGTACGGCCTGACCGGAAATATGATCGACTTCGGAAAGCAAACCGAACACCCTGCGAAGCAGCTCATTGCCGAGATCATCGAATGGTTCTGCGACGACGTCGTTGATGAGTTAGGAACGCGTACCGAGGTCGAGTACGCCCTTACGATGCTGGAGGAGGGCTCTAGCTCCGCGCGTCAGCTTGCGGTCTTCGAGGAAACGGGAGACTTGAAAGCCGTGGTCGCTCACCTGATTGAGGAGACTTCGGCTGGCCTGTAGGAGAGTCCGCTAAGCCTGGCCTCCACCTTGCTTTCCCTTTCACCCGGAGATGCCGGTCGGGTGATCGGGTGGACCCGCGGAGACGTGGCTCCGGTGCCCGTTTCTTCCGTCCGTCAGCCCGTCACGGCGTCCCCATGCGTGTCTCATACGCTTGCCACCCCAGTGCGGGACAATGGCAAAGCGCAAAAACACTTTGCAGGGTGAGTGAGCGATGCGTGATCGGGCGAAAGGCGATGGGTTCGGACTCTCGGAAACGAGCGATCTGGATATGGGCGCGGACGAGACCGCCCTCGACGTAGACTTGGATTTTCTTGACGATGTCGAGGCCATGGGCGGCGGCTCGATCAATGATGCGATCGACCAAGCACCATCGACCGACTCGGATGTGATGTCGACGAACGATGTCGCGGAGTTTCGCGCTCGTTGGGCTGACTTGCAGGCCAGCTTTATCGACGATCCAACGCGGGCGTGCGAACAGGCTGACAACCTTGTCGATCTCGTGCTCGTGCGCCTGACCGAACGCTTCACGCGAGAGCGTGACCAATTGGTTCGACAGTGGGACAGGGGTCACGAGCCCACGGACACCGAAGATCTTCGGATGGCCATGAAGGGGTACCGCAGCCTTGTGGATCGCCTTCTGGAAGCGGAACTCTAGGCTGGTCGCACGTCGACCGTAGAAGCGTTCTCGGGGTGTCTCCCGATTTTGTCCGCGTAGAAGTCCCGGATCTTCTCCATATCGGCTGCAATGTCGCCGGTCGGCATGATTGAAATCCCGATGCCTGCCGTGCGACTCGGGTAGTCGACGAATCCCAGCCCGATCGGGATGCCCGCCCCATGCGCGATCCAGTAGAAGCCGCTTCGCCAATACTCGGTCCGGCTCCGGGTTCCCTCCGGAGCAATCACGATGGTCAGCTCGGACTCACGCTCAAACCAACTCACGACTTCAGGGACGAAGTCCTTTGTCGTCCCCCGGTCGATGGGAATCCCTCCGAGTTTGCGCATCAACCCGCCTAAAGGCGGCTTGAAGATCGTGTGCTTTCCGATCCAGTGGGCCGAAAACGACAAATTCCAGAACGTGAGGAGCGCGACCGGCAAGTCCCAGTTCGACGTGTGCGGCGCACCGATAAGAATCGATTTCGGGCCCGGGAGCTCCCCCACGATCCGCCACCCCGTCAGCTTGAGGATGAGATTCGAGAACGTCTTCATGGCGGAGTCAGGGGACCGTGAACTCGGTCTCAGCGAGAATCCATGAGCACCTCGACCCACCGGCTGGGCGCTCCAGGTGTTCCGCAACGATCGCCCCATCCATATGGATCTCCACACGTACGGGTCGCGGTGGGCACCCGCCCGCACCGGCACGCACCCAGAGTCGCGTGCCCGCATTGGCCCCTGAAGCGAAGTCCCACTCCCCAGTTACATCTTTGGCTCGGAGCACGCCTTCATGGTCGATATACGTCACCCGACACTCGTCGCTGACGCTACAGGAGATGTGGTAGGCGACTTGGTGGGCGTAGTCGTCAGGATCCAGCTCGGGTTCGCCCGGCGCGCCCCCGGTCTTGGTCACCAAGCACCCGGCGGCGAGCGTTGCAGCAAGGAGCACGGAGGCCCGCGCCCCGGAAGTAGATCTTTTCATAGCCATATGAGATCGGGACAGGGGCACGGGAGCAAGCGCGAGATTCCCTGGAGAGAATCCTCGTAGCGGCCAAACCCGTACGAGGATCTGAGAACTACCGAGAGGAGGCCAGAGATGGCTCGATGTGAAGGAACGACGAAATCAGGCAACCACTGCCGCCGACAGGCCGGGAGCAGTTCGTCTTATTGCTCGTCGCACGAACCCGCGTCCGCCCAGGCGTCGGACGCCAACCCTACCGACAAAACGTCGAGCGCTCGCCCATCGACGTCGAAGGAGGGACGAAGCGCTCGTAAGAAGCACCCGTTGGAGAATGCGGCCATCGTGGGTGTGGTCGCCATCGGACTCTTGGCGCTGCGACGCGTGATCCGCCTCTTTTAGCGGCCGAGTGCGGGCCCCGAGACTTGGTCTCGAGGCCCCAACCGTCAGGACTAGCGCTCGATCAGCCGAATCGTGCCGTCACCAACCCGAATCGACAGCTCCGGTCCGCCGCCGTTCAGGCTGCCCTCGACGCGTCGAGACTCCATCCCGTTGATGGACAGGCCGAACGCCTCGGCTACGTCGAACTCGCTTCCGCGAAGCGTGACGTCAGCAGCAATCCCGGCTGGTGCAAGCACCGTCACGTCGCCATCGCCGCTTCGAATCCGCACACCACCGAACTGCCGGATCTCGACTCTGATGTCTCCGTCGCCCGTCGAAGCCACGAGGGCGCCGGACACGCCTCGCAAGTTCATGTCGCCGTCGCCCGTCTGCACCTGCACGTCGACCGCTTGCAACTCATGAACCGATACGTCTCCATCACCGGTCTGGATCTTTACGTCCCGACTCTCTACCTCGCCGACAGCCACGTCGCCGTCGCCCGTGTGGAGATGGAGCACGTCTCCTCGAGCGCCTTCGATCGCGATGTCTCCGTCTCCAGTTTGAAGCCGGACTTCACCGGCGAAGGACTCGACCGCGATGTCGCCGTCGCCGGTCTGCACCCTAATATCGAAGTCCTCGGGGACGGTGACCTCGATACTCACGTCGTCGTGTCCGCGATCGTCCCATCCACGCCCCTGGTGCTCCTCGCTCCGAATGCGAAGTTCGCCATTTCTGGTCTCGATCTCGAACCCGAAGTCCTCAATGGCTGCCGCAGACGAAACCTCGTCGCCATCGACGCGGAAGATCACGCGCGCCTCGCCCGAACGGCTAGAGACGGACACGTCGGCGTCACCCACTTGGATATCGAGACTGCCGTCGGCTCCCACGTCGAATTCCTGATCGGCCGTGGCCCCGCCGGAGGTCTCGAAGTCCGCGTGGTAGCGGGCTCCCCTCTCGGTCATATGAACCCCGCGAGTAAGAAAGGCGGTGACCCCGAAGAAGAATCCTCCCGCCACCAAGACAGCCAAAACCAGGTCTCGACGGGAACGAGTGCGAATCCATTGCAGCACGACACACCTCCGGTGTTCGGTTGGGACGGGACCAGTTCTTCTAAGGTGTGACTCCGAGCCGGCCCGGATGGTTGGAACCTCCGCCATCGGTACAGCCCCGTGATCGCACCTCAGCTACGATCTCCCTACGAGCCCCGTGCACGCTGGGATTCGCTTCGCACGCGACCCGCTGGGGTTCTTCCGTAGCCTCCTAGGGCAACCCGAGTTCCTCGGCAGTCCGATCCAGGGCCCGGCGAGTCGCGGCGACCAGGTGATCGATCTCCTCACGATCGATGGTCAGAGGGGGACTGGCACACAGTACGTCCCTCATCGCCCGGAGGATGACCCCTTCCTCGTAGCAGTGCTCGTGGCAGAGCGCGGCGACCCGTCCCACCGGCTCGAACGGGGTTCGCGAGGCTTTGTCCTGGGCAAGCTCGACGGCGCCGATCAGGCCGATCCCTCGCACTTCTCCGACCAGCGGGTGATCGGATAGCTCGGCGCGCAAGCGCGTTTGAAAATACGGCCCCGTCTGCGTGCGGACGCGTTCCACAAGCCCCTCTTCCTTTATCAGGCGAAGATTCTCGATCGCGACCGCCGCGGAGACCGGGTGGCCCGAGTACGTGTACCCATGCGGTATCACCCCACCACCGGACAGCGTCTCGAAGAACTCGTCGGTCATCAACACCGCGGAGATCGGCGCGTATCCCGAGCTCAACCCCTTGGCGATCGTCATCAGATCCGGATGGAGTTCGAAGGTTTGCGCGCCGAACCATTCGCCCGTCCGTCCAAAGCCCGTGATCACCTCATCGCACACCAGAAGTACGTCGTGATCGCGGCAGATTCGTTGCACCTCGGGCCAATAGTTCTCTGGCGGCACGATCACGCCGCCGGCACCCATGACGGGCTCGCCGATAAACGCGGCGACGTTCTCGGGTCCGAGCGCGACGATTTTCTCTTCCAGCGTGCGCGCGGCACGAGCCCCGGTTTCCTCCGGTGTTTCGTCGTCTTCTCCCATCGCGAACCAATACGGTGGCATCACGTGCTCGAAGCCAGGGAGCGGTAGACCGCCAACCGCGTGCATGGCCGCGAACCCGCCCAGGCTTGCCGCCGCCATGGTGCTCCCGTGGTACGCATAAGTCCGACTGATAAACGTCGTCTTCGCCGGCGCCCCACGCAGATCCCAGTATCGTCGCACCAGTCGGACGACGGTGTCGTTCGCTTCCGATCCAGAGGAGGAGAAGAACGCGTGGCCCAGCGTGCCCGGCGCGAGCTCCGAGAGGATGCTGGCCAACTCGATCGTGGGCGGCGTCGCGGACCGAAAGAAGGTGTTGTAGTACGGCAGCTCGATCATCTGGTCGTACGCGGCTTGGGCCAGCTCGTGGCGACCATACCCCAGGTTCACGCACCACAGACCCGCCATCCCGTCGAGGATCCGCCGGCCATCGGAGTCGATGAGGTGGCAGCCGTCGGCGCCGACAATGACGCGGGTGCCCTTCTCGTCGAGCGTCGCCGGATCGACGAAGGGATGCGTGTGGTGCGCGCGGTCGAGCGCCTGCCACTCGGCGGTGGTCAGGCGTTGGGACGTCATCGGCTGGTTCCGCATGGCTCTGCGTTTCTCTCCGTGGGTCGGTGGCCGTTCGAACCCTGGGAATCTAGAGTGTCGGCCCGACCTGGCGTACCGGAGTCAAAGGAGACCAGCCCTGAGTCGTTGTCCATGATCGATCGGTCCGACAAGAGGCCTCCCCTCCTTGGCTGGTTCGCGGCCCTGTGGGGGCTCGGCGGGGCTTCGGCTCTCCTCGGCGCAGCGATCGTCCGCGTGGGGAAGATCGCGTTGGAGGCGTTGTCCTTCGAGCTGGGAGCCACGCATTGGATCGCGACCGCCGCTTGGGTCGGTTTCATGGCTTGGTCCGAAGGGTATCGCGGATTCTATCTGGCCTACTCTCCGAGAGTAGCGGCGCGCGCCCGGTATCTTCGTGCGCACCCGAAAGGCCTGCACGTCCTGTTCGCCCCGATTTTCTGCCTCGGCTTCATGCACGCGACGAGGGCCCGAAAGATCCGATCGACCGTCCTCGTGCTCGGAATTCTGGCCATCGTTCTCGTCGTGCGGTTCGGCGTGCCGCAGCCATGGCGCGGCATCGTGGACGCGGGCGTCGTCGTCGGTCTGACGCTGGGGCTGCTTTCGCTTTGGTTCTTCGGCTACCAGGCGCTGAGCCAAGACGTGTACGATTACCCGAACGACACCCCTGACTGATCGGGTATCGCCCCGCGACCCGCCAACGGATTCACCCGAAAGTACCCCAGGCGGGGCGACGGGCTCGAATTTTGGGGGCCCGAGGTGTACGCTCTACTCATGGACATGCGAACCAAGTTGGTCTTCGCCTTGGTTTCGGTCGCGTTGGGAAGCATGCTCGCGCTGGGCGCCATGACATACAGGGACGCCCGGCGCCTTCTCACCGCAGAGACCGTAGAGCAACTCGATGGACTAGCGGACGCAAAGAAAGAGACGCTCGAGGTGCTGATCTCGGGCTGGCAGGACCGCGTGAGCCTGATCGCGAGTCGCACCCAGCTCAGGATGAGTCTTCGAGACTACCAGGCGACGGGGCGCCCTACTTCTTTGACGCGGATCCGAGGGATTCTCTCGGACGCGCTCCGCCCGGTCGGGTCGATCGTATCGCTCGTGGTTTACGACTCCCAGGGACGATCCGTCGCGGTCGTAGAGCGCGATCCGACGACTGCGCATTCTCCTCCCGATCTCTCTGTTCTCCCAGATCCCGACGATCGCGTGGCGTTCGTGGGGACTACGTTTTCGGCGCGCGGCGAGCCCCATGTTTCGTTCGCGGCTCGCCTATCGCTCGACGATGAGCTACTCGGCTTTCTCCTGGTGGAGCTGCGCGCACCCGAGGTCGTCGCGGTCACGAGCGACACTGCCGCACTAGGCGAAAGCGGGGAGACGCTGATCGTGGGACGCGACGAATCTGGGGCCGCTCGCATCCTCCACCCCGTTCGTCATCGCTCCGCAGACGGCTCGGAGCCGGTGCAACCCGTCGGTCCGGCCGACCCCGCGGGCTTGGCGCTGGGGGGCGAGGAGGGTCAGTACCGCGAAGGCATGATCGACTATCGGGGTGAGCCCGTGTGGGTCGCGACCCGTTACTTGCCGGACACGCAGTGGGGACTGGTGGTCAAGTTCGACGCCGAGGAACAGCGAGCGCCGATCCTTCAGTTCCGTCAGGACCTCACGAAGCTGGGAGTCTCACTCGGGGCTTTCGCCATCCTCCTTGGGGTACTCCTCGGATTTCGGTTCGCGAAACCGATTCATGAACTGGCCGAGGTCGCCGACCGTATTCGAGGCGGGGAGTTGCACGCCAGAGCGTCCGAGGCCCGCGAGGATGAGATCGGCCTTTTCGCGAGGACCTTCAATCAGATGACCGAAGAACTCGAACAACGGGTGACGCAGCTACACGAGTACCAGAAGTTCTTCGACGCCTCGCGCGACATGCTTTGTATCGCGGGCACCGACGGCTACTTCAAGCGAGTCAATCCGGCCTTCGAACGGACCTTGGGCTGGCAGGAGGAAGAACTGTTGAGTCGACAGTTCTTCGATTTCATCCACCCCGAAGATGTCGAGAAGACGAGTCGAGAGATCGAGAAGCTGGCCGAGGGCATCCCCACGATCTCGTTCGAGAACCGATATCGCTGCGCCGACGGGTCGTTCAAACACCTGCTATGGACATCCCACCCCGAACCAGAAACGGGTCTTCTGTATGCGATCGCGCGTGACGTAACCGAGCTCAAAGAGCTGCGGGCCCGCTCCTGAACTACCTGCACCTGGTCGCCGGATTCGTCTACCTCCTGATGGCTGGCGACCTGCTCGTCCGCGGGGCGGTCGCCCTCGCACGCCGGGCGCACGTCTCCCAGACTTTGGTAGCGGCGACGGTGGTGGCCTTTGGAACGTCGATCCCGGAGCTCGTCGTGGCCGTGCAAGCGACGATCACGAGCCACCAAGAGATCGTCCTCGGGAACGTGATCGGTAGTAATATCGCCAACGTTCTTCTCGTTGGGGGCGCCGCAGCGCTCGTGTTTCCACTCGTGGTCGACCGTTTGGCTCTCCGGCGCGACAGTCTCTCCATGATCGGGGTCAGCTTCGTCTTCGTGTTGATGGCGTGGACGACGGGGCTGACCCGAGCCGGTGGGGCCATCCTGTTGGCCGGCCTCTTCATGGTATGGGGATTCACCGCGCGCGTCGCGCTAAAGGACTATCAGTCGCACGACGACACGACCCCCTTGGAGTGGGTACTCGGGCTGCCCAGCCACGGGGCCATGATCGGGTTGTTTCTAACGCTGGGTGTGATCGGGCTCCCCGTGGGAGCCAAACTCGTCGTCGACTCCGCCGTCGGGATTGCCGCTCAACTCGGGGTCACAGAGACCGTCGTCGGACTGACGCTCATCGCCTTCAGTACTTCCCTCCCCGAGCTTGCCACCGCGGTGATCGCGGCCCTTCAGAGGCGGACCGAGCTGGCCGTGGGGACCATCGTCGGGAGCAACATCCTCAACATCGTCGGAATCATGGGCTTATCGCTCTTTATCAGCCCGTCCCCCATCGAAGTGTCTCGCAGTGTCTTGGCGCTCGACCTGCCGGTCATGATCGCAGCTTCACTGATCTTGACCTTCTTCGTTTGGGCTCGAAAACCGATCGGGCGCGTCGCGGGCGCGATGTTGGTCACGGGCTACGCGGCGTACATGTTGGCGCTGTTCGCGTTTCGGTAGGACCGGCGGCGTATGGGCGAAGAGGGATTCGAACCCCCGACATCCTGCGTGTAAGGCAGGCGCTCTGAACCAGGCTGAGCTATTCGCCCGTAGCAGTTCTGACGAAGCACGATGTCGACCGGTTGGCCACATCGCTAGCCGCACCTGCCAAGCCGAGCCAGCTGGCGGCTCCTCCGCCGAACTACTGACTGTAGCGGGATCCAAACGGAGGCTCGACCTTCAGCCGAGGCGGCGCCACCCGAGTACGAGACCGGCCGGGAGCAACACGGCATAGCCGAGGATGAGAAGAACCGGGGCTGCCGTCACCGAGCCCTGGTCGAGCAGGACGTACCCGCCAACGATCGATGCCAGACCTGCGGCGAAGACCGCGTAGTTGACGGGACCGAAGGCTAGACCGCTCACCTTCGGCTCAGCTTTGGGTTGGCTCTTTTTCTGCCGCGGGGGGCGCGTTTTCTTCTCGCTCATGCGCGCACCTTAGACGGGACCGATGTCGCCGTCAACGTCGAGACCGAGCGCGGCCGCGATCGCGGCCTCTCGTCGATCGTCTTCGACCAGCTTCGCCATCCGCTCTCGCTTGATCTTCCGTCTGCGAAGACCTGCCCACAGCAAGAGGAACGTGATTCCCGTCCAGAGGAGCGCCGTGCGCGAGAGGGTGTAGAGGAATCCATAGCGGCTCTTGACCGTCTCCTGCCACCGATCCGCGAACTGACCCTCGGTCATCCCGAAGACGCTCCGGAACGCGTCGTCTGTCGTTCCGCCCGCGGCGAGCGCTCGGATGAAGGCCGCGAAGCCGCGCTCTCCCGACAGCTCCCAAAGCTCTTGCACCGCCGTATAGGAGAGCTGGTAGGCCAGCTGCGCGCCCGCAGGATCGCGAGGAAACCGCAGGGCGAGTCGCTCGAGAGTCTCTCCGCTTCCCCGCATGAAAAACCAACGAAGACGCCACGCTTCGTCCCAATTCCAACTCCCGGTCGCCAGTTGAGCGTATCCCTCCTGGAGCCAGCGTGGAGCTCTTCCTTCCGAGGCGCGAGCCAGCGCGTGGTGGGCCAGCTCATGCCGGAGCACGGTCGACAGCTCCGGGATCGCCGCGCCCGCGTGTTCGACGCGGAGCCCGACGAGTTGTTGGTCGAAGTGCGCCACGCCCGCGACCCAATCGACGTCGGGCGACTCCACGCCGAGCGACGACAGACAGCTCAAGTCCCGGACGAGGACGATCCGTATCTGCGTTTGCGTCCGATCGACCTCTGTCGGAAGACCGGGAAACGGCCGAAACGTCGACGCCTGCCGCCCCAATAGACGCGCAGCCGGCACCAGATCGGCTTCCGCCAACCACAGATATTCGGACCGCTCATCTACGTCGACGGCGCCGAGACGCGGGCATGCGGAGGCACCAGTCGTTTGCGCGAGACCTGGGTCGACGAAACTCGTAAGAGACAGCGCGAGCACAACCGACAGCGCGAGGGGAGCCCTCAGGAGGTCGCGCGAGCCCATTCGACGGCGGATAAGAGGGGCTCCGGGAGCTCACACGAATAGGACAATTTCTCGCCGGTGATGGGATGCTCGAACGCCAGGTAGGCCGCGTGGAGGAACAGACGTCCGGCGCGGCGACCGAGTTCTTCCGCCCAACGGCCGCCCGAACCGCCGAAACCGCGCTCCCAGCCGGGGGCGTACAACGGGTCGCCGACGATGGGGTGCCCAAGCGAGAGCAGGTGAACGCGGACTTGGTGCGTGCGGCCGGTCTGTAGACGAATCGCGAGGAGGTCCGCCGAGTTCCAACGCTCGAGACGTTTGAAATGCGTCACGGCCCGGCGGCCATCGTCTCGGACCGCCATCCGCTTTCGGTGGTGCGGGTCGCGCCCGATCGGACGGTCGACCGTAAACCGCTCTTCATCGAGATGTCCCCACGCCGCGGTCACGTAACCGCGTCGGATCTCGCGCCGAGCGAGCGCCTGCGCCAGTTGCCGGTGCGCTTCGTCGCTCTTCGCAACCAGCATGAGGCCGCTGGTGTCCATGTCCAGCCGATGCACGATCCCTGGCCTCGTGTCACTTCCGATCGACGACAGGCGATCCAAATGAAACAAGAGCGCATTGACCAGCGTCCCCGACGCGTGACCGGGCGCCGGATGAACCACTAGGCCATAAGGCTTTTCGATCACCGCCAGGTGCTCGTCCTCGTGACGGATGACGAGGGGGATGTCCTCGGCCTCGAGCGTCACCTTCGGCGGGGCCGGCACCATCACTTCGATTCGGTCGCCGACTCGTGGGCTGTAGCGCTTTTGAGGCACGACGTCGTTCACCAGCACGTGCCCCTCGCCGATCAAATGAGCGACGCGGGTTCGACTCAGCGACAGATGTTCGGAAAGAAACCGGTCAAGCCGTTCAGTCGTCGGCTCCTCGACCTCGATGACGTGACGCTGCTCGGAGCCGATGGCGGCGGAATCCGTCAGGCGTCCGCCGTCGCCTCTACCGCGTCGGGCGCCTGCTGTCGCCCCTCGATCCAGAAGGAGATCAAGAGGAGGGTCGCCCCGATCGTCACGGCCGTATCCGCGATATTGAACACTGGAAAGCGGTGCGTGCCGAGACCGAAGTCGAGAAAGTCGATGACGCCACGCTCGAGCCGGATCCGATCCCAGATATTCCCGAGAGCGCCGCCGGCTACCAGCGAGAGCGCGAAGATTCGCAGCCGATCCCACGAGGGCGTCGAACGATAGATCGCGATGAGAACGCCCAAGGCAATCAACGAGAGGATCAAGAAGAAGATTCTGGAGTGCTCGCCGATATCGAGCCCAAACGCCGCGCCGCGGTTGTGCGTATACGTAAATCGAAAAAACTCACCCCACACGGGCGTCTGCTCGTAGAGATCAAACGTTCGGACGACCCACGCCTTGGTGATGACGTCCAGGGTGACCACCACCGCGATGGGGATGGCCGTGAGGGCGACGCGCGTGCGCATCGCGCCCTCGTTCTTTACCGATCCGTCAGCTTGCTGCACCAGTTTCCTCTTCCTGCTTGCAGGTAATGCAAAGCCTAGCGTGTGGGAGCGCATCGAGCCGCTCGAGACTGATGGCCGACTGACAAGACTCGCACTTGCCGAACTGTTTTGGCGTTCGGTAGAGCCGCCGGAGCGCCTCATCTATGTGGTAAAGCAGCCGACCCTCTTTGCTGGCAAAGAGAAAGGCCTTCTCGCGCTCCATTGCGTCCGTCCCTTGGTCCGCCATGTGGAAACTATAGGCGGACAGCTCCCCATCGGTGCCCTTGTCGTTCGCAAAGGACTCGTCGAACTGGCCGAGTTCCTTCGTAACGCGCGTGCGCTCTCCAATCAGTCGCTTCTCAAGGTGTTCCCGCTGCTTCTTGTTCATCTCCCCCCGTATGGCAGCGACGGTCGTGTCGGACCGCCGCCGAAGCTTTTTGTCAACGCTCGATGCGCTCGACGCCAATGGTCACCGAGAATTCATCGATCTCGACCTCGGTCATGTCGAGCCCGACGGCCTCGCCTTCGCCGACCAACACTACGTCGGCCAGCGTCTCCCCGGCGATATACCCCGTGTGTTCCGACACGGCACGTTCGACGACCTTTGACCCCGCTACCCCGAGTCTGATCCGATCCGAGACTTCGAGCCCTGCATCGCGGCGCAGACGCTGCACACGGTTTACGATCTCTCTCGCCGTCCCCTCCTGACGGAGAAGCTCCGTGAGTTCCGTATCCAGGGCGGCCACGAACCCGCCGCCGCTTGCCATCGCGAGATCGGTCTGCGTCTCCTCGACGATGGTGACGTCCCCCGGCTCGACCTGGATCTCCACGCCTTCGACCTCGACAGCCACGGTCTCACCCGCCCGCAGGCGCTCCAAGATCTTGCTGGGCAACGCGTTCAGCGCCTTGGCGACGATTGGTGTTCGAGCCCCGTGCTTGGGCCCGAGCGTACCGAATTGAGCCTTGGCGGACAGCCCTACAAGATTGCCCGACTCCCGAAGCAGCACAACCTCTTTTACGTTGAGCTCGTCGGCCAAAAGGGCCGCCATCCGCGGCGAAAGCCCGCGCCCCTCTGGGACCACCGCGTGGAGGGCCGCCAGTGGCTGCCGCGTGCGAACGCCGGCTTCCTCGCGGGCCGCTCGCCCGAGGCCGGCGAGCTGCCGGACATCGTTCATGGCCTGCACCAGTTCCGGCTCCGACCGATCCGTCGAAGTCGGAAAATCTGCCAGGTGCACGGAAGCCCCATCGGTGAGCGCCCGGTGCAGCCAGTCTGAAAGAAACGGCGCCAGTGGCGCCAACAATCGAGCGGTAACGACGAGGCACTCGTGCAGGGTCGCGAACGCGTCCTGCGTCTCGCTCGGCTTGCCATCCGGGCGCGTGGCCCAGAATCGATCCCGGCTGCGTCGAACGTACCAGTTCGACAAGTCGTCGACCGCAAATTCTTGAATTCGTCGAGCTGCCGTCGTGAGATCGAACCCGTCGTAGGCTGCGCCCACCTCGTCGATGACGGCGTCCAGCCGGGCGAGAATCCACCGATCCAGGTCATGGCGCTCACGTACCGACGAGGCCTCGGTCGTGTGCGACCATGATTCCTCCCCCGCGTAGAGCGCGAAAAACCGATACGTGTGCCGCAACGTTGCGAACAGCTTTCGATCGGTCTCGCGCAACGCCGCCGGATCCCATCGTTTTGGAACCCACGGGTTCGACCCGGACATGAAATAGAAGCGCGTGACGTCGGCGCCGTATGCCTCGATCGCCTCCCACGGGTCGACCGCATTTCCACGGGTCTTCGACATCTTGCGACCGGTGGCGTCGAGCACTTGGTCGTTGACCACAACCGCGCGAAACGGCGCTTTGTCAAACAGGATGGTGGAGAGCGCCAACAACGAATAGAACCAGCCGCGGGTTTGGTCGACGCCTTCGGCGATGTAGTCCGCTGGGAACTGGCGCTCGAACACGTCATCGTTCTCGAACGGGTAGTGCCACTGCGCGAACGGCACCGAGCCGGAATCGAACCACGCGTCGGCCACCTCCGGCACTCGGTCCATACGACCGCCACACCCGTCCTCCTCACACGCCCACCCGAGGGCATCGATGCCGGGCCGGTGCGGGTCAAAGTCCGCTGGAAGGGGTCCGGCCCGCTCGGCGAGCTCCTCGTAGGAACCCACGACCACGCGGTGCTCCGACTCGTTCGAACAGACCCAGATCGGAAGCGGTGTGCCCCAGTATCGTTCTCGGGAAAGCGCCCAGTCGACATTGTTCGACAACCATTCGCCCATCCGCCCCGTACCCGTTTCGGGTGGGTGCCAGTCGATGGAGGCGTTGTGGGCCAACATGCGATCCTTCACGGCGGTCGTGCGGATGTACCACGAATCGCGCGCCATGTAGAGGAGTGCGCTATCGCACCTCCAACAGTGTGGGTAACTGTGTTTGTACATCTCGCGGAAGTAGAGGACGTCGTTTTCGACGAGCCATTCTCGGATCGCGCGTTCGGTCTCCTTGTCCTTGACGTGCATGCCGGCGAGGCCGCCCGGCACCGATTCGAGGAATCGGCCGTCTTCGCCGACGGTGTGTTGCATCGGCAACCCGACCGCGGTGCCCAGCCTGAAATCGTCCTCGCCATACATCACCGCAGTGTGGACGACGCCTGTCCCGTCCTCGGCCGTGACAAAGTCGGCCGCCAACACGGTCCACGCCGCGTCGAACCCTTCCGCGTCGATCGCGGCGGGGAACGGCGCCTCGTAGCGACGACCCACCAGCTCCGAACCGGGCATCTCGTCGATGATCTCGTAGGAGTGTTTGATCACCGCCTCGACTCGGTCCTTCGCGAGGATCAACACCTCACCCGGCCGCGCTCCCCCGGGACCCTGCGGCGCCGGCTTCTTCTCGTGCTTTGACGCTTCCAAGATCCGGACCCGTACATAGACGATGTCCTCGCTGACGGCGAGACCGAGATTGCCGGGCAACGTCCAGGGCGTGGTGGTCCAGCTCAAGATTCGAGCGTCGTCCGCGTCGTCGATGAGGTGGAACTTGATGAATACGGATGGTTCGTTGACGTCCTTGTATCCCTGCGCGACTTCGTGGCTCGACAGACCCGTCCCGCATCTCGGGCAGTATGGCACGACCCGATACCCGCGGTAGAGCAGCCCCTTTTTCTCGATCTCCGCCAAGGCCCACCACCCCGACTCGATAAAGTCGGCGGCGTAGGTGACGTAGGGGTTATCGTAGTCGAGCCAATACCCGATGCGGCGAGACAGCTTCTCCCACTCGTCTTGATACTTGAAGACGTTTTGACGACAAACGTCGTTGAATTTCTGGATCCCGAGACGCTCGATCTCGGGCTTTCCGGAGATGCCCAGCTGCTTCTCCGCCTCCAGTTCGACGGGCAGGCCCTGCGTGTCCCACCCCGCCTTCCGTGGAACTCGGAAGCCCGCCATCGTGCGATATCGTGCGATCACGTCCTTGATGGTCCGCGCCAGGATGTGGTGCACGCCCGGCCTGGCATTGGCGGTCGGGGGGCCCTCGATAAACACGAAGTCTTCGGCGTCGTCGCGCGCCGCGAGGCTGAGCGAGAAGGTGTCCTCCTCGTCCCACGCGCGCAGAACGTCTTCTTCGATTGCAGCTACAGAGTCAGGGATTGGCCGGTAGGCCATCGTCGTGCTCCGTGAGGGTGGTGTTGGGAAAACTACGAAGTCAGTTGGACGGAGCGTCGGCTCCGCCCGGCTCGGGGGGCGCAGTTTCTATCGGGGCAATCCTGGACGCTTCAGAAGAGGCGACCTCCGCCGCGGCGTCCGCAGGCTGATCCGTGCCGTTGTTCGCGTCCCCGTTTCGGGCCGGTTCGGTCGCCGCCACGTCGGGCGAGATTTTCGGTGCCGCCGCACGGGCACTGGGATCCCCGCCGATATCGGTCTGTAGTCGTTCTAGCAGGTCTCCGAGATCTTCGGGCTCCGACTCCAAGCGCGTCTCTTCGAGTTCCAGATAGTCCTCGAAACGATCCATCATGGTCCGGAGGGATTTGAGAAACTGCCGGCGGCGGGCCCGGAGATCTTCCAGGCGACGTTGCGAGTGTCGGATCGCCTGATCGGCATCCAGCAGAATCGCTTCGGCGTGCGTCTCGGCCTCCCGGAGCCGGACCGAGGCGTCGCGTTCGGCCTGCGATCGCGCCTCTTCCCGCAGCTCCTGCGCGGCTAGCAGCGCTTCGTTGAGCGCGCGTTCCCGTTCCTGATAGGTCTTCAGCGATCCGTCGAGGTGCCCGACCTTGTCGCCGAGCGATCCATGCTCCCGGACCAACGTCTCCAAACGGTCGGCGACGACGTCCAAGAACGCATCGACCTGTTGCGCGTCGTATCCCCGGACGGCGCGCTTGAAATCTTCCTTCTTTTTTCTGACGTCAAGCGGAGTCAGATCGATCATCGTTCCCCCAATATCAGCGTCCCGAGACGGACTCGGGTGCTCCCCTCCTCCACCGCGATCTCGAAGTCGTTGCTCATACCCATCGAGAGTACTCGGCCCTCGAACGCCGGGACCTCTTCCTTGCACCGGTCGAGTAGCTCGCGCGCTTCACGAAACACGCTCCGCAGGACCGACTCCTCCGTGGTGAACGGGGCCATTGCCATCAGTCCCGTCACCTTTAATCCCGGCAGCCGGCAAATGGCGTCTACGGCACGCACCGCCTCTTCGGCTCCGAATCCGGCCTTGGCATCCTCTCCGCCCGGGTTCAGCTGTACCAGGACTTCCATCGGAGGCAGCTCATCCTCGGTCACGATTCGGCTCAAAGCCTCGGCGAGCCTCACGCTGTCCACCGACTCGATCACATCGAACAAACGCAGCGCGCGTCGCGCCTTGTTCCGCTGCAAACGACCGATAAAGTGCCAAGCCAGATCGGGCGTATCGCCGAGTTCCGCCCGTTTAGCTTCTGCTTCCGGGATTCGGTTTTCTCCGATCGCCCCGAGGCCGGCTTCAGCCACCGCTTCAATCGCGTCTTTCGAATGCCCCTTTGTGACCGCCAGAATCTCGACTTCATCGGGGCTTCGGCCCACGCGCTGCGCGGCCCGCGCCAAACGCTCGGTTACCCGCGCCAGGCGGGCCTCGATTCGATCACTGGTCACACGGAATAGTTTACCGATCCGCGCGGTGTGAAGCGAGGGAGAGGGGCGACGGCGGCACACGACCCGTCAGCATACGACGAACGCGATCCACTGCTGGACCCAAACCCCCGTCGCTTCGACGCGCCCCTCGACCCCGGCCCGCCGCGACAAACGACACACGCCCGACCCCACCAAGGTGAGATCGGGCGCGTTTTCGTGCCTCGTCAACTACGGTGCGGCGATTAGACCACGTTGAACGTCACAAACTGGGACACCCAAACGGCCGTCGTCTTTTCGCGGTTCTTCGCGGGCGTGAACTGCATCTCGCTCACGACGCGACCCGCTGCTTCGTCGAGCTGCGCGTTACCGGAAGAAGTCTTCACCTCGTACTTCTCGACGGTACCACCCTCGGTCACGTAGAGCCAAAGCTCGATCCGCCCACCGATCCCGCTGTCTTTGAGATTCTTCGGGTAGTAGCGCTGGAGCAGCGATTGAATCTGACTACCGTTGCGCAGCACCGGCGGCGTGTCGTAAGGAATGAACGACGGACGATCGGACGCAGCTGCACCCGCTGGCGGCGGCGGAAGGTTCTCGACGGGGTTCGTGTCGAACGTGGTCGGAGCGATCGTGATGTCTTCGGACACTTCGACCTGAGCGACTCGAGGCGTCGCCGGACGGGCGATCTGCTCGGGCGGCGGCGGAATTCGGACCTCGGGCGGAAGCGTGATCGCCTCCATCTCCTCGGCAATCGTCGTTAGGTCTTCGGCCTCGAACGGACGGACAAAGACGAACAAACCGAAGTGCAGCGCGACCGCGGTAAGCACCCCCATCTGCGTCCAGTTTGTGCTCTTGAGCTTGAACCGGTCGTTCGCGGTCAGCCGAAAAGCTGAACTCTCTTCCATGGTTTCTCCTTGTGGCCGTGCTGCGGTCTACCGACGGGCTCGAACGGCGCGCTGCTCCACTCGCGTCGCAAACGTGACGCGCACCGCACCGGCCTGCTGTAGTTCTTCCGTGATCGTGTTGATCTGGCTATACGGCACCTCACGATCGCCACGAAGCGCGATCACGAGTTCGCGATTCTCCGCGTACAGAGGCCGAATAACCTCGGAAATGTCGTCAAATGGCGTCACGACATCATTGATATACACGGTACCGGCACGCTCGATCCAAATATGGACGATGTTCTTGCGCTTCTCATCGATCTTCTCGGTGGCCTCGGCATCGGTCCACTCGATGTCCCGCTTGCGCTCCTTGCGGAACACGGTCGTCACCATGAAGAAGACGAGAAGAAGAAACGCGATGTCCGCGAGCGAGGAGGTCGGGATCTCGCTATCGGATCCGGACTTCTTCTTAAAACCAGCGCCTTTGATGGCCATCTAGTTCTCCAACTCTTGCAGCGAGATTCGCTCGGCCCCGGACAGCTTCACTTCATCGAGGACGTTGACCATGTGGCGGTAGGCGGCATCCGGGTGCGTCTGGATCGCCGCGATCAAGTTGTCGTTCGCCGCGAGCTCGGTGCGGAGAATGGTCGCCACTTGGTTGACGGCGACAACTTGCTCTTGCTCGCTCTCGCCTCGACGAACCACCACGCGTCCGTCGGGTTGGACGATAAAGAAGATGAGGTTCTTCGGAGAAACATCCTGCTCTTCCGACTGCTCCGGCAGAACGATCGGGAGCCCCTTCTCTTCGTTGAACACGGTCGTCGTCAAGAAGAAGACCAACAAGAGAAACGCGATGTCAGCCAGCGAGGCGGTCGGAATCTCGTCCGAGACCTTTGTCCTGCGATTCATGAGGGCCATGAGGAGGTAGTCGTCTCTTTCTAGTGTTTCAGCTGGCTTCTTTGAGCTTGCCCGCGTCCTCGATGCCCCAAATGAGCCCGAGGACCTCTTGCGCGCCCTCTTCCATGTCGAGGATGAGGCGATCGATGCGCGTAACGAAATAGTTGTACGCGACGTTTACCGGGATCGCGATCGTGAGACCCGCGGCGGTCGTGATCAGCGCCACCTTGATTCCGCTCGCCACCAGCTGTGGATCGACTTGACCAGCGATCTCGATCGCTTGGAAGGCCAAAATCATCCCAATCACTGTACCCAGGAAACCAAGCATAGGTGCCACGTTGGCGATCGTGCCCAGAACCGGAAGTCCGCGCTCGAGGAAATCGAGCTCGATGACGCCGGTCGTGGCGATGGCTTTTTTGATGTCGGCGCCATCCGTCCTAGCACCGGCGCGACGGTCGCGAAGCCTGCGCAGACCCGAAAGAAGAATGGCCGCTACTGGGCCGCGCGTTTCTTCTGCTGCCGTGATCGCGTCTTCGAGCCGACCGCCGACCCCGAGGTCTTCGATCTCGGCTAGGAGGCGCTGCGAATCTCGGTGCGCGACCGAGAGCGTCCAGGCTTTCGCCATGATGACGCCAAACGAGATCAGAGAGCAGAGGATCAGCGGGTACATCATGAACCCGCCGTCTTTGAAGAGGGTCAAAAGCTCGTACTGATTGCTCATATCGCCTGCCCGCAAGAGTTGCCGCGATCCTGTGACTCGCCGGGGGTCCCGACAAGCCTCCTGGCTAGCTGGAAATTGTAGGGGGTACGCCGTCGGCCGTCAAACCGGCTGCCGCGCCCCGTCCTCGCCCTCGACGGCCGTCTCTAGGGGCTTCTCGGGCTTCTCAGCAGCCCTTCGCGTGACGATCACGTCCTCAGACGGCTCAGGAGACTCGAGGACGTCGCTATCCGTATCCTGCGCCCCGGTCCCCACTTCGCTCGCGTGCGCCACCGCCGCGAGCCGATCTCGGAGCTGATCCGGCCGCAATCCACGCCGAAGGACGCCCCGGCGGGCGATCGAAATCTGGCTCGTTTCCTCGGAAACGACGATCACCTGAGCGTCGGTTTCCTCCGACAGTCCGAGTGCCGCCCGGTGTCGAGTCCCGAGCGATTTGTCTCCGAGGGGATACTGCGTCAGGGGCAGGTGAACCCCGGCCGCGACGATCTCGACACCCCGGATCACCACAGCGCCATCGTGTAGCGGAGAACGGGGCGTGAACAACGTGACCAACAGCTCTGCGGAAACATCGGCTCGGAGCGGCGTCCCTGTCTTCTCGATGTACTCATCGAGCGACAGCTCGCGCTCGATCGCGATGATCGCCCCAGTGCGACTTCGAGACAGCTTTTCCACCGCTTTTGCGATCTCATCCGCCACCGCTTCGCCCCGCTCCTCGAGCCGGGTCAGAACATTGAGAACGCGGCTGCGGCCCAACCGAGCAAGCGCCGTCCTGAGCTCGGGCTGAAAAACGACGATCAGCGCGAACGCGCCGTAGGTGAAGGCCTGCGAGAGGATGTATTCGATGAGTTCAAAACGAAGGACGCCCGATAGGGCGTAGACCGCCACCAGCAGAACCAGCCCGAACAAGATCTGAAAGGCGCGCGTGCCGGCCCACAGGATCAGGATGCGGTAGATGAGGTATCCGACCAGCGTGATCTCTACAACGTCGGGCCAGCCGATCTGAAGAAACCGCAGGTATTCGAAAACCGCGCCCATCAGCCGGTGGCCGTCATCGCGCCCGACACCGCGGGCGCCGCCAACGACGTTCTATGTTCGGCCTGGACGGCGTGTCGTATCACGAGTGCATCGTGCACGGCCCGGACGTCATGAACGCGGAGCACGTCTGCTCCGCCGTCGGCGGCCGCCAGACACACGGCGATCGTGGCGGCCAGACGATCCTCTCGGCCCTCTCGGCCGTCCAGAAGATGGCCGAGGAACGACTTCCGGGACGGCCCGATCCACAGCGGGGCCTCCAACTCGACGAACTCGTTCAATCTGGCCACGAGCTGGAGGTTTCCGCCGACCGACTTCCCGAACCCGAGCCCGGGATCCACAGCGACTTGCTCCGGGGCGCAGCCCGCGGCGAGCGCCCCGGTGAGCGCCCGTTCGAGCGCACGAAACACCTCGAGCACGACGTCATCATAGCTCGTGTCCTTCTGCATCGTGGCGGGGGTCCCTCGCATGTGCATGATCACGAGTCCGGCGCCGGTCTCCGCCGCCAGGTCGGCGAGCCGTGGGTCGTACGTCAGCCCGGAGACATCGTTGATCGCGCCGGCCCCCGCGTCGAGCGCGCGGACCGCCACCTCGTATTTGGTCGTGTCGACCGTGATCGGAACGGTGAGGTCGCTCAACCCCTTGAGGACCGGCTCCAAGCGAGACCACTCCAGCTCACTCGACACGGCCTCTGCACCGGGTCGGGTGGACTCGGCACCGACGTCGATGAGCCCGGCGCCTTCGTCGACCATCTGGAACGCGCGTTCAATCGCCCGCGACGGATCGGCATAGAGTCCGCCGTCGGAGAAAGAATCGGGTGTCACGTTCAGGACACCGGCGATCACCGGCTGATCCAAGCCGATGACGCGATCGCGCAAACGCCAAACCCGCGCAGCGCTCGAGGTCATCTCCATGGAACTGCGCCGGCCGATCAGGCCGGGGCGGGAGCGGGCTCGCCCCCGGGACCTTCCAGCTTTCGTCCCCGCGGAGCGACGGCCTCTTTCACGACCGGTTCCGGCTTCTCAGGAACCGGCGGATCCTCGATCGGTGGGGGCGGCATGGCTCTACCCTCGGCCAGCGCCTTGATGTCCTCTACGTCGATCGTCTCGCGGTCGAGGAGGGCTCTTGCGATGCTCTCGAGCAACGTCCTGTTTTCTGTAAGAACCTTCCCGGTTGTTGCGTACGACTCATCCAGGATTCGCTTCACCTCGGCATCCACGAGTTCGGCCGTTTTTTGGCTCACCTCGCGCCGCTGCGAAAGATCCCGACCCAGGAAGACCTCGTGGTCGCGTTCGCCAACTGCCATGGGACCAAGCGCTGGAGACATCCCGAACTGCGTAACCATCCGTCGCGCGAGGTCGGTGGCGCGTTCGATGTCGTTGCCGGCCCCCGTCGTGATCTTGCCCTTACCCAAAATCATCTCCTCGGCGACGCGACCGCCGAAGAGCATCGTCAGCTGGCCCTCGAGCCAATCCTTGGTGTAGAAGTGCCGGTCCTCCTCGGGCAGCGAAGCGGTCAAACCCATCGCTCTTCCCCGAGGGATGATGGTCACCTTGTGAAGCGGGTCGAGGCCGGGGACGCGAAGCGCGATCACTGCGTGACCGGCTTCATGATACGCCGTCACTTCACGTTCCTCATCGGAGATGACCATGCTACGTCGCTCGGTCCCGAGCATGATCTTGTCTTTGGCGCGTTCGAATTCGTGCATGAACACGCGGTCCTTGTCTCCGCGCGCCGCGAGTAGAGCGGCCTCATTCACAATGTTCTCGATATCGGCGCCGGAGAGTCCGGGCGTCCCCTTGGCCAACACGGCAAGATCGACATCCTCTGAAAGCGGAATGTCCTGCGTGTGCACGCGAAAGATTCCTTCGCGGCCTCGGACGTCGGGATTGTCGACTACGATCTGTCGGTCAAACCGACCCGGTCGCAGAAGCGCAGGATCCAGCACGTCCGGCCGGTTGGTGGCCGCGATGAGAATGACGCCTTCATTCGACTCGAACCCATCCATCTCGACGAGCAACTGGTTGAGCGTCTGTTCCCGCTCGTCGTGCCCGCCGCCCAGGCCAGCCCCTCGGTGACGCCCGACCGCATCGATCTCATCGATAAAGATGATGCAGGGCGCGTGAGCCTTCCCTTGTTCAAACAGATCCCGTACTCGACTCGCACCCACACCCACGAACATTTCCACGAAATCCGAGCCGGACATGGAGAAGAACGGGCGTCCCGCCTCTCCGGCTACCGCTCGCGCCAGGAGGGTCTTCCCGGTTCCGGGAGGCCCAACCAACAGGGCTCCCTTGGGAAGTCGCCCGCCCAGACGGGAGAACTTCTGCGGGTCTTTGAGGAACTCGATGATCTCTTCGAGTTCGTTCTTCGCTTCATCGCAGCCCGCGACATCGGCGAAGGTGACTTTCGGCGTGTCTCCGCTCAGGAGTCGGGCCTTCGACTTTCCAAAGCTGAACGCGCGCGAACCGCCCGCTTGCATCTGTCGAAAGACGAACAACCACAGCCCAATGATCAGAATCCAGGGCAGGATCGAGATCAAGATGTTGACCCAGTTGTTCCCCGTCGGCAGGGTCTCGATCTGAACGCCGCGGGATCGGAGCTCGGTCTCCAGCTCGTCACTGAGCTCTCGGGCCGGCAGTAGGACGTGGAACTGTCCCACTTCGACCTGCTCGCGAATCAACGGACGAATGAGTTGACCCTCGACCTCTCCTGTGCCTTGCCGCACCTCGACAGATTGAATGTTCTCCTGTTCGAGCTGAGCCCAGAACTCCGTGTAGGTCAGCTTCTCCTGCTGACCCCGACCGGCCTCCATGAATTGGAGAATCGCCACGGGGATAAGAACGAGCAGCGCCCAAAACGAGGCGGTGCGAAGCACTCGGTTCATCCGTCCCGAGGGATCTGGCTTTTCTGGCTGCTGAGGTGCGTCTTGTCGCATCAGGTCCTTCCCGACTTAGGTCGGCAAGCTTGCAATGAAGGGAAGATGTCGAAAATCCTCCGCGTGATCCAAACCGTACCCCACAAGGAACTCATTGGGTGCATCGAATCCAACCCAGCGCGGCTCCCAGTCGAGATTCTCCGCTATTCGCTTGTGAAGCAAGGCGCAGACTTCGAGAGACGCCGCCCCTCGGGCCGACAAAGCGGCGCAAAGGCTGTTCAAGGTCGTGCCGCTGTCTACGATGTCCTCCACGATCAGGACATGTCGCCCCTCTACCGGAGCCTTCGGATCGTATAGCAGCTTTACGTCGCCGGACGACGTGGTACCGGTCCCGTAGCTCGACGCCACGAGAAAGTCGATGTGTACGGGTCGGCGTACGTGGCGTACGAGATCGCTCATAAAGACGAACGACCCCTTGAGCAAACCGAGCATCAACACGTTCTCTCCGGGCGGATAGGCCTCGGTAATCTCCGCGCCCATGACCGCGACACGATTCGCGATGTCGTCCGCCGAATACACGATTCTGCGTAACTCGCGCCCTCCCGTATACGCTGGAAAGGCGCGCTCGGCGGCTTGTAGATCCCCGACTTGGGTCGAGGTAGGCATCTCAGAGCTGGTCGACTCCAAACGTGAACATCTCCTCGTTGCAGTCCGATTGGTCGCTCGACTCGATCGAGTGACCCACAACCCATAGTACGCGCTCGTCCGCGCCAACCAGCACGGGAACCTGTCCCCGTTCCGAACGAGGGACCCTGCGCTCATTCAACAGCTTCTTGAGCTTTCTGGATCCCGCTCGCAGCCGGATCCGATCGCCAGGACGCGGCGCTCGCACCCGAATCGGAAACTTCAACCTGCGCAGCGGGAAGGCCGCGGTCCATGGATCATCCTCACCGCGTCGGCCCCAATGCACCACATACGATCGCCCGCCCAGCTCCAAAGCCTCGGCTCCGACCCCGGCTTCGTAAATCGTCAGATCGCGATCCGGCTTCCTGGGCGTCGGACCGTGGAAGCGAATCCGATCATACTCACGAGTCATCCGGAGTCCATGGGCCAGGTCGAGACCGGTCCCGCTCAAACCCGACTCGACAAACTGGACTGCCGCCTCCGTTCCCCGCCTACCCAAGCGAAATCCCAAGGTTCGCGCGATGTTCCGCACGATCTGAGCTTGGTCGGCCCGATCATAGTCCAGCAGTCCAAGGCGAGCAATTTGCACGCCGCCATGAGCTTGCGGGCTTCGGCGGATCACCGCCTCCAACTGCCTCTCCGCGCGACGCTCTGCCCCAGCCTCGGCAACCCGCGCGGACCGACCCAGGCAAGTCAGCGAGGTTTGGAAAGCTGGAACTTCGCGCAACATCGGAAGCAGCGCGTTTCGAACCCGCGTCCGGGCGTATCGTGGATCCTCGTTACTCGAGTCCTCGCACCACTCGATCCCCCGATCGGTCAGGTACTCGCGAAGCTCATCCTTCCTGAAGCCGAGAAGGGGTCGAGCGTAACGTCCCCGGAGCTCGGGAATGCCTGCGAGGCCTCTTAGTCCCGTACCACGGAGGAGGTGGAGCAGAATCGTCTCTTCCTGGTCCTCGTATTGGTGGGCTAGAACGACGCGATCCGCGCCGGATCGAATCACCTCGGACTCGAGAAACGCATAGCGCGCGTCTCGGTACTCGCCTTGATTCTTGAGTTCTCTATCGGCGGTCCCCACTCGACACTGAATCCCCACAGCGGCGCAGCGAGCGGCAACCAGTTCGGCTTCTCTGTCGCTACCTTCCCGTACTCGATGATCGAAGTGAGCGGCCGACAGCGTTAGTCCGAACTCGTGCCCAAGACTCGAGAGGACGTGGAGCAGCGCGGTCGAGTCCGACCCGCCGGACAAAGCGACCAGAGCCCGACACCCCCTCGGGATTAGATCCGGACGGTCGAGGAGGACGTCTCGAACGCGCGCTTCGAGGCCACGCTCGACGGTGGGCTCAGCCGTGATTAAGACCCACCGGCATCGGGAAGCGGATCGCGCTGCGTCGCGGGGCCGCGACGAAAGTCGAGTCGTTCCGGGATGTTCACGCCAAAGCGAGGCGACGCTGGTAGGCGCCCGAACTCGACCTCGGCGCCGGCATCGCTCGCAGGCGCGCCCAGCTTCCCGTTGCGCTCCCACCCGCGATCATGCGCTTCCACGTAGGCTCGATGTGCGGCTCGAAAGTTTCGGGGCGAACTCAAACCTCCATCACCTCGGCCTCTTTCTTGGCCAGCAACTCGTCGATTCGCGCGACGTGCGAGTCGGTCAACTTCTGAATCTCGTCCATCGTGCGGTGACAAACGTCTTCACCGATGTCGCCATCCTTCTGCATTTTCGTCAGATGACCGCGGCCCTCGTGGCGGGCGTGTCTCACCGAGATCTTGCCCTCCTCCGCGTAGCGATGGAGCAACTTGACCATCTCGAGTCGACGCTCTTCGTTCAGCGGCGGAACCGGCACTCGGACGACCCCTACATCGGCGGACGGGTTCAGACCCAGCCCCGCGTTTTGAATCGCCTTCGCGATCTCATCGGTGACGTTTGGATCGTATGGCTGGACCAAAAGCAACGTAGGTTCGGGAACGCTTACATTTGCGACTTGATTGAGCGCGACCAGCGAGCCGTACGCCTCCACGCGCACGGAGTCCAGCAACGCCGGGCTCGCCTTTCCGGTTCGCACGGTGCCGAATTCGCGCACGATCGCCTCGATCGCTCCATCCATCGCTTCGGCCGTCGTCCTCAGTACTTCTTCAGCCACAATCCCCTCCGATCTTGCTCGGTGCCGAGATACTCAAACGATCAACGTGCCGATCTTCTCGCCCCGAAGAGCCGACAAGATCGCACCGGGTCGCTTGATGTTCAGAACGACGACGGGCAATCCGTTGTCCTTGCACAGGGAGATCGCCGCCGTGTCCATGACCTTGAGCTCCCGCGTCATCACCTCGAGATAGCCGATCTCGGCGATGAACTCCGCAGATGGGTCCGTTTCGGGATCCGCCGTGTAAACGCCGTCGACTTTCGTTGCTTTGAGGATCACATCCGCCTCCATCTCGATCCCGCGCAACACCGCCGCCGTGTCGGTCGAAAAATAGGGATTGCCGGTCCCACCCGCGAAGATGACCACGCGTCCCTTCTCCAGGTGACGAATCGCGCGCCGCCGAATATAGGGTTCGGCTAGCTCCTCCATACGGATCGCGGTCATGACGCGGGTGCTCACGCCATGTTTCTCCAGCATGTCCTGGAGAGCCAACGCGTTGATGACGGTGGAGAGCATGCCCATGTAGTCGGCCGTGACTCGGTCCATGCCTCGTTCGCTGGCCACCGTGCCGCGGACGATATTGCCGCCTCCGACCACGAGCCCGAGGCTCACACCGGCCTTGTGGACGTCTTCGATCTCGCGCGTCAACTCCTCGATCACCGGGGGATCGATGCCGAACCCGCGCTGCCCGGCCAGAGACTCGCCGGACAGCTTTACGAGTGCGCGCGCATACTTCAAACCCGACATCGCGACCTCGCCTCAGAACCCGTCACCCGTCGTTCAGGCCCCGACCTCGAAGCGAACAAAACGTCGGACGGTGAGACCGCCGTCTCCCTCTTCGAGAAGATCTTTGACCTTCTTGTCCGGATCGCGGACGTAGGTCTGCCAAAGGAGCGCGTTCTCCTCGAAGAACTTGCGCATCCGACCTTCGACGATCTTCTCCGCGATCTCGGCTGGCTTTCCTTCTTCTTTCGCCTGCTCGATAAGCAGCGCGCGCTCTCGCGCGATGACTTCTTCCGGGATGTCATCGGGCGACAAACCCCTCGGGTTCGTCGCGGCAGCATGCATCGCGATCCCGCGAGCCGTCTCTAGCGCCGCCTCGTTGGCACTGGACACCTCGACGACAACGCCGATCCGATTCCCGAAATGGACATAGGAGCCCGCCGCACCCTCTTCCTTGAGGTCGTAGCGGACGGCACGACCGAGTTGAACGTTCTCGCCGACTTTTACCCGCAGTTCGCCAAGCTGGGTCTCGATTTGATCCCCGCCCGCGACGCCAAACAGGGCCTCGCCAGTCACGACCTCGCCATCCGACAGCGGGAGGTCGAGCAGACCTTCGGCCACCGCCTTCGCAAAGCCTTCGAACGCGTCGCTTCGAGCGACGAAATCCGTCTCCGTAAGGACTTCGATCATCGCGACAGACCCGCCTCGAGTCGCGATGTGAACCGTCCCTTCCGACGCCGCTCGCGCGGCCCGTTTTGCAGCTTTTGCGGCACCGCTTTTTCGGAGCAAATCGATGGCCCGTTCCTCTTCGCCACCGGCCTCCGTGAGCGCCTTCTTGCAGTCCATCATCCCGGCGCCGGTTCTGTCCCTGAGCGCCTTTACGGCAGCAGCCGTGATCTCGGCCATGATATTCTTCTCTCCCATCGTCGTTTTTTCTTGTGCGTCACCGGTCTGGGGCTAGAAAACCGGCAAAAAAAAGGGCCACCGAAGTGGCCCCGGTGCTCAATCTGCTTCCGGAGTCCCATCGTCTCTGTTTTCAGCCTTCGCCGCATCTGGCGCCTTTGGCGCTTTGGCGGTCTTGGGCGCCTTGGCTTTGGCTGCCTCTGGTGCCTTGGCCTTGGCTGCCTCTGGCGCCTTAGCTGCCTCCGGCGCCTTGGCCGGGGTCGCTGCAGCGTTGGCGGTCACCGTCGCGGCTTCCTTGTCCGACTTGCCCTTGCCCGATTTGCCGTCGGCTCCATCGGGCTGCTGCAAGCGTTGGGCGATGGCCTCCGGGCGCGGCTTCCGGCGCGGCCGCTTCCGGCGTGCGGCTGCCGCCCCATCTTTTACGTCGCCCGCGTCGCTGGAATACGTGTAGGACTGCGCATCCTTTTCGTCCTTCGTCGGATCCGGAATCTCCTGTCGGGCAGATTCTATGGTCTCCGAGATGGCCTGCGTGATCAGCTGAACCGATCGAATCGCGTCGTCATTACCAGCAATCGCGATCGTAAGCAGATCGGGATCGGCATTCGTGTCCGCGATCGCGACGACCGGGATACCGAGCCGGTTGGCCTCCTTGACCGCGATCTCTTCCTTCTTGGCGTCTACGACGAAGATCAGACCCGGTAGGCGCGTCATGTCTTTAATGCCAGACAGATACCGATCGAGCTTGATCCGTTCGCGCTCGAGGAGCAGACGTTCTTTCTTCGTGTAATACTCGAAGGCCCCTTCCTCGACCCCGCGCTCGAGATCCTTGAGCCTGCGGATGTTCTTCTTGATCGTCTGGAAGTTCGTGAGCATCCCGCCGAGCCAGCGCTCGGTCACATAGAAAGATCCAGATTCCTCCGCGGTCACTCGAACGACAGCCTTGAGCTGCTGCTTCGTGCACACGAAGAGAATCGACTTCCCATCCAAGATGGTCTGATGGACCAGCGCCTGAGCTCGCTCGAGCTCGCGGAGCGTCTTGTTGAGGTCGATGAGGTAGATCCCGCCGCGCTCGGCGAAAATGTATTTTCGCATCTTCGGATTCCACCGGTGCGTCTGGTGGCCAAAGTGCACGCCGGCCTTCAAGAGGTCCTTTAAACCAACCGCCATATCTGCTCGCTGTCCGCCTTTTTTGCTTATCGTTTAGAGAATTGGAAGCGCTTCCGAGCCTTCGGTCGCCCGGGCTTCTTCCGCTCCACGGCTCTTGCGTCGCGTGTGAGCATCCCGTGCGAGCGGAGGGTCCTACGCCGCTCTTCATCGAATTTGAGAAGCGCCCGAGCGACTCCGAGCCGCGTCGCCTCAGCCTGACCGGTGATCCCGCCGCCGCGAACCCGAACGACAACGTCGTAGGAGCCGGCCGATTCGGTCACTTCGAGCGGAGCTTCGATCAAAGACCGGTGACGCGGAATCGTGAAGTAGGCTTCGATGGGTTTTCCGTTGATGACGACGGCGCCTGCGCCGGGTCGCATCGTAATGCGTGCCACCGAGGACTTCCGGCGACCTACACTCTGCACTTGTTCCGTTGCTGCCAACGCGTTTCTCCCTATTCCTAGCTTGCGACGGTTTCGAAGGCGCGCGGTCCCTGCGGAGCGTGTGGGTGCTCCGGCCCCGCGTACACCTTGAGTTTCTTGAGCATGTCACGGCCCAGAGCGTTCTTCGGTAGCATGCCCTTTACGGCCAGCTTGATCACGCGGTCGGGGTGTCGGTCCTGCATTCGACGAAAGGGAATAAAGCTCTCCCCACCCATATACCCGGAGTGCCGAAAGTACTCTTTTTGGTCCGCTTTTTTGCCGGTGAGCCGCACTCTCTCGGCATTGATGACGACGACGTAGTCGCCGGTATCCATATGCGTGCTGTAGATGGGCTTGTGCTTCCCGCGCAGAACGCGGGCGATTTCGGTCGCAAGACGGCCGAGCACGCGGTCCGCGGCGTCCACCACGAACCAGTCTCGCTCGATCTCCGCCGCCTTCACCGAGTATGTCTTCATTGGATCCACACCCATTCGAAAAAAAACCGCCCCAGCAGGGCGGTGCGCCAAGCAAGTGATAGCCGGTCAAGCTATGAAGGCGCTCAAACGAAGTCAATCACGGTTTCCGCAGCGGGTTAGAGTCGGCCCCGGGGCCTCAAAGCCCCCAGGCTGCGGGCGCTCAAAACCGTCCGCGTACCCATCGAGGCCGTGTCGGACGACCGCAGCGCGGAGGCGGGCCAAACCGCGCTCCTTGAGTTGGCGCACTCGCTCGCGGCTGACTCCGATCTCTCGGGAGATTTCACCCAGGCTCCGGGGCCGATCGCACCCAAACCCGAAGTAGCCCCGCAAGACCAGACGCTCGCGTTCGGGGAGATCCACAAAACTGGCCTCGAGGGCAGCCCGAAGCCCCTCCCGCTCCAGCAGAACCTCGGTTCCAACGATGGTTTCGTCGGCCAGCACTTCCGCGAGCGCCCAGGCGCCGCCGGGCACCGGCTCGTCCAGCGAAATCCGGCGGCGTGGCGGGCCACCCCGAGAGGGCCGCTCTTCGTCGCGGGCGATCGCCTGAGTCATCGCACGACGGATCCAGAAATGCGCATAACTGATAAAGCGGACGCCCCGTTCCGGATCAAAGCGGTCCGCCGCTCGGACGAGGCCGAGGTTCCCCTCGTTCACCAGGTCATCGAGCGGGAGGCCTCGACCACGGTACCGGCGCGCCAGAGACACGACAAAACGAAGGTTGGCGGCGACGAGGCGCCTCCTGGCCGCGGCATCGCCGGCTCGGCAACGGCGGGCCAGATCGGCCTCCTCCTCGGCTTCGAGCAGATGTTCGCGGGAGATGTCGGACAGGTACCGTTCGAAGATGCGCACGGGTGGTTTGCCTGGGAGAGAATGGAGAGTCGTTGATGGACACAAGACTGCCAGGGACGGGCGTCCGTCCTCAGAGACCGCCTGGGTTTTGGAGGGCCTACCGAATGCCGTGGAGGATCCGATCCCAACGGATTTCGGTCAGCCATGGGGCAGCCACGGTCCGCCTTCGGTCGTACGAGTAGTAGACCATCATCGGGCGACCCTTGATCGCGTCCTGGGGCACGAACCCCCAGTACCGAGAGTCCTCGGAGTTCGATCGGTTGTCTCCCATCACGAAGTAGCTTTCGCGCGGAACAACGAGCGGCCCCCAGTTGTCGCGGGTCGGGCGGTACCGGCGCCGGCGATCCTTATTGAGGAGATGCTTCCCCTGCCAGGAGAAATGGGCGCTGGGCGTATCTCGAGTGAGGGCCCCCTTGAGGTATGGCTCGTCGACCGGAACGCCGTTTACGAGGAGCTTCGCGCGACGCATCTCGAGCGTGTCTCCGGGACCGCCGACCACGCGCTTCACGTAGTTCGTGCGCGGCGGCTGCTCCGCAGAGGCCGGGGGCTCGAACACGACGACGTCGCCGCGCTGCGGCTCGACGAAGGCTGGCAACTCGAGCTCCGTGCCTGGAATCTCGGCCCCGTACACCATTTTGTTCACCAAGAGGAAATCGCCCACGAGCAGCGTGTTTTCCATCGAGCCGGTCGGGATCTGAAACGCTTCGATCATGAAGGTCCGCACGAAGAGGAAAAGCACGAGAGCGACGAGGATCGACTTCGTCCACTCCCACATCCAGCGACCCACGGACTGCCTGGGCATGCGTGCCTGGGCGAATTCGCTCGCTTGTTCCTGTGGCCTTCCTTCAGTCATGACCCGTGCCTTCCTCGTAGTCTCTCGGTGGCGTTAGTACGCGGCGTTCGAACCCAAGATCCACCCCGCTCTCAACCGACTCTCACTGCGCGCCGTGCGTCACCAATCTACGTCGATCTGCGCTCGCTGTAGCTTCCCGCTGTAGTCAACGTAGGCGACCTTGGTCTCGCTGTAGAACTCATATACTTCCCAGCCGCCCTCGCGATGCCCGTTACCCGTCCCCTTTACGCCACCAAAGGGCAGGTGTGCTTCGGCGCCAATCGTTGGGGCGTTCACATAAGTGATCCCATTGTCGAGCTCCTGAATCGCTGCAAACGAGGCATTGACGTTCGACGTGTAGATCGCCGACGACAACCCATACTGAACCTCGTTGTTGATCTCGAACGCCTCTTCAAGCTCATCGAAGACGATGACCGAAAGCACGGGCCCGAAGATCTCCTCGACCGCGGTCCGATGGTCGCGCTGCACTCCCGTCAGCACCGTGGGCTCGAAAAACCAGCCGTCATCGAGACCTGCGCCCTCGGCTCGATTGCCGCCGGTCGCGACCGTTGCCCCCTGTTCTCGGGCGATCTTTACGTAGCGCTCGCACTTCTCTCTCGCCGCCTCATGGATCAAGGGCCCGACGTCTATGCCGGCTTCAAGTCCATCTCCGAGAACGAGCGACTTCGCTTCATACGTCAGCCGTTCGATGAAGGTGTCGTGGATATCCCGCTGGAGTAGCAGACGGCTCGTAGCGGTACAGCGCTGACCAGCGGTTCCGAAAGCGCCCCAAAGCACCCCTTCGATCGCAAGGTCGAGATCCGCGTCGGCCATCACGATCTGAGCGTTCTTTCCACCCATTTCGAGCGACAACCGTTTGTGCATCCGCCCGGCGACTTCTCCGATCAGACTCCCCGTCTCCGTCGAACCCGTGAACGAAAGTCCGGGCACTCCAGGATGCTCCACGATTGCGCGTCCGATCGTCTCGCCGCGTCCGTGAACGAGTTGGATGACCTCGGGCGGCAAGCCGGCCTCGAGCAGGATCTCGACGAAACAATGCGCTGCGTGCGGAACATCTTCGGAGGGTTTGTAGATGACGCTGTTGCCGCAGACGAGCGCGGGAAAAATTTTCCAGCTCGGCACGGCCACCGGGAAGTTGAACGGGGTAATGATTCCGAAAACCCCGATCGGGCGCCGAAAAGACATGGCCCATTTGTTACGGAGCTCGGAGGGTACGGTATGCCCAAACAGTCGACGGCCTTCGACCGCCGCGTAGTATGCGGTGTCTATGGCCTCCTGAACATCGCCGCGTGTCTCGTCTAGAACCTTCCCCATCTCGCGAGTCATGACGCGGGCAAGATCTTCTTTCCGCTCAGTAAGAAGATCGCCGGCCTTCTTGAGCACGAGACCTCGCTCGGGCGCCGGGGTGCGAGACCACGTCTCGAACCCGCGTTGCGCCGACTCCACCGCCGCGTCGAGAGCAGCCGGATCCGTGTCGGGGAAGAGCCCGATCAGTTCCGAGTTGCGAGCCGGGTTGCGGTTCTCGATGTACTCGTCGTTCGCGGGCTTGGACCATTGGCCCGCGATGTAGTTTGAAAAGTGCTCCGCCATAGTGTCTGTCTACCGTTCTCTAATTAGCACGAGTTCTTCGTTTTCAATGAACACTTCAGTCACGTTTTCTGGAATATCGAACAACGCGGCTTGCCCGTCGGACTGAAATCCGAGTTGTTGGATGGCATTCCCAATCAGAAAGGGTGGGACCGGAAAAACGCCAGCCTGTAAGCTGACGATGTGAAGACGTCCCCGACCACTTCCAACAATCTCGGGATAAACTTCTCCGGACACCCTCGCGGAGTCTCCCATCATCCGCCTCAAGTTTTCGACGGCCGCTCCGGCCACCGCAAGTCGGGTCAGATCGAGCATCGCGGTGACATACAGGGTCGAATCGCGCAGGTCGACCGCGGCGTCATCGACACCGTCCGGAAGCTGTTCGGCGAGCCGGTACTGCAGATAGCTCTGAAGCTCGATTTCGGAGAAACGCGTTTCGCGCGCCCCTTCTCCGTCGACGATCTGGCGGACCGCCGCTTCGACACCCATCGCGAGTTCGGCGCTCGGCTCGGTCATGACGATTTGCTCTCCACCTCGAGTCCCGAGCCAACCGGCGATGTCCTCACGGAACAACCAGCCCGACGCCACGAGCACGACGACGAAGACCAGAAAACCGATACTGGCGAAGAAGCTGCGAATGATGGCCATAGTCTTCCCTACCCTCTGGTGCCCAACCCCTCATAGGAACGTGAACGTAGCACTTCGTCGGCGTTCACGATTCGGTGATTTCGTCGGCGAGGGGACAGGATGCCAGTTCGATGTGTCGTGCCCCTTTCGGTCCAAGCTCGCTTTGCATCAGAGACACGGCACCGATCTCGAAGGATGCCTCGAACCGGAGTTCGTGCAACGCGCGGGCGAGCCCGATGGGAACGGGCCCGCGCCTGACGCGCGCGAGGGTTACGTGTGGTCGGAACCGCCGCGGGTCGGGCTCGATCCCCTGCGTCGCCAGGGCCGTTTCTACACGTTCGTGCAATCGCAGGAGTTGCACGCTCTCGCGCACGCCGATCCACACGACGCGCGCACGGTCCGTTGAGGGAAACGCGCCCGCCCCACCGACGTCTATGGTAAACCGGGAGTGTCGACCAACGGCGGTGGCCAGGGCGCTGCCGATGGCCGGTATGCGGTCGACCGTCGTTTCACCGATAAAGCGGAGGGTCGCGTGGAGTTGCTCTGTCGGCGCCCAGCGTAGTTCATCGAGTCGTCGCGCGGCCCGGGTAGCCGCCTCGAGTTCGCGCCGCACCACCGAAGGCAGCGCGATCGCGACGAAGAGTCTCGCAGAGTCGGCACGGCCGGTGTACTCTCCGCCGTCGCTCACCGCAGTGGGCTCGGACTCGCCAAGGGACAGCGGCGCATGATCCTTCTTCTCGACAACTATGACTCCTTCGCTTTCAATCTCGCGAGGTTCCTCGAGGAACTCGGAGAGACCGTGACGGTGCGACGGAGCGACCATGTCTCGCTAGCGGAGCTAGAGGCTTCGCCGCCTTCACACATCGTGATCTCCCCCGGCCCATGCACGCCAGACGAAGCGGGGGTGTCCGTCGAGGTGATCCAGCGGCTCGGCGAGCACGTGCCGATCCTGGGGGTGTGTCTGGGTCACCAGTGCATCGCTCGAGCCCTCGGAGGTCGAATCATGCGAGCGAAGCGCCCCATGCATGGACGACTGGACCAGGTCGCCCATGATGGGACCGGCCTCTTCACCGGGTTGCCGCAGCCACTCCAGGTGACTCGCTATCACTCGCTGGTGGTGGACCCCGAACAGCCCGGTCGCGGCTTGAGCGTCAGCGCTCGTAGCCCCGCTGGCGAAGTCATGGCGCTCGAGCACGCCGCTTGGCCGGTGTGGGGGGTCCAGTTCCACCCGGAAGCGGTGCTTACGTTTGGAGGCCAGCGGCTCTTGGCCAATTTCTTGGCTCTCGGCCGTGGGGCCGATCCAGAAACGGTTGGAATCGCGGCCTCACCCTGCGCCGACCTGCCCTAGTGCGGTTCGCTCACGCTTCCAGAGTGGTCGAAATCCGCGCACCTCGCTCAAGGGTTCGGTGGACGGGGCATCGCTCCGCGATTTCGATGAGTCGCCGCCGCTGCGCATCGTCCAGCGGCCCTTCTAGAGACAAACTTCTTTGGATCACGTCGATTTGCGCTCCCTTTTCGCACTCGGCGCAATCGGCGAGGTGTTCGCGGCTATGCTCGAGACGAACCTGCGCCGCCTCCAGCGGCCAGCCTTTCCGATCCGCGTACATACGCAGCGTCATCGAAGTACACGCTCCGAGTCCCGCAAGAAGCAAGTCGTAGGGTGTCGGGCCTCGGTCCGTGCCTCCGACGCGGATCGGTTCGTCCGCACGCAACGAGTGACGTCCCGCTCGAATCTCGGTTTGGAATCCGCCGCTGGCCGTGCGCGTGACGACGCTGCCTTCGCCCGCGATCGGCAGGGCGGGAGCGTCGTCTCGACCCGCGAGGTATCGATCCGCCCAAGCGGCCAAAACGAGGCCGACGTATTGGGAGTCGGACGAGTCGGTGAGGAGATGATTCGCGCGATCGAGGGAGAGGAAGCTCTTCGGGTGTCGCGCGGCGCGGTAGATCCGCTCCGCGTTCGAGATGTCGACGATCTCATCGACGGGGGAATGACAGATCAAGAGCGACGCGGAGAGCCGCCCGATCGCTTCTTCGCTGCACGCCTCGCTTATGTCGTCGAGGAACTGCTTTTTTATTCGAAAAGATCTTCCGCCAATGTCGACTTCCGCCTCGCCCGTCGTCTCGATCTCGGTACGGCCCGCACGAAAGAGGCGTTCGACGTGGGCGGGCTCGGACGGAGCGCCGATCGTCGCGACAGCCCGCACCCCATCCAAGCGAGCGGCCGCGGCAAGAACCGCGGCCCCGCCGAGGGAATGGCCGACGAGCAACTCGGGCGCCGAGTGCTCTGCTTCCAGGTAGTCGGCGGCCGCGACCAGATCCGCAACGTTTGAGGAGAAGTTGGTGTCGGCGAACTCCCCGGAACTTTCTCCCAGACCGGTGAAGTCGAATCTCAGTACACCGATGCCTTGGGCCGCCAACGCGCGGCTGATGTGGACGACGGCGTTCAGATTCTTCGAACAAGTAAAACAGTGTGCGAAGATCGCGAAGGCTCGAGGTTCCTGATCCAAAGGCAACTCGAGACGTGCGGCGAGCGTCTCCCCCGTTCCTCCTGAGAACTCGATTCGGGGCGCTGACATACCGACTCCTATTGTGGCGTGGATGGCCTTCCGCGGTAACGAATGGCCTCGATCAACGCATCCTCGGTCACGATCGGTTCGGATGCCAGGTCGGCGATGGTGCGTGCGACCCGAAGCGTTCGATGGTACCCGCGTGCGCTCAGCCCCAGTCGCTCGACGGCCGCCCGCATGACGCTCCGACCTTTTCGATCCAGGCGGCACGCCCCATCTAGCGTGGCCGGCGAGAGACGCGCGTTCGTCGTCGGGGCAGACGTGCCAGAACGTTGCGCAGCTCGCGCGCGAGCCTCGAGCACGCGCACCCGAACGTCCGCCGTGCTCTCCTCCGTCCGGTCTCCCGCCAGGTCCTCCCAGTCGAGCGCCGGCACCTCTGCGTGTAAATCGATCCGGTCGATCAAGGGACCGCTGACGCGACGGCGATACCGCCGTACGACGGTCTCCGGGCAATCGCACGGCGTCCGGCTTCCGGCAAATCCGCATGGGCACGGATTCATGGCGGCGACCAAAGAGAACTCGGCCGGGAAGCGCGCGGACCCTGCGACTCGCACGATCCGGATCCATCCCTCCTCGAGAGGTTGGCGCAGCGCCTCCAGCGCGCCACGCCCGTATTCCGGCAGCTCGTCGAGAAAGAGAACACCGTGGTGTGCCAGCGACGCTTCTCCGGGTCTCGGAACGCTGCCGCCGCCGATGAGACCGGCTTCGCTGATGCTGTGATGGGGCGCGCGAAACGGACGGACGCGCGTCAACCCGGCTCCGTCCGGAAGGAGTCCCGCCACGCTGTGGATCGCGGTGACCGTGACGGCTTCGTCGATGGTCAGCTCGGGCAATATGCCGGGTAGACAACGGGCCAGACTGGTTTTTCCACAGCCTGGCGAGCCGACAAGAAGAAGGTTGTGTCCGCCGGCGGCCGCGATCTCCAGGGCGCGTTTCGCACTGGCTTGGCCGCGCACGCTGGACAGATCCGGCGGTCGCGCGAATCCGATCGTAGGCGCTGGCGGTACGCTCTCCGCCCCCGCCAGCGGACGCCCCTGGACGAGCGCCTCGATCACGCCGCTGAGCGACTCTGCGCCTTGAACGTCGACGGCGCAGCTCGCGGCCGCCTCTCGAAGATTGGGCATCGGAACGATGAGGCGGTCGACCGTCGGGTCGGTCGCGGCGAAGAGTGCGATCGGCAACGCACCGCGGATGGATCGAAGCGTGCCGTCGAGACCGAGCTCGCCCACCACGATGGTGCGTTCGAGCGGAGCGGTCGGGACCTGACCGGCCGCCGCAAGAATCCCGAGCGTAATCGGCAGATCGAACGCGGCGCCGGTCTTCGGAACATCGGCCGGCGCGAGGTTGACGGTGATTCGGAGCCCCGGGACGTGAAGGCCGAGCTGCGACGCCGCCGCGCGAATCCGCTCTCGCCCTTCGCGCACCGCGCTATGCGCCAAGCCGACGATCTGGATCATCGGCGTCCCCCGCGTGATCGAGACTTCCACGCGGACCGGACGCACGTCCAGGCCCGTAACCGCGGCAGATCGAACCGATACCATCATGTTGTGCTGGCTCCTCCAGACTGCGTTTCCGCAGCGTAGACTGAGCCTTCGATTCAACTTGCTCTCAACCGAACCTTGCCGACCCCCGTCCGGAACCCGACTCTGGACCGGCACCGAACCGGGGGTGGGATGATCGATCGCGACCGAGCTACGCGTCTCGGAGAGCAAACATGGATGGAAGCGGCCGCCTGGTTTCGGGTCGATCCTCGGCTGCTACAACCCGTCGCATCGCTGATGCAACATGGGCCGCATCTGCCCCTTCGGACCGACGAAATCATCACGACGGCGGTGGCGGAAGGAATCGCGGCTCGGTGCGGGGTCCTGGTCGCTCCCACCATCCCGTATGGGGCCGGTTCGGACGCGGATCGTGCGTACGCGGGGGCGTCTATCGTGGGACACAAAACGCTGCATCGTACCTTGAACGATCTCGTAGGGGGCTGGGAGTCTCAGGGTCTGGAGGAAATCGTACTTTTGACCTCCAATGGGTACGGCCCGCACTACCGAGCGCTCGTGAGCACGATCGGCGAAGCCGTTCGGATCCGTGCCGTCGATATCAACGTGGTCGATCTCTCGTCCGTCCTCGAACGCGCAGGTCCCGAGCGCGCCGGGGAGATCGAGACTTCGCTTGTCCTCCATCTCGCACCCGGGCAGGTGCGAACCGACCTGATCGCGGACCCTCCCGAGAACCCCCTCACCGGAATGGTCCGCATGGACGGCTCCGAACCGCTGCCACTTCCGGGAACGAACGGGGTAATAGGCTCTCCTAAGGCCTCATCGGCCGAAAAAGGGAAACGGATCTATGAATATTTGGTACGCTACATCGGCGATCGTCTCTTCGGCGAAAAGCCCTCCGACGACTAAAACCAGCCGACGTTGGACCGGTTACGCGGTCGCCAGCCTCGTGGTGGCTCTCATCGCTGGGCCGGATCTCGCCGCCGGGCAGGAACTGGACGCTGGCCAGCTGCAATGGCGAGCGGACGGTCGACGCATCGCGGTAGAGCGATATCGAGTGTGGCGCGCCGGCTCGACGGTCAACGCGGTAGCTACGATCGAACCCGTCCAAGGGGAGGAACGTAAGATCGGGCTGCAGATGGACCCGGATCTGGTCCCCGTGAAGTTTCAGCTTCAGGAAGGCCGCGCGTCCTCGATCACGGGTGAGCGCTTTGCGGACCGAGTTCGATTCCATACCGTTTCCGAAGAGGGAGAACGGTGGCGTGAGTTCCCGGCTACCGGCGTGCGCGCGATCATCGAACCTGGAGTCGCGCACCATTACCTCGTTCTCCTTCGCATCCTCGAAAACAACGCAAATGGAGTCGCGGTCGTCATCCCATCCCTGGGCGAAAGCGCTCAAGCAAGAGTCTCTGGGGAGTCCGCGGACCGAGTGGAGGTGGGTGAGGGATCGGTGGCCGCGACGCGCTACGACATCGAGATCGGTGACATGCGAAGAAGCGCATGGCTCGACTCGGAGGGCAAACTCCTGCGCGTCCTCGACCCGGTTACCGGACGCGATGCCGTTCGCCTTCCGGCGCGGAACTAGCGGCCGGAGATCCGCCGAGACCCTGGACTTTAACGACGCATCGGGCTCGATTCCCTAGTCACGGCTCCCGCGCGACTTCTCCCCTAACCGAAGCGAGTCGTCGCGCCCAAGCGTAGAACTCCGCGAGGCGAGCATGACGCAGCCCCTGGAAGTCAGCGAAACGCCCGTCGATCTCACGAGCGTCCCCAGTCTGCCGGTACGGGTGATTCAGGTCGTGACGGCGCCCGGCGCGTTGTTCGCCCGCCTCAAAGACGCGCCCGTTTGGATCGACGCGATGATCCTCCTTATCGCCCTCGCGATCGTGTTTCAGTTTGCGCAGCCGGAGAGTCTCAGGGTCGCGGCGATGAGAGACTTCCTCCCCGAGGGGGTCGATGTCAGCGACATCGACACCTCTCCCGGGTTGGTCGGGACGCTCGTCGGTAGCCTCGTGTTCATCCCTGCCTTCACCGCTCTGATCGCCGGCGTGTTGCTCCTGACGTACAACGCGGTTTTGGGGGGAGAAGGGACGTTTCGACAGCTTTTCAGCGCCACCACACACATGCAATTCATCACGATGCTGGGTGCTTTCATCGTTCTCGGCCTGGCGTTTCTGGGGTCCGAGGAGATGGTGTTGTCCCCCGCGCTTCTCCTCCCGGATCTCGGAGAAGGCTTTCTGGCCAGGTACCTGGGGTCGATCAACGTGTTCTCGATTTGGGCGTGTATCGTCCTCGGGGTCGCCGTCCATGAGATCTACCCAAAGCGGTCGACCGTCGGCGCAGCGAGCTATGTCCTTGTACTGTACTTACTTCTGGCGGCGGTTGGCGCGGCCATTAGCGGTCTTCTGGTAGGTTTGGCGGCTTCGGCTGCCGGCTAGCGCGCCGGAATCTTACCGGGCGTTCGTTCCGGTCGAAGAAACTGTCCGCTTCGGGGTAACCCCTACCGTGGGCCATCGCATTCGAGGCGGCGAAACCGCCAGGGTCGCGCCGACGTACCAATTCGCGGGCTAAACGTTCTCAACGGTCGGCGAGTTACCATTAGTTCGGCTGTGGCTAATCTACAGTCTGAGTGCACATAAAGGGTTCTTGCATACGATGAAGAAAACGATCATCGCAATTGTCGTCATAGGTGGGTTGGGCGCGTTGGGCTTCGCGGCCACTCGTGGGAATCGTGGCTCGGTGGCGGAAGTGCGCGTCGAAGAGGTCTCGTCCCGGTCGCTCGTGGCCCAGGTCTCTGCGACCGGCCACATCGAGCCCAAGACTCAAGTCGACATCACGACCGATGTAGCGGGCCGGATCATCCAACTCCCCGTAGCGGAGGGCCAGGATGTCCAGGAAGGGGATCTTCTGCTTCAAATCGACCCCGCGTTGTTCCGAGCGGCCGTCGATCGAGCCGAAGCTGCCCTAGCCCAAGCGCGGGCCTCGGAGGCGCAGCAAAACGCTGCGTATCAGCAAGCGCAGAGAGACGCGGACCGGTTTACGGCGCTGCGCGCGCGGGGAACCGACTTCGTCACGGAGGCCGAGGCGGAACAGGCGGTCACGAACGCAGTAGTTCAGGAGCGTCTTTGGGAGGCCACAGACCACCAAGTCAGGCAGGCCCAGGCCAGTCTTGCTCAGGAACGAGATCGCCTTAGCAAGACGACGATCCGCGCTCCGATGGCCGGGAAAGTCACGCGGCTCAACGTCGAGCGCGGGGAGACGGCGGTCGTCGGAACGATGAACAATCCGGGCAGTCTTCTGCTCACGGTGGCAGACCTCTCGGTGATGGAAGCCGTGATCGAGGTCGATGAAACGGATATCCCCTCGATCGTCTTGGGCGACTCGGCGTACATCGAGATCGACGCGTTTCCAAACAAGCGGTTCGTAGGCATTGTGACCGAGATCGGGAACAGTTCGATCGTGCCGCTCAACCCCGCTACGAGCGGGGGCAGTGCCCAGGCGATCGACTTCGAAGTGCGGATCACCCTTCGAGACCCGCCGCTCGGGATTCGCCCCGATTTGTCCGCTACCGCGGATGTGATCACGGATACGCGCGACAATGTGCCGAGCATTCCGATCACCGCGCTCACGCTGATGGATGCGGAGGACTTCGAAGAGCTTCCCAACGAGAACATCCCTGGATCTAGCGCCGACCCCTCAGGGCGGGACATCGAAGGGGTCTTTGTCGTGGAAGGGGACATCGTGCGCTTCCGACGCGTAGAAGTCGGGATTGCTGGCGAGAACTATTTCGAAGTCGTATCAGGCGTCGAGCTGGGCACGTCCATCGTAGCCGGCTCTTTCCAAGCCATCCGAGATTTGTCGGACGGCGACCAGATCAAGATCGAAAACGCCCCGTCCGGCGAAGAAGGCGTTTCGACAACCGCATCGGGTGGCAGCTCATGAACGCCGATAGCCCCACGGACGCGATTATCGTCACGCATAATCTAACCAAGGATTACGTGATGGGGGCAGAGACCGTACACGCCCTCGCCGGTGTGGACGTCGAGATCAAACGAAACGAATACGTCGCGATCATGGGGCCGTCGGGTTCGGGCAAATCTACGTTCATGAACATGATCGGGTGCTTGGATTCGCCGTCCGGCGGGGAGTACGTGCTCAACGGCCAACCCGTTCAAGACCTGGACGATGATGAGCTCGCACGCATCCGCAATCGGGAGATCGGGTTCGTCTTTCAGACGTTCAACCTTCTGCCTCGTGCCACCGCGCTTCACAACGTGGAACTGCCGCTCATCTACGCGGGCGTGTCGAGCAAGGAGCGACACCGCAAAGCGGCCGAAGCGCTGGGCATCGTTCAACTCGGCGACCGTATGGATCACAAACCGAACGAGCTCTCGGGAGGCCAACGTCAGCGTGTCGCGATCGCGCGCGCCTTGGTCAACGATCCCTCGATCTTGCTCGCCGATGAGCCGACCGGGAACCTCGATTCAAATACGTCCGACGAGATCATGGAGGTGTTCGAGAACCTTCACAAACAGGGCCAGACGATCATCATGGTCACCCATGAGTTCGACATTGCTGCCCACGCTCAGCGGATTATTACGCTGGTGGACGGCAAGGTCTCCTCGCACGACGCGGAGATCCCGCACCACATCCTGGTTCCCGCCTCCCGGACCGTCGAGGCGACGACGCCTGCCGTCCCGTTGGACCCGACGATTTCGTCCCCGATCCTCCCCGGCGAAGCCGTCTAGAGGGGCGATCGGATGCACTTCTGGGAGGGTATTCGTCTTTCGTTGCAGCAGATCTGGGCGCAGAAGCTAAAGTCGTTCTTCTCGCTTCTCGGCATCATCATCGGGATCACGTTTTTGATCGCGGTCATCACGATGGTCGAGGGGATGGACCGCTACGTAAAAGAAGACTTCGCAGGGTCTTTGTTCGGGGTGAACACGTTTACCGTGATCCGGCGGCAGCAAGTGACGACGGGTCGAACGGATGAAGCGGAGCGGCGACGACAGCGGCGGAATCGTGAGCTCCGAATGCACGATGTCGAGGTGGTTCTAGAAGCGGCGGCCGGTGCTCGAAACATCGCGTATTCGGCCTCGTCGGGCGGCGAGGTCCGGTATGGGCAGAATAGTCGGCGCAACATTCGGATTATCGGCGGGTCGGCCGACTACGAAGCCGTCCAGGGCTGGAAGGTCGAGACCGGCCGCGGCCTGACGGCGATCGACGACAAGCAGGCGTTGCAGGTCGCGGTGATCGGCTCGGTGATCGCCGAGCGTCTGTTCCCGACGACATCTCCGCTGGACAAGCGCATTCGAGCGAACGGATACCGTTTCCGGGTCGTGGGCGTGCTCGAAACGCAGGGCGGGTTCACCGGCAACATTCGTGACGCGTCGATTCTCATCCCGTTCTCTTCCTTTCAGCGGACCGTCGCAGAGCGGCGGCAGGAAGTCGACCAGATCCAGGTCAAAGTCAACGAGGCGGAGGAGATGGCGCCGCTCATGGTGTCCGTCGAGGGTGCGCTTCGGCGGGATCGACGACTGCGCCCCGGCGAACCGAACGACTTTCACTTACAGACGTCGAACGACCTGCTCAGTGCCTGGGAGACCATCAACAAGATCCTACTCATCGCGCTCCCGGCGTTGGTCGGAATATCCCTGGTGGTCGGCGGCATCGTCATCATGAACATCATGCTGCTTTCCGTCAGCGATCGGACGAGAGAAATCGGTCTTCGAAAATCGCTGGGCGCAAAACGAAAAGACATCCTGTTTCAGTTTCTGACCGAAGCCTCCACGCTTTCGATCGTAGGCGCGATCCTCGGGATTGGAGCCGGCTTCGGCTTGGCAAAACTCGTTGAGCTGTTCTCCCCCCTTCCCGCTTCGTTGTCGGTCGGAGCCATCCTTTCCGCGGTCGTACTCGGGCTAGGCGTCGGAATCGCCTCGGGATTCTATCCCGCCTACAGAGCGTCGAAGCTCGACCCGATCGAAGCCTTGAGGTCAGAATGAGTAAGCGGCGTATTGGCGGCGGCATGGGGTTCTTTACGACGATCACCGAAGGCATCGCGGTCGCCTTCGATTCGCTCAGATCGAACAAAGTAAGAAGCGGCCTGACCATTCTAGGCGTCACGATCGGCGTATTCGTCGTGATGGTGATGGCGGCCATGATTACCGGCATCAACAAGAGCTTTAGCGAAGTGATGGCGTCGAACGGGATCACTACGTTCTACATGGCTCACTTCGATTTCACTTCCATGAATATCTCTGGTCCTGGAGACGAGGGCGAAGACGACTTCATGAAGAACGAGCCGCTCGATCCTCGGTGGACGCGCGACATCATGCGCCTCCCCGAGATCGAGAGCGCCTCCGCCTTCGCCGATCTCAGCGGGAACGGGTATGAAGCGTCCGTCGGCGGAGATCGACTCGAGATTTCGCTCTATGCGGTTGGCGCGGATTACCTCGAAATCGACGCCGGCGACATCATCAGTGGACGCTGGTTCACGGCCTCCGAGGGAGACCGGCGCTCGGCGGTCGCCATCGTCGATTCCGCCGCCGCATACGATTTGTTCCACGGGCGCGACCCCATCGGTCGAGACGTCAGGATCGGAAGACGGGGCAGCGGCGAGTCCTTCAAGATCATCGGTGTGTACCGGAAGCCGGACAATCTTTTTGCCGGGATGCAGTCGCATTGGGTATGGGTCCCGTTCTCGACCGCGGACAAGGTGCTGCCGGTTTGGGATCGCATGATCTCGTTCATCATTCGACCGGAGCCCGATGTCCCGCTCGATCGTGCCATGGACGCCGTTTCGGCCCGCATGCGTCGGATCCGTGGTCTGGCGCCGGGAGAAGCGAACGATTTCGCCTTCATGACGCAGGATCAGATGATGGATCTGTGGGGCAAGCTTACTGGCGTGCTCTTCATCGTCATGGTCGGACTGTCGAGTGTCGGTCTTCTGGTCGGCGGTGTGGGCGTGATCGGGATCATGATGATTTCGGTGACCGAGCGCACGCGTGAGATCGGCCTTCGAAAGTCGATGGGCGCCCGACGACGAGACATCATGTGGCAGTTCCTCGTGGAGGCTTCAACCCTGACGCTGGTCGGAGGTTCGACGGGTCTGATTGTCGGCGGCTTGCTGGTGTGGGGCGTCAACGCGTGGACGCCGCTCCCGGCGACGGTGCCCGCATGGGCCATCATCGCCGCCCTCGGCGCTTCCATCCTCACGGGTATCGGCTTCGGTCTGTATCCAGCCTCTCGCGCGGCGGGCCTGGAGCCCGTGGACGCCCTCCGTCACGAGTAGGACTGCAGGCGAGCAGTGAGCGCTCACGTAGATGTATTGGCGATCGCTGCGCACCGTGACGATGCGGAACTGACCTGCGGTGGCACGCTCGCGCGCGCCGCCGAACAGGGGTACCGCACGGGAATCCTGGATCTCACGCGGGGTGAGATGGCGACCAAGGGGACGCCCGAGATCCGCGCTGCGGAGTCGACGCGGGCCGCGGAAGTTCTCGGCGTGAGCGAGCGGGAAAACGCCGGGCTTCCAGACGCCGGGATCGAGAACTCGAACGAGACGCGCGCGATTCTGGTCGCGCATCTGCGAGCGCTGTCGCCGCGAACGGTGATCCTGCCGTTTGAACGAGGCCGACACCCGGACCACCGGGTCGCCTCACAATTGGCGCGCGACGCATGCTTCCTGGCCGGTTTGCGCAACTATGAAGGCGGGCCCGCAGCGCGTCCCCTCAAGATTCTCTATGCGCTCGCCTATCGCGAAGACCCGGTGAAGCCAACATTCGTGGTGCCGCTCACCGAGGGACAATTCGCAAAGAAGATGGCGGCGGTGAACTGCTACGTATCGCAGTTCGAGGGAGCCCTTTCGGCCGGCGAGATCTTCCCGACCGGACAGCCGCTTGTCGACCGGATCGAAAGCCAGTCGCGCTACTATGGGTCACTCGTGCGGGAACCGTACGGAGAGCCCTTCTACACCGAAGAGACGGTCTCTATTTCCGACGTCGTGGATCTACCTGTTCAATCGATGTAAGGCTCGTGACGCCGGTCGCGGACCGGGCCAGATCAGCGGTGACAGGTGACTTCGATCAGCAACCGCTTCCAGCTGGGCACGTTCTCGTCGCCAACGCGTAACACGTGTGCGCTCGCAGATCCGCCTCTTTGCATCCAGGGCGTGAGCCAACGCCCGATCTCGCGAGGGAGGTGACCTAGCGGGTCCCCGGCGCCCGTGTGGACCCAAACGTCGCCTGGCTCGTCGCAGAGCGGGTCGGGGATGAGCAACAGTGGCTGGTTGGGGCGCACAGCCCCGAGATGTCGGGCGCGATCATCGAAGGCAAGGCCGTGAACCGTGGCGCGAAACACCGGAGCCGCAGGGGGTGGAAGCGGCCGCACGATCGCTGGCCCGGGGGAAGAATCCGGCGGCGTGGACGAAGAATCTGAAGATCGCTTCATTTTCAGTGGCTTGCCCCGTTCTCAGAGGACTCGGCAAAATAGGTGATGAACGTGGAGAGAGCGAGGAGTCGATGAGCCAGAGCCCTGACACGCGACGCTTGTACTTGGACTATGCGGCGACATGTCCGATGCGTCTGGAAGTCTGGCGGGCGATGGAGGCGGAGCTCGAGTTCAGCTTCAATCCCGCCAGCGCGCACACGCTCGGGCGACAGGCGCACCGACAACTCGAAATCGCCCGCGGCCGCGTCGCGGACCTCTTGAGCTGCGACCGGGCGAGTGTGTACTTCACCGGCGGCGGCACGCAATCCGACAATCTCGCGATCCTCGGTTTTTCCCGAGCGCACGACGGGCAAAAGCCTCGCGTGTTCGTGTCTCAGATCGAACACAAGGCGTGTACCGAGGCCGGAGCCCGGGCCGAAAGCGAAGGCGCCTCCCTCGGCATCATTCCGGTAGACGAGACGGGGACGATCGATCTCGCTCGGCTCGAGCGTGAACTGGCCCGCGATCCGGATCGCCCAACGCTCGTTTCCGTCATGTGGGCCAACAATGAAATCGGTACCGTTCAGCCCATCGACGACGTGGTCGCGCTGGCCCACACACACGGAGCCGTCGTTCACACGGATGCCGTTCAAGCGCTGGGCAAGGTGCCCGTCGACCTCACGCGGACGCCCGTAGACCTCCTGTCGGCCACCGCCCACAAACTCGGGGGTCCGGTAGGGATCGGTATTCTGGTATGCCGCCCCGCCGTGCGCCTCGAACCGTTGAGCTACGGCGGCGGACAGGAACGATCGATGTGGCCTGGGACCCAGAACCCCGTTGGCGCGACGGGTTTCGCAGCGGCACTCGACTTCGCGGTGACCCACCAGGAGTCCGAAGCCGAGCGCTGGCGTGCGCTACGTGACCACTTGGAGTCCCGCGTGCTGGCCGACGTGCCCGGCGCTCGCATCCACGGAAGGGGGGCCCCAAGCCGCCTGCCCCACCTCGTCAGCGTAGGAATCCCAGCGTGCGATTCCGCTGCGGTGCTCGTATCGCTCGACTTCGAAGGGATCGCAGTCTCTGGCGGTTCCGCCTGTGGATCGGACTCGGGCATCGGTTCGAGCGTCGTCGATGCGTTAGGCGGCGACATAGAGGCCCCCTACGCCACGGTGCGGTTCAGCTTTGGTCACGATACGTCGCGCGACGACGTGGACCGGGCCGCCGAGGCGCTGGCGCGGATCGCAAAGCGCGTTCTCGCGCTCGCCGTGTAGGGCACCCACGTCATGATTCGAACGACCTCCGCGCCAGCGCGGGACGATAAGATTCTCGTGGCCATGTCGGGCGGGGTGGATTCTTCTCTCAGCGCCGCGCTTCTGGCTAGAGAAGGGCGGTCGATCATCGGCGTAACGATGAAGACGTTTTGCTACTCGGGAGTGAACGGTCCCAGCAAGACGTGCTGCGGCCTCGATGGCATCGCCGATGCCAAGTCGGTGGCCGCACAACTGGACATGCCACATTTCGTTTTTGACGTCGAAGAAGATTTTACGCGCGACGTGATCGATGATTTCGTTTCCGAGTACGCGGCCGGTCGTACACCGATCCCGTGCGTCCGCTGCAACAGCTTTACGAAGTTCCGCGATCTGGTAACGCGCGCAGACACGCTGGACTGTGCATGGCTGGCCACCGGACACTATGCGCGGGTTTACCGCACCGGTTCCGGTCCGGCCCGTCTGTGTCGCGGCGTCGACGACCGAAAGGACCAGACGTACTTCCTCTGGGGCATCCCCCGATCGGCGTTGGATCGGTTGCTCCTTCCTGTTGGCGCCCTGACCAAACCAGAAGTGCGGGAGGAAGCGCGCCGGCTCGAACTCGACACGGCCGAGAAGCCCGAATCGTTCGAAATCTGTTTCGTGCCCGACAACGATTACGCGGGCGTGCTCAGACGCTATCTCCCCGAGAACCACGCGTCGCTTTCCGCCGGTACGTTCCGGTTCGAAGATGGCGGGGTGGCCGGACAGCACGACGGCTATGCGCACTTTACGGTTGGCCAACGCAAAGGGCTTCCCGGCGGGTTCGCAGAGCCCATGTTCGTGATCGAGATCCAGCCCGAGGCGCGCGTCGTGGTCATCGGTCCGCGTGAGGCGCTGGCGCGTTCGGGTCTCGTCGCTGAAGCGGCCAACTGGCTCGACGACGTCCCCGCCGAGCGCGAGGTCCTCGGCGTCCGGATCCGTCACGGCGCGCCGATCGTCGACGCCAAGGTCGTGCGCGCCGACGCGACATCGTTCGAGGTGGACCTTCTACTCCCTCAGGAGGCGATCACCCCAGGTCAAAGCGCGGTCCTCTATCGTGGAGACTTCGTGGTCGGGGGGGGAGTCATCGTCTCGAGTTCCGGTGGTGCGAACCCCTCCACGTGACCGCGGTTGGGACCCGCGGCAGAGCCGCGGTTAGGACCCGCGGTAGAGCCGCGGTTAGGACCCGCGGCAGAGCCGCGGTTAGTGCCGTAGTCCTTCGTCCTGCGCCAGCTGCTCGACCGCCTTTCGCCCCTCTTCGGACAGTTCGGGCGTTTTTACGACGACGCGAACCAATTGGTCTCCTTGCGAATCCTTGCGGTGGATTCCCTGCCCTCGGATTCGAAACGTGGTGCCATTCTGAGTCCCGGCCGGCACCTTGAGGACCACCTTCTTCCCGTCGATCGTCTTCACCTTGATCTTCGAACCCAGAATCGCCTGCGCCATGTTGATCGGGACCTCGCAAGCGAGATGGTTGCCTTCGCGCGTGAAGAACCGGTGGGGCTTCACTTCGAAGGCGATGACCAGATCCCCTGCGGTTCCGCCGCCAGGACCCCGCTCGCCCTGGCCCGATAGACGCACCTTCTGTCCGGTCTCGACGCCGCGGGGGACGCGCACGCTAAGTCGTTTGCGGTTTCGAACCTGACCCCGGCCCGAACAACTCGAGCACGGCGTCTTGGGCGTCTTGCCTCGCCCTAGGCAAACCGGGCACGGGCGTCGCACGGAAAAGCCGCCCTGCCCGAAGGTGACCTCGCCGTGACCGCCGCATTCGGGACACGTCTCCAGATCCGTCCCTGGCGAGGCCCCGGTACCGTCACAATTCGCGCACTCTTCGCTGATCGGAACGGTGACCTTCACCTTGCCACCGCGCGCGGCCGTCTTGAGAGGGATTTCGACGAGATACTCGACGTTCCGCCCCCGAGTCGGACCGGAATCCTCCTTTGGCTTGCGACCAAAATCGAAGATCGACGAGAACATGTCGCCGATCCCGCCGCCGATGTCGGATAGATCGTCGAATTTGAACCCGCCGCCCGCCGTCCCACCGGCCGGACGCGACGTGAATTGTCCGAGCCCGCCATAGCGGCGTACCTGATCGTACTTCTTCCGCTTCGCAGGGTCCGACAGAACGCTGTTGGCTTCCGAGATCTCTTTGAATTTCTCGGTGGCGGCCTCATTCCCGGGATTTGCGTCCGGGTGATACTTCTTGGCGAGCTTGCGATACGCCTTCTTGATCTCGTCGGCACTCGCGTTCTCGGCCACGCCAAGAACGTCGTAGTGGTCTTTCGTGCGCGTCGCCATCCGCTACGCGCTTTCCTCCTCATGACGAAAAACTCCGACTTGCGCCGGCCGTAGCAGCCGATCGCCGATCTGATACCCGATCCGGATCACCTGGGATACGATCTCGTCTTGAGCGGGGTCGGAGGTGGGGGCGAGCAAGATGGCCTCGTGCACGTTCGGATCAAACCGTTCGCCCAGCGGGTTTACCGCCTCCATCCCGGCATCGGCCAGCGTCTTGGCGAGCTTCCGGGCAACCAGTTCGGTGCCTTGGTGAAGCGCGTCGGTGGTCGTGTTCTCGCAAGGCGTGGCGGCCACGCGCTCGAGGTCATCCATGACTTCGAGGAGATCGCTCAGGAGGTCCGCTCGCGCGATCTCGCCGGCTTCGAGCAGTTCTCTTCGAGTTCTCCGACGAAAGTTGTCGAACTCGGCGGCCAATCGGAGGTGTCGGTCCCGCACCACCTCGAGTTCGGCCTCGGGATCCAGTTGCTCGACCGGCGCGGCGACTGCGTCGATGTGACCCGGTGTGTCCTCTTCCACGTCAGATGTCTCGGAATTCTCCAGATCCACGGCGGCCTCGTCCTCAGACAACGTTTTATCTTGCGAATCCATCGGCTCGTCTAGTCCGTTTTGTTGCTTTGTGTGTTAGACCGCCTCATCCCACCCCAGCCTCGCCGCGCCCGTTCATGACCTCTTCCAGCCACTCGATGGCCGCATCGGCCGTCGCATCGCGTATCTGCTTGCGATCGCCCTCGAACCTGTACCTGCGTGCCTCGTGTCGAGGTCCAGCCAACGCGATCCAGATCGTACCAACGGGTTTCTCGGCCGTACCGCCTCCCGGTCCTGCGATCCCCGTCACCGCGATCGACCAGGTGGTACCCGCCCGATCGCGCATGCCGCTGGACATCTCCTTGGCGACGTCTGCCGATACTGCACCATGCAAAGCCAACGCTTCGTCAGACACGCCCAACAACTCCCGTTTGGCGGCGTCATCGTAGCTAATGACGCCGCCCCAGAAAACCTCGGAAGCGCCCGCGACTGCGGTCAGTCGTGCCCCGATGAGCCCCCCCGTGCAACTCTCGGCGACAGAGATCGTTTCCTCGCGCGCCTTGAGCGCTGTCACAAGTCGCTCGGCAGGATCGAGCTGGGGGGGTTCCATCTGTGGCTACGACGGGTGACGGTCGGCGAGGATGCGGGAGAACGTTCCCAGGTACGGCGCGGCGGACACGACGGTGAGAACCAGCGCGGTGATCAGGAAGGTCGTGGTGAACCACCCGTGGAAGATCGAAAACGCCTCCCACGCGCCTGATGCGGGGGCAACGAAACCGATCGAATGAAATGCGACCCATAGAATGGCGGCGCCGACAAAGATGTTCTGCGCCACTGCTTTGCGCTTGCCGATCGTGCGCGCCGCGACGACCTCACCTTGCCCCGCCGCCATGAAACGCAGGGTGGTGATGAGAAGCTCTCGTCCTAGAAAGATCGCGACGGCCCAAAGCGGGATGGCTCCAAAGAGCGGGAGGGCAGCTGCGGCTCCTTGTCGTCCCGTAATGACGTAGAGCGGGATCAGTGTACAGACGAGCAGCAGCTTGTCCGCGAGCGGGTCGACGATTTTTCCGAAAGAGGTGATTTGGTTGCGCGTACGGGCGAGATGTCCGTCCCATAGATCAGACACCGCGGCCACGATGAACACCGCGAACGCGACGACGCGGAGCATGGGTCCGGGCTCGAGCAACAAAAGCGTGACGAGCGGAGCCGCGATGATCCTGCCAGATGTGATCAGATTTGGCAGGTTCAGTGTATCCCCCCAAACGGGTGACGGCGGTGGACCGGGTTCAGGCGCCCTCCGCATCCTCTTCGAGCTCGTCCTCCGACGCCAGCGCCTCCTCGAGTCCGGTAAGAACTGCCGACGCGCGCTTGACCAACAACGGGCGTTCTTCCCAGGTCAGGTAATCGCGCAGCAACGGTACGTCGTCGACCGACGGGTGCGCTTTGAGATATCCGAGCGCTGCCAGCCTTCGCAGTGGGTGCGGGCTGAACAGGTCTCTGCGGTGCCGCTGCATTTGATCACGGGCCAGATAGATCCCGAGGCCGATGGCCGCAGCGGCTCCAAGCAACGCGGCGCCAGCGATCTTCCAGGCGGTCCCCGCCTGGTCGTCTTGCTCTCTGTACTCGATTCGCGAACTCATGCTACATCTCCCGTCGGCCCGAAAACGCTTGCGCGATCGTCACGCCGTCGGCGTACTCGAGATCGCCACCCACCGGTAATCCACGCGCCAGTCGCGTAATTGTGACATCGCTCGATGACCCTAAGAGTCGATGCAAGTACGTTGCCGTCGCCTCCCCCTCGACACTCGGGTTCGTTGCGATAATCACTTCGTCTACTCCTTCGGCGATCCGGCCGAGCAGGCCGTGAAGATTGAGGTCATCGGGTCCCACACCGTCGAGCGGAGACAATCGCCCTCCAAGCACGTGGTAGAGACCCCCGTAGTTTCCGGATTTTTCGATCGCCGGGATATCGGACGCCTCCTCCACGACGCACAACTGCCTGCGGTCTCGACGCGGGTCCCCGCAATACTCACAGGGGTCCACATCCGTCAGGTTCCCACAGGCGGCGCAGACTTTTACCTCCGCCGCCACGCGGTCCAGCGCGCGCGCGAGACGCCGGGTATCGTCGCTCGAAGCCTTGAGAAGATAGTACGTGAGCCGCTGCGCCGTCTTTCGTCCAATGCCCGGGAGCCGCCCGAACTCCCCCACCAGCGTCTCGATCGCGTTCATGACTCAGCCGAGGAGATTGCCGAGCCCGGGCATCGGGATACCACCCGCCGCCTGACGCATCTCATTCTCCATCTCTTCGTGCGCGCGCCGTTGAACCTCGGACGCCGCGGCCACGATGAGATCCTCCAGCATCTCGACCTCGCCGGGATCCACGACCGCCGGGTCGATCTTGATCGCCTTTATGTTGCCCTTGCCGTCGGCCGTCACCTCGACCATGCCGCCCCCGCTCGTGGCGGTCCGGGTCTCCTGTTCGAGCCGCTCCTGCAATTCGGTCACGCGCGACTGCATCTGTTGGCTCAGTTCCATTAACTGCTGAAGATTTACACCGTCCACGAGTCTTACTCCTTGAGCGTGAGGTCCAACTCTTTTACCGCTGCCTTGAGCTGGGGGTCCCGGTCCATCCACTGTGTTACGCGTCGCTTCGAAGCGTCTTCCGCGGTCATGCGGGCGATACCCTCGTCGATGATATCGATTTCCAGAGTCTCACATGCGAGTCGCGTCGCGAGATTCCTCCGCAGGGGGGCGGACCGCTTCGAGTCCGCGAACAAGGCTTCCAAGTCGGCCCGGAGTCCTCCGGGCACCCCGACCCGCAGTCGGTCGCCGACCAGTCCCTCGATACGCACACCGCGGAGCGCGACCGCGGCTCCGCCGAGATCGGTCGTCTCCGCCACCGCGGCGGCCCAGGCGTCTCCGACCGACGGATCGGCCGTTTGCGATGCGACCGGACTCGGCCGCGGGGCAGCTGCCGCGGCAAGGGACTCGGGGACCACCCGTGCCTCAGAGACCGGCGGTTGCTGCGCTGCCCTCTTCCGTGCAGGTGGCGCGGGTTCGGTGGTCTTGGGCTTTGCCTCGGAACCCCGCGGGGTCGCGGCCGGAGAGCGGCGCTCCGATCGCGACCGCGGGCTAGGGTCCGGCGTGCGCGCACCCCCTACGGCGCGCTCTCGTGGAGCCGACGCCGGCGGAACGCTTCCAGTGCCCAACGCCGACAGGAGGTCCTCCAGTTCGACGGTCGACTCCATACTCGCCAGACGAAGCAAAAGCACTTCAAGTTGGATTCTCTGCTGCGAACTCCTGTGTAGCGTGCCGGACGCCTCGAACTCGCTCACGACCATGAGTTGCCGGAGCAGATCGGACTCCGCGAACGAGGACCCCGTCTCAACGAACCGTTGTCGAGACTCGGGCAGCAGGTCGACCGCCTCGGCCTCGGGGTCGAGGCGAAGCGCAAGCAGCGTGCGAAGCGCATCTCCCAGACCGCGCATGAATTCGGAGGGGTCGTGCCCGTCATCCAGAAGCGATTGGACGAAACCGAACACCCCGGCTCGATCCCGTGCCGCGACGAGTTCGAAGAAGGTCAGGTATCGCTCCTCGTCGACGAGCCCCAGCATCCGCCGAACATCCGCCAGCTCGACAGCATCCCCTCGGAAAGAGAGAATCTGATCCAACAACGAAAGGGCGTCGCGGACACCTCCTTCTGCACGCCGGGCAATCGCGCGGACGGCGCCCGGTTCCGCCACGACGCCTTCGCGATCGAGCACCTCGTCCAACCGGGCGGCGATGTCCCCCACCGACACGCGACGAAAATCGAACCGCTGGCAACGCGACATGACGGGAGCGGCGCCTTGTTCGATCTTCTGCGGCTCGGTGGTCGCGAAGGCGAAGATCACTCGGGGAGGCGGTTCTTCCAGGATCTTTAGCAGCGCGTTCCAAGCATCTCGCGTAAGCATGTGCGCTTCGTCCAGGATATAGACCTTGTAGCGCTCATCGCTGGTCGGCGCATACATCGCCCGCTCGCGCAGGTCGCGCGCATCATCGACACCGCGGTGGCTCGCCGCATCGATCTCGACCACGTCCAACGACGCCCGACCCGACCAAATCCGCTCGCACGAGTCGCACGAACCGCAGGGTTCCCCTCCCGAGCCATCGGGACAGTTGAGTGCCATCGCGAGCAGCCGCGCCGCAGTCGTCTTGCCGACACCGCGAGGGCCACAAAACAGATAGGCGTGACCGACACGCTGTGACTCCACGGCTGCGCGGAGCGTATGGCCGATGTGATCCTGACCGGCAAGCTCTTCGAAGCGACGGGGGCGGTGCGTTCTCGCTAGTGCGGTGCGGTACACGGGCTGCCCGACCAGGTGTGCTCGGAAGCCACGCAGGCCCCGCGAGCGTCAAGAGTGGGGTGGCCTACGCTTAGGCGAAAGACGGGACCACACGAAATAACCCCCAGGTGGTCCGTGGCGACCTTTACGCGTTTACCGCTGCTACCTTCACGGTCCTGACGGAGTTCACGCACGCCAGCCCCACGGGCCTGGGGACCCCTATCTTATCGGGCGGCACGGGTCGCGGCTAGCAAACCGTTCAACCCGCGTCCTCCCCAAAAAACGCTTCAGGAAAATACCGGATGCGTGGGGCCGCTCCAGGCTCCATTTCAACGGCCACGAGATCAAAACGAAACTCGCGACCGATCCCCGGATTCGCGTGGATCCAGGCCTCCGCCGCGCGTCGAATCCGGCGCCTCTGCGCCGCACCGAGAGTTTCGCCCGGCGCTTCGACCCCGCGCCGCCGGGTCTTTACCTCTACGAAGGCCACGGTTTGGTTCGAGCGGGTCACGAGGTCCAGCTCATAGCGCCCATAGCGCCAGTTTCTGTCCAGGATGACGTGGCCGCGAGCGCTTAGAAACCGCTCAGCGAGTCGTTCGCCTGCGATCCCTAGGCGTCGAGTCGAGGTTCGGTCTGGGGGGTCAGCCAGCGATCGTCGCAGCCGGCGCGCGGGCGATTTCGCGTCCCATCGTGCGGGCGATCGCCTCAAGATCGACCATGAGCTCGTCAAACTGCGCGGGAGTCAGCGACTGCGCCCCGTCCGAGGAAGCCTGCGCCGGATCCGGGTGCACCTCGATCATGACCCCATCCGCGCCCGCCGCCACCGAGGCGCGGGCCATGGGTCCCACCTTGGATCGTGCGCCGGTGCCATGGCTCGGATCGGCGATGATCGGGAGGTGCGACAGCTCGTGGACCGTGACGATCGCCGTGAGGTCAAGGAGATTGCGCGCGTGCGTATCGAAGTTGCGTACGCCGCGTTCGCAGAGGACGACGCGTCGCTCGCCCTCGGCCACGATGTACTCCGCGGCTAGCAAGAGCTCCTTGATGGTCGCCGACATCCCACGCTTCAGAAGGACGGGGCGACCCGCTCTGCCAACGGCTTTGAGAAGCGAGTAGTTCTGCATGTTACGCGCGCCGATTTGAACCATGTCGGCGTATTCGGCCACGAGGCCGACGCTTTCCGTATCGAGCGCCTCCGTAACGATCGCGAGCCCCGTATCGGCGCGAGCCTCCGCGAGGAGTTGAAGGCCCTCTTCTCCCAAACCCTGGAACGAGTACGGAGATGTGCGAGGTTTGAAGGCGCCGCCCCGGAGTACCGTGGCCCCGGCGGCCGCCACCCTCCGCGCCGTCTCCAGAATCTGTTCGCGCGACTCCACGGCGCAGGGACCGGCCATCACCACGAGGTCGCCGCCACCGATCCGGACGCCATTGTCGAGCTCGACGACGGTGTTCTCTTCACACCATTCGCGGCTCACTTGCTTGTACGGCTGCGACACATGGATCACGCGCAGGACGCCGGTCAGGCCGACCAGTCGACCCTCGTCGACCCGCCCGTCGTTCCCCACCAGACCGACGGTGGTCCTCTGCTCTCCCGGCATCGGTCGAGCACCGTACCCCATCGTTTCTATCGCGCGGACCACGCCCTCGACGTCATTGGACGTGGCACCATGCTTCATCACGACCAGCATGAAACCCCCTCTAGTGGCCGCGCCGCGGCCAGAACACGAACGCCCGGTCCTACGAAATCCGTAGGCCAGGCGCCACCTGAAGGATAGTCGAAGGCGATCACCCGCGCGTCAACGAGACGGCTAACCCCTCGGCTGCCACCTGGATGCGTCCGGCGTACCCAGCGGCTCGAACCAGCCCGGCGACATCGGCGTCTTTGCGAAGATGGGGATAGACATGCGTCAGGATCAGCTCGTCCGGCCGAGCGGCGCCAGCGATCTCGGCGACGCGACTGGGCGAGAGGTGATTATCGCTTACCTCGTGGTCATGCAGCGAGCACTCGCACACAAAGGCGGCGCAACCGGTCATGAACGGCCCCAGTGATTTGGTCGGGCCCGAGTCGCCGCTGTACCCGAAGCTGGCCTGGCCCGCGTCGAGCCGGTAGGCAAGACTCTCTGCCGTATGCGGCGTTTTGTGCGCGCGGAGCCGAAGGCCTCCGGCAAGTAATCGCTCGCCATCCGCGTCGACCTCGTCGATCTCGATCGGAAAGCCCGGGTCGTGGATGTAGTCGCCAAAAGCCCGGGCCAGGTTGGCGAAGAACTCGACGGTCCCTTCGGGTCCGATGATATGAAGCGGCGTCGTTCGTGGTTCGGGCAGGCCGTGCGTGAAGGCGAACAAGAGGCCCGGCAGAGCGCCGACGTGATCCGCGTGAAAATGCGTGATCACGAGCTGATCGAGCGTCGCCCAGGGGAGGCCGAGGCGTGCGAGTCCCTGCACCGCTCCGGGCCCGCAGTCAAAGAGCGTCGATCGGCCCCCGAGGTGGACGTAGTAGGAGGAGGCTCCGCGATCGGCCTCGGGCACGACCGTCCCACACCCGACCACGATCAGCTCATCCACTTGGCTGCCTCGAGGAGTCAGGCCACCGCCGGGGCCTGATCCGGCTGGGTCGGGTCGGCCTGCTCCGGTTTTGGCTTGGCCGCTGCGGTCGAACTCGGGTTCGACGGGGCATCGCCCGCCGCATTGGCATCGAACTCCACACCGACGATCGAGGAGACACCGGGCTCCTGCATCGTGACTCCATAGATCCAGTCCGCCCCCTCCATCGTGCGCCGGTTGTGCGTGATCACGATGAACTGGGTATCGCCTTTGAATTCCTCGAGCATCCGGACGAACCGAAGGATGTTGGTCTCATCCAGCGGCGCGTCGACCTCGTCAAGGAGGCAGAATGGGCTGGGCTTCGCCAGATAGATCGCAAACAGAAGGGCGAGCGCCGTCAGGGCCCGCTCCCCACCGGAAAGCAGATGAATGCGCTGCGTCTTTTTCCCGCGCGGGCTCGCTGAGATCTCGATCGGCGAATCGAGCGGATCGTCGGGATTGTCCAGCCACACGTCGCATTCGCCACCTTCGAACAGCGACTCGAACGTTCGGTGGAAGTTTGCTCGCACCTGATCGAAGGTCTCGAGAAACGTCTCGGCCGCATGCTTGTTGATGCGTCGAATCGAACTTCGTAGGTCATCGCGGGCTTGGACCAGATCGTCGCGCTGCTCGGTCAGAAACTGAAGTCGCGTTCCCTCTTCTTCGTATTCTTGCTGCGCCAGCAAATTGACCGGGCCGATCCGAGCGATCGAACGGCGTACCTGCTCGAGCTCGTCTTCCCAAGTCTGGGGGTCCCCCTCCTCCGGCGGTTCGACTTGCTCACGCAGCTGTTCCAGCGTCGCGTCCCACTCCGCTTCGAGCCGACCACGCACGGCAGCCTCGGCCGCGTCCAGCTGGGTAACTTCCAACTCGAGCGCGTGCCGTCGTTCCGTAAGCTCGCGTTCCTGACGGCGGGCATTCTTGAGTTCGGACTCGCGCTGCTCCAGGAACTGACGCCGCTCGGCGATCCGCTTCTCGAGATCCGCGAGGCGAATCTCGCGATCCGAGCGCTCGTCGAGACCGGCTGCAATGGCCTCCTCGGACTCGACCGTGATCCGCTCGTTCTGGGCCAACACCTCGCTCAGATGCGCACTCTCTTCCGTCTGCGCCTTGGTGCGCGCCTCGACATCGTGGAGGGATTCGGCGATCCGATCCATGACCTCGCGGCGGTTGCCTAGATCCGCTTCGAGGCGAGCTCGCTCCAGTTGCTCGGTGTGGAGCTCGGCGCGCTTCGCCTCCGCGGCATGGCGCGCGGCCTCCGCCTTCGCGTGCGCATCCAGATGCGCCGCCTCCGCACCCTCGACCGCCGCGGCGAACTCCAGCGTGCGATCGGCGCCGCCTGCCGTCGCCGCCGTCTCTGTCTCGTGAAACGCCTCCAGCTGTTCAATGCGGCCGCTGAGGTCGTCACGTTCTTGGTCGAGTCGCTGAAGCCGCGCCGTTGCGGATGCGCGATCTGCCTCTGCCTCGCGACGCTCGGATTCAGCGTCGGCCACCGCGCTTTCGAGCCGCTCCGTCTCCACCCGACCCTCGCGGGCGGCGACCTCGAGCGCGATCAGGGTTTCGCCCAGTTCGGATCGAAGCGTTTCTAGTTCGGTCACCTCGGCGCGGCGTGTCTGAAGTTCGGCTCGCCGACTCAAGACCCCGTCTCCGGCCCCCGGTCGACCGAGGAAGATCCCGCCCCACTGGTCTTGCCGACGTCCGTCCGAACCCACCCAAGGTCCGTCGCGACGCGCGAGAGATCCGGCTTCCGGAGCCGAGATCCCGCTCAGGAGCGCTTCTACCCAGACGGCGCCGGCGCCCGAGGCCTCTACATGTTCAGACAGTGGCGAGGAGGCGCTCGCGCTGGGCCGATCTGGACCCGGGTCGAGCGGCAATACCAGGACCCCCTCCTCGGCGCCTCGCGACTCGAGCCACTCCTGGACGGCGACGACGACGTTCCAGTCTCGGACCACTACTCCATGGAGATAGGGACCGAGCTGCGACTCGACGGCCGAAGCCCAGCTGGAGGGCGCGCTCAAGAACTCCGAAAGAGCCCCGTGAACGCCGGGGATCGAGTCGCGCTCTTCCAGCAGCTGTGCGACCGTCTCCGGGAGAAGCGCACTCGAACCAACGAGCGATCCCAGGCTCGACGCCTGCGCTCGCGCCGTCGACAACCGCCCTTCCAATTTGGCGGCTTGCTCGCGCGAGTCTCGGAGCGACTCCTCAGCCCGCTCCGTCTCCGAACGGGCCTGCGACAGATCGTTCCGCAGCTGCCGCAACCGCTCGGCTCCGCCGGCTTCGAGCGCCGAAGCGCTTTCCACCGCGGCTCGGAGGGTCTCTTCCTGCTCGCGAAGCGCGTCGAGCGCGGGTCGTCGACGATCCAGTTCATCCGATCGATCGCGTGCGCGCGCCTCCGTGGTGCTCAGTTCGAGATTCCATCGATCGGCGTCTCGACGAGCGATTTCGAGCGCTTCCCGAGCGACCTCGCGCGTTGCGGTCGCCTCACGAGACGCCGTGACCAGTGCTTCCACGGCGAGACGGAGTTCTTCCTCGCCATCGGCGTGCGTCGCGTGCACCGTCTCGGCGCCAGCGACGATCTCTCGCGCCTGTTCGAGACTCGTCTCGAGACCCGAGCGACGGGCTTCGAGTTGGCGCGTCTCTTCGGTCAACACGGTGAGCCGTTCGCGGGCGGTCGCGATCCGTTCCTGCGCCAAAAGCCGCGTGCGTTCCTGCTCTTCTACGGCACGACGCGCCTCTTCTGCACGGCGCGCCAGTTCTGCGCGTTCGGTCTCCATCTCCGCGAATTCGACCCGGAGCGTTTCCGTTTCCGTCTCGGCGGTTTGAAGATCCACTTGGTCGGAGGGCCCGGTGTTTCGCAGCCCCTCGAGTTCCGCGCGCGCCTCGACAAGACGGAGTTCCGTGCGTTCCAAGTGCGCATCCGCAGCGGCCACTTCGAGCTGCAACAAGCGTTTCTTGAGCTTTCCATGGCGCTCCGCTCGACCGCGTTGCTGCGCCAGCGACCGCACCTTGGCTTGGATCTCGACCAGCACATCATCAAGGCGCTGAAGATCGGCTTCGGCCTGCTCCAGCCGTCGCGTCGCAATCCTACGCCGATCCTTATAGCGACCGATCTCCGCGGCCTCCTCAAACAGCGAACGACGTTCCTCTGCGCGATCCGAAAGGATCGCATCGACCATGCGGCCTTCGATCATCGCATAAGCATTGGCTCCCAACCCCGTGTCGCGACACAGGTCCAGGATGTCTTTTAGGCGACAAGTCGCGCCGTTGAGCATGTATTCGCTCTCGCCTCCGCGATACACGGTCCGGCCGATCGAAACCTCCGAGTACGGCACCGGCAACGCGCCATCCTCGTTGGAAATCTCTAGCGTAACTTCGGCTCGATGAATCGGGCGTCGCCCTTCCGTCCCGCCAAAGATCGCCTCTTCCATGCGAGAGCCGCGGATCGCGGTCGGACGCTGCTCGCCCAGGACCCAACGCAGCGCGTCGGAGATGTTGGACTTGCCGCACCCGTTGGGTCCGACGATCGCCGTGATCCCGTCGTGCAACTCGACTTTGGTTTTGTCCGCAAAAGACTTGAAGCCGTGCAACGTCAGCGATTTTATTTTCAAGAGTCGCTCAGGGAGTGGAGGGCGGGGGTGTAGCGCCACCTTGGCGCACGATCAACGAGGCGGGTTCTCCGGCGGCGCCGAGGATTTCCGCCATTGGAAGAGAGGCGCGCTCGTTTTCATACGCGCCGGCATACACCTGATACACGTCGTGATCCTCCATCGGCGCGGCTAAGACGTAGCTGGGGACGCCTTTTGCTTCGAGACCGGATACACGGGCTTCCGCGGCAGCCCGGTCCAAGAAGACGCCGAGGTCGAATGCGCTGCGAGCGGGTCGTACATCCCACGCGCTCGCCTGGTCCTTTTGCCCCCCGGCCACAAGCCGTTCCATCAACGTGACGGCCTCTGCTTCTGCGCTCAGTGCGCCGGCGAAAAGCCGATGGTAGAGGACGCCGCGTACAGGAGTGGGCGCGATGAAGAACACGCCGGCATCATCGAGCCCCCGAGCTGCGCGCAGTCGCGCCAGATCTGCGTCCGCATCGACCTTGGCCGCATAGCTGGCGATCAACACCGAGAACGGGAGTTCCGGAGCAGAGGCGAAGACGCGGGCGGCTTCAGCCGGATCCAGGGGCGGTGTCGGGTCTTCGACGGCCGCCTCCGCCAGCGCGACATTGGTCAGCTCTCCGCCAACGGTGGGGGCGCCGGAGGACGAGGCGAACCACCACCAGCCCGCCAGAAGCACCGCCACGACCCCCGCGCCGATCGCCGTGAGGTTGGGCGTGAACCCACGATTCCCCCCGGCACCCACGAGCGCGATCTCGCCGACCTCGTCGCCTTCCTCCGTTTGCGATGCCGCTGGCTCCCGTTCGAAGGAAAAGGAGGCGGCCGCGTTCGACTCGGGAGTTGCCGCTTCCTCGACGTCTGGGTCGACCACTTCTGCTTGCGTCAGGGCCTCGTCGATCGTCAGTTCGGCGAGCGTTCGCTCGAGACGCGGATCATCCCAACGCGGCACCTCTCCCGGCTCGGTGTCACCGTGCTGTTCCGCATCGGTGACGATCTCGTCTGGGTCGTCGAACCGGACGCGACCGAATGCCAACAGACCTTCGGCATCCCGAGGGACCTTCGCGTCTCCGAGCGCCACGTACCCGTCCAACAGGTCGCGTAACCCCTGGGACAGCAGGGCGCCTTCAGAGACGACCATGAAAAGGGTCCCCCCCCGCTCGCGAACCCGTTCCACGAAACTCACCAGGACATCTGCTTCCAGTAGCGCGCTCATGGCCGCCGAGTCACGACCGGCGGGGAGATAGACGAACGGACGGTCCACGCGCTGGACAGCGACGTCCGTCAGCCGGGCCTGTCCGGTCAAAGCCGCCGGAAGACCCTCCGAATCGCCACCGCCAAGAAGTTCGTCGAGGGGTGAAGGACCCGGCTCTGTGCTCAGGAGGAGGGTGTGCTCGCGGCGGCGCGCGATCGACGTAGCGATCGCGTCGACGACGGTAGCGCTTCGCTCCGCATCCTCCGACTCGTGGACGAGAGCGACAATGTTTGCGTCTCCGGGGACATCCCATGCGAAGAACCGGGCGTCGCGCTCATCGCGCTCCTTACCCCTCTCTTGGGTGTCTCCGTTTGTTGTCACTGGCCACCTTCGTTGCCGTCGGCCTCGTGGATCCACGCGTCGATTCCGCGTTCACGACGAAGCTCTCGAACGACCGCATCCGCCGCGGCCCGAGAACGATAGGGGCCGACGAGCAACCGATACCAGGTCTCGTTGGCTTCGTCCACGCGGGGAAGAACATGCGTCGAATATCCCGACCCGTCGAGCGACTGCCTGAGCTGCCCGAGACTCTCGAGTCTTCTCGACGAGTTCGCGACCGCGTAGAAGCCGCCCGGCACGCGTGGCGCGGCGGCGAGGCCCGCCGACGACGCGCCGTCGGGAGCGTCCTGAGGCAACCGCCTGCGCGTCGCACCGACCGATCGGTCTGATGCGGTCCCCATCGTCAACAAACCGATGCCACGCCCGGTCGACCGAGGCGGGTCTTCTTCGGTCGAGTCTCCAGGCGCCGTCGCAACCGCAATCACGGGCGCCCTGGGACCCCAGCGCAGAGGGACCCACCACGCGTCGACGGGGCCCTCGACCGGACCGAGGTCGGAGCCGTCGGACGCAAACCTTCGAAGACCGGCGCTGCTGACCGCCAGGACGTCTCCACCCGGGAGGGGCATCGGCAGATCCGAACGCCATTCGCCAGGGATTTGGGCGCGGCCGGTCTCGCCCGCCCTGACCGTCCAGGCGGCTGCCCCATCAAAGACCACGATCTGCTCGCCGGATACGGCGGCGCGGAGGTCTTTCAGAGGTTCGTCCAATCGCGTCGTGCCGACCGTGCGCCAGTCATATCGGTCAACCGCCACGAGCCGCGGACGTTCGGTCGCCGCAAAAACCCGGTGCTGGGATGGCGAGGTCACAAGCAGTCGGGGTGCTCCGTCGATCTCGAGCGCTTCGGTCGGCTCGAGATCCGGTAGGCTCCAGCCCAAGAGCTGTCGACCGTCGGCGGTCGTCCCGACGATCTCCCGGCCCCAGGCCGCGAGCACCATCGGCCCGCGCGTCCCGACCGAGAGCGTTTTCGCGGGGGTTTCCACGTCCACGTCCCAAACGACGAGTTGGGGGCTCCCGGCCACATCGACCAGCCCGACCGCCCGTCCGGATGCGGCTGGAGCCGCCCACAGGATCTCGCCTTCGGCCGTGACGACGCGCGACCCTGTGCTCGTCACCGTCATCGCCCAACCGTTGGCGACGAATGCGCCACCCGTGGAGGACTCGATCCAGCGCGCATGTGCCGGGACTTCGGGGAGCGGATCCAGCGACTCCGGCGCGGGGGTGTACAGGCTCGCCCCTTCCTCATGTCGGATCACCACCACCGGCCCCAACGAATACACTGCGGAGGCAGCGGGAAGGGTGAGGCGACCGGTCCACCGGATCGAGGAAGGATCCGTGGTAGACCGAAACTCGGCCGGGGCTCCGGTCTTGGAAACGACGAGCAAGCCGCGACGAGCGAGGGATGTCCCTGCCACCAGCTCCGCGCCTTGGAGCGGCTCGGGCTGATCGTCGGGTGGGCCTCCACAGGCGGTGGGTCCGGCAAATAGCGCTGCGAGTCCACAGGCTCCGAAACGAACGAAGCCGGCGGTCCGACGCCGTATCGATCTCTTCACATCAAACACTTCCACCGCCCCACGAATAGGTTCGTCACAACTTAGTCGCAGGGCGAAAACCGTCGCAACAAAGCGTAGCTAGGTCGGGACAACCGCCTCTACTCAAGCTCGAACGCGGGCGCATCGCCCCACAGCCGCTCGAGCTGATAAAACTCTCTCACCTCACCCAGAAATACGTGGACGATCAGCCCCACGTAGTCGATCAAGACCCACTGTCCTTTCGACAGCCCCTCGATCCCCACGGGTCGTAAACCGCCCTCACGCAGGCGATCTAGCACGTTTTCACTTATCGAGCGCGCGTGCGTGTCCGAGTCCCCCGTCGCTATGACGAAGAAGTCGGTTACGTCGGAGAGTCCCCTGAGATCGAGTACGATCGGCGCCCGAGCATTCCGCTCGAGCGCCGCCTCGAGCGCGGTACGAAGCTCGGGAGAAGGCGCACCCCGCTCAGAGAGCGCAGTCCAAACGTCTTCGAGGGGGGATGGAGTCAGAGTTACTCCTCCGCGACGACCCAGACCTTCAGCGCGGGTTTCACTTCCGCGTGAAGGCGGATCGGCACGTCGTATACCCCGAGTTCTTTGATCGGCTCGTCGAGCTGGATAAGCTTCTTGTCGACGGCATGTCCATCCTTCTCGAGTGCCTCGGAGATGTCTGCACTCGTGACCGACCCGAAGAGTTTCCCTTCGTCGCCGGCGCGGACCTTGAACGTCACGGATTGTCCCTCTAGCGCGGCGGCGATCTGAGTTGCCTCGTCGCGCTCTCGCAGAGCCGACTGCTCGACCTGACGACGCTCCTCCTCGAACCGCCGTCGATTGCTTTCGGTGGCCAGCAAGCCCATCCCCTGCGGGATCAGGTAGTTGCGCGCGTATCCGGGTCGCACGGTGACCATCTCTCCGGCCCGACCCAAGTCTGCCACGTCTTTTCTAAGAATGACTTGTACCATCCCGCTTCCTCCCTTTGCGGTGCGTGACCGTCAGAGGTCTACTCTCCCTCCGTTTCCACCCTCAAGCGAGAGCGGAGGTCCAGCCACGTGTCACTGAGTCCCATCACGAAGGCTGTCCCTAACGTGACGGGGTATAGCAATAGAGCAGCTACGATCCAGAACGCGATCGCCCACCCCGAATTGACGACGGATGTCCCGAGCCAAGCTAGCACGGCGGCCCCCCGCAACACGTAGAGGCCTGCCATCACCGTCACCAGATTACCGCCCGTCCTCACCGACCACACGCCCACCGGCAATACGAGCAACACCAGTCCTATTACGAGCGCCCAAACCAAATGGTCGCTAAACCGAAACTCTCGAAGAGGCCCGAGCGGTGCCTCGTCGCCGGCCATTCTTCGCTCCACGTAAAGCGCGCACGCCAACGCCGCCAAAGAAGCCAGCAGCAGCCACGCCGGATAAAGGGCTTTGGCGATATCGGCGCCCTGCCGCATCAGCTCCGCCAGCGCGGCTCCATTCTGCCCCTCCAAGTCGAAACTCGCGATCGCTGCGTCGTACTGCCCGGCGATTCGCCAATCCAGATTGGCGAGACTGGCGGGCCCCGCCACCACCAATGCGCTTGCCCCCACCACCGCCAGCGCCACGCCCAGCATGCTGCGCTCGAAAACCGAAAGACCCGGGTACAACGCGCTCGCCGCCACAAGACCGCCGCCGAGAAGGACACTCCACCCGGTCCCGACGTACCACAATTCATTCGCGTTTTCAAAGCCAAGCGCCGAAACCGCGAGCAGGCCCACGGCCAACATGAGACTGGCGGAACGACGCGCTTGGAACACGATCAAAGCCAGCGCCGCCGGGATGCCGACGAGAGGAAACGGCCCCAGCGGGGTCGGTTTCAACGGCGACAACAAAATGACGGCGGCGACGAGCCCGAACGCGCGCCACAGACCCCTACGTCTTTCGCTTGAGGAAACCGGCGCTAAACGAGGAGCGGGCTGCTCCTCCGATGACCGTCGATGCGACCGTTTCCGGCTCAAGGGCTAGAAGCCTGCTGAAGAAGTACGACGGGCCCCGTACCGGCGCCACGACTCCAGATCCGAGGCGGGGTGAGGAAGGTATAGCAGTGGCTACATCGACGAGTCCCAACGATGGAGATGGGGTCGTGCCCCCGATACCCGTCGGCAATGCGTGCCCGGGCTACGTGCGGAACGGGCACAGGGGGTTGCGTGGTTGATCCTGCGTTGCTCGTCCTCGACGTAGCTATGGCTATGACTCGTCCTCGCGCCTTGGCTGAACCACGCAAGACCCTGCGCGCGGCTCGCCGTACTTCTTCAACAGGCTTCTAGGTGTAGTAGCCCCGGATATACGGCAACAGAGACAGGTAGCGCGCCCTCTTGATGGCGGTGGCCACTTGGCGTTGGTGCTTGGCGCAAGCTCCCGTCGCACGCCGCGGGAGAATCTTGCCGCGATCGGAAATAAACCGATCGAGCGTGTGCTCGTCCTTATAGTCGACGCGATCGATCTTGTTCTCGCAGAACCTGCATGCTTTCCGAAAAGCCATGGCTATGCCTCCCCTTTCGCGGCGTCGTCGCCGTCCGCTTTTTCTGCGTCGACCGCCTCCGTGTCGTCATCGGCGGCGTCATCTTCGGCGGCGGCTTCCTCACCCTCGCCCTCGACATCTTCAACAGCCCCGGCCTCGGCAACCGGCGTCTCCGGCGTCTCCGGCTTCTCTGGCTTCTCTGGCTTCTCTGGCGCTTCGGCGGCCGACGCTTCACCGCCCTCCGCCGCTGGCCCCTCACCCTCGGCGGCGGGTGCCGTCGCGTCGGCACCGACGACTTCGCGACTCTGATGCATGGTCTCGGGGAGCGGGAGCTCACCTTCGGAGAGCACGACCAGGTAGCGGATCAGATCGTCCTGCAGCTTTAGGACGCGCTCCAACTCCGCCAGGCGATCGGGCTCGGCAGTGAACTGGGCGACCACATAGTGACCCGTGGTCTGCTTGTCGATCGGATACGCGAGCTGCCGCTTCCCCCATTGAACGACCGCGGTGATTTCACCGCCGCCAGCCGTGATGAGGGCGTGATACGGTTCAAGCTTGGATTCGATCTCTTCGGGTGAGAAGGTCGAACGGAAGATGTACACGATTTCGTAATCGCGCATTAAAGGCTCCTTGGGTCTAGTTCGGCCCCGGCTGATTGCCGGAGCAGGAGTCGGTGCTGCCTATTTTGTACGGCCGCGGAACGTAGTTTCCGCGGCCGCATTGTCAAGGTTTGGGCGTGATTAGAACAAGCTCGTCAGGACTCGAAACGCGTCGGCCATCGCGGTCGTGGCGAGTTCTACCACCTCCGGATCCACCATGGCCGATCCGTGCACCTCGACAAACCAGGGTGCGAGGACCAACGAAACCACGCTCATGAGCTTGACGACAATGTTCATCGACGGGCCCGACGTGTCCTTGAACGGATCTCCCACCGTATCGCCGACGACCGCAGCCTTGTGGGGCTCGGAGCCCTTCCCGCCATGCGCGCCGCCCTCGATGTACTTCTTGGCGTTGTCCCATGCCCCACCGGAGTTGGCCATGAACAGGGCCAAGAGAACGCCCGTGACGGTGGCACCGGCCAGCGCCCCGCCGAGGGCTTCGACACCCAGGAAACGCCCCACCAGGACCGGGACGATGATGGCGACCAGACCCGGGACGATCATCTCCTTCAGCGCCGCCGTCGTCGAGATGTCGACACAGCGAGCCGAATCGGGTTTCGCCGTTCCTTCCATGATCCCGGGGATTTCCCGGAATTGCCGCCGCACTTCCGCCACCATTCCCGCAGCGGCACGACCGACAGCCGTCATCGTGAGGGCCGCGATGAAGAACGGCGTCACGCCGCCGATAAAGAGCCCGATCACGACCAGCGGATCAATGAGATTGATGCCTGTCTCATTTAGGCCGACCGCATTCGAATAGGCGGAGAACAACGCCAGCGCCGTGAGGGCCGCCGACCCGACGGCGAAGCCTTTGCCGATCGCGGCGGTCGTGTTTCCGAGCGCGTCCAGCGAGTCCGTGATCGCGCGCACTTCAGGTCCGAGACCACTCATCTCGGAGATGCCGCCGGCGTTGTCGGCCACGGGGCCGTAGGCGTCGACCGACATCGTGACGCCAACGGTGGCAAGCATACCCACCGCAGCGATTCCGATCCCATAGAGCCCAGCGAAGCTGAACGCGAGATAGATGGCCGCGCAAATCAAGAGCATCGGGATCGCCGTCGATTCCATCCCGATCGCGAGGCCCGTGATGATGTTCGTAGCTGCGCCGGTCTCGGACGCCGCGGCGATCTTCTTGACCGGGCCTTCCGCCGTGTAGTACTCGGTGACGAGTCCGATAAAGAGTCCCACCAGTGAGCCGAACAACAGGGCCCAAAACGGTCCCGCGGCCGGATTACCCAACGTCCACAAGTTGCCTGCCGCCGTGTCGAGAATCGGAAGCCGGATGGTGATAAAGTATGCGCTGATCCAGAAGATCACCGCGCCCACGATCGGAGCAAAGCGAAGCGCCGTGGCCGGGTTCATCCTTTCGAGCAGACGAATGGAAAGCACCCCGACAACGCTCGCGACAAAACCGGCCATGATATAGAGGATCGGCAGCGACACGGCGGCCAGCCGTGTGGCGACCTCGGCCGGACCCGCGATCAGGATGCTTGCGGGCATCGTGACACCGATCACGATCGTCGCGATCACCGAACCGACGTAGGATTCGAAAATGTCCGCGCCCATGCCCGCGACGTCGCCGACATTGTCGCCGACGTTGTCGGCGATCGTAGCCGGGTTGCGAGGATCGTCCTCGGGAATCCCAGCCTCCACTTTTCCGACCAAATCGGCGCCGACGTCTGCGGCCTTCGTGTAAATTCCTCCGCCCACGCGAGCGAACAGCGCGATCGACGAGGCGCCCATGGCGAAGCCCGAGATGATCTCGCCGAACGGCCGGAAGCCGACCGTGGCCGGGTCATAGAGCATGAGGACTACGCCGATGCCGACGAGTCCGAGCGCCGCGACCGCAATGCCCATCACCGCACCGCCGGAGAAGGCGACCCGCAGCGCCATCGCTTGCCCAGAAGATCGAGCCGCTTCAGACGTCCGGACGTTCGCGGCTGTAGCCGCCTTCATCCCGAAGAATCCCGCCAGAATCGAGCAGAACGCGCCGAGGATATAGGCGACCGCCGTGCGATCGCCGACGAGCCAGAACAGAAGCCCGGCGACAACGAGCACGAACGGCACCAGGATCATGTACTCGCGTCGAAGGAACGCCATCGCACCCGCGTGGATCTGATCCGCCAGATCCGCCATCTGCTCGGTGCCTACCGGCTGCCTCTTCACGTACGTGAACAGTCCGAAAGAAAAAAGCAGGCCCACGGCGCCGAGCCAAACTGCAAAATCAATGTATTGGACCACTGATCTGGTCTCCCTTTTATGCGTTCTCGATGAACGACAAATGCATCGCTAGTTGAAGCGACTCATCGTCGCTTCGGTGCTGTGTTCAAGCCAATATTCGACCATGTCCACCGCTTTCGTAAACGCGGAGAGCACGGCTTCCTCGTCATCCCGAGGCATGCGAGCCAAAACCCACTCAGCCAGATCGATTCGCTCGTCTCGAGGTCGCCCGACTCCGATTCGCAGCCGGCTGAACCGATCGCTTTCGAGCGCCTCGACGATCGATGTCAAGCCGTTGTGCCCCCCCGCCGAACCTCGTGCCCTCAACCGGAGCCGTCCCGGCGGCAGCGCAATATCGTCCACTAATACGAGCATCTCTGAAGTCGGTTCGAACGCTCGGGTTTGGATCAAGGCCTCGATGGCGTCGCCGCTTCGATTCATGAACGTCCGTGGCTTGTGTAGCTCCACGGGCTGCGAGCCGCGCACCCCCGACGTCCACGCCGTCGATCCCTCTACGGCGAATGCCGGGAAGCGCCAGCCCCGCACCAATCGATCCACGAGCCACCAACCCACGTTGTGCCGGCTGTCCCGATATCGATCTCCCGGATTGCCCAGCGCCAAGATCATGCGCACCGGGCGACTCCCCAGGCCCTACGGTGCGGGCTAGTCGTCCGAGTCCTCGTCTTCGCCGTCCTCGTCGCCGTCCGTGGCACCCTCTTCGCCCTCCACATCCTCCTCTTCCTCTTCCGGCGCCTCTTCGACCGAAGGCTGAACGATGGTGCAAATCGTCAGATCGTCGTCGTCGAGAATCACGACGCTCCCCGCGTCGATGTCACCGATGTGGATCGAGTCGCCGATGTCGAGCGCAGAAACGTCGACAACGAAGGCCGGCGGAATCTCGTTTGGCAGACACTCGACTTCGAGCTCGTGCAGCGTCTGCTGGAGGATGCCGCCCATGTCCACGCCCGCCGGTTCTCCCTCGAGGTGAACCGGGATCTGGACCTTCACCTTCTCGTCCGCGCGAATGTGGAAGAAGTCGACGTGCATCGGGTGCAACCGAAGCGGGTGCCGTTGGACTTCACGAATCAGCACCTGACGCGGCTCATCTCCCTCGACCTGCAGGTCGATCACGGTGGTCGCGGCCCGGATACGGCTCAGCAGACGCTCGAGCTCATGCGCGTTGAGCGTAAGTGACTTCGTGTCGTCCCCGTGGCCGTAAACCACGGCGGGAAGAAAGCCCGCCAACCTCAGTTGGCGCGCGGAACCCTTCCCGCTTACAGATCGAGGTTGGGCGCTCAGGATCGCTTGTTCGTTCGTCATTTCAAGTCTCGGCTTCTTAGATGCAATGAGCGCGGAATCGGAGCAGCCGCGCGATGAAGATCAGTTGAACAGCATGCTGACCGAACTATTCGTGTGCGTGTTCTCGATGGCCTGCGCCAACAGGCTGGCCACTGAGAGAACACAAACGTTCGGGAGTTTATCGAGCTTTTCCTGGCTCATGGGCACCGTATCGGTGACCGTGATTTCCTTCACTCCCGCGGCGGCCAGTCGTTCGACGGCCGGACCAGAGAAGAGCGGGTGCGTCGCCAAAATGTGGATGTCGAGCGCGCCACGTTCCTTCAGGGCTTCGACCGTCGACGCCATCGTGCCGGCCGTGTCGATCATGTCGTCCGGAATGAGGCAGTGCTTGCCGGTCACCTCGCCGACGATGTTGGACACCTCGGCTTCGTTGGGCGCCGGGCGCCGCTTGTCGATGATGGCGAGATCTCCACCAAGACGCTTCGCGTACCCTCGCGCCATCTTGGCGGCGCTCACGTCGGTCGCCACCACGACGAGATTCTCGAGCTTCTTCATCTCGTAGTGTCGCCGGAACACCGGCGCGGCGTAGAGGTGATCTACCGGGATATCGAAGAAGCCCTGGAGTTGATGTTGGTGAAAGTCGATGGAGAGCACGCGATCCGCGCCCGCAGCGGTAATGATGTTTGCCATCAGCTTGGCGGCGATCGAAACGCGCGGTTGATCTTTGCGATCCGCGCGCCCGTACCCGTAGTAGGGAATGACAGCCGTGACCCTCGCAGCCGACGCGCGTTTCGCAGCGTCGATCAGAAGCAGAAGCTCCAGCACGTTCTCCGCTGGCGGATTCGTCGGCTGAATGAGAAAGACGTCGCGCCCGCGAACGTTCTCATTGATGCGGACGAAGATCTCGCCATCGGCGAATCGTTTGATCGTGACGTCGCACAGGTGCTCGCCTAGCACCTCTGCAATCCCTTTGGCCAAGGCGGGGTTCGCCGTGCCCGACAGGAGCATGATCGGACTTGTACCGTAGGAGAAGTCCGTAGTATGCACGTGGTTTCGTATCGCTCGCTGATCTGGTTCCGGCTCAGTCGAAGACCCACGTATGGGCGCGACAATCACCGCAACAGAGAAGAATGTGTGGGTCCCGAACCCGTTGGCCGCCGAAGCGGCAGCCGAAGCTGCTGCCGAAGCGGCCTTCCCTGGCCTGTGCTCCGAGGCCGGAGCCTCGGGCTTTACAGCCGCCTAGATTACCGAATTGAGGTCGATTCTGTCAACGTGGGGCCTTCTGAGGGGCCGAGTACACGACTTGGGTCGGATAGGCGAATTCCACCCCTTCCTGCTCGAACCGTTCGTGGAGGCCGAGCTTGACCGCCTCCTGCGCGTTCATGTAGGTCGCGTGGTCGGGCACCGTCATGTGGAAGACCGTCTCGAAATCGATCGAATACGGCCCGAACTCGACCAGGTGGCTGCGGTCGAATCGGGTGTGCTCCTGTGCTTTGACGAGAGTCTCGATCCAGGATGGGATCTGGGTGAGAAGTGCGCGAGGCGTTTCGTACGTCACGCCAACGGTGAAAGAGGCCCGCCGGTCGGCCATGCGCCCCAGGTTCCGAATCCGAGAATCGAGCAAGTCGTTGTTGCCGACGATCAGTTCTTCTCCACCCAGGCTTCGGAGCCGGGTCGTCTTTAGACCGATCTGCTGCACCGACCCCTTATAGCCATCCACCTCTAGGAAGTCGCCGAGAGCGAACGGTCGGTCGAGGACGATCGAAAGCGACGCGAACAGATCTCCCAGGATACTCTGGGCCGCCAACGCCACCGCGATCCCGCCGATGCCGAGACCGGTCAGAAGCGCCGTCACTTCGATGCCCAGGTTGTCCAGAATGAGCAGCGTGACGACGGTCCAAACCACTAAGCGGCCCACGAACGAAAGCGCGCTCACGGTGGTGACCGCGTCGGCGTCCGCCGCCATTCGACGGACAAACCCCTCGACCCAAGACGTGATGGCCGCGCTGATCCAGATGCCCCCTTGGAGGACGATCGCGATGGCCGCGGCGCGGCGCAGTACCAAAGCGATCTGGGGATCCAAGCTGAGGGAAAGCGACGCCGCGAAGATGGCCACCACCAACGTCAACCAGAATTTGGTTTTCTTGAGCACGTGTGCGACGAGGTCGTCGACCCTGGTTTGCGTTGTCGTGGCGAAGCGAGAAAACCCGCGTAGGACATAGCGCTGCACCACCCACAGTACCGAGGCGGCCAAGACGAGGACCCCGGCGGCGACCAACCAAGCACTCACTGCATTTCCGTAGATGACCTGATCCAAATTCAATTGCCCCTGGCTGTCCAAACAGTGACCGGTTTCCGAGGATCTCAGAGCTTACAAGGTCGAAGGGCCAACCGCATCGCCAGGACGGCCGGACGAACCAAACCAGCGCGACGCCCGCCTCCGTCACTGCACGATCCCTGGCAGAATACCCCGACGATGCAGGCCGGTTTAGAACCCAACTGTAGGACGGGCAGTCACTTGACCGCGCGTCCCCTTCTTGCCCCCCAGTGACCGGCTATGACGCGCCACGCGGGGCCGCTGGAGCCTTTCGATTGGCGGCGCGTAATGGACCTCGAGGGACTCGTAGACGCATGGGCCTCTTCCAACTCGTTCTGGTACTCGCGCTTGCCGCGGTTCTCCTGCCTTTGGGCATCCGGGGACTGATGTGGCGGCACATGCGTGAACACCGGCTTCGAATCCCGGGGATCAAGCCGGTGGAGCCCGATGGGCTCCCGGAGGCGCTCGCCCCGATCTTCGAGGCGGCGGAGCGCAGCCTGTTACCGCTGGGGTTCACACTCGTCGGAGCGCGCTGGGCGGACTCGGTCGATATCTGCGAGAGTCCTCGACCGGAACGGGTCTACCGGCATGCGGAGAGCGGCGCTTTCGCGTTCGTGGGTCCGCCTCTCCCCGGGATGTGCGAAAGACCCTATCGGGTTGGGTTCGTGTCCTGTCTCCGGGATGATTCCGTGGTCGTCACGTTCGATGGCCTGGCGCATTTGACTCCAGGCTTCCCTCCGTCGTGGATCTGCTTCGATCACGATGTGAACGACCTCGGAAAACAGTGGGCGCTGCACCTTCATGCGTTGGAGCCCCGCGGAGGGCTCGATGCCGCGGCCTCGATTTCTTTGGCCGACTGGTGCGCCCGCGAGACCAAGGCGCTTGCCGACACGATCCAGCACTGGGAGACCGTGGGGCTCACCCGGCGGATCAAGACGTCAGACCCCTCGCTGGACCACCATTCCGCCTGGCGGTTCCGAGGCAGGCCTTCGTGGACCCTGGCAAGCCAGTTCCTGCGCGGGCAGCGCCGCGTACTGGCTGCGGAAGCGGAGCAGGCCAAATTCAGAGCCCGTCAGCAACTCTGGCGAGACAACATCGAGCCCGTCACCGATGCGCTCGAGCCCGGGTTGGTCGATGCGCGCGCCGCGGCGATGGAGTGGGGATACCAGTATGGACAGGACTCGAGGCAGCAGTACATGGCCCGGCGCTCCAGTCAATCCAAGTGGTGGGTGGGGCTCGCCAGCGGCGCGGCTTGCCTGCTGGTCTTCGGTTGGTGGCTCGGCTGGGAGCTCGCATGGATCCTGACCGCCGTCCTCCTCATTCATGAGCTCGGTCATCTGGCCGCGATGGAAGCGTTCGGATATCGGGATCGGCGCATCTTGTTTATCCCCTTCTTCGGGGCGGCGACATTGGGCGAGAAAGTGGATGCTTCACCGGAGCAGCGCACGCTGGTCTATATGCTGGGACCTGCGCCGGGGATCCTGCTCGGGCTCGCAGCCCTCTACGGCTACGTGAACGGGGGGAGCCTCTGGTGGTTGGCGGCGGCGACGGCGTCGCTGCTAGTGAACTACTTGAACCTGCTCCCGATCTCGCCCCTAGACGGGGGTCGAATCGTCGAGACCCTTCTCCTGGGACGGTTTCCGCGCGCGCAGGTCGCCTTCATCGGCGGAGGTTCTTTGGTGTTTGCGATCGGAGCGTGGGTGCTGCGCGATCCGATCTTGGCGGGCATCTCGTTGGCATTGGTGATTTCGCTTCGAAACGCCTGGGTTGCTGCCGGCGCCCTCGTGAAAGCCCGCCAACGCATCGCGGTTGGGGTGCCGGAGGCGGAGCAGGTCCGCAATGTCTTCGATCTTCTGCAGGAGCCGCCCTACTCCTCCAAACCCGCAGCTCAGCGTGTGAGATTGGCGGAGGTCATCATCCCTCGTCTGGGACACGCGCCGGCGAGCCTACGCACCGCGGTCGCCGGTGGCATCGTCTACCTGATCATGTTGCTCGGCGTTCCCGTGGCGGTGGCGGGTTCGGTGTACGCCTTCGCTCCCGACGTCTGGGAATCCTTCATGATCCCGGCCGACGATATGGGCGCGACAACGGCGGTCGCCGAACCGGAACTCGATGCGCGCGCGCTCCCCCTCCGCGCGAAAGACGAATCCGATCTAAACGCGGGTGCGAGCGATGCGAAGTCGTCCCACGCGAGCAAGACGAAGGGTCAGCCGAGGAGCCGGAGCATCTCGGAGGCGTCGCTGGTCGGACGCTGACACTGGAAACCCGAACAAACGTACGCCGCCGCAGTTCCATCTCCTGAGATCTCGTGCTGCTCGACAAACGTCGCGAGTCTCACGAGCCGTCTTAGGTGGTCCTCGTCCCCTGCCCTCTTGAACAAGATGGCGTCCCTCGGTCGGTACCCCCGATTGAGTGCGTCGAGAAGCGTCGGTGCCGACGCCTCAGCGGAGACGATGACCACTTCGTGCGACGGACCGAGCACGAGATCGAGAGCGACCATCGACATCGTGTGGGCAGACGGCGCCTTCGAGACCGGCGCCGCTAGGGCCGCCCCGAGGACCCGGGACCGTTCCAACCATGTCGAGGACCCGGTCAACTGTGCCAAGCGTGTGAAGACATACCAGGTGACCGCGTTCGCCGATGGCGTGGCGCCGTCATACACGTCTTTCTGTCGGACGGGGACATCGGTTTGATCCGCACCGGCGTTGAACACGCCAGCTCCGTCAGGATCCCAAAACCGTTCCTTCAACGTCTCGCAAAGCACCTGCGCCTCTTCCAGCCACCGAGGGTCGAACGTGGCCGTGTACAGCTCCAAGAACCCCCAGGCCAGGTACGCGTGGTCCGCGGCCCCGCCGGCGATGGCCGCGTCGCCCGCACGGTATCGGTGGAGCACCCCCCCCTTCGAGTCCCGAAGGTTCTCGAGGACAAAGCAGGCCGCGGCGATCGCGGCATCCACGATGGCTGGGTTCTCGAAAGCGCGACCGGCCTTCGCCAGGGCGGCGATCATCAGACCGTTCCAATCGGTCAGGATCTTGTCGTCCAGGAGCGGACGCTCCCGCTTGGACCTCGCGGCGAGCAGGGCCTGGCGCGCCTGTTCGAGGCGGCTCCGAAGCGTGTCTTCTTCCAGGCCCAGGAGGTCGGCCAACTCTTCCACCGATTCTCTCATGTGGAGGATGTTCTCGCCTGTCCGCAGGCCCGTGGACTCGTCGGCGAAGTTCCCGCGGTCCGCGATGTGGAACGCGCGTCGTGCGTTCGCCGCGACGTCTTCGTCGCCCTCCATTCCGACCGCACCGTCGAACTCTTCGCCGGTCCAGACATAGAAGGCCCCCTCCCGCCCTTCGCTGTCGGCGTCTTCGGCCGAGTAGAAGGCCTGCTCCGCTCCACGCAGATCCCTCAGCACGTACTCGATCACTTCTTCCGCAACGCGACGGTAGTCCGGGTTGCTCGTCACACGCCAAAGCTCGACGTAGGTCATGAGCAGCAAGGCTTGGTCGTAGAGCATCTTTTCGAAGTGCGGTACGAGCCAGCGCGCGTCGGTCGAGTAGCGGTGAAAACCGTATCCGACGTGGTCGAAAATCCCGCCGCGACGCATTTGGGTGAGCGTCTTTTCCACCATCTCGAGCGCGCGCGCGTCGCCGGTCCGATAATGCCACCGGAGAAGGAAGAGCAATTGGTGCGGCGTCGGAAACTTCGGAGCTCGGCCAAACCCACCCTGTGACTCGTCGAACCGCAAGGCCAGTTCCTCGTAGGCCCGAGCGAGGGTGGCCTCATCGAGCGCGTCTCCAGGACCCGCAGCAAACCCTTGCGTCTCGATCTCGCGCACGGCTTCCAGTGCCGCCGCTCCAGAAGCCTCGACATCGGCTCTTCGCTCATCCCAAAGGCCGGCCAAACGAGGAAGTAGCTCCAACAACCCGATTCGGCCGTGGGCGCCGTGTTTCGGAAAGTAGGTTCCCGCGAAGAACGGGTGTTTGTCGGGGGTCATCACGATCGAGAGCGGCCAGCCTCCTTGTTTGGTCATGAGCTGGCAGACCGTCATGTAGACCCCATCTATGTCGGGGCGCTCCTCGCGATCGACTTTTATCGAGACAAACCGGTCGTTGAGCAGTGCCGCCACGGCGTCATCCTCGAACGACTCGTGCTCCATGACGTGACACCAGTGACACGTCGCGTAGCCGATCGAGAGAAAGATGGGGCGGTCTTCTGCCCGTGCGCGTTCGAAGGCTTCGTCACCCCAGGGATACCAATCGACGGGGTTATACGCGTGCTGCAGGAGATACGGGCTCTGCTCCCGGGCTAGGCGGTTCGGCCTCGGGCGGGGGCCCGGCGAGTTGGGTTCGTCGACCATGCGCTAGCGTAGCGTGCGCACACACGCGTCGCTACGATGGCCGGCTGACGGGTTTAGCCGGCGATGACCTGTGCTGCGCTCAGGCGGCTGTTCTCGTTCCCCGTTCCCAGGCGCCCATCCGCTCCCGAGCCCCAACAAAAAGCGCCCCCGTCGGTCATCACGCCGCAGGAATGGGTCTCCGCAGCGGTCACGCTCTCGAAGCCATTGGCCCCGGTTACCAACCCGGGTACGAGACGGTCGAGTTCGTTGCCAGTCCCGAGACGGCCGTTGCCCCCGGCGCCCCAACAGAAGCCTCGACCGTCGGTGGTCACGGCGCAGGTGTGTTCATCCCCGGCGCTGACGCTGTTGAAACTGAGCGCGCTCGCGACGACGGTCGGTTCCAGCCTGGCCAATGTGGTTCCGATGCCGAGCTTGCCCGACGCACCCGCGCCCCAACAGTACGTCCTGCCGGTCGTGGTGACGGCGCACGTATGATCGGTGCCGGCGCTGATCTGCGCGAAGGAGAATCCGCCGAGGACGGCGGTCGGACCGAACTGGTCGAGCTGGTTCCCCGTCCCGAGTCGACCGTCAGCCCCGCTGCCCCAACACAACGCCTCGCCGCCGACCGTGACGCCGCACGTGTGCGCCGCACCCGCCGAGATCTGCGCGAACGCGAACCCACCCAACGACTGCGCCGGATTTACACGCGATTGGGCGTTTCCGGTTCCCAGTCGTCCTTGGGCGCCGAGACCCCAGCAATAACCCGCCCCGGTCGTGGCGATCCCACACGTATGCGACTCGCCGGCGGACACGGAGGAGAAGCGAAGTGCGTTGGATACCAAAGCCGGCGTGAGCCAGGCCTGGAGCGTGCCGTTGCCCAGGCGCCCATCTCCGCCATCACCCCAGCAGAAAGCCCGACCGTCGGACGCCACGCCACAGCTGTGCGCCGCTCCCGCATCAATACTCGCGGTGGGGAGCGCAGCGAGGATTTGAGTCGGTATGTTGCGATCGGCCGCCGCTCCGTCGCCCAACTGACCCGCGTCACCATCGCCCCAACAGAACGTGCCGCCGTCGCTGATCCCGCATGTGTGCGCACCGCTTGCGGTTATCGCGGTGTAGACTGCTGCGGGACCGCCGAGACCGGGTTGAAATGGTGGGATCTGGTCTGCATCACAGCTGGCGAGGGTCACCGCGAGCCCGATAAGTGCAAATTTTGCACAAACGTGATGAAAACTGTTTCGAATCCGGTCGTTCTGTTCGGTGTGGCCGCGCATTTCTCTTCCTCTATCTGCGGTCGCGTGGTCCATTTCAGGACTCGGCAGGCCGCGTTTGCACACTCCGAGGAGGAGGACGAGGGGCAAGACGTATGCCCTGAATGCGCGAGGATAGTGGCGCGGAAGGCGGAGATTGGCCCCCCAGGGGTCGAACCTGGATTACCGGCTCCAAAGGCCGGTGTCTTGCCATTAGACGAGGGGCCATCGCGCGGAGAGGAAGATGGGTCGTCGTGTGTGGACCCGTCAACGAAAACACAATTAGCGTAGGATCAGACGGGCAGCTGGACCTCCTCGAGATTCCAACCGTCGGCGACGAGTGACCCGACCTTCTGGGAAGCCTTCGCGCAGGACGCTCGATCCTCAAAGATCGCAAACAGCGTAGAGCCGGATCCCGTCATGCCGGCGCAGCTCGGATCCAGCGCCCGCAGGGTGTCGAGGGCGGTGCCCAGCTCAGGGTGGTTCTCGAATACCGGAGCTTCGAGATCGTTGCGAGCGATGCGCTCGAGCGTCGCCCATTGGGTCATCCTGGTTGGACCCGGAAGGACGGCCGCGCCACCAACCTCGGGCGTCGCCATCGTGGTTTCCTCCACCGTCCGGCCGGCCCGTAGCCACTGGTACGCCGCCGGGGTCGATACCGCGATCGGGGGCGTCAGCAACAGCGCGGGTCGGGGCCGAGGTCCCCGCAGCGGGAGCAATCGACGCCCGCGCTCCCAGCCCAACGCCATGGGCACGCCCAGGACCCCGAACGTGATATCGCTCCCCAGCTCGCCGGAGATCGCGATGAGGTCGCGTTCCGTCACGTCGCCCCAGCGCGTCGCGAGCAAGCGGAGCGTGGCGGCCGCATCGGCGCTGCCCCCGCCCAAGCCGCTTGCGCTCGGAATTCGCTTCGTCAGACGGATGTGGATCCCGGGACGCGTCTTCCGACGCGGGTACGCGCGTTCGAAGAACTTCTCCGCAGCGAGGCAACACAGATTCTCTGGGCCCTCGGGGACCCCTGCGGACAAGGGACCATCCACTGCGATGGAAATGCCCGCCTCCGACGCCTCGATGCAGACTTCATCGGCGAGGCTCGTCCGAAGAAGAAGCGTTTCGACGCCGTGGAATCCCGCTTCGTCTCGAGCGAACACTCGGTGACGAAGATTGATCTTTGCCTGCGCGAGCGAGCGCATCATGCCGTCTCGCTCTCGCTTGCCTTGGCACCCTTCCCGAGCTCGTCGCGCGTGATGCCGAGCCTACGCATGTACCAAATCCCGAGCAGTGTGACCGGAATAAACGTCAGGATGTGGTATCCGGCGGCGAAGCTGATGATTCGCGATGGCTCGATCGAGTACAGCTCCAGCGACAGCCGCGCCGCGAATTCGAATGGCCCGAAAAAACCCGGCGTAGACGGAAGCGCGACGGCCGCCCCGATCACCGTCTGTAGCAGCAACGTGCCGGGGATGCCCGGCCCTCGAATGTCGAACGCCAAGAGGCCGAGATAGAAAGAGAGACCGTTCCACCCCCAAACCGCGACAGACCACAGGAGCGCACGCGCAAACGTGTGGGCATGCCGCAGCGCACCGAGTCCGGCCACAAAAGATTCGAGAATTCCGACGATCTTATCGGCGATCCGGTCCGGTCCGAGCTTGTGTGTCCAGTGCTCCGCGAAGCGCAGAAATCGATTGGGGAATCGGACGAGAATGCCGAGCGTCACCATGCCCGCCGATACGATGACGACGAGAACGGTGAACAACTGACGCACCGTCTCGGATTCCGAAACGCTGCCGGCACCCAGCAAAATCGCCGGGACCAAAAATGCCAGCAAAACAGTGGAATCCAGCAGACGTTCGACAACGAGTGAGGCCAGAACTGCGCTTACCCCGACCGGCTCGATACGTGACAACGAATACGCCCGGGCGAATTCTCCCACACGAGCTGGGAGAACGTTGTTCATCATGAACCCGATGCAGACCGCGGCGTAGCGAGACCCGAACGCAAACTCCTTTCCGGTCGGAGACAACAGCACGCGCCAACGAATCGCCCGGAGCGTGAACGTCAGCGTCGCCACGATCGTCGCCGCCGCCAGGAGCCAAGGGTTTGAGTCGCCCAAATGTTCGAACAGCTCCGCCACCGAGACGTCGCGGAGCGCGTAGAAAAGAAGAACGATCGACAGTACGATTCCGATCGCTATCGTGACGCGCTGCTTCACGCGCGGACTCCGCGCACGAGCTGCCCCATCTCGAACACCGCCCGTTCGATTCCAACGAGCACCGATCGACTCACGATCGAATGGCCAATGTTGAGCTCTTCACAATCGACGATGGCCGCGACGGGCTGAACGTTCTCGTAGGTAAGCCCGTGGCCGGCATGGATGCCGAGCCCGGCCTCCGCGCCGATCCTGGCCGCCTCGTCGAGCCGTTCCAGTTCCCGGTTGGCGGTAGCCGCATCCGGCGAGTTCGCGTATTCACCCGTGTGCAGCTCGACTGCATCCGCGCCCAGCTCGGCGGATGCCACGACCGAGGCCTCATCAGGATCGATAAAGAGGGACACGCGCGAACCGACGCCGCGGAGCCGTTCGATCGCCGTCCTAATGCGATCGGTCCCGTTCGAAAGATCCAAGCCCCCCTCCGTGGTGACCTCTTCTCGTTTTTCAGGCACGAGCGTGACCTGCGGGGGTGCCCATGCCTCGGCCAGAGTCAGCACCCCGTCTGTGGCCGCCAGCTCCAGGTTCACGTAAGTGCGCACCGTCGCAAGCAGGAGGTCGACATCGCGATCCTGGATGTGCCGCCGGTCTTCCCTCAGGTGGACCGTGATTCCGTCCGCACCGCCGAGCTCGGCGAGGACGGCTGCGCGCGCAGGGTCCGGCTCGTCGGTCCCACGCGCCTGCCGAACGGTCGCGACGTGGTCGACGTTTACACAAAGTCGGCACTCGATGAAGTGCGCAAAACTATGGCTTGGCATCGCGACTCTCTTCAGATTCGTTGGGCGAGCGGGACCAGACGACTAGGCGGCGTCCGAGCGCTCGACGATAAGACCGACCGTATCCCGCCAGCGACCGACCACGGCGCCCGGTACGCGAGCCGTGATGACCACATGTTCCTGGTCGTAGTCCCGTTCGAGGACCTCCCCTTCACGATAGGCCTCGGCAAGCGTGGCGCCATCGGCGGCCGGAATGCTCACCTTCACCGTTTCGAGTCGGGCCCGCATGGCTCCTTGCAGCGCCTTGCGTAGGGGATCCAAGCCGCCCTCCTCGACGACGGACGTGCAGACGTAGGGTCCGAGCAGCGCATCGCTTCGCGAGCGAATCGCTTGCTCTTCCGCGTGGGTCAGTCGATCGATCTTGTTCATCACGAAGATCGTCGGGTGCCCCGCCGCCCCCGCCGCTTCCAGGACCTCGTTCACCGCGACCTCGTGTTCTTCCCAGCTCGGCGATGAAGCGTCGATCACGTGGAGTAACAAGTCCGCTTCCGCTACCTCTTCCAGCGTCGCTCGAAAGGAGGCGACGAGGTGGTGCGGAAGCTTACGGATAAAGCCAACGGTGTCGGTGAGGAGAATGGGTCCCGGCCCGTCGATGTCACAGATCCGAGTCGCCGAGTCGAGCGTCGCGAACAGTCGGTCCTCGACAAACACATCGCTCCCCGAAAGCTCCCTCAGAATCGAAGACTTTCCCGCGTTCGTGTACCCGACGAGCGCGACCGTAAACTGTTGCTTACGCGACTTTCGTTGCGTCGATCTCGAGAGCGCAATCCCCTCCAGCTGGCGTCGAAGCCCGGAGATGCGTCGATCGATGAGTCGACGGTCGGTCTCGATTTGTTGCTCGCCAGGTCCCCGTGTCCCGATGCCGCCACCCTCCCGGGACAAATGTGTCCACATCCGCTTGAGTCGCGAACGCATGTACTGAAGCTGAGCGAGTTCGACCTGAAGCTTCGCTTCCGCCGATCGAGCCCGCAGCGCAAAGATATCGAGGATCAGTTCCGTGCGATCCACCGTGCGCGCATCGAGGGCCGTCTCCAGCTTGGCTCCTTGGGCAGGCGTCAGCTCTTCGTCGAAGATCGCGATGGTGGCTTCCTGCTCCGACATCATCGCCGCGAGTTCATCGATCTTTCCGCGTCCGATATACGTCGCCGCGTTGGGCTTCTTTCGGCGCTGAATGAGGACACCGCGCACGTCGGCACCCGCGGTCTGGGCAAGACGGGTCAGCTCGTCGAGGTGTTCGTCGACGAGTTCTTGCGACATATCGCTCGGCGGCGCGCCGACGAGGATGGCGCGCTCTTTTTCATGACTTTGCATCAATCGACGTTCTCGTTCCCTTCGCGAGCGGCTCGGATCGCTTCCAATCGCCGCCGCGCTTCGGCTTCCCATCCACGTGATGTGGGCGTGTACCATCGTTTTTCGGCCATGCCGTCGGGAAGATACGTCTGAGCGGCCACTCCGTCTTGCACGTCGTGATCATAGCGATACCCGCCTCCATACCCGAGTTCCTTCATCAGGCGGGTCGGTGCGTTGCGAATGTGCAGCGGTACCGAGGCGGCCGGGGAGTCTCGAGCCGCCTGCTGCGCGCCGCCGAACGCCCGATAGGCCGCATTCGATTTTGGGGCCAAGGCGAGGTAGATCGTCGCCTGGGCGAGCGCGAGTTCCCCTTCCGGGCTCCCGAGAAAGTGGTATGCATCGCGAGCGTCGAGCGTCCGTCGCAGCGCACCCGGGTCGGCCAGCCCGATGTCTTCTACCGCCATGCGAACCAGACGGCGGGCCAGGAACATCGGATCCTCCCCAGCATCGAGCATACGCGCGAGCCAATACAGCGCGCCGTCGGCGTCCGAGCCACGCACCGCTTTGTGGAGGGCGGAGATGAGATTGTAATGCTCCTCTCCGGATTTGTCGTAGCGAGCGAATCGCTTTTGGAGCGCGGCTTCGACGTCCTCCAGCCCAATGGTCGACCGGTTGCTCGTCGTCACCAAATCTGCCGCGGTCTCGAGGGCGTTGAGGGCGCGCCGAGCATCTCCGTCGGACTCGATGCTGATGCGGCTCAACGCGTCTTCATCGATCTCCAGCTGGCGGGTGCCGAGACCCCGGTCGGTGTCGCCGAGCGCGTTACGGCAGATCTCGGCGATCTCATCTGGAGCGAGTGCCGCCAACACGAGGACTCGGGTGCGCGAGAGCAGCGGGCCGACCACTTCGAAGCTGGGGTTTTCCGTCGTCGCGCCCACGAGGGTCACGGCACCGCCCTCTACGTGAGGCAGCAACGCGTCTTGTTGAGCGCGGTTGAATCGATGGATCTCGTCGACGAACAAGACCGTGGCCCGCCCCGTAGCGGCGCGACGCGCTCGCGCCTCCTCGAGGATCTTTCGGACGCGGGGAATGCCGTCCGTTACCGCCGAAAAGGGGACAAATGCGGCTTCCATTCGTGTCGCCAACAACCCGGCCAGCGTCGTCTTCCCGGTGCCCGGCGGCCCCCACAAAATGAGACTGGGTACGCGACCGCTCTGGATCAGCTCGCGAAGCGGCCGACCGGGTCCGACCAGCTCCGTCTGACCGACGAACTCGTCGAGTGTTCGGGGCCGCATCCGTGCCGCCAGCGGAGCGCCCGACCGATCGGCCCTCATGTTCGGGAACATGTCCGACGCCGTGCGCGGGTTGGGCTCCGCCGGCTCCGGGAACAGGCTCGGCTCGTCAGCCACCGGACGGATCCGGCGGACGGGCGCCGGCCAGGGAGCCCAATTCGATGAGCCGTTGAGCTTCCTCCAATAAGCGGTCCCGTTTGTTGGCCTCGGGATCCTCGATCACTTGCTCGAGCAACTCCTCGAGAAGCAGACCGACGATCGGTCCGTGGACCACGCCGAGTCCGAGCACATCGTCCCCGTCGATCGCGAGATCGCCGATCGAAAGGGCAGCGCCGCTGAGTATCTCTTCGTGTACGGCCCTCCATGTCGCGGCGATGTACCCTGCCCCGCGGTCGGACCGGAGCGCACGGGCATCCGCGATGTGAAGACGAATCACGTCGCGCCACGCGTCCTCCACTTCGGCCAGCCAACGGCGCTGCTGTGACGAAGAGTCCAGAGGTCCGACGAACGGTAGGTAGTGTCGAACCAAGTGCACGACCCTCTTCTGATCCGCGTTCGAGAAACGCAGTCGGTCGGTAAGCGAATGAGCCGCCGCCGCTCGCGCATCCGGCTCGACCGCCGTTTGTACCAACCAACGAGCCAAGCGTAAGGCGGGCCGGTGCGAGGGAACCTCGTCCACGGACGCAACGGTCTTCAACCAGATCTCCCGATCCTCCGCCGCCACGGCCACCTCGGGATACCAATGCGTCAGTGCGCCGGACGTCGCATAGAAGTCAAGCGCCGACGAGGGCACGGGATCCGCCAACACCTTCATCAGCTCTTCCCGGATCCGTTCGGCCGAAAGCCGACCCAGCCCGGCCACCGCCTCGGCCATGGCGCTTGCGGTTTCGGACTCGATCTCGAGGTCGAACCGCCCCGCAAAGCGAAAGCCGCGCAGAACGCGCAGATAGTCTTCGCGAAAACGATCCTCCGCCGTCCCGACGGCTCGCAGAAGACCGGCCGTGAGGTCCGCGACGCCCCCGGTGGGGTCGCGGAGCTCATTCGTACTCGGTCTCCAAGCGATCGCGTTGATGGTGAAGTCTCGCCGCTCCAGGTCCTGCTCGATCTCTTCGGCGAAGACGACGGTCGCGTGTCTGCCGTCCGTCTCTATGTCGCGCCGAAAGGTCGTGACTTCGACCAGTACGTCGCCGGAAAGGACGCCGACGGTGCCGTGCTCGATCCCGACGGGAACCGTGCGTCGGAAGAGGTGCATGACCTCCTCGGGGTGCGCGTTGGTCGCCAAATCCCAGTCGGAGGCCGGCAGATAGGCGGCGCCACCGATCTCGAGCGCACACTGATCGCGAATCGAACCACCGACCGCCCAGGCTTCGAAGCCTTCGGTCTCGAGTCGTTCCGCGATCTCCAGGAAACTCTCCGGTGGGCGGAACCTCGACAGGTCTAGCGAGCCCGACATCGAAGAGCACGTGGTGTCAGCCGCACAACACGCTTCCACCGTTGACGTTGATCACTTCCCCCGTGATGTGACGCGCGGCATCGGAGAGCAGGAAACAAATCGGGCCCGCGAGATCTGCTGCCGTGGCGATTCTACGCAGAGGGATCTCCGCTTCGATGTGCGGCCGGGCTTCGGTTTGCAGCGGGTTTGCAGACATCTCGGTGTCCACCCATCCGGGTGCGACCGAATTGACGTTGATGCCACTCGGCCCAAGTTCGCCCGCGATCGATTTACAGAACGAAATGATCGCGCCTTTCGACGCCGCGTAGTGGCTGTGGTCCGGCTCCCCTCGCTGCCCCGCCGTCGATGAGACGAGGACGATGCGCCCGTTCGCCCTCATGCGAAGGGCCGCTTCTCGCGTGGTCAGAAAGACCGAAGTGAGGTTGACCTCGATCATGTGACGCCATTCGTCAAGGGCCAGCTCGCCGAGCGGTCGCGGTTGAGCGTTCCAGATCCCGGCGTTCCCGACAAAGCCGTCAAGGCCCCCGAACACTTGATCGACACGCTCGAACAAGGCCGCGCATCCGCTTTCGTTCGAAAGGTCACCCGCCTCATGCCAATGTTCGCCGGTCGGGTTGAGTCTCCGCGCTTCCGCGACCGCGCGGTCCGCTTCGTCGGCGGCACTGCGAAAAGCGACCCCGACGCTCGCACCGGACGCGGCCAGCGCCTGTACCGTCGCCCGCCCGATCCCACGCGAACCACCGGTGACCAACACCCTCTTGTCGCGCAGGCCGGGAAAAACCAGGGGGTTGGTGTCAGCGTTCATGGTCATTTGCGGAGCTCCGCGCCGATCGCGCCGCAGGGGCCCACGCGGTCGGCGAGTTGGGAAGCGGATTCGGCGCTCCCACCCAGTCGTGGGTCGGCCGCCGCCTCGAAGGCGTACGTCAGGAGCGCGTCAGCGGCGAGGAGTTCAAGGGCGCCCGCACGTTCCTCCTCTTGGCTCACCACCCGTGCGAGTCCGACGAGCGCCGCGTCGGCCATGCTGCGACCGTCTTCCAGCGACACTTCGGCAACCAGCCCTCGGACGGCAGCGGCGAGTTCGGGCGGCACGGTCTCGAGTCGACCGTCCAACCACTGGCTCGCGGATATCGGGTCGGTGGACGCGGGCATCGTCAGCCTAGTCGACAAGGTTGGGGATGCGTTCGGACGCCCACTTCTTCGCCGCACCGAGTCCATCTGCTGCGCGCTCCGGGTCACCGACGCCACCCTGTGCGAAGTGAGGGCGACCGCCACCGCCCGAGCCCGTCGCTTTGCTCGACTCGCGCACCAGGTCCCCCGCTTTCAGCCCTTCGCCAATCAAGTCGTCGGACACGACGGAGACAAATGCTTGTCGATCTTCATCGGCGAACACGACGTGAAGAAGCACGGCCCCTGAATCGATCCGTTCGCGGAGCAGATCTCCCAAGTCACCCAGATCGGTACCACTGGGGAGCTCGACCCGTCCCGTCACGAAGCGACCGCCTCCAGCCGTCACTTCGTCGAGCAGCTGTTCGACCTGACCTGCGGCCGCCTCGCCCCGCTGGCTCGTCGCCTCCCGTTCGAGTCGATCCTTCTCCTCGAGCAGCCGATCGAGTCGCTCCGGAAGATCGGCAACGGGCGCGCGCAGTCGGTCCGCGATCCCAGAGAGGACATGGTCACGCTCGATCCCCCATGCGTATGCCCCGGTGCCGGTCAGCGCCTCTACGCGTCGGATCCCAGCCGCCACACCCGTCTCGGTGACCATTTTGAAGGACCCGATTTGGCCGGTCGTTCGGACGTGCGTCCCTCCGCAGAGTTCTTGGCTGACGCCGGCGACCTCGACGACCCGTACGAGATCTCCATACTTCTCGCCAAACAGCGCCATCGCACCGCCCGCGATCGCATCCTTGTAATCGCGCTCCGCGGCCGAAACGAGAGCGTTCGCCAAAATGGCTTCATTGACCCGCCGCTCGATCACGGCCCGCTCTTCGGCCGTCAGCGGTCCGCGATGCGAAAAATCGAATCGAAGTCGGTCGGCGTCGACGAGCGAACCCGCCTGCTGCACGTGATCGCCCAACTGGGCGCGCAAGGCGGCGTGTAAGAGGTGCGTCGCCGTGTGATTGCGCTCGGTGTCGGCCCGAAGCGCCGAGTCGACTTCCGCGACGACTGGATCACTCGCGTCCAGCACCCCGGAACTGACCCGACCCGATACGATCGTCTGGCCGACGTCGTTCTTTCGAACTCCCGTGATGTCGAGCACCCAGTCGGGACCTCGGACGGACCCACGATCGCTGACTTGTCCGCCGCTTTCCGCGTAGAAGGGATTCGACTCCAACACCAGCGCGTGGAGGCCCTCGCTCTCGGCGTGGGCCAAGACGATCGTCTCCTCGCGTGTCGCGTCGTACCCGGTGAACCGCTGCTCGCCGTCGGCCGATAGACGGGCGAGCTCTGCCGGCACCGTAACCTCCGCCGCGGTCCCCGCGCCTGCGCGTGAACGCGCTCGCTGTGCTTCGAGCGCCTCTTCGAACCCGGCCCACTCGATATCATAGCCTCGCTCGCGGGCGATCAGATCCGTCAGATCCTCGGGGATGCCATAGGTATCTTTGAGCTTGAACGCGACCGAGCCGGCGAGGGTCCCCACCTCGCCCGGCGGCATCGCCGCGTCGATCTCGTTCATGCCACCATCGATCGTCGAGAGGAACAGCTCCTCTTCGGCGACCGTCGTCGCCAGAAGGTGTTCGCGACGAGCCGCCAACTGGGGGTAGGTGTCCGCCATCCCATCGGCAACGACGCCGACGAGCCGGTGCAGGAGGGGCTCTCGTCGGCCCAACAGCCAATAATATCGGACCGCCCGCCGGAGAATGCGCCGCAGCACGTACCCACGTTTTTCGTTCGACGGGAATACGCCATCCGCCAACAAGAACGCGACGGCGCGCGCGTGGTCGGCCATGACGCGAAACGGGAGCCCCGCCTCCCAGTCCTTCGCATCGCGGGAATACTCCATCCCGAGTTGTTCCTGCGCGGCTTCGATCAACGGCAGGAAGAGATCGGTGTGAAAATTGGTCCGCTCGCCTTGCAGGATCGCCGCGATCCGTTCGAGACCCGCCCCCGTGTCGATCGAAGGAGCCGGCAGCGGGACGTCGACGCCCTCAGGCGATCGGTCGAACTGCATGAAGACCAAGTTCCAAATCTCCATGAACTGGTCCGCTTCGCCAGCCGTCTCGAACTGCTCGTCGGTGATCCGGTCATCGAGCTCCTCTCGCATATCGTAGTGGAGCTCGGAGCAGGGACCGCAGGGGCCGGTATCGCCCATCTGCCAGAAGTTGTCTTTGTCGCCGAGACGTCGGATCCGCTTCTCCGTGAGCGGCGTGAGTTCGGTCCAAAGATCAAACGCGTCGTCATCCGTATGGTGAACCGTCGCCCACAAACGATCCGGATCCAAACCGAGGTCTTCGGTCACGAACTCCCAGGCGTAGGCAATCGCCTCGCGCTTGAAGTAGTCGCCGAACGAAAAATTCCCCAGCATTTCGAAGAATGTGTGGTGGCGGGCGGTGCGTCCGACTTCCTCGAGATCGTTGTGCTTTCCGCTCACGCGGAGACATTTTTGGGACGTAACGGCGCGGGGCGCGGGTGGATCCGTCTCACCCTGGAAGATCCGCTTGAATTGGACCATTCCGGCGTTGACGAACATCAACGTCTTGTCGTCGGCGGGAACGAGCGAGCTGCTCGGCACGTGTAAGTGGCCCTGCCGTTCGAAATACGAAACGAACCGGCCTCGTAGCTCTTGCGCCTTCATCTTCTATATCCGAGTGATCGTTTTTATACGAAGGATCGTTTCTTCGACGATATCAGTCGCCATCGGACCAATTTGCCGCGAGCCAGGCTCGGACGGCTGATGACGCGAATCCGCGACGCTCCAAATAAGAGTAAAGCCTGCGTCGCGCCACCGCTGGGTCCTTTCCTGAGAGCCGCGCGGCTCGGGCGGTCGCGACACGGTCGAGCAGATCGGCCTCGGTGACATCTTCTTCGATCATCGCCTCTCGGATCCCCGCCTCCGCATCGTTGGGAGAGACGCCCTTCGAAAGAAGGTCGGATCGCAGCCGTCTTTCGCCGCACGGGCGGAGTCTGATTCGATCACGCGAAAACGCAGCCGCGAAGCTCTGATCGTCCAGGTATCCGAGCTCGGAGAGTCGGTCGATGGCGCACTCGATCGCCTCGGTTGAAAGCTTGTTGCGTCGTAGCCGGAGCTCGACTTCGCGACAACTGCGGGCCCGTGTCTCGAGGTAACGCAGAGCGACCCGCGACGCCTCGGCTCGCTCGGCGGCTCCGTGAACGAGGTCGAGCTCCGCCTGCTCGATCGTCCGCCCTGTTTCGAGCCCGAGTTTCCACACCTCCTCTTGAGGTAGCAATACGGGCAAAGCGCCGTCCAGCTGGACTTCCATCCAACCGACGCGGCGCTTTGCCGGCCCGATCCGAGTTACATCAGGCATATTGGGGTGGCGAGCAGGTTGGCTTAGGCGTCGGCCTTCGCTCCGGTTGCAGCTTTGCCGTTCTTGCTCTTGGCAGTTTCGGCCGTCCCGTCTTCGGTCTCGTCAGTAGCGACCGCGATGGTCATCCCGAGTTCCTCTCGGATACGCGCTTCGATTTCCTCGGCAATATCCGGATTGTCTTTGAGAAACGTCTTGGAGTTTTCGCGTCCCTGGCCAAGCCGCACGTCATCTCCATAGGAGTACCAGGCCCCCGCGCGGTTCACGACACCGATGTCTTCGCCCATGTCTACCAATAGGCCCTCTCGACTCACGCCCTCGTTGAACATGATGTCGAACTCGGCCTGCTTGAAGGGAGGCGCACACTTGTTCTTTACGATCTTGACGCGGGTTCGGCTGCCCACCTGATCGGTCCCCTCTTTGATCGACGCGATCCGGCGAATGTCGAGCCGAAGGGAAGCGTAGAACTTGAGCGCCCGCCCTCCAGAAGTCGTCTCCGGGCTCCCGTACATGACACCGATCTTCTCGCGAATCTGGTTGGTGAACATCACCGCAGTATTGGATCGGCCGATGGCGCCGGTCAGCTTTCGCAGCGCCTGGGACATCAAACGAGCCTGCAAACCGACATGGGAGTCGCCCATCTCGCCCTCGATCTCCGCGCGCGGTACCAACGCCGCCACCGAATCGATGACGATGACATCGAGCGCACCCGAGCGAACCAGCACTTCCGCGATCTCGAGCGCTTGCTCTCCGGTGTCCGGTTGAGAGACGAGAAGGTTCTCGATATCGACGCCGAGTTTCTGCGCGTACCCGATGTCGAGGGCATGCTCCGCGTCGATGAAAGCGGCGACGCCCCCGTCTTTTTGAGCGTTGGCGATCACGTGGAGCGTCAGCGTGGTCTTACCGGAAGACTCCGGACCGTAGATCTCGGTGACGCGAGAACGGGGCACTCCACCAATGCCCGTGCCGTGGTCGAGATTCAACGCGCCGGTGGAGATGGCCGGGATGCGCAATCGCGCCTCGTCGTTCCCCAACCGCATGATGGCCCCTTTTCCGTGCGCCCGTTCGATCTGACTCAGGGCTACGGATAACGCCTTGTCCCGCTCGGTGGTCTTCTCCACTGCCATTTCACGCTCTCCAGAAGTTCGCGGACAAACAGAGCTCGCCTAGGGGTGACGCCAAGACCTATTTGGCCTGCGTCAACCAGCGAACCGACAATACTAAGGATTTGGACCTTTCGCAATTTCTTCGGTTTTTGCCGGAAAGTCTTCGTGTTTTATTCGGTTTCCGACTGTCGGAGCTAAGTGCGCCCGGCCAGGTAGGGGGCTACGACCGCCCAGCACCTAAGGGCGCTAGGAGCGCCCGGCACCTAGGCGGCCACGACCGCCCAGCACCTAAGGGCGCTAGGAGCGCCGAAACTGGAAAGATCCTCGGACCGGAAGCTATGAGTGGAGGTCAACGTGCCCTCATCGCAGCCGCTTCCGGCTAGACCTCGCCCCCACAGTTCGAGCAAAACGACGCGCCCGCCCCGAGCGACCCACCACAGGTTCGACAGAATCTGGGTGACGGGTCGGCACGGTCCGTTGTCGAACCGGTCGGCTCCGGCCGGGCCGCCCCCTCCGCTTCGTCGCGAGCACGAAGCGCTTCGCGCTCGAGCCGACGTCGCATGTCCCGATACTCGTCCTCCGTCAGCTTCCCGGTCTGGAACTCGAGTTCCAAATCCCGGAGCGCCTCGACGGCCGCGTCGCGGCGCTCGGTTGGATCGAGCGCCGTTCCGGTGTCATCTCCGGCGCGAATCGCCGCACGAACGATGGTCATCGTCAACAAGAGGAGAATCGTTCCGAGAATCACGAAGCCGTACAAGCGTCAGCGCTCCAAGAGAAGAGTCACAGGTCCATCGTTCTTCGATTCGACCTCCATCATCGCGCCGAATCGTCCTTCGGCCACCGCCCCTCGCGTACGACAGATTTCCACGAGGCGGCCATAAAGTTTCTTCGCGACCTTCGGCTCGGCGGCCCCAACGAAGGAAGGGCGTCGACCGCGCGCCGCGTCCGCGTAGAGCGTGAACTGCGACACCAATAGAAGCGACCCTCCAACGTCCTCGACCGATAAATTCATGCGACCGGTTTCATCGCCAAAAATCCGTAGTCCCCAGAGTTTGTCGGACATCCACTTCAAATCCTCCTCGCGGTCCTCGGGCCCGATGGCGACGAGAACGAGCAGGCCCTTCCCTATCTCGCCTACGATCTGCCCATCGACCCGAACGCGGGCCTCGGAGACTCGTTGGATCACCGTCTTCAAGCGAGAGGCCTCCCCAAGGCCGTGCGAGCGGCACTTGTCCATAGACTTCGATCACGCGGTCCGGCGAAAAGATGCGCGAGACGTGGCAGTCCGTCGAACCGATCTGGAGTTGCGACGATAATCCACGGGTTTTGTACAATTTGTCCACACGTTTTTCACATCGTTTTTTTTCGAAAAAATGGGATGGCGCAGCAGAGCGATTCGCTGCAGAGCCGTGTCTCGCGGCAGAAACGACGGAGCCTTGGCGTTCACAGGAGCGGCGTCGACTGATGAGCCATGAGCGGGGGACGGCGAGCAGGCAAGACACAGGGTACCCAGATGCACTTAACCCCTGGCCACCCTTGCGGGAGTCAGGGGCTAAGTCAGGAAGTTTTTTACGACGCCGTCGGCGCGATCCTGTTAGCTTGCGCGGCCTTTCAGGATCTCCGTGAGCGTGGTACCCTCGTTCGACTAGCTGTGCGAAATCCCCTTTTTATCCTCGGTGTCTGCGCCCCGTTGCCGGAGCTCCGACCCCTCGGTCCGTGGCTTGCGCCCCGGTTCGCGATCTCGCGTCGAACAACTCGCGGTGCCGTCGTCAGCCTCGATCTTCCGGATTGATCGGTGCTTCTTCCCTTGCACGCAGTCATTCTAGAAAAAAACATTTTTGGAAGCAAGTACAAGACGGTTCGGACAGATATTTTTTGCAAAATTCGTTTTGGAAAGCCACGATCCAGGGGCAAATCAGAGAAGCAAACCGTTCGTTTCTTGGATGCCGGAGCTTTGTCCGGGCCCAAAACGCTGGAGTACGGCCGCGTCGGTTCGGCCGCCCAGATCGGCGATGTGTGAAAGCAATCGATTGAGCAGCGCGTCGGCGGGAAGCGTTTGTAGCAGTCCCTGGGTGCTGGCGACGATCACGAGCGTTTCCTGCGCCCGAGAAAGGGCGACGTTGAGAAGACGTGGAAAGTCCGAGTTCTTCTTTTCATCGAGAAACCAGCTCCGGCCGGGCGGCCCATCGACCGTGTCCACCACGACGATCCGCTTCTCCCGACCCTGGAAGCGGTGGATCGTGCTGATTTGAAGATCCTCCGGCGCGGCCCGACCCAATCGCCGACGGGCGACGTCGCGGAGGTGCCGCGTTTGGGCTCGATAGGGGGAGACCACGGCGACGTCTCCTTGGCCCTCCTTCGCGACTTGTCCGAGGAAGCTGCTCACGACGTCGGCGTGCACCGAATTCCGACGGGACCCATCGACGCGTTCGACCGCCGGGTCGAGACCGGAAGTGTCGAGGATCCGGACCGGCGACAGGCTCGGCTGGCGCTCGGCCAGCTCGGGTGCGTCTCTCAGTCGACCGTCGTAAAAAAACTGGCTTACGATGGCTCGGATTTCCGGGGCCATGCGGTATTGGATATCGAGCATCGCGCACAAGCCGTCCTGCGGCGAAGGCAGCCCCAATCCGCCGCGTTCGGTCGAAACCACGCCCGTCTCGCGGAAGAGATCTCGTTTGAACCAGCGCGCCGCCGCCGGGCCACGACTCACGACCACCGGGGGCAGTTGCTGAAAGTCGCCGACCGCGACCGTCGTGCGGGCCGCCCTGGAGGCCGCGAACGCGACGTAGGGCAACGGCGCCGTGCTGGCTTCGTCGATGATCAATGAATCGAACTCCAGCTCGCGCAGCTCTTCGCGGACCGACAGCCGCGCGAGCGTCGTGAGAACGATATCCGCCTCGTCCAGCGCCGCTTCGGCCTGGCGAGACAACTCCAGAAGGGCGCGACCCACGGCTCGGGCCGTCTCCATGTCGTCGCGGGTCCGGGCGAGCGCCAACAGCCGTCCGAGTCTCACCCGCGGGGTCGCGGCTCGATCCGCGCCGCCCGACTTCGACACAGGGGCACGCACGTTGAGAAGGCCTTCCAGGTCCTCGATGGTGCGAACCAGCCCGCCGGCACCCGCGTCGACCCTCTTGGTCACCACCGCCTCTAGGCTCAAGGGGTCAGGCCTCGTGCTGCCGAAATCCGATCCGACCCGGATGATGCGACCGGCCTCGAGCTGGCTGCGGTCCGCGATCCTCCCCAACCGTCCGGCGATCTCATCGACCGCGCCGTTCGTCATGGCCGTCACGAGCACGCGGCCGCGGGCGCCGAGCTCGAGAGCTGCTCGAGCGACCAGTCTGGATTTACCGGTTCCGGGTGGCCCCCACACGAGCTGGTTCGCACTCCCGAGCAGTCGCGCCAACGCCTCCCGCTGAGGCTCGTTCAGATCATCCGACGTCGCGAGTCGAGGCTCGCTGCGACCCAGTTGCGGAGGCCGTCGGCCAAACATCGACAGAACCGTTTCCGTGCACGACTTGTCGGGTTCATCGGCGATCTCGCGCAGACGATCGGCGAGTTCTCGGAGGAGCCAGGTAGGGTCGAACTCCAGTTCCACCCCATCCGTCCGTTCGCCCAACCACTCATGGACGAGGACCTGGAGCAGACCCAGTCCGCGGTCGAAACGAAGGACGAGACCCAGGGTCTCCCTCCCGTTCGTGCGGATCCGCACCCGGTCGTCGCTGCGAATGTCGTACTTTCCGCCCGCGATCTGGAATGCGTATCGAGTACCCGTGCCCGCATCGCCGCGCGACCGGCCGGAAAGCGCCGGTATCGGGCCCGAGATGTTCCGTCGCGTCAGATCGGCCAGGACAGCTTCGATCTCTTCTTCGATCGCCAGCTGGCAGTCCGACAGAAGGAGCCACAGGGGCTCCAGCGAATCAGGAGCGTGCATGTCGAAAACGAGTAACGACTCCTCCTCGGGTCGAGATTGGAACGCCGACCAGTTGCGGGACGCGCTCGCGCTCGCATCGGAGTGGGCGCTGAACTACCGCGAACAGATCGAAGAGTATCCCGTCTTCCCCAAGATCGCGCCCGGTGACGTCCAAGCTCGGCTTGCCGCGAGCCCTCCCCGTGGCCCGGAGCCCTTTGATCGTGTGCTGTCGGACTTCGACGAGAACATCGTGCCTGGCCTGACCCACTGGAATCATCCCGGTTTCCTGGCCTACTTCGCGAGTTCCGCGCGCGGTCCCAGCGTCGCGGCGGAGCTTCTTATCGCGGCCGTGGGCGTCAACGCAATGTTGTGGCGCACCTCTCCGGCCGCGACCGAGGTCGAGATCGTCGCCGTGGATTGGCTCCGCCAGGCGGTGGGTCTGCCAGACTCGTTTCGTGGCGTCATCCTGGATACGGCTTCGACGTCGACCTTCACCGCCCTCCTTGCGGCCCGCGAGCGTTCGGGGGATTCGGTCCGTGAGGACGGGCTCGCCAATGGGACGCCGCTCACCGTCTACACCTCTGAGCAATCGCATTCTTCTGTCGACAAGGCCGCGATGGCGGCCGGTCTTGGGCGGCGATCGGTGCGTCGGGTGCCGGTGAACGATCGGTTCCAAATGCGACCCGACGCCTTGGAGTCCATGATCGCGAACGACGTGAACCAGGGATCACGACCTGCGCTGGTCTGCGCGACAGCAGGCACCACCTCGACCGCGAGTGTCGATCCGATCGCCGAGGTGGCGGAGATCGCCGCGCGGGCGGGGGCCTGGCTACATGTCGATGCGGCCTACGCCGGGTCCGCGGCGATGGTGCCCGAACTCCGTCCGGAGTTCTCCGGGTGGGAGTCCGCCGATTCGATCGTGATCAACCCGCACAAGTGGCTGGGCACTTCGCTCGACTGCTCTGTCCTGCTCTTCCGCGATCCCGTGCCGTTCCGTGCCGCGTTGGCCCTCACGCCGGCCTACCTGGAATCCGAAGAAAACCCCGAGACCAATCTCATGGACTTCGGTCTCCCACTCGGGCGACGGTTTCGGGGGCTAAAATTGTGGGTCTTGTTCCGGTGCGTCGGAACCGACGGGTTGGCCGAAACGTTGCGCCGCCACGTCGACATGGCGGCTCGAGCCGCCGACCGCCTGATCCAAGAGGGGCCCTACGAACTTACGGCACCCGTTTCGTTTAGCACCGTGTGTTTTCGAGCGATTCTGGGAGAGAACGAAGAGGCCTGCGTGCGTGCGAACCGAGAGATCCTGCGGCGGGTAAACGATGACGGACGGGCGTTTCTCTCGCATACGGAGTTAGACGGCCGTTATACTCTGCGCTTCTCGGTGGGCAGCGTGCACACCGAGACGCGACACGTGGACGGCGCGGTGGTCGCGCTTCTCCGCGCGGCAGATGAACTTAGGAGTCTTTCTTGAGCAAGCGATTCGGAGTGGGGTTGGCGGTCATGGCCGGGGCAGCGGTTCTGACGATCGGCGGGTGCGCCGCGAGCGCGGAAAGCGCGCAGGAAGGCTCGGTCGTGCCCTCGGATGTGTTGGTGGCCGGCGAACGGGCGGACAAGGGGAGACTCAAAGGCGCCGACGACGCTCCGGTGCGAATCGTCGAGATTTCGGATTTCCAGTGTCCGTTCTGTCGACAGTTCCACGATGAGACCCTGGCTCAGATCGATAGCGCATACATCCAGACCGGTAAGGTGAGCTATCTCTGGGTTTCCTATGCGAACCCGGGCCACAGCCAAGCCTTCGCCTCGTCCGAGGCGGCCTTCTGCGCTGGCGCAGTCGGGAAGTTCTGGCCCATGCATGGGCTTCTGTTCGAGCGCCAGGAGCAGTGGAGCGGCTCTGCCGATCCGTATGCGGCGTTCGTGTCGTATGCCGAAGAACTCAACATCGATGGGGAGTCGTTCGGCTCCTGCGTTCGAAACAGCTTGCTCGCATCGCTGTTGTTGCGGGACTTCACCAGCGTGAGCCGCGCGGGGATCTCGAGCACGCCCTACTTCATCCTCGCCGACAGCGTGGCGATCCGCGGCGCCGCGGGATTCGACGCCTTCAAGCAGGCGATCGACACGCTTCTCGTTTTGAAGGGTGGCGGTTCCGACGACGTGCAAGACCAGCCGTAAGAAACCCCGAGGCTCACGACCCCGCGAGCCTCACGGTCGGCCGCTCGATCGGTTCGGCCGTTCCGCTCCCCTCGCGGACGCGATAGGCGCGGTCTGGGGTCAGCGCGCGCAAGACATCGGTGGTTCCCGAGCCGGGCCACCGGATCTCGACCGTCTCGATGCCCAAGGCCGCCCCGAGACCGATGTGCTGTCGGAGCGGGTTCGATCCAAAGCTCCCGCCAGTTCCCGCCACCCGATGGATTGTCCGGGCCCCTGACGCGGTTGAGACCGTCACGGTGATCCGGGCCCCGATTCCCGCGCGGTTCGCCTCGATGCCCTCGAGCGTGAGCGCGATCCAGCCGTGGTTCGTGCCGGGGTTTTCATAGAGCGCGTTTGGAGAGAGGTCGCCTTCGTTTGCTCCCCCGAGCTGGATATGCACGTCGCTGTCGCCGTCGTTGTCCACGTCGGCGAACGAAACGCTGTGGCCCTTGTCGAGCCCGCCAAAACCGCCGGCCCCCGTGACCTCTTCGAAACCCGCGCCAGTGTTTCGGAACATTCGATTGGGCATGAGTTGGCGATAGTCGGGGTCTCCGGTGCCGATGTAGAAATCGAGCCAACCGTCGTTGTCTAGATCGCCGAAGTTCGAGCCCATGGCGTACATGATTCGGTCGACTCGGGCGGCGGCGGTCGCGTCTTCGAACGTCCCATCTCCGCGATTTCGATACAGCCTCGGAAGCTCGGCCCCGTGCGCCTGTCCTCGATATTCGTTGTAGATGTCACCGATCTGGGCGGAGTATCCCGCGACGAACACATCGAGCCAGCCGTCGTTGTCGTAATCCCAGAACCAGGTCGGGAAGCTGGCCAAAGGTTCGGACACCCCAGCCGCAGCCGTCACATCCACGAATCGCTGTAGCGAGCCGTTCGGTGCCGGACCGGGGTTCCGGAAGAGACGGTTCGGTGCGCTCAGGATCGACAGGTAAAGGTCTACGTGTCCATCGTTGTCATAGTCTCCCCACGTCGCGCCTTTGACGAATCCGGCGATATCAAGGCCGACGGCGTCCGCCACCTCTTCGAACGTTCCGTCGCCGCGATTGCGATAGAGCTCGGAGCGGTGCGTCCTGCCGTCGCGCGACTCGTTGCCGATGAAGAGATCGAGCCATCCATCTCCATCGAAATCCGCCCAGGCGCCGGTTTGTGTGGGGTGCTCGGATAAGACGTTCGACGCTTCCGTGACGTCCTCGAATCGACCCCCGTCGTTTCGAAGCAGGGAGTTCGGGTATCCCTGGACGAGCCAACCGCCTCGCAGCACCAGTACGTCCGCATCTCCGTCGTTGTCATAGTCGGCGTGGACCAGGTTCAGACCGCCCACGAGCCCTTCGAGTCCGGCCTCCACCGTGCGCTCTATGAAGCCCCCTGAACCGTCGGCCTCGAAGTAGCGCATCTGATCGAGAAGGCCGCGTGCGGAGACCATGACGTCGAGGAGTTGGTCGCCGTTGAAGTCTTCGACGATCCCGCCGCCCGAAATCGAGACCGCGTCGAGGCCCACGTCCCGAGCCACATCTTTGAACGGTTTCAGCGCGCCTTCCCCGCCCACCCTCCCCGGGTCGAGGCGGAAGGGCTCGGGAACGCGGTCGGGCCAGGAACCCGCATTCATGGCGGCTACGTTCAGAAGCCATGCCGCGCGGGCGTCATCTGGGTTCGCAGCGAGGCCAGCTTCCTGCCATTGAATCGCCCGTTCGAGCGCGATCCGCGCCGAATCGGGAAGGGTTGGGAGGACCGGCCGATTGCCCGACGCCCCGGGTTGGCCCCAGCAGGGGAAAACCGACCGCCCCCCGCCGAACCGCCCGACGATCGACGACACGTCGGGACACGCCAGCTCGGCACCACGGCGAAGTAGGGCCACTCCGGCGAGTTCATCGAGCGTTCGCCGAAACCCGGGAAATGGCTCGGCTCCCGCCCCGCTCAAGAGCTGGCGGATCCGGAACAACTGATCGACTGCGGCGACCGTGAGACCGGCGTTTAGCATCTCTTGTGCGATCACGCCTTGCCGGAGAATCTCAGCCGCCGGGTCCGGCGGAGGCGCCTGCTCGGTGAAGTGACGAAGCCGCGCGATGTTGAGCTGTTCGTCGACGAGCGGGTCGGCCGAGTCGGCCAGAGCAACGAGGCGCGCGGCCATGCGCTGGGTCCCGGCACCCGCCCCCCGCCCGGGTTGGGCCGGTTCGCAGGAACTCAGAAACACCACGAAGAGGAGCAGCGCCGCGCCAGAAAACGCCTCGTTTCGTGGAGCCCGGGCAGGGCGACACGGGGACGCAATCACGGCGTCCCCCGGCCTCGGCGTAGCACGACCTCGAGCGCGCTCGTCGGGACCGGAAACCGTTCTTCCAGCCCGTCTGGCCAGCGTACGTGTACGGAGCGAGCCTCTGCCCCGCGCCCAAACACCTGAGTGGATCCGTTCTTGGACCAATATCCCGAGCCGGATTGGACTTCGCGCGCGGGTCCCTCGCCCTCGTCGTAACCGACCCGGATGGCGGCCCCGACCCCGGCGGGATTCGCGGCTTCTCCGGCCAAGCGGACCCGGAGCCCCGGGTCCCCGCCGGCGCCTCTGAAGACCAGGGTCTCGCCCCCGTTCTGTCCGACCGCGAGGTCCCAGCGACCATCCGCATCGTAGTCCGCGACCGCGGCGCCCCGCGCATCTCCGTAGACGACGATGCCGCTCACATCGGCCTCGACCGAAACGAACCCGCCGGCCCCGTCCCCCCTGAGGATCGCGCCCCGCCCCGCATCGAACCGAGACAGCCCCGCTGGCGTGGCGAGAAAGTTCTGAGCGAGGAAAAGATCCTCGCGCCCATCGCGATCGAAATCCGCTACGACCACGCCGAAGGCGGGGGCACGCTGGCTCGCGGCCGGAAGCGATCGGGATTCGAACCCGGCACCGGTGTTCATGAACACGGTGTGCTCGAACGTGACCGCGTGCGCCGAGTAGACCTGTGCCCGGCTGGGTCCGAGTAGTTCGTCTATGCCGGACCGGGCGAACCGCTCGAATGTCGGGACGCCCCGCCGAATCGACGGGACATGCGTCGATAGCGTGAGGTAGTCACGGACCGGCGCTTCCAAGCCCGACGCGTCGGTTCGGGTCTCGATGATGTCGACGAGACCGTTGCCGTCCAGGTCGGCGGCGTAGATCCCGGCCGGTCGCTGCGACGAGACGACCGAGCCGGTGTTGTTGCCCCACCCGGTCGCCACGAGGTCGGGTCGCCCGTCGCCGTTCAAGTCACCCGTGGCGACGCCGTTCCATCGACCCGGCAGGGCTCCCAAGCCCCACGCGTCGGTGACGTCCCTGAACCGACTCCCCTGGTTTAGGAGGAGACGAACGGGCCCCCAATCCAACGCGAGGATGAGATCCGGGTCCCCATCTCCATCCACATCAGAGAACACGGCCGAAGAGACCATGCCGATCTGAGCGAGCGCCGAACTCCGGGTGGTATCCACGATCCACGAACCTGCGTCCTGGAGCAGAAACCGCGAGCTCGCCGGTCTCGGGTATCCTCCGGGAACCGCGCGGGTCCCAAGAAAGAGATCCAGGTCCCCGTCGCCATCGATGTCGGCCGCCGCCAAGGGGCCCGACGCGCCGACCGACGGAATCGGCGGCGCACCCGCACGCGAAAGAGCCATGAACGCGGGGATCGAGGCGATGTCATCCGGGGTTCGCGCCTCCCAGCTACTGACGCCTGCCAGCATGGTCGGACCGGCGCGACCAGGAATCGACAAGACGGAGGTTTGGTCACCCGGCGCGAACGCGCCGACGGCGATGGGGTCGAGGAGTCGATCGCCCTCCGCGCGCGCGGCGGCCGTACGCGAGCCGGCGCCGTTCGAGGTGAGAAGATCGGGATCGCCGTCCCCGTCGATGTCTTCCCAGCTGATTCCCGGCCCCATGCGGCCCAGCTCGAGCGGGAGCAGCGGCTGACGTCCCAGCTCGTCGAATTCCGATTCGACGTGACGCCCCGCGACCTGGGGCGGGGCAAACCATCGACCGCCGGTCGAGGCGGCACCCGCCTCTGTGGATCGCGGGAACTCGCCGGGCACCGCACCCGTCGGCGAAATCTCATACAGCCGATTCGGTTCGACGGGGATGCGTCGAGTCAGACCGGACGGCCAGGTGACGGTCACCGTCGCCGAGTCGGAGTCGGCCATGGCGAACGTCAAACCGTCTTCCGAACCCGAGAGATAGGCGCCACCCGAGGAAACTTGTCGGGTCTGCCAGGTGGCCGCCCCGCCCTCCAGGGTCACGCGGGCTCCGATCGCCTGCGCGCCTCCCCCAACCGACCTGACGCGAACCGCTACGCGAGCGCCCCCAGCGTCGTTCCGAAGCGCGAGCGGGGGCTCGTTGAGCCGCGTGATGAGAACGTCGCGATCTCCGTCGCGATCGAGGTCGGCGGCGGCGATGCCGTGGCTGATATCCGGCGCCACGCCGTATCTCCACGCGGGATCCGCCGGACCAAAGGCGCCGTCGCCGAGGTTCCGAAACGCGACGTTGTGGAGCCGGAGCTCCGGAAAGATCCCTAGTTCTTGGCGCCAGTCCACCCGCACGCGGCCGCTGCGCAGATCGTCCTGAGTGTCCCCATCCAGCGGATCCCAAGCGTGGCCATTGGTGATGAGAAGATCTTGGCGGCCGTCGAGATCGACGTCGAGAAACATGGCGCCCCAGGTCCACTCGGAAGCGGAGACGCCGGCCGCCTGGCCCACCTCTGCGAAGGTTCCGTCGCCGCGATTGAGTTGGAGCGCATTTCGCCCTGCCGGAGCGCGAATGTCGAAACGACCCGGCGGAGTGCGCTCGACTTCGAGGCCCGTGGCCTGCTCGCGTCGCCTCACGGGATCGAGGGCGAGCATCTCCGTGGTCACGAAATCCGTGTCGCCATCCCCGTCCACATCGGAGAAGTCGACGCCCATCGACGAGGCGCTGGTCGTCCGTAGCTCGAGACCCGAGGCGGCGCGGAAACGCCCGCCTTCATTGATCCAGAAGCCGTCGCGGCTCCCGAAATCGTTCGCGACGTACAGATCAGGATCGCCATCGTCGTCGGCGTCGAAGAAGCGAGCGACCAGACCCCAATCGCGTGGCGTCGTCGCGATCGGTTCGCCGCTGGAGTCGACAAAGCGGTCGCTGGACAGATCCACGGCCTCGAACCGCCCGCTTCCATCGTTCAGATAGAACTCGTCGGGATCGGCGAGCTCGAAGCGAAGCACGCGATCTCCCACACGCTGGAGGCGATAGTGCTCGTCGTAGGGTGGCTGAATGACCAGGTCGTCGCCGACCCGGGTTACGTGCTGCTCGAGGGTACGATCGGCAGGACTAAACAGATCGTCGCCTTGTGCGACCTTGTAGTTGGCGAAGTAGACGTCGAGATCGGAATCGCCATCGACGTCGGCCAGTGCCAGGGTCGTCGTGCCGTAGGTGCCCACAAACCCCGGATCGCCGACTTCGAAGACCCCGGCGCCGTCGTTCAGGAGCAACTGATTGGTTCCCCCGTGTACGGCGACAAAAAGATCCAAATCGCCGTCTCCATCCGCATCGGCCAGGACCGCGCCGCGGGACATATGCTCCGCCAGTGCCGTCCCCGAGGAGGCGGTCACGTCTTCAAATCGCCACCCGCCCAGATTTCGGTACAGGACGTTGGGCGCGTCGAGAAGGGGCACGTAGACGTCGACCCAGCCGTCCCCATCTACATCGCCGAGCGCCACCCCGGTGCCGTGCGTCAGGGTTCGATTGGCGAGCCATTCATCCCGGGACATGGAGGCGCTCGCCACCAAGCCGGTCGCCTGGGCTTCCATCGGCGTGAACCGTCCGCCGCGCTCGCCCCGCACATCCAGGCTGCGGGAGCGGAGGCCGTCGCCCTCCACCCACTCGATCGACGGGAGGGTGGGTCCAGAATCACAGGCCGTAAGGCCGCTCGTAAGGACGACCGCGAGCGCCAGTCTGAACCGACTGCGGGTCACGAAGCCGGCGCTACCCACCGTCTCCGCGAAACACGGTCCGGATCCGCTCGACGGCCTCGGATGCCACGGCGGCGCCTCGACGAAACACCTCGACCAACTCTCGCTCCCCGGATCCCACCAACGGGATGTCGAAGCTGAAGTGAACGGCGACCCCCGCCGGTCGGACGCTCTCGCTCGGGTCGTTCCATCCGCCATCGGGGTCGAGCGCCCCCTCGATGTGCACCTCGACCGTGTCCGAAGAGCTGCCCACGTCTTGCGCGACCTGGGTAAGGCGACTCGCGAGGGCTTCGTTACGATCGGGGTCGGACTCTCGTTCATCGAGCCAGAGCGCGGGCGGCGCGACATCCACGTGGACGAAGCCCAGCATCACTTCGGGGTCCAGCTCCAGCCGGTCCTGCCCGAGCAGACCGGTTTCCGGCTGCGCGAGGTAGGTCTCCAGACCTTCGAGCCCGATGTTCGCGAGCCCGAGCGCCATCTCGTCGACCACGAGTTCTACGAGCGCCGACGGCGCGTGAAGCGTTTCGAGCGCGCCGGACTCGAGGATGTCGAGCTCGGATTGATCATACGCGAGCGCGCGGAAAAACCAGGACAGGGGTTCCTGTCGACCCTCGAACAGGTCGCGAACCCCCATCCCTTCTTGTCGGAGCGCACTCAGGAGCAGCGAGCTCAGTTGGTGTCGCGTCAGATCAGCCAAACTCGCCGTCCACGGTCAGCGGACTGGCGTCCGCCGGAGCCATCAAGTGCTAGCCGGAAATCATGATGTGTGCGACCGGACTGGCCATGAACCACGGACCGTCGCTACGACCCGTCGGAAGACCGACCTCTTCGGCCGTAGCACCGGGCACGTAGAGCACCGTTCGGCGGTTCGCTGCGGCGGCGTCGCCGGACCAGTCGCCGGGGGCGTTGACCTGAATCAGCGTGCCCATGGTCGGCATCTTGATTTTCCCCGATGCGATCTCGGCGACGCGAGTGGAGATGTTCTCTCCGCGTTCGACGCCTTGCGCGGCGAGCTCACGACCGCGGGCCATGTAGGGGTCGAGCGACTTGTGGTAGCAGGTCGCGCGGAAGCTGTCGTCGCCGGGCGTGTCGGCGATGCAGACGAACGCTCCAGAGCCGTCGCGCAGCGTCACCCACTCCCCGCCTTGATCCTGAATCACTTTGGCGCTTCCCCGATCGCCTTCGTTCAACATCGAGACAGCGAGCGCGACCGCGTCCCCTTGGGCGGCGAGTTGCTCGGCCGTCGCGAGAGAAGCGACCACCAGCAGCGTCGCGGCTGCGGCGAGCGAGCGGGTCAAAAAGGACGGCGAAAGGCGGGACATACGATCCTCCTCACAACGGGAAAATTGGGTCCGAACGCGGCGGAAAAGCGGTTCCGAGCGCGAGGCGGATGAATAGGGGCCAGCGAGGCGGCCGGCGCAATGAATGACTCCGCGTTGCGCGCGGCCCTCGACACCCTCAAGATTCGCGGCCGGATCGCGCGCCCGTCGCCGACAGATGGGCCGCCAGCGAACCATTCCCCAGGAGAACCGATGGGCCACCCGAGCACCCAAATCGAGAGCGGTCGGTGAGCGTTCGAATCTGTGTTCCACGCGAAAGCGCTCCAGGCGAGACGCGCGTCGGACTGACTCCGGACGCGGTCAAACGGCTAAACTCGGACGACATTTCGATCGCCATCGAAACGGGCGCCGGCGACGCAGCCGGCTTTCCCGATTCTACCTACACCGAAGTGGGCGCCGAGATCGTTGCGGACCGCGCCGCGTTGCTGGGCTCCGCAGACGTAGTGTTCAAGGTCGCCGCGCCTGATGCGGAGGAAGCCGATCAGATCCGCGAGGGCGCGGTCCTCGCCTGCCTGCTCCGACCACACGAGAACGCGCCGCTGTTCGAGCACTTGGCGAGGAGAAACGTGACCAGCCTCGCTCTGGAGCTGGTGCCACGGATCACTCGCGCGCAATCGATGGACGCGCTGTCCTCGCAAAGCAATCTCGCGGGTTACAAAGCGGTCATCTGGGGAGCGGAAGCGCTGGGGCGGATTTTTCCGCTGCTGATGACGGCCGCGGGTACGCTGTCTCCCGCTCGAGTTCTCGTGCTGGGGGCGGGCGTCGCGGGTCTGCAAGCGATCGCGACCGCGAAACGGCTCGGTGCGGACACGTGGGGATACGACATTCGTTCGGCGGTGAAGGAACAAGTCGAAAGTCTAGGCGGAAAATTCGTCGACCTCGAAGAAGGCGCTCCGGCGGATGCGGAGACCGAGGGCGGTTACGCGAAAGAGCTCGACGAAGCCGAACAGGCGCGCAAGCGCGAGCTGCTTACGCAACATGTCGCCAAGGCCGAAGTCGTGATCACGACAGCCCTCGTCCCCGGGCGAAAAGCGCCCGTGCTCATCACCGACGACATGGTGGAGCGGATGAAACCGGGCTCCGTAATCATCGATCTGGCCGGCGAAGCCGGGGGAAACTGCACCCTGAGCGAGCCCGGTCAACGGGTGGTAAAGAACGGCGTCATCATCCTCGCGCCGCTCAACGTGCCCGCCTCGCTGCCGTACCATGCAAGTCAGCTTCTGGCGCGGAACCTGTCTGCGCTGGTCACACCGATGATCACCGAAGACGGCATCGCGGTCGATCTCGAAGACGATGTCATTGGCCCGTGCTGCGTCACGCACGCGGGCGAAGTCCGGTTCAGCGCGTGAACCGACTCCTGTCCCCCCAAACGAGGCATTTCGGATGACCGGAACGCTCTTGGTCGGATTGTATGTGTTCGTGCTCGCCATGTTCATTGGCTTCGAGCTCATCACAAAGGTGCCGCCTACGCTTCATACGCCGCTGATGTCCGGATCGAACGCGATCTCCGGGATCTCTATTGTCGGCGCCTTGCTCGTGACCGGAGGCGCCGGCGACTCCGCGTTGATGCGGTGGATCGGATTGGCAGCGCTGGTGCTCGCGACCATCAACGTGGTCGGCGGCTTCTTGGTGACCGATCGAATGCTGCAGATGTTCAAGAGCAAGGATGCGAAACCGTCATGACGCTTTCGACGATCATCCCGCTCGCATACCTGGTGTCGGCGGTCCTCTTCATCCTGGGGATCAAACGACTCGGGCACCCCGAGACCGCAGCAGGCGGTAATCGTCTCGCTGGACTCGGAATGTTGCTCGCGATCATCGGCACCCTCCTCGATCAACAGATCCTCGAGTTCACCTGGATCATCGCTGGCCTGGCCGCTGGTGGACTCATCGGTTTGGTGATGGCCAAGACGGTAAAGATGACCGCCATGCCCGAGATGGTGGCCATCTTCAACGGCTTCGGTGGCGCGGCTTCCGGTATGGTCGCGGTCGGCGAGTACCTCCGGATTATCGGTACCAGCGGGGCGCCCTCGGTGGATTCCGGCGTCTCCATCATGGTAGGTACGCTGATCGGCTCGGTGACGCTCTCTGGTAGTTTCATTGCCTACGGAAAGCTCAAGGGAATCATCAGCGGGAACGCCATCTCGAATCCCATTGTTCGGCTGCTCGCCATCCTGATGGCCCTCATCACGGTGGGTGCCGCCGTCTACCTGATCGGATTTGAGACAAGCCTCCCCATTTTCTGGGGGTTGATCGCCGCCTCACTCATCCTGGGCGTCCTCGTGGTAATCCCGATCGGCGGCGCAGACATGCCGGTCGTGGTGGCGCTCCTCAACTCCTACTCCGGATTGGCCGCCGCGGCGGCTGGATTCGTTCTCGGCAACAACGCGCTCATCATTTCCGGTGCGCTGGTCGGTGCGTCAGGGCTGATCCTCACAAGTATCATGTGCCGCGCGATGAATCGCTCGCTGTCGAATGTGTTGTTCAGCGCATTCGGGTCGACGGCGGCCAGCGGCGGTGGTCGTGGGGCCGATGGCGACAAGGTCGCAGCGGAGATCGGAGCCGAAGACTCCGCGATGGTACTCGGCTATGCATCGCAGGTCGTGTTTGTGCCGGGCTATGGACTCGCGGTCGCCCAAGCGCAGCACAAGATCCGTGAACTGGCCGACATGCTTACCGCGCGGGGCGTCAACGTGCGCTATTGCGTTCATCCGGTGGCGGGGCGGATGCCCGGCCACATGAACGTGCTCCTCGCGGAAGCCAACGTTCCCTACGAGCAGCTCTGTGAGCCCGAGGACGTGAACCCGGACATGGAGAACATCGATGTCGCCGTCGTGGTTGGCGCCAACGATGTGGTGAACCCTCTAGCGCGGGACGATGCATCGAGCCCAATCGCGGGGATGCCGATTATCGAGACGGACCGCGCGAAGATCTGCATCGTCATCAAGCGTTCGTTGTCGGTCGGCTACGCGGGGATCGACAACCCGCTGTTCTACATGCCGAACAATCGCATGTTTTTCGGCGACGCGGCGGACGCGCTCGCGCAGATCGCCGAAGAGGTCAAGCAGCTCTGATTCTAGGGGGCCCGCAGGTCCCTGCGCCAAGCGACGCCGCGCTGGTTCTCGAAGACCAGTTCGCCGTCGTCGGCAAGATAGAGCACGGTGTGTAGCGCCTCGCCCAGATTTGTGTAGACGAGTTCGTAACGTGTGCGCTCGGACTTTTCTTGTCGCGTTCCTTTGAAGGCCTTGACCGGATGGACGGTGTAGTGGTTGTCAGCCGCCCGAAAGATGACGACGTCCTTTTCGAACTCCATCGAGTTCTCTTCGTAGCCCGCCTTCGCGCTGTGCCATGCTCCGACAAGATCGGGCGAAACTGCGACCTCCTCGGCTCCGCATCCCAAGACGAATGCGTAGACAAGAACCGCAAGCGGCATTCGCGACGCCTCGTTGCCATTCATGCCATCCTCCTCACTTCTCTCTTCAATGCCACATCTTCGTTTAGATGAGCGTTCAGAGGCGTCACATCCGGGGTCGCGATTCCCGAGGCGTGTATTCGAAGAAACGCGTCCACCACACGCGGATCGAACCCGATGCCTCGTTCCGTCTCGATGATCGACAAGGCCTTCTCGATCGGTAGGCCCTCTCGATAGGGGCGATCTGAAGTCATGGCGTCGAACGTGTCCGCTACCGCGACGATCCGCGCCTTGAAATCGATCTCCTCCCGGTTCAAGCCGTGGGGATACCCGGTCCCGTCCCAGCGCTCGTGGTGCTGTTCGATGATGGGAAGCAGCGGCGCGTATTGAGTGATCGGTTCGACGATCTTTACCCCGTGCAGGGTGTGCGCCCGCATCGCCTGCCACTCCTGGTCGTCCAGCGGTCCGGGCTTGTCGAGCACGGCGAGGGGAACCGCGATCTTGCCGACGTCGTGCAGAATCGCGCCCCGCTCGATCACCTCGAGTTCACCCGCGTCCAACCCGAGCTCGCGACCAAGCTCCACACTGAGCTGTGTCACCCGCTCGGAGTGCCCGGACGTCCAGTGAGACTTGGCGTCGATCGCGCTGGCCAGCGCGCGAATGGTTCCGATGTTCAGCTGATCGAGTGCTTCGAGGAGCCCCCCGATCCTCCCGACCATGTCGTTGAACGAGTCGGCCAGCTCTTCGAATTCGTCCCCGGTTGCGACCTGGACCCTGGATGCCAAGTCGCCCTGCGCGACTCGCTCTGTCCCCTCTTTGAGCCGTGCCACCGGCCCGAGCATGCGGTTGAGCTGAACGTCGCTCGCCAGCGCTACCAAGAGGACGGAGAGGATCACCACGAGCGCGAGCGTCCTCGTGAAGCTCTGGATCGCGGCCATACCAGCAGAGCGAGGTTCACTCACGAGGATGCGCCAGCTATCGGTGGAGAACTCCGACGCCAGGAACAGTTCGCGCTGGACGCCCAGGCGCGCGCCGTCGGAGCCCGTCCAGGTGATTTGATCCGATGTCATGCTGCGTGGCATGGCTCGGGTCATTTCGTTCGGAGCCGGTTCCTCACAACCGACCAGGAGCCGGCGCGTCGTTCGCACGCAGAGCGCGGTTTGGTCGGGGAGAATCTGAGCCACGCTCTCTAGATATCCGGGGTTGATCGTCCCCCACCAGATCACGCCTTTTCGAGGCGCGCTCCGGAGCATCACCAACTCGTTCGGTGCCCTGCCGGATCGGAGGATGGTCGCCCCCCGCTCGAGCGCCGACGCCTGACTCGGGTTTAGGTCGACGGGGAGCCCGTCACCGACGCCGGCCTCTAGTGAGCTCGCCGACACCTGATTGCGGGAGAGCCACAACCCTCCGTCGCCCAACACGAGCGGGGCGCCTTCCTCGCGGTCGAGCCCACCGCGCGAGAGATCGGCTTCGAGAAGGAGCAAGCGTTCGATCAGTGACATCGCCACCGTTTCGCTCGCGACCGACAGCCGCTGCCAGCTTTGGTCCGTGAGTTCGCTTCGAACCTGCACGTAGCCAAGGACCGCGAACGTCAACACGGGAAGCCCTGCGCAGAAGAGAAAGAGGATGAGGACGCGGCGTGCGACCTTTGTCTCAAACCCCTTCCAACGAAACGCGGGCTTCGACATCAGTAGTTCTTCGCGATGCCGATATACCCACCATCGTTGGCCATGATGATGTCGTCATGGCTAGCTTTCGCGGTCAGAGGCGTCTTCGACTGCCCGTCTGGCCCCATGCTGTACAGATCGAACGCAGAGTTGAGTGGGTGGAGGAACTTGTCCATCCGGGCCCCCGCTGGCGGAGCGCCGCCCCCTCCCCCGGCGTGCGCGAACGACAGATACTGATAGGGGTTTCCCCAGGGATCGAGCATGGACCCGCGTGCGACGGCATTGAGATCCAGCGGCGTCGTCTGATGCGTCGCTTCGTATCCCATGACGTCGAGTTGTATCGCATCGATGTCGCCGATGGCCCTGGCGACGAGCGCGCGGTTTTTGATCGAGGTGAGCGCTGGGTACGCGATGGTGCTCAACGTTCCGATGATCGACATGACGATCATGAGTTCGATGAGCGTGAAACCGGACGGCCTCCCGATCCCGAGCTCCATGCGATCCTGCGCGTGCTCAGACATCCGACCTACATCTCCCTCTCCACGTCGTACCCCATTCGCCGACCCGCCATCGTCGGCGAAAACGCCGTCGTTTGGCTGAGAATGCGATCCTAGGGGGGGTACGTCCCAAGTCAAATCGTGCTCAGTTAGGGCAAAAGTCGATCTCTGACGGGCCGCTCGAGCGGCCCAGGGAGCCGAAACGTGCGACGGCGGGCGTGCGGGGGATCGTGAAACAGCGCAAGTGTCTGGCAGCCCCCATCTTGTGATCGTGAACATGAGGTCGAAGGACGGGATCCGGCGGCCAGGCGCCAACGAGAGGGGGTCGACCGTGGCCCTGCCACAACACTCCCGGCGCGGCGCATCATCGTGTTTCTGGCGTTATGCACAGGAGATACCTAGAGGGCCCCTGGGCGCTTTTCGGGCCCCCTGCGCGTCACGATTTCAGACTTAGGAGCCGACGCATGAATCGACGGAGCTTCGTCGTTGGAACTGGATCCGGGGTGGCCGCCTCTCTCACCTTGGGATTGAGCGGTTGCGGCCAGCCCGAAAGCGGAACCGGTGCGTCGGACACGGGCTGGTCCCCCGAGCCGGGCGCCATCGAGGCTCGATATCGGGACAACATCTACACGCGACTCCTCGGGGTCCGGCCCCACCTTCCGGCGCACGAACACATCTCTCGGCTGGGGGGCGGTCGCATGGCGCCCGAGGTCATCGCGGCGATGCGCGAAGCCAACGATTTCTTTGTCGACATGCACGAACTCATGGAGGCGGCGGGGGCCCGGATCGCGGAGCTCATGGGGGCAGAAGCGGCGCTGGTGACATCCGGCGGTTTTTCCGCGATGGTCCTCGGCGCGGCCGGCTGCCTGACCGGGAGCGATCCCGACCGCGTTCACGTGCTGCCGCGTCCGGGCTGGGCCAAACGCGAGTGCCTGATTCAGTCGCCTCACCGCTTTGACTACGACCGGGCCTACCGCGATGCCGGAATGACGATCGTGGAAGCAGAAACGCGTGAGCTCTTCGTCGAGCGCGCAACCGAACGCACCGCCATGATCGCGGCGCTCGCGGCCGCCGAGCGGCAAACGATGTTCGCGCCGCCCGCGCCGACCACGTGGGCGCCGGCTCCGGGGCCCGAAGTCATGACGGTTCGTGAACAGATCGAAGTCGGTCGCGAAGCGCGCATACCGGTACTCGTGGATATGGCGTCCGATCTGCCGACGGGGGTCGGACTCAACGAGTTCCTCGAAGCGGGCGCCGACCTCGTCGTCATCAGCGGGGGCAAGGGGATCGGGGGCCCGCAGTCATCCGGGATCTTGGCCGGACGTGCCGACCTCATCCAAGCGGCCCGTCTCAACGCGTCTCCCAACGACGGCATCGGACGCGGTATGAAGGTCGGCAAGGAAGAAATCATCGGGCTCGTCGTGGCGCTCGAGCGCTACGTGCAGCTGGACCATGCGGCCTGGGTCGCGGATTGGCGCACCAAAGCCGAGACCATTGTGCGCGAACTGGCCGGGGTCAGAGGTCTCACCGCCGAGATCGTACTCAACACCGCCGGCTACGAAGACGTCGAGCTGTCTTGGGATCCAGAAATCATTCCGCTTACGACCGACCAAGCTAAGGCCGGCTTGATGGCCGAGGAGCTACGACTCGCCTACCTCATGACGATCCGCACCCGCGTGCTACGTGACGGAGAAGAAGTGCTCGTTGGACGGCGGCTTCGCGAGTTCTTTGTCGAAGCGAGTGAACCGAAATAACGACCCGCCCCGGGGCCGTGGGCAGCGCCGAGGCGATTGTCGCCAACCCACGGGACATCTACGTTTCCGTGGTTCGCGGTCCTCGTTCGGCTTCGCTGACGATGCCCCGTTTCGGACGCACCGATGGCTTGCACGGTCTTCGCCAGGAGTAGATGCTCAATGTCTCGTGTTCCCCTCGCTCGGCCTGAGATTCGCCGCTCCAAGATCCTCCTCCTAACCCTTGTGCCGCTGGTCGCGGGCTGGGGCGCGGCCGTCGAACTCGGCGCTCAAACGGGGGCCATGGCGTTCGACTCCGCCGATGTCGCGGGGCTGACCTTTCGCTCGATCGGGCCCTCGCGCGGGGGGCGGAGTACCGCCGTCGCGGGGATCACGGAGCAGCCGCTGACCTATTTCATGGGAACGACCGGCGGCGGCGTGTGGAAGACCGTCGATGCCGGTCTGAACTGGACGAATATCTCCGACGGCTATTTCGAAGCCGGATCCGTCGGCTCGATCGACGTCTCCGACAGCGATGCCAACGTGATTTACGTGGGCATGGGCTCGGCCGACCCGCGTGGAAACGTGTCCTCGGGAAATGGCGTCTACAAAAGCACCGATGGCGGAGACTCCTGGCACCATTCTGGTCTCCCCAACGCGGGTCAGATCGGACGGATCGAAGTGCACCCCGAGAACCCGGACGTTGCATACGCCGCCGTACTCGGAAACATCTTCGGCCCCAACCCGGAGCGCGGCGTGTACCGCACGCGCGACGGCGGCGAGAGTTGGGACAACGTCCTCTTCGTAAACGATTCCACCGGCGCCATGGACATCGCCCTCAACCCGCGGAATCCACGCATCGTTTTTGCGACCATGTGGAGCGCCGAGCGGAAGCCGTGGACGTTTCTGGGCGGCTCGGAAAACGACGGCGTGTGGCGCAGCAAGGACGGCGGAGACACGTGGGAACAACTCAAAGGCGGTCTTCCGGAGGGGCTCCAAGGCAAAGCCGCGGTCACCGTATCTCGCGCCAACCCTCGCCGGGTTTGGGTCTTGATCGAGGCGCCGAACGACAAGGGGGGCGTCTACCGTTCGGATAACGGCGGCGACTCCTGGACCCGCGTCAATCGAGACCGCTCGCTTCAACAGCGCGCGTGGTACTACACACACATCTACGCCGATCCGATCGATGAGAACACCGTGTACGCGCTCAACGTCGGGTACAACAAATCGATCGACGGCGGTGCGACTTGGAGCGGATTCAGCGTGCCTCACGGCGACGTCCACGATCTATGGATCAACTACGAGAACCCCGACTTCCAGGTCGTCGCCGATGACGGCGGCGCGCAGGTGACGACAACCGGCGCCGAGAGCTGGTCGACGTATCTCAACCAGAACACGGCGGAGATGTACCGCGTCTTTGTCGACAACCAGTTCCCGTATCGCGTGTACGGGTCGCAGCAGGACAACTCCACGATCATGGTCCCGAGTCGCGGCCTGCCCTCGGTGATCGACGGTCAGCACTGGGCCGCGGTAGGGGGCTGCGAAAGCGGCCATATCGCGATCGACCCACGTAATCCATACGTCACGTATGCGGGCTGCTACGGTGGAAACATCAACCGCGTCGATCGTGAGACCGGCGATGTGCGGCAGATGCTCATCTATCCCGAGCTTCAATTGGGACATGCAGCCAAGGACCTCAAACATCGGTTCCAGTGGAACGCGCCGATTCGGTTGTCGCCGCACAATCCGGACGTGGTCTACCACACGTCGCAGTTTGTAAACCGGACGACAGACGCTGGGTATTCATGGGAAACCATTAGCCCCGACCTCACCCGAAACGACAAGTCGAAGCAAGATTTTTCGGGCGGTAGCATCACCTGGGACAACACGGGCGTCGAGGTCTACGGGACGATCTTCGCGTTCGAGGAATCGCATCATGAGCCGGGCGTGCTATGGGCCGGGTCGGACGATGGGCTGATCCATGTATCGCGCGACGACGGCGCGAACTGGGACAACGTCACGCCTCCCGACCTACCGGAATTCTCGACCATCAACATGATCGATCTGTCCGAGCACGGTCCGGGGCGCGCGCACGTGGCCGTGTATCGCTACCGAATGGACGACGAGACTCCGTACATGTATCGCACGGATGACTACGGTCAGACCTGGGCGCGGCTTCCTTCGACGGGCATCGCCTCGGGCCACTTCGTGCGAGTGGTCAGAGAGGATCCGGTGCGTCGGGGGCTGTTGTTTGCCGGAACCGAGTACGGCCTGAATGTGAGTTTCAACGGTGGCAACACCTGGCAACCGCTCAAGCTCAACTTTCCCGTGACGCCGGTCACCGACATGCGGATACACGAGGACGATTTGGTCGTGGCGACCCAGGGTCGATCGTTCTGGATCCTCGACGACATCTCGCCCCTGCGGCAGATGACGACGGAAACGCTGGCGTCAGATCTACACCTCTACGCGCCCCGCGAGGCCGTCCGAGCGCAGTCGGTTTTTCCAAACGGGGCGGCCCTGTACTTCTCGGTGGGGGGAGACTCGGACGAGGCGACGAATCTCGAGATCATCAACGGCTCGGCGGAGGTCGTTCGCGTGTATTCCACCGACCCGGGCGCGTGGGACGAGGAGGCGAAGGCGGCAATCGGGCGCTCATCAGACTGGTCACCCGACCGGCTTGAAGTCGAGCCCGGACTCAATCGAATGGTCTGGAACCTCCAAGAGGAAGGGCCGGACCTGGTCGAGGGAGCTCGAATCTGGGGCTTCACGGGGCGGGTCCCGGCGGTCCCCGGCGCATTCCAGGTGCGGCTCACGCGCGGCGACGTTTCTCAGACCGCGGACCTCACCCTACGAATCGACCCACGCGTTTCCGACCAAGTCACGGTCGCGAACCTTCAGGCGCAACACGATCTCATGGTTCGGGTGCGGGGCCTACTCGATCAGTCCCACGACGCCGTACGCGACATCCGATCGGTCCGTTCGCAGATGAAGGACATCGCCCAGACCGCAAAGAACGCGGGCTTTGGCGATGAGTTCGTGGAGCTCGCAGATGAAACCGGCGAGAAGCTCACCGGCGTCGAGGAAGAAGTCTTCCAAACCAAGAACGAAGCGGGACAGGATCCCCTCAACTTCCCCCCGATGCTCGACAACGAGATCGCCAACCTCTACGGCTACATCCTCTCGACCTATGATCGACCCAATCTTTCGGCGGGCGTTCGCGCCGACGAGTTGGAGGCGGAGTTGGGTGTGCACCTCAGTGAACTCCAGCGGATCATCGATACGGATGTCGCGGCATTCAACCAGAAACTGCGCGAGGCCGGCGTGCCGGGGATCATCGTAAAGACGCCCCCTCGAGCTACGAGCTAGGCGAGGGCCGGGGAGCCATCGGGGCGGTCGGGGGGAGTGAACCTCCGCCAGCTGCGGCGGCGAGCCGAGTCCTCGCGTGGGCGGAGGCTCCCTCCCCCTCCCGGGACGTTTGGCTCCGTGCTTGCCGCTGATGACCAGACCCGTCCGCAGACTTCCCTCGCCCGAGACCATCTAGGGGCTGAAGACTAGCCTCAAGAGGGCCCCGCCAGTCGGAGGGAGCACTCCCCCCCGAGCGAGCGGGGGGAAGCGATTCGGTGGGTCGGCATCACGGTCAGCGCCGGGGATCGCCGTACCTCCCCCAGCGAGGACTTCGGCTTGCCGCCGCAGCCGGGGAGGTACGGCGGTCCCCGGCGCCGACGACCAGCCCCCTCACCAGAGGCGTGTCAACCGCGAGCGACTACCCTTCTTGGTCCTTCAGGTCCGCGATGTCATCCGTGTCGATTTCGTCGCGGAAATCCATGAGGTCGTCCCACTCGATTTGCCGGCCCTTGAGTATGAGCGCGAAGCGGCCCTCGATGAGGGAGCTGAACGTAGCACGCCCCACGTCGCCGTCACCCGAGCGCTGGAACTCTTCCATCGCGGGGTAGCCGTGGAACTTCGTCGATCGCTTCCAACCTCGATCGCTCTCTTCGTCGACACTGAAGTCCCCCGCGCCGATGAAACCGGATACGGCGGCCACCGGTAGCGCCCCCAGATCCATGAACTCGACGTCGATCCTGGCCCCATCCTCGCGCTCATAGCGCATTTCGAGGGTCGTGATATCCATGCCCATGGCGCCCTTGGTGGACCCTTGGCGGGATACACGCTCGAAGCCCTCGATCTCCTCGCCGAAGAACTCGTAGAACTCTCGGAAGCCGAGCGGCTGATCGACGCTGCCGCCCTCGACCATGCCCTCGAGCGCTTCCTTCATGGCGTTCCCGGCCTGCCCCAGACCCTGAGCGGCTTCTTCGAGACCTTCTCGAGCACTCTCGAACTCGGCTTCATAGTCGTCATCGTCGGCGAAAAAACAGCCGGCGGTGAGCAAGCCGCACATCACGGCTCCGGCGGCAAGCATGGAATTTTGACGTATCGGACGCATGGATTTCCTCCCCCTCGGGTACGGCGACTCGCGATTCTGTACCGGAGACGCTACAGACCGGCCAAAGCTGGAGTCAAGCGGACACACCCACTTACGACGGTGGTCGTCGGTAGGTGTCAGAGTTTTGTAGAGACGTACGTTCCCAGCTTGACGAAGGACGAGGGCATAGAGACGCGTCGAGCGTCCACGCAGGAGCAGTCGATGATGAAGCGGATCATGCGAGCAATGAGTGTGGGGGCGATCGGTTTCGCGTTGGCAGGATGCGGAGAAGGCTCGCTGGGTCCCGTATGTACGGCGCAAGCCGTCTTCGGGATCAACCTCACCGTGCGGGATTCGTCGGGGTTCCCTGTGGCCGAGGAGGTGTTGGGCATCGCGATCGATGGCACGTTCGCAGACACGCTGCTAGCCCTGGGGCCGCTGGACATGGCGGGAGCCGTCGAGAGACCGGGGACGTACGACATCTCCGTGTCGAGGTTCGGGTTCTCGACTTGGTCGGCAAACGGGGTCGTGGTCGAGGCGGACGAGTGTCATGTGATTCCCGTTTCGCTCGAGGCCACACTGTTCCCGGTGCCGTAGACATAGATGCGGTTGTGGGCGGCCGTCGCACTAGCTGCGCGCTCCGCGGAACCGATTCCGCGCGCGGCGGTCGCCCATTTTTTTCGAGAGCACCGTGGGAGTACGAAGTCATTGTGGACGATTAGATCGTCATTCTGGACGATCAAGATCGCTGTGAGGTGATAGATGCAGCAGATGCGGCGGGACCGGGTGAGCCGGCTGAGCCGGGCGACCCGGCTGAGCCGGGCTACCCGGCTGAGAGTTCTGTTCCTGACGATCCTGGTGGCGCCACTGGGTGTGGGGTGCGGCGACACCCTTGAACCCCTGGCTTGTACGGAACAATTCGAATTCGGCTTGGTCGTCGACGTTCACGAAGGCACCGGTGGACCGGGAGCCCAAGGAGCGATCGGCGTCGCCATCGAGGGAGCGTTCTCGGACACCCTTCAACTCGTCGATGACGTACGGTTGGTGGGGGCGGGCGAACGGCCGGGCACCTACGACGTGACGATCAGGAAGACGGGCTTCGCAACGTGGTCGGCCTCCAACATCACGGTCACCGCAGACGAGTGTCACGTGATCCCGGTCCGACTCGAGGCCGTCCTGATCCCGGTCGTCAGCATCAACGCGTTTCCGTCGACGCAGAAGGCCGAATAGCCGTGCAGTGACGCTATTCGGCGGGGAAGGCTCGGGCGGTAGCCACGCCCTCTTCTTCATCGACACGAGCCAGCAGCACCAGCCCGACCACGAAAAAGACGACGATCGACCCCAGTGCCCAGCGGTGGCTTTCCGTCGCTCCGAGCACGAGCCCGTACGACAGGGGTCCCAACACGGACGAGAGCTTTCCGGAGAAAGCGTAGAACCCGAACAGTTCGGCCTGTTTGTTCGGCGGCACGAAGGAAGCCAATAACGACCGACTCGCGGCCTGGTTCGGGCCGACCATCAACCCCAAAAAGATCGCCGCGACCCAAAACGCCGTGCGATCCCGTGCGAGAAACGCGAGCACCGTGGTGCCGATCAAGACGACGAGCGTGATCGCGATCGTGCGTTTCCCCCCAATTCGATCGTTGAGAAACCCGAAGGCCATGGCGCTGGCACCCGCGGCCACGTTGACCACGATCCCCAAGACGAGCACGTCGCTCGTCTCCATTCCGAACTCGGCGCCCGCATAGATCGCCGCCATCGCAAACACCGTCACCAACCCATCGTTGTAGATGAGTCGCGCGACGAGAAGTCGGACCGCCTGTCGATAGTCCCGGAGGTGCACGAACGTGCCCCGGACGCGTCCGAAACCTCGCCGGACGTTTTCGATGAAGGGCGCGGGTCGACGCGGTTGGCGTTCGCGGAGATACAGAAACGTCGGAATCGAAAAGACGAGGAACCAACCCGCTACCAACAGGTTGGTGGCTCGCACGTTGAGATCGTCGCCATCTGGAAGCCAGCCCGTCACCATCCCCAGCGCGATCGCCAGGCAGAGGAGACCCCCAAAGTAGCCGAGCCCCCAGCCAAAGCCGGACACGCGTCCCACGTTGTCGCGATCAGCCAACTCCGGTAGGAATGCGTTGTACAGCGCCTGGGTCGCCTCGTACGCCACGTTGGCACAGATAAAGATAGCGGCGGCGAGCCACGCGTCTCCCGGGCCCATCCAAAAAAGCGACGCGGTAAACGCCACGCAGGCGAGTGTGGTCAGCAGCAGGTAGCGCTTTTTTCGGCCGCCAAAATCGGCCATCGCACCCACGACCGGCATGATGAGGGCTACGATGATGGCCGATACCTGGATCGCGCGCGTCCACCAGATCGCCCCGGCGATGGGATCGGATGCGATCCGCCCCGCGTAGTACGCCGAGAAAATGAAGGTGACGACCAGGGTCGTGAACGCGGAATTGGCAAAGTCGTACAGGGCCCACGAGAAAATCTCGCCGCGCGTCGCGGGCCCCGGGTGCCGGTCGTTGTTCAACTGAGCGCCTGTCGAGGAGCCCCGTGGGGGGCCGTTGTGGCGAGTCGATCCGGCCTCACGGTACAATGAGCCAGCGTTTTTCGCGCCACCCCACCAGAGCGGAGAGAACGGATGCGTCAATCATATGTGGCCAGGATCGTCAATCTTATCGACGACGAGACGCAGGAACTCCGGGGGACGCCACCGGACGTCGCGCGCGAGCTGCTTCTGTCTCCAGATCCCGAGGCGGTCCTCACGCTCGAGGGCTCGTTCGCGCTCGTCGCGCGGGCCGGAGATGCGGTGCGGATGGCGCGGAGTCTCGACCGTCCGATGCGGTACTTCTTGGCCAAGGAAGCGGCGGGTCCGATGCTGATCGTTTCCGATCGCATCGACCGCATCCGCGCGCGCTTGGAACAAGAGGGGTACGCCGACCAGTTCCACCCTTCGTATACCCGGATGGTCCCGGCGCACCACGTGATGGAGATCCAGCTCGTGGGCTGTCCCGATCCGAATCCCGTGTACCGGCGATTTTTCGATCCGCCGCGAGCCACATCAGGCACCGATGTGGATGCGATCGGCGCAGCCTACGTCGGCGCGCTCATCGATGAGGTCGTCCATTGGCTCGACTCGATCCCGAGCGACGCACCGATCGGGACGCTGTTCTCCGGTGGGATCGACAGCGGATCCGTTCTGTTGGCGCTACATAGCGCGCTTCTCGAGCGTGGAGAGTCTCCCGCTCGGCTCAAGGCGTTCACCCTGTCCGTCGACGGCGGCGGCGCCGATGCGGCGCAGGCGCGCGAGTTCCTGCGCGCGGTCGACTTAGAGATGCTCGGCGAGACGATCGAAGTCTCGCGGTCGACCGTCGATCCTCTCGAAGCGGTGCGGGTGATCGAGGACTACAAGCCGCTCGACGTGGAATGTGCGGCGGTCGCGCTGGCGCTCATGGGTGGGATTCGCGAACGCTATCCAACCTGGCGCCACCTGGTGGACGGCGATGGCGGCGACGAGAACCTCAAGGATTACTCGATCGAGGAGAACCCCGAACTCACGATTCGCAGCGTGGTCAACAATCGCATGCTTTATCACGAGGGCTGGGGAGTCGAGGCCATCAAGCACTCTCTTACCTACAGCGGCGGGTTGAGTCGGGGCTGCGTGCGCGGTTACCAGCCCGCCCGGGTGTTCGGGTTCAAGACGTTCTCTCCACTGGCCACGCCACGCGTCATCGGAGTGTCTGAAGCCATCCCGTTTGCCGAGGTCACGCAGGGGTCCCATGAGGCGCTGTACGAGCTCAAGGGGGCCGTGGTGGCCAGCGGGATTCGACAGCACCTGGGCATCGAGATGCCGTCGTTTCCGAAGCGCCGATTCCAGGATGGCGCGATGGATACGGGCCCGCACGGGTTTGGCTTGACGGAAGCGGACTATCGACGGCAGTTCTTGTCGCTTCACGCGTGAGTCCGCCGGGGTCGCAGCGCGCCGCGGTCGCAACGACGATCGACCGGAGCGGCGTGCGCGAAGCGCGGCCCGCCAAGCCGACGTACGACGCGCGACAACCGATCGGGCAGCGATGGGAAGTGGAACGTGGAGTGCTCGCCTCGCAACGACGCTCGCTCACCGTGTTTCTCGCCGGGGCGGAGTGCCCTTTCACGTGTCTGTTTTGCGACCTCTGGCAATACACGCTTCCGTCGCAGACCCCGGCCGGGGCCCTGCCCCATCAGCTGGCCGGCGCGCTGGCCGCGGCGGCACCGATCGAAGCCAACGACGCGATCAAGCTCTATAACGCGAGCAACTTCTTCGATCGCCGGGCCGTCCCTCCAGGGGACCTCCCCGAGATCGCGGATCTGTGCTCGCCCTTCACCCGCGTGACGGTAGAAAGCCACCCAAAGCTGTTGGGAAATGCGTGCGCGGACTTTGCCGACCGACTGTCGGGTCGACTGGAGATCGCCATGGGACTCGAGACCGTGCACCCGACGGTATTCCCGCGGCTCAAAGACGGCATGACGATCGAGGACTTCGACACGGCCACGACTTGGGCCAAGGAACGCGGGATCGGCGTCCGCACGTTCGTACTCGTGGGACTCCCATGGATCGCCGAGGAGTCGTTCGCGGGTTGGGCCGCGCGGTCCGCACTGCACGCCATCGAGGCGGGGGCCGACCGTGTGAGTCTGATCCCTTTGCGCGCGGGCAGCGGTACGCTGACCGAGTTGCGTAAGCGAGGCGAACTCGCGCCGATCCGATTGAGGCATCTCGAAGACGCATTAGAAAAAGCGTTGGGGTTGGTCGACGGAGCCGGACTCGTGGAGGCCGACCTTTGGGACGTGCCAGCGCTCGCCACGTGCGATCGGTGCGCGGACCGCCGCGTCGCGCGGCTGGCGACGATGAACCGCGAGCAGCGGATCGTCGACTCGGTCGAATGCAGTTGCAGCACCGACCGTGGCAGCTCCGACGGGCCCGCCCCCGAGTGACCGACCCGATCGTCATCGTGGGATCCGGGTTCGCAGGAACGATTCTGGCGCGCGCCCTCCACGCGACCGGCAAGCCTGTGCTGTTGGTCGAGCGTGGTATGCACCCCCGCTTCGCCCTCGGCGAGTCCTCCACGCCGCTGGCATCGATCAGCCTCGAGCGGCTCGCAGCGACCTACGGGTTGCCGGACCTGCTCGCGCTCTCCGCGTATGGTCGCTGGAACCGCGCGCTCCCAGAAGTCCGACACGGTCTCAAGCGCGGCTTCACGTTCTACGGCCACCGTCGCGATCGGCCCTTCGTGAACGGCGAACACAACGAGGCGCGACTCGTCGTGGCGGCTAGCCCCGATGATGAAATCGCCGACTCGCACTGGATGCGGGCCGATGTCGATCATTACCTGGTGCAGCAGGCCGTCGCGGAGGGCGTGCCGTTTCGCGACCACTGTCGAATCGACCACGCGGAGACGGGAGCGAACGGTTGGCGTCTCTCCGCTACGCATGCAGGGGAGCAGGTGTCGATCGACGCGAGCTTTGTGGTGGACGCTGCGGGTGGCGCTTCTTTTCTTCCAACCGAAGGTCCGACGCCGAATCCCAGTCCGATTCGATCCGGGCTCGTCTTCGGCCACTTCACATCGGTCGGTCCGTTTCTGGAATCTGCGCGCGCGGACACATATTCGGACGCTCCGTATCCGGAGGAGCGGGCCGCCGTTCATCACCTCCTGGAAGAGGGATGGATGTACGTGCTGTCGTTCGACGACGGCGGAGTATCGGCGGGTTTCGTGATCGACCACGAGCACGCCGACGCCGGGCGACTTCTCGACGCCGAGCCCGAGTCGGCCTGGGCAGAACTTCTATCCAGATATCCTTCCATCGGTCGTCAGTTCGAGCGCGCGGTCCCGCTGCGGCCCATCGCGTCGATCCGCACGATTCAACGACATCGGGGGCCGGCGGCTGGCGAGACCTGGGCTCGACTCCCTAATGCGTTTCATTTTATGAGCCCGATGTTCTCGACCGGAATCGCGTGGAGTTTGGTCGCGGTCGAACGACTCGCTCGCATTCTGGGTGGAGACAGCTCCGCCCAACCGTGGGCCCTGGAGGAATACCGCCGGCTCTTGGATACAGAGGCGAGGTACTTGGACGAACTCATCGCGCCGGCGTATCTGCAGCGGAAGTCGTTTGAGACGTTCTCCGCCTGGACGTCCACCTACTTCGCCGCAGCGAGCTACTCGGAGGTATGGCAGCGGCTCTGCGACCCTCCGGGAGACGCCGAGTGGTCGAGCCTCGGGTTCTTGGGCTCGTGCGATCCAGCGCTTCGCACCGCAGCGCGTCGCGCCGGCCGGCTACTCCGGCGCGAAGTCGGGCATGGCACGCCCGACCCCCTCCCGGAAGGGATCGAACGCATGATCGCTGGGCTCCTACGGGCGCGGAACTTGGGTGAGTTCGGCGATCCACGCCGGGGCCGTGTTTATCCAATAGATTTGGGGCTCCTGGAGGACCGAGCGTCGCTGCTCGGCCTCGAACCCGACCAAATCCGCCAACGACTTTCAAGGCTCCGCGGACCGCTCTAGTTTGCTGTCATGCCGACTCATGCAGCGCAGCGCCACATGCCCCCGCGTCTCGACACACTGACGCGAGCGGACCTCGCCACATATTTCGATGAAACCTGGGATCTCTACGAGTGGCTTTTTTCGGCCATCCGAGCCGATGGCGCGCTCCACGAGAAGACGGACCCCCTTCGCCAGCCGCTGATCTTCTACCTCGGCCATACCGCTGCCTTCTACATCAACAAGTTTCGGCTCGCGGGGTTACGAACGGATCCGTTGGACGAACGCTTGGATTCGCTCTTTGCGGTGGGAGTCGACCCCGCGGCGGCTTCGGATCTCTCCAGTGTGAGTTGGCCGACCGAGGCCGAAGCACGCGCCTACAGACGGCAAGTACGGGAAGTCGTACGGACACAGATCGACGAGATTCCGATCCATCTCCCCGTGTCGGATCGCGATCCGCTGTGGGCGGTGTTGATGGGGATCGAGCACGATCGGGTCCACTTCGAGACGTCGTCCATGTTGATCCGCCAATATCGGGTTGGGGCGGTCGAGCGCCCCGAGGGTTGGACGTACGCCCCGACGCAGGGCGGAGCCGTCGATCGCGCGCTTGTGCATTTCGAGGGCGGCCCGGTCACCGTCGGAAAACCGCGAGACGACGCGGTGTTCGGTTGGGACCACGAGTGGGGTCGCCTCGACGCGTCCGTGCGACCGTTCGAGGCCTCCTCGACGCACGTGACGAACGAGGAGTTCCTGGCGTTCTGGAACGATGACGGGTATGACCGCGCCGATCTGTGGAGCGCGGAGGGCTGGGCATGGCGCACGTCGGTGGGTGCGGCGAACCCGAAGTTCTGGGTCATCGGCGACGCTTCACCGACGTATCGGGCCATGTTCGATGAGTTCGCGATGCCCATGGACTGGCCGGTCGAGGTCAACCGCCACGAAGCCGATGCGTTTTGTCGGTGGAAGGGACCCTCTTGGAGACTGCCGTCCGAGGCCGAGTTTGCGCGTCTTTCGCAGGACGCCGCGCTCGTCGACGGCAACTCGGCCTTTTCAGATCGCTACAATCTCAACCTCGCGTACGGCTCGCCGACCCCGGTGGGATTCATGGACTCGGGGAAGACTCCGGCGGGGATTCACGACGTGTACGGCAACGTTTGGCAATGGCTGTCAAACGATTTCTACGCGCTCCCGGAGTTCCAAGCGCACGCCTACTACGAGGATTTTTCGGCGCCGTTCATGGACTCGGACCATGGGATGTTGGCGGGAAGCGCGTGGGCCTCTACGGGCGCCGGCGCGTCACGCTACTATCGCCTGTGGTTTCGCAGAAACTTCTTTCAGCACGCCGGATTCCGGCTGGCTCGCGACGCATAGGCCGCAGTGCCTACAGCGGCAGTGCCTACAGCGCGGTCGGTCTCCGGCTAGGCGAGCGCCGCTGCGATGTTGTCGAGGGCGCGCTTAACCAGAACTCGCGACGTGGCCAAGTTCATTCGCATATGGTCCGCGCCGCCGGTTCCGTAGCTATCGCCCGGGTTTAGAAAGACCCGAGCGTGCTCGGCAAACCAACGCTGAACGATGTCTTCCGGCGGAACCGGTTCCACCGAGGTGCGGCTCTCTCTCTCGGCCGTCTCGTGCGCCCCGATCATCTCCGCGACCTGGTGCGTATCGAGCCACGCGAGGTAGGTCCCCTGAGCCTTCGTGTAGCCGAGCATCGGGATGTTCTTCTTGATGTACGACTCGGCGAATTCGTGATTTGCGTCGATATAGGGGAGCAGTTGGTCGAGCCACTCTTCGCCTTCTGTGATCGCCGCATGGTTCGCGACCATTCCGAGCGAACTGAGATCCGCGCGCGTGTGTTTCTGCGTTCTCGCGAGCAAGTCCGGATTTGTCGAGAAGTACCAGGCGACCTTCATGGCCGCCAAGCTGAAGGTCTTGCTCGCCGCCTTGAACGTCAGACTGTTGTCGACGATCTCCCGGTTCGGAAGATTCGCAAACGGTGTATAGGTCTGCCCGCTCATCACGAAATCGCAGTGGATCTCGTCCGACAGCACGATCACTTTGTGTTCGAGACAGATCTCGCCCATGCGAGTCATGTCAGCCGGCGACCAGCAGTTCCCAGTCGGGTTCTGCGGGTTGCACAGAATAAAGACGTTGGAGCGTTTGGCGCGCGTCTCGAAGTCATCCCAGTCGATCGAATAACGACCGTCGACCAGCTTCATCTGGCTGTCTTCCGCGATCGTATCCGTAAATGTCAGATCACTGTAGAAGCCGTTGTACGTGGGTGTGGTAAGAAGGACCTTTGTCCCCGGAGGCGCGAACGCCTTCAGCGCCGCAATAATTCCCGGGTGGACGCCGGTCGTGAATACGACCGTCTCGGGATCGATTTCCAACCCGTAGCGACGTTGGTTCCAATCCACGATCGCCTGCGCGTAGGCGTCGGGTCGGGAGAGGTATCCCCAGTTTTCGTGGCTGCACCGCTCCTCCAACGCTCGCGTGATACAGGGCGCGGCCTGGAAATCCATGTCGGCGATCCCCATACCGACTTCGATCTTGTCGCCGAAATCACGGATCGCATTGTCCCACTTGATGCAGTTGCTGCCGACTCGATCGTACACCGCATCGAAATCGAAGGTGTCTCCGACCGTGGGGCGAAAGATCTTCGTCGTTTCAGAAGCGAGGGAAGTCTTGGCGCCGACCGCGCCCAGGAGTGCTGTGGTTCCAGCCGTTCTCAAGAACCCCCTGCGATTGACCCCAGAACGCTTCGCCATACGCCGGCCTCCCTGTTGGTACACCGTGATCACGGCCCCGAGCAGTAAGCCCATCCCTTCTACTATAGCCCTGAGCGTGCCCCTGGCGACACACCCCGAGGGCGGCCGCGAGACTCCGGCTGCAGCTCAGACGCTCAGCAACTCGTTAGGGCAAGCGCAAATCGGTCGTCTTCATCGGTATCCCAGCGGTCGATCCGGAGGCCCGCCCGCGTGACCAGAGCCTCTACCGAGTCTTTCGTATACTTGTGGCAGAGTTCGGTACGGATCGTCTCACCGGCGTCCCAATGAATCGCGAGATCGATCGCTTCGAGGGTCGCGTCGACCGCGCGCTCGGCCGTGAGGTACGCCTCGATCCGGGCTTCGTCGGGGTTCCAGATTCCTTCGTGCCGGAAGGCGCTGACGGGTATGTCCCCTTCCAGCTCACGATTGATCACATTCAGAACGTTGAGGCTGAACTCGGCCGTCACGCCTGCGGAATCGTTGTACGCCGCGATCAACGTCGACACGTCTTTGACCAAGTCGAACCCGATCAGGAACCGATCCGCGGGGTTCATATGGGATCGCACGCCCTCGAGAAAGTCGACCGCTTCCTGGCTCGTGAGGTTTCCGATCGTCGATCCCAAAAAGAGGATCAGGCGTGGTCGATCATCAAACGGTAGCTGGACGGGCGCCTCGAAGTCCGCGAGCACGCCAACGAACCGCAAGGCGTCGTAACGATCTGTCAGCTCATTGGCGGACTCCAGGAGGGCCGATTCCGAGACCTCGATCGCCGCGTACCCCTCGAGGCAGCCGGCTCGAGACATCTCGTCTAGAAGAATCTGAGTTTTTCGGGCCGCGCCGGAACCGAACTCGATGAGCGCGCACGGGCGGGTATCCGCGATCACGTCCTCGGCGATCTGCTCGAGAATCCCGACCTCGGTCCGCGTCGGGTAGTACTCCGGCAACTGCGTGATTTGGACAAACAGCTCGGAGCCGCGCGCGTCATAGTGATATTTGGAGCGAAGCGTCTTTGGGCGGCTCCCCAAGCCGCTTCGGACATCCGCGCCCAGGCTGGCCATGGGGTCCAACTCTCCGGTCGGACGTTCGATGGTGGTTCGCTCTTTTTGCTCTGCGCTCGGCACTCTCGCTCCGTGATCTGGGGTCAACCGGAAATTCGACGAAACATCGGTTTTGGACGCTTGCCATCCACACTCTCGTCACCGCAGTGACGGATCCGTTACTCGCCCCGCCGAGGGACATATGGTACATCCTGACCCGGCGGTGAGTCGAAAAGACTCACCCAACAAGGGCTTACGAGGCTTTCCGCCGGGTTGATTCGGCCCAGAAACGGGTAAGATCGGCTCGCCGCGCCGGCTAGAGTTTGGCTGGAATGGTTTTGGCGGTTTAGATTTCCTTATGAAGCGTCGCATCCGGTAACGAGGGCAAACCGATGTCTGATCAGAAAAACAGCACCACACACGCCACCGAGCACGAAGCCCGGCAGGTCGCTGAGGCGGCTCGAGAGACCGACTGGACCGGACGGACGTTTGTCCGAAATCTCTTTCTGGGCAACTTTCGGCTCGATACGATCACGCCCTATCCGGATCCCGAGGCCTTTATTTCGGACCGGGCCCGGGCCTGGACGGATGCCCTTCTGGACTACCTCAGGGACGGGGTCGACTCCGACGCCATCGACCGTGAGGGCAAGATTCCCGAATCCGTCGTAAAGGAGCTCGCCGACCGGGGCGCCTTCGGCATCAAGGTGCCCACCGAATACGGCGGGTTGGGATTCAACCAAACCGAATACGCCAATGCGATGCGCGTGGTGGGGTCGGTGGATGGCAACCTCGTGGCCCTCATGTCGGCGCACCAGTCGATCGGCGTCGGTCAGCCACTCAAGATGTTCGGCACGGAAGAGCAGAAGAAGGAGTTCTTCCCCCGACTGGCCAAAGGTGCGATTAGCGCGTTCGCCCTCACCGAATCCGACGTCGGCTCCGATCCGGCCCGGCTGTCGACGACCGCAGTCGCGACCGAAGACGGCAACGCCTACATCCTCAATGGCGAGAAGCTCTGGATCACCAACGGAACGATCGCCGAGCTCTATGTCGTCATGGCTCGCCATCCGGACAGCGGCAAGATCTCAGCGTTTATTGTCGAGCGAGACTCGCCGGGCGTCGAGGTCGTTCTTCGGTGCCACTTCATGGGCCTCACCGCGCTCGAAAACGGCGTCATCCGATTCACCAACGTCCGCGTACCCAAGAAGAACCTTCTCTGGAAGGAAGGGCGCGGTCTCAAGCTCGCGTTGGTCACGCTCAATACGGGCCGTCTCACGATCCCGGCCTCGTCGGTCGGCGCCGCGCAGGCCGCCCTCGAGGTTTGCCGGCGCTGGTGCGCCGAGAGGATCCAATGGGGCGTACCGATCGGGAAGCACGAAACGATCGCGCACTATCTGACGTCCATCGCTTCGCGCACCTACGCCATGTCGGCCATCGCCGATCTAACGCAGACGATGGCCGACCGCGGAGGGTACGACATCCGACTGGAGGCCGCGGTCGCGAAGCTGTGGAATACCGAAACAGGTTGGCAGCTGACGGACGACGCTCTTCAAGTGCGCGGGGGACGCGGGTACGAAACCGCCGACTCGCTCGCCGCACGTGGCGAGGAACCGGTCGCCATCGAACGGATGCTCCGCGACTCGCGGATCAATCGGATCTTCGAAGGCTCGAGCGAGATCATGCGTCTGTTTATCGCGCGCGAAGCCGTCGACAAACACCTGCAAATCGCCGGTGACCTGGTCGACCCCGAGCTCGGCATTGGCGCGAAGCTCAAGGCGCTGCCGGGGGCGGCGGCGTTCTATCTCACTTGGTATCCGTCACGTTGGCTCGGGTGGAGTCTACCCCCGCGCTTCGGCAACTACGGCGAGCTCGCGAAGCACCTTCGCTTTGTTGAACGTTCCAGCCGCAAACTGGCCCGCACCATCTTTCATCTCATGGTGCGTCACGGCGCTGGGCTCGAACGGCGGCAGGGACTCCTGTTTCGATGCGTCGATATCGGCGCGGAGTTGTTCGCCATTTCCGCTGCGGTGACTCGGGTCGAAATGCTCAAGGCGCGAGGAGACGGTTCCGGAGAGGAAGCGTCTCGGCTCGCTGATTCGTTTGCGAACGCGTCCAGACGTCGGGTCAAGGAGCTGTTCCGAGCGATTCGATCCAACTCCGACGTGGCCGACTACAAGCTCGCTCAAGCGCTGCTGTCCGGCAGCCACGCGTGGTTGGAAGACGGCATCGTGGGACTTCAGAAGGCGCAACGCGAGGCGTGGCGCGCAGGGCTGGCCGCGCACGAGGCGTCTCTGAATTCAGCACCCTCTAGTGAGGACGCCGGGGTCGAGACGCCGGCGGTTGCGGCTGCCGCAGAAGGGTTCTAACCCGCGGAGGAGTGGTCACCCGCGGCGGTTCTAGCCCGTCGCGGTACCGCCGAAGCGCTCGATGAAGACTCTCTCCCGGTCGGTGAGTTCGGCCCAACCCAGCGAACGGATCTTGTCGGCGATCCGTTCGTACTCTTCGCGATTCACGGGGTGAAGCGTCGCCGGATCGATCCTGGACCAGCGAGCGGTGAGATCGCGCTCCTTCATCCGAACCCCGACGTTCTCGGCCTTGCGTTGAAACTGACTCGCGGGCGAGCGCCAATCCTTCCAGCGCAGGTATAGCCACCCTCCGAGAAAACCGCCGAGGTGGGCGAAGTGCGCGACGTTGGCTTGTCCCCCGCTCAAACTGAACCACAGCGAGAGGACCGTCAGCCCGATCACGAAGATCCGAATCTCGACGGGAATGACGAACCAGAGAAGGATCTTCTCATGCGGCCAGAAGCGAGCGAACGCCAGAAAAACGCCGTAGACCGCGCCCGAAGCTCCGACCATTGGGACGTAAAGCCCTCCCGCGGAAGCGGTGATCCCGGTATACGCGATATGGACGAGCGCACCCACCAACCCACTCACGAGATACATCCCCAGGAAGTGGCGGCTCCCCAATCGGGTCTCGAGTCGCGGACCGAGAAAGAACAACCCGATCATGTTGAAGAACAAATGGCTCGTGCCGCCGTGTAGGAACTGATAGGTGATCAGCGTCCACGGTTTTTGGAGCATGAGCGCGGGGACGAGCTGCAATTCCTGAAACAACGGCGTGCCAGGCCCGGCGAACAAGAGACCAAGGACGTTTAGCAGTAGGAGCTGCCCAACCACAGGAGTCATGAGTGGGTAAGCTCCACGAACTGCTCGGCGAGCCGTGGACCGACGCCGGCATCTTCGTGTTTGAAGAACGCGTAGACTCGATCCCAGGCAGAGTCGCGTATGCGATTCGCCCACACATCGAGTTCCGCCGGGTCATACGACGTCTTTCGAAGCCGGATGTACGACCAGTCGGCCGTCTCTACGAACGGAGCGTCCATCGCTCCGTCGTCGGTCTCGGCAAGACAGAGCGCACAATTGCGGGCGCGCAATATCTCGAAAACCGGGTCGGCGAACCACGACGGGTGACGAAATTCGAAGGCGGAGGTGCCGGGGTTCGGGAGCCCCGCTATGAAGTCCGACAAGCAGGCATCGTCGCGTTTGAAATTTGGCGGGAGCTGGTAGAGAATCACACCCGCTCGATCCGCCAACGCGTTCGCCGTTTGGACAAAGTATTCGATCTCTTCTTCCGCTCCCTTGAGACGCTTGAAGTGCGTGATGCGACGCGAGGCCTTCAACGCGAAGCGAAACCCATCCGGCACGGACTCGGCCCAGGTCTCCAAGACGCTTTCTCGCGGCATTCGGTAGAACGTGTTGTTGATCTCGACCGCGGGAAGCTTGGATCCGTAGTAAGAAAGCATCTGCTTGGCGGGGAGATCCTCGGGATAGAAGGTCCCCTTCCAAGCGGGATAACTATAGCCGCTGGTTCCTACCCAAACCTGCATTCATTCTCCTGAACATGCGCGAATCGGTGGTTGGGCCGTGGATGATACGCGGTCGCCGGAACTCGGCCAACGAGGAGTTCGATCCTGGGTCAGCTCCCTTGTAGCACCCGCTTCGCTCGCTGCACGACCCCCGAGCTGGTGTTCAGGTTCGCAAACCGGGAAAGCGTGCGCACCCCGCGATCGATCGCGTGGAAGCGGGCGCGTGCGGCCATAGGGACCCGCGGCGTTCCCCATTCCGAGGGGAACGCGAACTTCCATTTGCGCATGAACGGGCCGTAGCAGCGAAACGCTTGCTCCCATGTTTCGGGCGGGTAGTAGTCCGTAAAGCTCTTTTTGCCCTTGGTCGGGTTGACCTTCGGCAGCTTCCGGACGGGTTCGATGCCAATAAGACGGAGCACCGCGTCAAAATCATCCGCGAGGTTCGTAAACTCGATGACGCGTGCGAAGCGCTCGTGACCGAGCAGATACCAGTTGTTGAAGAGTTTGTTCTTGTAGCGCGCGAAGTACTCATGGAACTCCGCATCGTGCTCTTGCACCCAATGGAACTCCTGCAGCGCTTCTTCCGTGATGTATCCGCCGTTTCGAACAAACTTGTGCGGCGTGGTGAAGTTGTCTTTGTGGTTGTTCTTGAGCTTTACGAACTCGCTTACCGCTTGATCGAGCGGATCGCGATTCGAAGCGAACACGAAATAGTCGTCGGCCTTCTTTCCGTATTCGGCTCGAAATTCCGTGTACTTGGCGTGCTTCCAGACGATACTCTCGCCGCCATAGTGTTCCTGCAATTCGGTCGCGATGGCCGTGGAACCCGTAAAGGGGGGCTCGACGAACAGATACTTCAGCGTGTGGTTGATAATCATTCGACCACCAACAGAACCTTCCCGAACGATTGGTTCGACTCTACGTAACGGTGTGCCTCTGCAGCCTCGGCGAGCGGGTAGGCGCGGTCGATCACCGGGACGAGCCCGCCCTCCCCTTCCGGCCTCGAGAAGGCGGGGAGAAACCGACGTTGAAACTCCGTTGTGAGCGCGGCCTTCTCCTCGACGGCGCGGGCGCGCAATACGGTGCCGACCACGGTGGCTCGCTTTCCCATCAAGACGCGTAGATCGGCTGCAACGCTCGAGCCACCCAGCACGCCCACGATCACGAGACGGCCGAGCGTAGCGAGGCAGCGGATATTCGCGCTCCAATAGGGGGCCCCGACCGTGTCGAGGATCACGTCGGCGCCGTGTCCGTCGCTCGCCTCCCGAACGGCTTTCGAGAGGAGTTCGGAGTCGGCGTCAGGACCCAGTTGGGCCCGATCGAATCCGAGATCGAGCGGCAGGGCCGCTTGTCGGATGCGTTCGAGTTTTGCCGCCGAAGCCGTCCCGACCACGGCGCCCGCACCGGCCTCGCGCGCGAGCTGGAGCGCGGCCGTCCCGACGCCTCCACCGGCGGTGTGGATGACGACGGTTTCTCCGTCCGTCAGTCGACCGCGCTCGAACAGCGCGTCAGCGGCGGTGAGGAAGACTTCGGGGATGGCGCCAGCTTCCGACCAACCCAGTGTGGGCGGAACGGGAAGGAGCTGCCCGACGGGGACGACCGTGTACTCCGCATAGCCACCACCGCCCAAAATCCCCATCGCGCGATCTCCGACGGCCCATCCGGCGACGTTCGCGCCGAGATCGGCGATCTCTCCGGCGAACTCGAGACCCGGAATATCCGGCGGCGAGCCCGCGGGAACCGGATACTTGCCGAGCCGTTGCAGCATGTCGGCCCGGTTGATCCCGGCGACTCGGACGCGGACCAACACCTCGTCCGGGCCAGGAGTGGGCGTGGGAACGTCGTGGAGCTCGAGCACGTCCGGCCCACCCGGCTCGCGGATGCGAATCGCCTTCATGGGCAGCTGGGCTCGAACGATTCGCGCGCGGCCTCGAGCTTCTGTCGCGTTCCTATGTCGTGCCAAAGCACGCCGGAGGCGTCGTAGGTGGCGATCATTTCGCCTTCTCCAATGAGTCTCATGTACGCATCGATCAACGAGAACGCACCCTCCTCCGTGAGGCGACCCAACATCCGATGCGACACGACGTGGATCCCGGCGAAGCCGACCTCACGCAGCGGCTTCCCCTGCGTGGCGGCGCGCGCCACGTGCCGCCAACCCTCGGTTCTATTCGCTCGACCGCACACCTGCGCCCCCTCCACCAAGAGTGGACGTGTCGTCACCCGATCCATCACTACCATGGTGGCCAGTCGTCCGTCCAACGCCTCGCCTTCTACGTGCGAGCGATACAACGCGCCGAGATCCAAATCGGTCGCGATGTCGGCGTTGTGGAGCAGAAACGGTGCCTCTGTCTCGAACGCACCGGCGGCATACAGCAAGGCACCGCCAGTGTCGAGCGGGACCGGTGAGACCTCGTCTTCGCGCAAAATGAAATACGGGACCCCGAATCCCCGCTTGGACTCCACGAATTGCTCGAGCTGATCGGCCCGGTAATGTGCGTTGATCAGGAGCCGGCGAGCTCCCGCTTGGATCGCGGATTTAGCAACCCGCTCGAGCAAGGGCACACCCGCCACCTCGATGAGCGCCTTCGGCACGCGGTCCGTGAGAGGGCGGAGACGACGACCCTCCCCTGCCGCCAGGATCATGGCTTCCACGTCAGACGGCGGCGGGTCGTCGTGGCCAATCCGGCCGTTCTCGGTGCGTGACGCTGACTCGTACTTCCGGGTGCACCGCACGAAGATGCCCCGCGAGCCGTTCCGCCATGAAAACAGAGCGATGCTGCCCGCCCGTGCAGCCAAAATGAACGCTCAGACTACTGAAGCCGCGAGCCAGATACGTGCGGACGTGCCCGTCTACCATGGCGCGCACGTGGCTCCAGAATTCATCGGCCTCCGGCCGCGCTTCGAGAAACGCGATCGTCTCCGGGTCGAGACCCGTAAGCCGCCGGTATGCGGCCTCGCGCCCCGGATTCGGGATGCCACGACAGTCAAATACGTAGCCTCCGCCATGTCCCGTCGCGTCCTGCGGATATCCGGCGGGATATCGGAAGCTGGACACCTGCACTTCCAGCCCGTCTGGGACAAGCAGGGGCGCTTGTACCGGACCCCAACGCTCCACGATCTGCTCCAGCGCGGTGGTAAGCTCCGGCGCCTTGATGGGCAGACCGGCCTCGAGAATCCCGCGGACGTTTTCGGCGGCGTAGGGTACGCTCTGTAGAAAGCGTGGTTTTCGCTCGTAAAACCCTCGATACCCATAGGCTCCCAGAGCCTGGAGGATCCGCACGAGGACATATCCTGGCCAGACTTCCTTGAAGGCGTCGCGATCGACGGGGTGCAGCCGCTCGACTGCGTCCAAGTAATGCTCCAGAAGCTCGACCCGCACGCGGTCGGGCAGGTTGGCTTTCGCATCGTAAAGCAACGAGGCCACGTCATATTGGAGTGCTCCACTTCGTCCACCCTGGTAATCGATGAACCAAGGCGTCGGGCCCGCTTCCGTCTCGCGCACCATCACATTTCTAGACTGGAAGTCGCGGTAGAGAAAATGGTCCGTCTCGGTATCCATGAGAAAACGAGCCAGCGTGCCGAAGTCTTTCTCGAGACGTGCCTCGTTGAAGGGGATGTGTGCGAGCTTGAGAAAGTGGTACTTGAAGTAGTTGAGATCCCAAAGAATGGATTGACGATCGAACGCGGCCCTCGGGTAGGCGATGCGAAAATCGATGGCGCGGCCGCCTTCGATTTGGAAGCGGGGTAAAACCTCGAGCACGTTCCGATAGAGTGGGAGAACGTTGTTCGGGAAAGCATCCGATCCAGATTCACGCGCCGCGACGATCGCATCGAAGAGCGTCGTGTCCCCCAAGTCCTCGAGCAACCAGACCCCCGCGGCCTCGTCCGCCGCGTAGACCTCTGGCACGGGAAGGCCCAGTTCCCGGAACGTTCGCGAAAACGTCAGAAACGCCCGGTTCTCCTCTCTATCGGCCCCGTGCGCCGCGACAGCCGTGGTCCCGTCTGCGGCCGTGAGGCGCCAATAACGGCGATCGGAACCGTCACCCGCGACGGGGGACAAGTCGGTTGAGGGGTTGCCGTGCCAGGCGGTAAATAGCTCGCCCGCGAGTTCGACCAACATGGCGCCGCCCGTCATTTTCGAGCCGCCGGGAATGCGAGGCCGCCGACCAACTCGGCGAGCGAATCGACCTCGCTGCGTTCGAGATAGGCCGCGATCCCGGCGTGCACATCGACGGCGGCGTTCGGATCGACAAAGGACGCCGTACCTACCTGGACCAGACACGCCCCGGCGAGAATGTATTGCATCGCGTCGGCCCCATTCCGAATCCCACCGATGCCGATGATCGGAAGCTCGCAGGATTGTCGGACACGCCAGGTGGCGTACACACCCATCGGAAGGATCGCGGGCCCCGATATCCCGCCGCTTCCGTTTCCGATCAGCGGCACGCGGCGGTCGATGTCCACGACCATGCCGGGGAAGGTGTTGATCGCGCTCAACCCATCGGCTCCTTCGCTCTCACAGATCTTCGCGAACACGCCGACGTCCGCCACGTTCGGGGTGAGCTTGATCACCAGCGGCCGCTCGGTCGCACGTCGGAGCCGGCGAACCAAACCGCCAAGCACCGCCTCGTCCGTGCCGAACATCGTCCCGCCCTTCACGTTCGGACAGGACACGTTGATCTCGTAGCCGAGAAACCCTTGCTCCGCATCGAGCCCGGACACGACCGCCTCGTATTCGTCAGCGGAACGCCCCACCACGTTGACCAAAACCTGCGCGCGTTCGAGCGCTCGATCGAGCCATGGGAGTTTCTCGTTGCGAAAGACTTCCAGGCCGACGTTCTCCAGACCGATCGCGTTGATCATGCCACCGGGAGTCTCGGCCACCCGGTGCGGCGGATTGCCCACGCGCGGTTCGACGCTGACCGCTTTGGTGACGATGCCACCGATGTCATCGAGCGGGATGAGGTCCGCGTACTCCTGGCCGTATCCGCAGGTACCGGAAGCCAAAAGCACGGGGCTGTGGAACGTCACCCCGAACACGGTCTGACTCAGATCGGTGCGCGAACCCACCCGCTCAGCCACCGGTCGTCCAGTCCAACGAGTCGGCCGGGAAGACGGGCCCCTCCACGCAGGCCTTCACCCAGCGCCCATCGGACGATCTGACGACGCAGCCCTGGCAGGTTCCGATCCCGCACCCCATGTGCTCTTCGACCGAAACTTGAAGATCTCGATGGTTCGTCCGAGCGAACTCGGCCAACGCTCGCAGCATGGGCGTGGGCCCGCAGCCGAGGAGAAGCGCGTCCCCGGCTGGATCGAGACCGGCCAGGACCCGACCCATCGTCCCCATCCGACCATCCTCGGTGTAGATCTCCGGTTCATGCCCGGTGAGTTCGCGAAGCAAATCGAGATCGAACACGGCCTCTGCGTTCCGCTCGCCGTAGATGAGCCGGACCTGACGCCCCGCGGCCGCTTCGCTGGCCGCCAACGCGATAAAAGGAGCCAGCCCCACCCCGCCCGCGACGCACTCGATCGAGCGTCCTGGTTCCAACACGTAAGGTTGACCGAGCGGACCCAGCACCAGGGCTTCATCGCCGACGGCGAGTCTGGTGAACGCGCGAGTGCCGGCCCCAAAGGTGCGGACCAGAAAGCCTGCGACGCCCCCGGGACCCGTCCACCCGACGCTGAACGGGCGCGGGAGCAACCAGGTGCCGGCGGTATCCAGCCCGACGCCCAGCATCGCGAATTGGCCCGCGACGGAGGTCTCGGCGATCTCTGGACAATCGAACTCCATCCACCACGTATCGCGCGCGACCACCCGAGACGATCGCAGCACCGCCTGGCGCCGGACCGGAACCACGCGATCGAGTGGCGGGCTGGCGTTGGTAGTCAGCGGCCATCCCCCTCGCTGGACGGCGCGAAACGCTGCAGTACGTCGGAGCGATACTCGATGATGGCGTCTGCGATGGCCCGTGCCATGGCGCGCTGTCCGGCCTCGCCGCTCAAATAGGCTTCCTCGGTTTGGTTTGAAAGGAACCCGATTTCGACGATCACCGACGGCATGCGGGCCAGCGCCCCGAGAAGAACCCACCACGGGCCCTGTTTGACGCCCCGGTCTGGCGAGCGCCCCGCCCTGGCCGCCCGAATCGAGTTCTGGATGAACCCGGCGAATCTGCGCGACTCACCGAGGTTCTCGGTCCGATCGAGACCGGTCAAGATAAATTGAAGCTCATCGGGTGCCTCGCCGCCGTCTCCCATCTCGGGTGCGCGATTCTCGCGAAGGGCGACCTCCCTCGCCTCTTCCGAGCGTGCGGGTCCGAGAAAGATCGTCTCGAATCCGACTGCGCGGCTGTCCGTGACGCCGTTGGCGTGGATCGAAACAAAGAGATCGCCGCCCCGATCGACGGCGTACTGAGACCTAAGATCGTGCTTTACATAGACGTCGGTGTCTCGCGTCATATACGGCACGACACCGTCGCGCTTTTGCAGTTCGTCGAAGACCAGTCGACCCACGTCGAGAACCACGTCTTTTTCGTGACTCCGATCCCCGAGGGTGCCGGGATCGTGTCCACCGTGACCCGGGTCGATGATGATGTGCCACGGCACGTCCGGATCGACGCGAGCCGGAAGCGGGTCGTTCACGACCGCACTCGGCGCCTCCGCGAGCGCGAGCTTCGCGCCAGCGGAAAGCCAGCCCGCGACGAACTCGCTCGGGATCCAAAAAGCGCCTCCCCACTCATAGGGGGGGTTGGCCAACTGAGCGGTCACCTCTCCGTGACGAAAAAACGGAGAACCGGCTTCAAAGGCGAGTTCAGAGCCCTCTAGCTCTGCCCGTAGGAACACGCCGCTTCGGGTGGTGAGGCCCCATAGCGGCGTAAGTTCCTCGACATTTACGACCGGATAGTGATAGTGACGCGTAACGTGGAGACGAGCGCGCTGACCCGCGACTTGGACCTCCATCATGTCGCCGGGCGCTTGGGCGCCGGCCGGGGACATCTGCGTGACCGCGGCCACCGCGACGAGCCAAAGGGCTCGGTGACAAACCCTGCGGAGGCTAGACATCGCGACGGGCGTCCTGGATCGCTCGCTCGGTCTCCCGAAGCATCGTCTTCTTCTTCAAGTCTTCTCTTTTGTCCCGGTGTTTCTTACCCCGCGCCAGCGCCATCATCACCTTTGCGTACCCGTGTCGAAAGTGAATATCGAGGGGCACCAGTGTGAGACCGTTCTCTCTCGTTTCGATCGCGAGCCTGGCGATCTGTCTGCTCCTGAGTAGAAGCTTTCGAGGGCGGACGGGGTCCGGAGCGTCCGCGCCGGCATGCGTGTACGGAGAGATGTGCAAGCTGTGCAACCAAACCTCGCCCCCCTCTACCCGCGCGTACGAGTCCGTAAAATTCGCCCGCCCATCTCGGAGCGACTTTACCTCGGCGCCGGCCAACACGAGACCGGCTTCGAATTCCTCGAGAACCTCGTACTCGTGACGGGCCTTTCTGTTTCGGGCCACGACCCGGATCCCATCACCCACCGTACACCACCCCCCCTTACCTATCGCTGCTCAGGACCTGGACGCATCGCACAAACGGACTCAGAACCTATCGCCTCGTCTCGAAGGTTCGCACCCATGCGCTCAACGGAAAACCTCGCGTTGCCGTTTGAGCAGACGCTGCACTTCCAGCGACTGTGCCACCTCGCCTCCGACCAGAAAGAGGATCGACGCGTAGTACACGGACAACACGAGTACCCCAACGGTTGCGAATGCCGAGAATATCGAGGTGTGATCGGCGTAGGCCTCCAGGTACCAGCTGAACGCCCGTTTTAGCACCTCGAAGGCGACCGCAGCGACCGCGGCCGCGATCGCCGACGTGCGCCAGCGCAGACGTTTCGCCGGTACGAAGCGATAGATGAGGAGGAACATGGTATACACGCTGATCAGTGCCGTGAGGGTGGCCGTGACCTCCTGGGTCCACGGCAGATGGAAGTCACCGCTGACGAAGCGGGATCGATTGATTTGGATCCACGACGTCAGGGCGAAGTTCGCCGTCAACAGGGCGGTGCTGACCAGCACGAGTTGGAGATCCAGCAGTTTGCCACGGATCGCGCCGTAGTGTTCTTCCATATCGAAGACGGTGCTCAGCGCGGTTCGAAGCGCCCCGAACAACCGGGTCGAAAGCCAAAGAAAAACCACGAGGCTCACGATGCCGATCGAGCCGGCTCGGTCGAGCGTCGCGTTTAGCTGGGCCGCCAGATCGGCTCGAAGGGCCGGCGCCTGCAGGGGGACGATCCGCCACAGCATCTCGAGGGCGCCTTCGCGGTACGCGGGGCTTCCCGACCCCAGGAGCCAGGCGGGCAAGAAGACGATGAGCAAGAAGAACGGAATGGCGGCGAGGACGACGCTGAACGCGACCCCGGACGCCAGAAAGAGGAGATGGTCATCGGCGGAGCGGTGATAGACCCGCGCGGCAAGCGAGCGGAGGCGATGCGGCTCTGGCTTCACGCGGGTCGACGCGCCACCGATCGACTAGCCTTCGACTTCGCCGTTTTCGGTCGGCGCGGGTCCGTCGCCTTCGACCACGGCGGCTTTGTATGCCGCTTTCGATTCCGCCAGGCGATTCTCCAGATCGGAGCGCGCCCGACGAGCCGCGTCTTTCCCCGCCTTGATCGCCTCGCCGGCTTTGTGCTGCTGATCCCGGACCGAGTCGCGGGCGGCGCCGACTCGCTCGCCGACTTCACCCCGAGCGCGTCCGTACCCCTCCTCGAAAGAGCCCTTGAGATCGGTCAACTTCTCCTCGGCATCGTCGCGAAGACGGCGAGCGCCTTCGCGTATATCTCGCTGAGTCTCTTCTCCCGTCTTGGTCGCGAACAGCAGCGCCAAGCCCGCACCGACCAGCCCGCCCAGTAGAAACGCGGCGAAGCCGGAGTTCCGTTTTTCGACCACTACGTACGGCCCTAGTTCATCTGACATCAAACCCTCCTCCTGTGCTCTCGGTCGGATCGAAGATACGGACAGACATCATGACCCCGCACCCTCCACGATCCGCCGATAGGCAGCTGCATCCCATTGGGGTCGATCCGCCTCATTGGCGATCTCGATTCCTAAGAAGAAAATAAGCCGGCCGATCCGTGCCGTTTTGTCGTACAAAATCCGGTCCGCCTCGTCATTGGGACCGTGATAGTCCTCGTGCGGGCCGGTGAAGAAGAACAAGATGGGAACACCCTTGCGAGCGAAGTTGAAATGGTCGGAACGAAAATAGAAGTTTTCCTCGGGCCACGGGTCGTCGATCATCGCGAGCCCGAGTTCCGCGTGTTCTTCCAGGACGCGGTCCAGCATGTCACCGAGCGTGGACTCGTCGCGGCCGATGGCCACCACCGTATCCTCCCAATTCCGACCGATCATATCGATGTTGATGTTCGCCACGGTCTCTTCGGTCGGGAACAGCGGGTGCTCGGCGTACCACGCAGAGCCGAGCAGCCCGTTTTCTTCGCCGCTGACGGTCATGAAGACCAGGGACCGACGGGGCGGCGTCGGAAGCGAGGCGAACGCTTCGGCCAACTCGATGATGGTGGCGGTGCCAGAAGCGTCATCGTCCGCCCCATTGTAGATCGAGTCGCCATCGACTGGACGGCCCACGCCGACGTGATCCATGTGGGCCGTGAAAACGATGTACTCGTCACGCAGTTCCGGATCCGACCCCTCGATCCATCCGATGGTGTTCAGCGCCTGATCTTGGCGGAAGCTGGCGCTCGTCCGGAGGCTCGCGCTGAACTGGCCGGTTGCCCCCCCCGACCCGATCGCGCTCTGAAGCGCGGCAGGGAGTGACGACATCCGAACCAGAGCCGTCGGGGCAATCAGCTCGTCGGGAACGCCGACGGCCATCCGCTCGCGGCTGAAGAACCGCCTCAAGCCCTCGAAGTATTGATCGGAAGCGTCGACCGCGAACAGAACACCACTCGCTCCGGCGTCAAGCAGATCCCGGGCCGAGGTCAGCGCGGCGTTCGCGTTTGACTGGCTGACCGATACGAGGGCGATGGTACCCGTGAGAACCCCCGGCGCTCCGAGGTCTACCACTCGGAGTTCGCCCGTCGCCCGCCCCGACACCGACGGCACCGCAATGAAGTCTTCCGAGCCGATCGCTCCTCCGCCCGGGCCGTCGATCGTCAGGCTCTCGCCGTCCGAGGCCCCCCGCGAAGAGAACGTGAGCGGGAAGGTCTGTAGGTAGGAGTCACCATCCCCCGGAAGTAACCCGAACGACTCGAATCGCCGAGCAATGTGACGGGCGGCCTTCTCGAGTTCGGGGCTCGGCGTAGGCCGGCCCCGCATCGAGTCGTGTGCCAAGGCCCCGATTCGCACCCTCAGATCGGCGGCGCTGATCGTCTCGGCGGCCGCATTGGCGTCGCGCGGATCCGTTTGAGCGGAAAGCGGTTCGGGTGCTCGGGAGCACGCCAGGCTGGTCAATACAAGCAAGATCGACAGGAGGGGCCGCGCGATGGCAGCTCCTCCATGGGTGCTTCGGTCAAACATCATCAGCAGGCCCCCCAAGTCATGATGCGCCTCCCCGCTCGGTTGGCGGCGGTTCTCGGCGTCGGCTAGTCTTTCCCGATGAGCGAACCAACCGCAACTGGGCTGTCCTCTCTCGACGCCGCCCGCCAACGTCTCGATCTCGCGAGCCCCCGTGAAATTGCCGGTCTCGCGCACCTCGAGTTGGTGGCGCGCGGGATCGTCGAGGGCTTTCTCATCGGACTACACGATTCCCCCCGTCGAGGGTTCTCCGCCGAGTTCGCGGAAAACCGCTCCTATAACAAAGGCGATGACCTCCGCTACCTGGATTGGAAAGTATACGCCCGGACCGACCGTCTGTTCGTAAAGCAGTTTGAGGAGGAGACGAATCTTCGTGCTTATCTCCTCTTGGACGTGAGCGGTTCGATGGGGTGGGTCTCCGCCGCCGACCGGTATCCGACCAAGCTAGAGTACGCGCGATTGTTGGCGGCCTCTCTTTCGCTGCTCCTCATCCAGCAGGGCGACGCGACGGGCTTGATCGCCTTCGACGACACCATCCGGAACCATGTCGTCCCTCGAACCACCCGACGTCATTGGCGTCGACTGCTCGGCGAGCTCACGGGGCTCACCCCGAACGGAAAGACCGAAGCGGGCTCGGCGATCAAGGATCTGTCGACCCGCCTCCAAAGACGCGGGCTGGTCGTCTTGATTTCGGATCTACTCGTTGACCCGGACACTACGCGGACGGCGCTGCGATACCTCCGACACCGCGGTCACGAAGTGATCGTGTTTCATATCATGGACCCGGGCGAACTCGATCTGCCCGCGGCGGGCGAAGCGATCTTTTTTGATCCGGAGACCGGCGAAGAACTCGGCGCCAATTCCGCGGCCCTCCGCAAACAGTATCGAGCGGCCGTCGAAGCAGCCGTCGATTCCTGGCGGAAGGAATCGCTGCGCGCCGGGGCCGACTATGCCCTCTTGACGACCGACATGCCGCTGGGCATCGCGCTGCGACAGTTCCTACGCAAACGCTCACGGCTTTCATGAGCGCCGAGATCCACAACGCATGAGCCTCCTGCACGCCTGGGCGCTCGGGCTCGGGCTCGCCGCGGCCATCCCATTGATCCTCCACCTTCGACGCCGGCAGACGGATCGGCGGATTTCGTTCCCGGCCCTGCGCTATCTGAGTCGCGCCGAGGATGCCCGGTCGAAGTCACTCGTCGCCTCCGACGTCCTCCTGCTCGCCGTCCGAATCGGCTTGCTGATCGCCCTGGCCTTGGCTGCGGCCGGTCCCTTGTTGGGTCGGGGGGGCGCGCGGGATCACGCCCCGACGGATGTCGCCCTGGTGATCGACAACTCGGCGAGCGTGGCTCGGTTGGCGGGCGACGATCCTCTTTTCGAGACGTTGCTCCTCCGCGCCAAGACGGCGCTCGAGGCGGCGCGACCGGAGGACCGAGTTTGGGTGTTCCCCACCGTCGGCCCTCCGCTCGCGGCGGGCGTGAGCGCCGTCCGAGCCGCCGAGGCGTTAGAGCGCCTTGGAATGACGGACGGCGCGACGGACTTGGGCGCGGTCGTCGTTCGGGCCTCATCTGCACTTCCCGCCGACGGAGATCGACGGCGGGAGGTTCAGCTAATCTCCGACCTCCAGCGTTCGGGCTTTCCCACGTCGCTGCAGTCGAGCCGGGACGACGCCGCCGTCGTGGCCTACGTCGCCCCACCGCCCGCAGAACCCAACGGCGGCATCGCGGATCTCGCGCTGACGGGAGGGACGACCGTGCCGTCGGGCATCGGTCATGGCGTCATCGTGCGCACGGCCCTGTTTGGCGCCGTCGGCGACTCGGCCGGGGGGGAGGCGTCCATTCGGCTCGAAGTCGACGGCCGAATCGCTGGCGCCGCGCGGGCGCCTTGGGGAGGGACCGCGACGCTCGGTCTCCCGGAGCTTCCCATCGGGTCGCATCAGGGACGGGTGGAGATCGATCCGGCCGGGGCCCGCTCCGATGACCTTCGGCACTTCGCGATTCGAGTCGTGCCTCCGCCCGTAGTGCGCTTCTACGGTACGGACGAGAGCCCCCTCAGCATCGGTATCGAGACGTTGGGTCAAGCGGGTCGGTTGGGACTCGGGGCCGGCGCGTCGGTGGCGGTCATCGAGGGCTCTAGCCTGGCGGGCGCCCCCTGGGCGGGCGCCTCGACTCTGGTGTTTACGCCCCCCTCCGATCCGGTCGATCTGCCGGCTTTCAATCAAGGACTATCTGCGGCTGGCGTCGGCTGGCAAGCGGCTGTGGACGCGGATCCCGGGGATCTCGGCCTCGAGGAGCCGGGCGCGGCGTTTTCTTTTCGAGGCGTCCGGGTACGAAACCGGGTCCGACTGAGGGCGGGCGCTGGCGGCGGCGCAGCGGACACCACGCTGCTTCGCACCGACGACGGCGAACCCTGGTTATTGAGAACCCAGGCCAACAATCGACTCGTTCTCTTGTTGGCGTCGCCGCTGACGCCCGAGGCGACCGACCTGCCGGCCCACCCCACGATGATTCCGTTTCTCGAATCGCTCTTGGTCCATTGGTCGCACCTGGCGACATGGCCGGGATCGGACTTCGACGCAGGAGCTCCGCTGACCGTCCCGACATGGGCGCGCAGCGTCACTGACCCGGCGGGCGAAACGAGAAATGTCGAAGGGGGCGGGCTCTACACGCCGATTCGGTCGGGGACGTATGCGGTACAGGGTCAGGGACAGGACGGAGCCCCACGAAACGCTCAGTTCGCGGCCAATGTCCCGGCCGCCGAACTCGATCCGACGCCCGTCACGCCCGCCGAGCTCGAGGAACGGTTCCCGGGTCGAGAGGTATTCACGGCCGGGCCCGAGGAGAGTGCGTGGGAAGCCGCCGTTTTCAGGGCGCGTCGGGGACGCGATGCGGCGCCATGGCTGCTCGCGTTGGCCCTCGTTCTCGTCGCCGCCGAACTGCTTCTTGCAACTCCCGGCCGCGCGCGTCGCTCGACGGCCAGCGGCGACACCACCAAACCAACCAGCGAGGCTACATCGGTCGCTTCGAGCTGATTCGCAGGGCGTTCAAGGAACTCGCGATCGCCGCCGAACTTCCACGGCGGTTATCGCGAGGTGGAGATGTTGCGTCCTTGAGTCGCCCGCCCGGCGCTGCAACAGCCGCCTTGGCGTTGGCTCTCGAGGATCTCGCAGTCGGATCACCGATCGTCATCGTGGCGGACTCCCCTGCGGCCGCCGACGCCGTTCACGAGGACCTGCTGGCCCTCAACGGTTCCGCACTCGACGATCTCGGCCCCGGAGCGACTCAAGGGGTTCGCTGCTTCCCCCAACGTGAGACCATCGCGAGTGAAGCGGCGGACGCGCACGTGGAGATCGCCGCCCAACGGGTGGATGCACTCGGAGGGCTCCTGTCCGGACGGTGCCGCACCCTGGTCACCACCGCGCGGGCCCTGGTCGAGCGGACGGCTGTTCCGCTTGGCGGTGGCGACTCCTTCTTTTTGGAGTTGGCGAACGGCGGCGAGATGTCACTGTCGGCGCTCGGCGAACGCTTCGAGGCGATGGGCTTTTCCCGCTCCGATACGGTCCGCGAGGTCGGCGACTACGCCATCCGTGGGGGCATCATCGACGCCTTCCCGTTTGGACATGCGACGCCGCTTCGGATCGAACTCTGGGGTGACACCATCGAGTCGATCCGCCGGTTCGACGCGCTCACCCAACGATCGACCGAGACGCTCGATCGGGTCGAGGTCCTCCCCATCGATCTGGTCGCCACGATCGCGGATTCCCCGACAGAGCGGAGATCCCTCCTCGAGTTGCTGCCGGAGAGCTGCGCGCTGCTGCTGCTCGATCGCGACGCCGGTCGCCAGTCGCGTATTCGCTTGTGGAACGAGCGAAAGGATGTGCCGGGCGAACTCGTTCTCCCGTCGGAGGAGGCCGAGCGCAGGATCGATTCGATTCGTCGGATCGAGTTCTTTGACGGGGACACAGAGGAGAGCCCCGCAGGCGCCGAGTCCCAACTCGCGGTCGTCGCCGCGCCCGCGATCGATCGCGATATGAAACGGCTCGTCGCAGAGGTTTCCACCGCTCATGGCCGCGGCGAGCGGGTCCTCGTTCTTTGCGACAACCAGGGACAGATCGAACGCCTCGAGGAGATCCTCGTCGAGCGCGCGGGCGCGCAGCTCGCGAGTCACGTCGAATTGGCGCTGGGTTCGTTGAGCGGCGGATTTCGGGTAGGCGTCCCGGGCGTCCTCCTGGTGCTCACCGACCATGAGATCTTCCAGCGAACTTACCGCAGGCACCGGGTTCGATTTCGAGGGGCGGCGACGCTCGAATCGATCGCTTCGATCAAGCCTGGCGACTACGTGGTCCACATCGAACACGGGGTCGGGAGGTTTCGCGGGATCCAGCGAGTGGAGATCGAGGGCGAGACGATCGAGACGCTCGAGATCGAGTACGCCGAGGGCGAGCTCCTCAAACTCCCCCACTATCGTCTGGACATGCTCGAGCGTTGGAGTTCGGCCGGTTCGGACGTGCGGCCGCCCAACGTCCACAAGCTGGGCGGAAAGCGCTGGAAGCAGCTCAGAAACCGCACGGTCGCTGCGATCGAGACCACGGCGGTCGAGCTGCTGCAGCTCTACGCAAAGCGGCAGATGATGCCCGGCCGGGCCTTCGACGCGGAGAGCGCGTGGCAGCGCGAGATGGAGTCGGCCTTTCTCTACGAAGAGACTCCTGACCAGCTCACCACGTGGGATGCGGTGGTGAAGGATCTCGAGCGGCCCACGCCGATGGATCGGTTGGTCTGCGGCGACGTCGGGTTTGGGAAGACGGAGATCGCGATCCGAGCTGCGTTCAAGGTGATCCAAGAGGGGGCGCAGGTGGCCCTCCTCGCCCCGACTACGATCCTCGCTGACCAGCACCTGCACACGTTCCGCGAGCGGCTGGCGGGGTTTCCGCTTCGGATCGAAGGGCTGTCTCGTTTTCAGACGCCGCGCGAACAAGCCACGGTGGTGGAGGGTCTGGTCGACGGGAGCGTCGACCTCGTGATCGGGACGCATCGACTGCTCTCGTCGGACATCGCCTTTCGTGATCTCGGACTCCTGATCGTGGATGAAGAACAACGATTCGGTGTCAAACAGAAAGAGCGACTCAAAGAGCTGCGCGAGTCGGTGGATCTCCTGACCCTCACGGCCACGCCCATCCCGCGGACGCTACACCTTGCGCTCGGCGGCATCCGAGACCTGTCGCTCATTCGCACGCCGCCACGCAACAGAATGCCGATCATTACCAACGTCACCACTTGGAAGGATGAAATCCTCGAGGATGCACTCATGCGTGAGTTGGACCGTGGCGGTCAAGTGTTCGTCGTCCATGATCGAGTGGAGACGATCCTGCCCCTGGCCGAACGCATCCGTGGTCTGGTACCGGAAGCGCGCGCGGAAGTCGCGCATGGACAGATGCCCGAACGCGACCTCGAAGATGTCATGCACACCTTTATTGAAGGCGACATAGACGTCTTGGTCTGCACGTCGATCATCGAGAACGGACTCGATGTGCCGGCCGCGAATACCATGCTGGTCCATCGCGCGCACAACTTTGGCCTGGCTCAGCTGTATCAGCTCCGGGGTCGCGTCGGTCGTTCGCACCGACGCGCGTATTGCTACCTGCTCGTTCCCGATGACGTGGCGCCCGATGCCGCGCAGCGCCTGCGAGTACTGGAGCATCACACGGAACTCGGTTCGGGATATCAAGTGGCGCTTAAGGATCTCGAGCTGAGAGGAGCTGGAAATCTGCTCGGAGCCGAACAAAGCGGGTTCGCGACCGCGGTCGGGATCGAGACCTATCAGCGGTTGGTGGAGAGCACGGTGAGACGTCTGAAGGGCGAAGGGGTATCTGATTCGTCGGCGGCGATCCAAGTGGCCGTTGACGGAGAATCGCTCATTCCTGATGACTATGTGGCCGACGCGCACCAGAAGATGCATCTCTATCGCCGGCTCTCGCGTCTCAACAAGTGGGAGGACGTAACGGATCTTCGGGCCGAGCTTCGAGACCGCTTTGGACCGCTTCCACCGTCCGCCGGGCGGCTGCTCGATGCGGCCGAACTTCGGATCTTGGGAGGCATCATCGGAGCCGCGTGGATCCGGACATCCGACGGCAGCGCACGAATCACGTTTCGTGGAGACGCTGTCCCTCAGCTCGGGCTCTTGAAGAACGCGCTCGGGGACCGACAACTCGACGTTGAAGTACGACGGCTACAGCCGTTATCCTTGGTTCTACGGAAGGCGGGCGCCGAACCGCTCCTGCCCACGCTGGTCGAAGCCTTGGGGCTTCTCGCCGAAGCGGAGGGCGGTCGGGTCACGGCGGCCACCGGAGGTGCAACTTGAAAGCGGAAACTATGACTCGTGTAATCCACGCTCGCTGGCCACTGCCCGGCGTCCTGCTCGGCGCGCTGCTTTGCGGGACCGTGCTCGCATCGGGTCTTTCGGCTCAGGACGCCCCCGCCGACAGTGCGGCCACAAGCTCGGGTGCAACGTTGCCCGAGGGCGTCGGGGCGGTGGACCGGATCATCGCGGTCGTCGGCGATACCGCGATCCTCGAGTCCGAGCTCCAAACGACGTTCTATCGGCTCCAGGCTCAAGGCGCGCAAATCCCAGAGGCTGGAAGCGAAGAATGGGTCCGATTCGCGCGGCAGGTCCTCGTCGCCGAGATCGATCGACTGATCATGCTGCAGCAAGCCAAACGCGCTGGTCTCACGGCCGACGCGACCACGCTTCAGAATCGAACCGAAGAAGAGTTCCAGAACCTCCGACGGCAGTTCGCTTCGGAGCAAGAGATGCAGGAGACCGTCGAATCCGCTGGCATGAACATGCTGCAATACCGACAGCTGCTCAGACGCCAGGTGGAAGCCGACCTGCTGTTCGAGGAGTATCGCTTTTCGCTCCAGAGTCGAACCGACCTTCCGTCGGTGTTGATCCCCGAGTCGGAGGTCGAAGAGTACTTCGCCGTGAACGGCGGGAACGAGCAACAGAGACCGGCGCTCGTCTCGTTCAACCAGCTGGTCGTGACGCCGGCGCCGAGCGGCGAAGCCCGCGACAGCGCGCTCGCACGGGTACTTCAAGCGCAGAACGAACTCCAAAACGGTGAAGAGTTCGAGGTCGTCGCCCGCCGCTACTCCGAGGATGAGGCGACGAGGGAAAGCGGCGGGGAGTTGGGCTGGTCCACCCGCAGCATCTTCGTGACGGCGTTCGGCGATGCGGCGTGGCGGAGCCGGCCAGGTCAAACGGTCGGGCCGATCCGAACGCGCTTCGGATTGCACTTGATCAAGATCGAGCGCCAGCGCGGGGCCGAGCGGTTTCTTCGTCACATCTTGATCCGTCCTGAGATCGCCGACAGCGATATCGAAACCGCGCGCGCGCTCGGCGGCGAGATCGGTGACAGTTTGCGCGCCGGCGTCGACCCGGAACGTCTGTACCGCCTGTTCTCGGCGCAGCTGGCCGATGAAGACATCCGGTTCGACGATATCGCGGTCGACCAGCTCGCGGGGCGCTACAGCGGGCCGGAGGCCGCGGCGCTGCAGAACCCGATTTCAGGAGAGGTGTACGGTCCGCTAGCGGTGCAGCAAGCCGGACCCACGGAGTTCGCGGTGCTGCACGTATTGAACTACCGACCAGCCGGACCGGTCGAGCTCGACGATGTGCGCGACCAGATCCGTCGTAACATTCGGATATCGAAACAAATCGATATCCTTTTGGCTGAGGTTCGGGCCAATACGTTTATCGATGTGAAACTGTAGCATCACACGGTTCGCGGGTTGAGGGGAAGATGACGAAGGTGCCACGCGTAGGGATAACGCTAGGCGATCCTCGCGGGATCGGACCCGAGGTGACCGCGGCCGCTCTGCACGGTGTCGGAGGTTTTGAGCCCGTTCTGATCGGGCCCCGATCTCTGGGAGCGATCGAGCGGGAGCTCGAACACCTGGCAGAATGGGATTCCATCGGCGAATGGGATCCCTCGGGCGGGGCCCGTCTTGCGGGTGACCTATCCGCCAAAGCGATTGAGCGGGCGGTGGCGCTCGCCATGGCTGGCGACCTCGACGGCATCGTCACGGCCCCGATCAGCAAGGCCGCGCTCCATTCGGCCGGCTATTCCTACCCAGGTCACACCGAGTTTCTCCAACATCTGACCGGGGTCCCCGAAGTGACGATGATGATGGCCGCGGAGCAGACGCCGATTGGCGGGCCGCTCCGCCTCGCGCTCCTGACCGCGCACATGCCTCTGCGTGAGGTCCCCGATGCGCTCACCGTAGAGCTCGTCACTCGGAAGACCGAGATCGCGCTCGTCGCCCTCCGAGGCTGGTGGGGGATTCCAAGACCGCGCGTGACGTTCGCCGGGCTCAACCCGCATGCGGGCGAGGGGGGCTTGTTCGGTACGGAGGAACAGGACGTCTTCGCGCCGGCGCTCGAGGCCTTGGCCCTGGACGCCGATGTCGAGGTGCTGGGGGTATTCCCGGGGGACACGGTATTTTTGCAGGCCACGGAAGGCCGCGCGGACCTAGTGGTCACTCCCTATCACGACGTTGGACTGGCCGTGCTCAAGACGCTCGCGCGGGACGTGGGCGTCAACGTGACCGCCGGCTTGCCCTTCCCTCGCACGTCCCCTGATCACGGCACCGCGATGGACATCGCCGGTACCGGCACCGCGGACCCCGGCGCGATGCGGGCGGCGATCGAACTGTGCGTTCGCTTCTGCAACGCGGGAGTGGCGATCCGATGATTCGATTTATCAACGTTTCGAAAGTGTACCCGAGGACGGGGGCAGCCGTCTCGGACATCAGCTTCCACATCAAGAAGGGGGAGTTCGCGTTTCTCACCGGCCATTCGGGCGCCGGCAAATCGACGCTGCTCAAGCTGATTCATTTTCAGACGCTCCCGACCGAGGGACAAGTTCAGGTGTCTCGGTATCACTCCGACCGCATCAAGCGCCGCGACATACCCGATCTCCGACGCCGCGTGGGGTTCGTCTTCCAGGACTTCAAACTTCTCGAGCGACTCACCGCTTCGGAGAACATCGGCTTCGCCCTCGAGGTTACGGGGACTCCGCGACGGGATTTCGATGCCAAGATCCAGCGGCTGTTGGGCCAGGTGGGACTCGCCGCGAAGAGCCGTTCTCTGCCGTCCGAACTCTCTGGTGGCGAGCGACAACGCGTGGTGATCGCTCGGGCCCTCGCCACCGATCCGCTCATTCTTCTCGCGGACGAGCCCACGGGAAATCTGGATCCGCGGGCGGCTGAGGGCGTGTTCGAGCTCTTTCGAAGTCTCAATCAGATGGGGATGGCGGTGTTGATGGCCACGCACGACACGGAGTTGGTGAGGAAGAACCCGACGATGCGCGTGCTCGAAGTCGAACACGGCCGACTCGTTTATGACTCGGCTGCGAACGGAGGCAAAGTCGCGCCCGTCGCCGTGCCGAACGACCCGGGTAAGCCGTCGACGCCGGTTAGGCCGGCGGAGAACCTCGCCCCATCGACACCCTCGTCGACGCCGGTTAGGCCGGCTTCGCCGGTTAGGCCGGCTTCGCCGGTGGACCCGTCCGCGCCGGGCACGACGGAGCCCGCGAGCAACGCGCCCACCCCGCGTGAGGCCTTGTGAGGCCCCTACGAGATGCGCTGGCCGGACTCAAACGAGCCCCGCTGCTTGGCGGCCTGTCGATCTCGGCCATCGGCTTGAGTCTGGTCATCTTGGGACTGTTCGGTCTCAGCGCGCACAACATCGGGACGGCGATCAGCGACGTCGAACGGCGTGTCGAAGTCGTAGGCTATTTGCTGGAAGACGCGGGATCGGCACGGGTCGACATCGCCCGACAAGAGATGGAGAGCTACCCCGAAGTCGAGGAGGTGCGGTACGTCTCCAAGACCGAGGCCCTGCTGAATGCCCGTCGGGACCTGGTCGAGTTTTCCGACGTGTACGAGGAGCTGCGGGTGAACCCGCTGCCCGCATCGATCCACCTGCGCCTTTCAGAGGGCTTCCGATCTCCCGAGGCGGTCGCCGGTGTCGCCGCTCGCCTGCGGGGCTACGATTTCATCGAAGATGTCCGGTTTGGCGAGGCCTGGGTCGAGCAGTTGTTTGCGCTCCGGCGCTTGGCGGCCGGAGGGGCGACCATCCTAGGCGGGTCGTTCGCGCTCGTCGCGGTGCTGCTGATTGGCACGTCAGTCCGTATGGCGATCCTGGCGCGGTCCGAAGAGATCGAGATCATGCAGACCGTCGGAGCCACGGAGTCCTATATCCAGCGTCCGTTCGTGATTGAAGGCTTGATCACCGGGCTGTTGGGCGGCTTGATCGCCGTGGGACTCACGCGGCTCGCCTACTCGATCTTGCGATCTCGCTTCGAGGGCTTCGATAGCCTCGTCTGGCTACCCGACTCCTGGATTCTGTTGGGCGTGCTCGCGGCGTCGGGTCTGGGCGTGCTCGCGGCCGCGTTTTCGGTGCGTCGTGAGCTGGGCCGGGCGTATGCGGTGTAAACGCCGGGCACCGGGTTCGCTTGCTTTCGCCTTGCTCGCGCTCGGCTCCCTGGCTTCCGCGATCCAGGCCCAAACGGACCCGGAGGAGTTCCGGCGGCAGTTGGAAGAAAGCCAAAGCCGACTCGCTCAGATCCGGGGTGATCGCACACAGCTGCAACGCGAACTCGATGGTCTCGCAGGTGAAGTGCACGACGTCTCTGCCGAGATCGTCAACATCGAACGACAGATCGCCGCCTCGGCGAGCCTCATGGCCGAGCTCGACATCCAGCTTGGGGCGCTCACGGATCAAGTGACGATCATGACGCGGGACATGCTGCTCACCCGCGATGAACTCACGGCCCGGCACGCAACGCTGCACCAGCGTCTACGTGACATCTATAAGCGGGGTCCCCTCAGGACGACCCAAGTGTTGCTGTCCTCGACTTCGTTTTCGGATCTGATCAACCGGTATAAATACCTCCATGACGTCGCGCTCTTTGATCGTCTACTCGTCCAAGAAGTCGAAGATCTCGAGGAAGCGCTCGACGGCCAACGCACGGCGCTCGCGGACGAAACCGATCGCATCGCATTCGTCCGCGTCGAAAAGCTCCAGGAGTTCGATGAGCTCGAGCGACTCGAACAGCAGCGCCTGCGTCGCCTGAGTTCGTTCGAGAATCGACAGAATCAAGCCCGGTCTACGCTGGCTCAGCTCGCCACCGAAGAGGAGCAGCTCCGCGCCGTCGTGGCCAACCTCGAGACGCGACGCCGAGCGAACGAAGCCGAGGCCGGCGAGGCCTCCATCTCGTCGCTGACCACTTCGGATCTCGGGAGCCTCGCTTGGCCCGTCGAGGGCTCGGTCTTGTGGCAGTTCGGCCCGGAACGCGAAGGAAACACCACGATTCAGCGCGAAGGCGTGGGGATCGCGGCTCAGCGCGGCACACCGGTGGGCGCGGTCGAAGCCGGGACGGTCGCATCGGTCGTCGCTCGGACGTCCGGTCAAACGGTGATCCTGGATCACGGCGCGGGCTACTACTCTTCCTACCAAAAGCTGCAGAGCGCGATCGTCGCAGAGGGACAGACCGTGCAACGCGGACAAATGATCGGTCGCGTGGGCGGTGACGTCTCAAATCCTCACATCGAGTTTCAGATCTACGCACCCGGGCCGCCGGGAGCTGGAGGACCGCGCGCGATCGACCCCGTCCAGTACCTGCGGGACCGTCCTTGAACGCGTCTGCCACACTCGTACGGCCGATCGGACAGGATGCCCTGTTGGAGCGGATCGCCGGAGCCGTCGAGGCCGGCCGGCTTCCGCAGTCCCTTCTGGTGCACGGGCCCGAGGGCGTGGGAAAACGGGCCGTCGCGTTGTGGACAGCCGCGGCCATCCAATGCCCATCGGAAAGCAAACCCTGCGGCACGTGTCAGAGTTGCAAGCTCTCGGGTCGGCTCGGGCACCCGGACGTCCACCTGCACTTTCCCATGCCGCGACCGAAGCGGGCTAGCTCGCGGGCCAAACTTCGCGAGGCGATCGAGGCGCAGAGACAGGAGCGCCTGGTCCGGCTACGCGAGGACGCGGAGGTGCAGCTCGACGAAGGCGAGGCGACCGGGCTGTACGTGGCGGCGGTCGAGAATATCCGTCATCAAGCGTCCCGTCGGCCCGCCATGGGGCCGCGCGCGGTCTTTATCGTCCACGATGCCGATCTCATGGTGCCCCAAAGCTCGAGCCCCGAGGCCGCCAATGCCTTTCTCAAGCTGCTGGAGGAGCCGCCGGAGTTCGCGTACATCATCCTGACGAGCAGCCGACCCGACGCACTGCTTCCGACGATCCGATCTCGAACGGCACCGCTGCGTGTAGCCCCCATACCCGAGGCGCTGGTCCGGCAACACCTGGTCGACGCCTGCGGGGCGACGACGGAGGAGGCCAGCTACGCGGCACGAAGATCCGGGGGGGCCGTAGGGCGGGCGCGGGCGCTGTGGGAGTCGGGAGCGAGCAATGCGGCCGAGGCCGGTGACCGCCTTCTAGGTGCGGCGCTGAGCGGTAGCGCGCGGCGGAGATTCGTCGCGGCGGGCGAATACTCGGCCCGCGGCGCTCGGGCAACGCTTCAGCCCGCGCTCGAAGAACTGCGGGCCCGGCTAAGAGACGTGCTGGCAGACGCTTCCGGCGCGGGCGCAGAGGTGTCCGATCGCGCCGCGCTCGACACCCTTGTGCAAGGGCGGGCGCTAGCGCCTCGTTCAGTGATCGGGGCACTCGATGCGGTGGAGGAGGCGCTCGCCGGAGCGAGCCGAAATCTGAATCCCCAATCGACGGTTTCCGTACTGTTGGGCGATCTACAACGGGCGTTCACAGAGACTTCGCCCTAAAGCCAGGGGAACCTTGTCACACCGGGGGGTATGGGGCGGTTGGATGGCCCCTCTCGTCGGCATGACCTGAGTTCTTGCTGGGCCAGCCCTGGGAGGATGACGTTGGGACGACTCACACACCTCGACCCTGAAGGCCGCGTTCAGATGGTGGACGTGGGCGACAAGCCTCTCACGAGACGCGTCGCGACCGCCGAGGGCGAGATTCGGATGGACTCCGCCACGCTCGAGACGATCCGAGACGGACAGGTCGAGAAGGGCGAGGCCCTGGCGGTGGCTCGGGTGGCCGCTATCCAGGGGGCCAAGGGTGCGGCGCAGTTGATCCCCCTTTGCCACCCGATTCCGTTAGACGCGGTGGATGTCCAGTTCACGGTTGATGAGACGTTACCGGGGTATCGCGTTCGAGTACGTACCTCCGCGGAGTGGCGTACCGGGGTCGAAATGGAAGCTCTGAGTGGCGTAAGCGCGGGACTCTTAGCGCTTTACGACATGTGCAAGGCTATAGATCGTGGGATGACGCTGGGCCCGATTCGACTCCTCGAGAAGCACGGGGGTCGTTCCGGGAGTTGGAGCGCCACCACGACTTGATCGCGAACGGGCCCCGTGCCCCTACGCGCCAGAATAGAGAAACATGCGGAACATGTGGAAATTGAGACGTTTACGGGCTCTTCATCGCGCCCGCGAGACCCGAAGGCGGAATCGTACGGGCCGAGCGCGAACGGCGTATGCGCTCCCGATTCTCGCCTCGATCGCGTCCCTCGGTTTTGAGGGAGCGGAGGCCGGGATCTTGCGTAACCCGCCCACGACGAATGGATTGTCGCGTGCGACGGCGAGCGAGCTCGCGTTGCGGGGGACGGGGCTTCGTCGAAGCGCCCGTGTCGAGCAGTTTGCGGCCCGGTACAGGATCGCGTGGGACTTGTCGGCCCGGATCTATGACGCCGCCGTTGCGGCTGGGATCGAGCCGGATCTCGCGTATCGACTCGTACGAGTCGAATCCTCGTTTCGGCGACGCGCGATCGGACCAGTAGGCTCGATCGGCTACACGCAGGTGCAGCCCAATACCGCACAGTGGCTCGACCCGACGGTCACTCGGGACGATCTGTTCGAGACAGAAACGAACTTGCAGCTCGGCTTCCGCTACTTGCGGATGCTGATCGATCGCTACGGCGACACACGGATTGCGCTCCTGGCGTACAACCGTGGTCCTGGAACGGTCGAGGCGGTGATGGCGAATGGCGAAGATCCTGCGAACGGATACGCGGTTCGCGTTTTGGGTAACACGATGCGCTGACCGTTCGGGTCGCTGGTTTTGAGCCCCGAGTCGGTCACTTCGAAATCGGGGTAGGAACCAGCGAGGCCTGTTCGGTGAATCAGAAACAAGCGCTTTTGGAAAAAATCGAGTCGCGGAACGCACGAGTCGGCGTGCTCGGGCTTGGTTACGTAGGTCTTCCCGTCGTCACGGCATTCGCCGAGGCTGGCTTCACGACGCTCGGTTTCGACGTCAATGCTGAGGTCGTAGAGCTCGTGCGTGGCGGAGGGTCGCACATCGGCGACGTCACGCCGGAAGCGGTCGCCGCAATGGTCGAGGCTGGCCGGCTAGACGCGACCACAGACTTCAGTCGCCTCGGCGAGTCGGACGCGATCATCATCTGCGTCCCCACCCCGCTTGGGAAAACGGGCGACCCCGACGTCTCATTCATCTTGAACGGCCTCCACGAGATCCGGACGAACCTGCGACCGGGTCAAATCGTCATCCTGGAGTCCACGACGTATCCGGGCACGACGCGCGAGTTGCTCCAGCCAGAACTCGAACAGACCGGTCTGGTCGCGGGAGAAGATTTCTTTCTCGCCTTCAGCCCCGAGCGCGTCGATCCAGGCAACGAGAACTGGACGTTCACGAACACGGCGAAAGTCGTGGGCGGACTGACCGAGGCCTGCCGTGAGCTATCGACCGCCTTGTACGAGAAGGTGATCGATGAGGTCGTCTCGGTTTCCTCCCCGGAGGCCGCCGAACTGACCAAGCTGCTCGAGAACACGTTCCGCGCGGTAAACATCGGCCTCGTCAACGAAATGGCCATGATCACCGATCGCCTGGGCATCGACATCTGGGAAGTCGTCGATGCGGCGGCGACCAAGCCGTACGGCTTCATGCGGTTCACGCCCGGCCCAGGACTGGGCGGACACTGCATCCCGATCGATCCGCACTATCTCGCTTGGAAGATGCGGACGCTTCAGTACCGCACTCGATTCATCGAGCTCGCGTCTGAAGTGAACGCCGAGATGCCCCGCTACGTGGTGTCACGCGTGGCTCAGGCTTTGAACGAGCACCGGAAGCCCGTCAACGGGAGCCGCGTCCTGCTGCTTGGAATGGCGTACAAGCCCGATGTCAGCGACGTGAGAGAGAGTCCGGCGTTGGATATCACGGAGCTACTGAGAGGCGATGGCGCCGAAGTGATCTATCACGACCCGTTCGTGAAGTCGGTGAAGTTCGACTCCGGTGATCTCACCTCGGAGCCCTTGACGGCAGAGCTGCTCCAGAGCTGCGACATGGTGGTCGTAACGACCGACCACGCCAATGTCGACTACGATTTGGTCTTGAATCACGCGCGGCTGATCATGGATCCGAGAAACGGACTCGGTGGTCGGACCGGACGCGCTGTGATCTATCCGATCTCGGGGCCCCCGCGAGGCGGCACTGGTGCAGACCGATTAGATGAGGAGCCGCGACCACGGGCCGTTTCAGTCGGCTAGTGCACGACCTACGCGCGGCCTAAGAGGCGCGAGCGACTCGCGCGCTTGACGACGTGGCTGAAAACGACGAAAGCGACGAGAGCGCGCGGCTGGCTCGTCGACCGTAGTTGATGCCCAGCGAAGCGACGTGTAGCGCGGGTCCCGAGACCGCGAGCTGACGGGGCACAGCCTCGAGCACGGCTGCAGCGAAGCTCTCGACCGAGTCGAATTCCGGCATCACCGTCCGTGCGCGCCCGATCTCGAACACGAAGTGCGCATCGGAACCGGCGGCTCGGGGGATCCCCCGCTCTTCAGCTGCTCGGTTCGCCGCGCGATTCCACCAGGGCAAGAATGCCCGCGCGTTGATCGCCTCTACCACATCGGCAACCGCGAGGGCACGCGCGGCTCGGCGGCGTGGCTCTCGGGCGTATGCGAACGGGTGCGGCGCGTAGATCAACCCGCCTTGATCGCGAATTCGCTCCACCACTTCGGGCAATGGCAGACGCATCGGGATCCGTTCGGTGAGAAACAACCCGATGAGTTCCGTCCGACAGGCGCATCGAACCTCCTCGCCCACAATCACGAGATCCGGATCGAGGTCCTTCGCGCGTAGCGCGCCCTCTATCGTGCCGTGGTCGGTGACCGCGATTCGATCCAACCCGGACGCACGAGCTCGCCTTACGAACTCCCCTGGCGAGGTGTGCGCGTCGTGGGAAAAGCTCGTGTGTGCGTGGAGGTCGACTTCAAACATCGTGCGGATCTGCGCTCCCGTTTGGCGGTGTAGATCTCGCACTAGCTAACGCAAGGTTCGGTCCGGCCGGGTCAAACGACGGGCCAGACCCGCATCCAGGGGCGCGAGGAGGGCTGCAAGGCCGGAATCAGACCCGAGCGTTCTCGTCTCCGGCTTGCCGCCCGATTTTCGGCGCACCCCCTGGATCGGGCGATTTTTCGGGGTCTAGCGCTTGATCTCGAGTCGGTCGCCTGGACGAATAACCGCGGTCGTAAGGCTGTTCCATTCCATGATTTGCCGAGTCGACACGGAGAACTTTCGCGCGATCGACCACAAGGAGTCGCCGCTCCGCACCACCACGGTGACGGGTCCCTGTGGCGTCGCTGGACGCTGGGCCGATGCGCTCGTGCCACCGGATCTGGGGCTCGCCGACGCCAAGCGAGCCGGGTTGGGAATCACCAATTGGCGGCCGATCGAGAGCCGCCGTGGGTTTACGTTCCCGTTGGCAGAACGCAGATCGGACACCGTGACGCCGTAGCGGCTCGCAATTTCGCCGAGCGTTTGCCCTCGCGTTACGACGTGATAAGTCCAAGTGACTCGCTCGTCCGGCGGGATCGCGGCGTACCGCGTCTCGAATTCTGAAGCTGACCCAGCCGGGACCCGAATCGTAACGGCCCGCGACGGAGGTGTGACGCGCTGAGGGAACTCGGGGTTCAAGCCCCGGATCGTCTCTAGGTCAGTAGACGCCGCCTCGGCGATCACGTCGAAGCTGGTTGCCTCGGAGATCGTGACCGTTTCAACCTCTGCCGGGGATTGGTGAACGAGCTGGTCGAACCCATAGCGCTCCGGATGTCGGCCAATGATTGCCGCGGCAATGATCTTCGGGACGTAGTCGCGCGTCTCTCGACGGAGCAGCTCCGCGTCCGCGAGGTCCCAAAACGTTCCACCTTCCACGCGGCGAAGCCCCCGCCGCACTCGCCCGGGGCCGCCGTTATAAGCGGCCGCAGCGAGATACCACGATCCGAACTGACGGTGCAGATCCGACAGGTAACGGATCGCGGCGTCGGTCGCCTTCTCGGGATCCCGACGCTCATCGAGCCAAAACGAAATCTCCAGATCGTAGGCGCGCCCAGTGCTGGCGATGAACTGCCACATGCCGACCGCACTGGCTCGGCTGTACGCGTAAGGGTTCATTCCACTTTCGATCAGGGCGAGATAGAGAAACTCCGGAGGCATCCCGGCCTCGCTGAGCTTTCGTTTGATCATCGGTTCGTACGCGCCTCGGCGTTCCAGATACAGACCGAAACGTTCAGGGATCACGTTCTGGAAATAGTTGATCCAAGACTCGACGCGGTCGTTGAGAATCAAAGGGAACTCGGAATCGCGATCCTCGGCGGCGCGGATCAGGCCCATCGGATCCGAGCCGAGCGCCTCGCGGATCTCGCGGTCGATGTCCCCCGGTGTGGGTTCCGGCTTGACGACTTTCGGGGGTAGAGGCTCGGGCAAGAGCGCTTCGGGCGCGACGGACGACGGCTCGGCACCCTCGAGACCGTGACCCGACGGGGGCTGCGAAGCACCGTCGACGTCTGCTACCGCTGCGGAGGGATCTGGACCGATCTGGGGCGCGGGCGTTGTCGAGCACGCCGTCAAAAACAGCGCTCCCAGACAGGCGACAGCGAATGAAGTCGTTCGTGTCCGAGACGGCGTGTTGCCCATGCAACCTCCTCCTGCGCAACGTGTTGTGGCAACGGCGCATCAGCGCCTTTGCGCAAGAAAGGCCGCTCCTCAGCCGAGGAATCGACCTCTCTATTCGATTCTGTGTGCGCTCACTGGAAACGAGCGCAATGCCGCATATATGACGAAGAAGGGGGCTGAGGCGTTGCATTTCCGACTTACCTGCCGCCGAACAACCCCACCATCTCACATGTGATAGTTTGGAGCCTCGCGCGTAATCACCACGTCGTGCGGGTGTGATTCGCGGAGTCCACCGACCGTTATCCGCAGGAACCGGGCCTTCTTACAAAGTTCTTCGACCGATGCCGCGCCGCAGTAGCCCATGCCGCTCCTGAGTCCTCCAACGAGCTGGAAGACCGTGTCGCTGGCGGGTCCCTTGTAGGGCACCCTGCCCTCGATCCCTTCCGGGACGAGTTTTTTTGAACTCACGCCTTCCTGGAAGTAGCGGTCGGCCGAGCCAGCCTCCATGGCGGAGAGCGATCCCATGCCGCGAATCACCTTGAAGCGCCGGCCTTCGAGGAGAAACGTCTCGCCGGGGCTCTCGTCCGCGCCGGCGAACATGGATCCCATCATGCAGCTTTGCGCCCCCACCGCGAGCGCCTTGACGACGTCTCCCGAGTATTTGATTCCGCCGTCGGCGATCACGGGCACACGCCCGGCAACCCCTTCCACGGCATCTTCGATGGCGGTGATCTGCGGCACCCCAACCCCCGTCACGACGCGCGTCGTACAGATCGATCCGGGACCGACACCGACCTTCACGGCGTCGACGCCTCGGGCGACGAGCGCCGCCGCGCCGTCCTGCGTGGCCACGTTACCCGCGACCAGCGGCGTGTCGGGAAGAGCCTCGCGCACACGTTCGACGGCCTGCAGCACGCCCTCGGAGTGGCCGTGCGCCGTGTCGACGACAAGGACGTCGACCCCCGCAGCTTCGAGCGCGCGCGCTCGATCGAGGTCGTTGGGGGCGGCACCGATGGCTGCGCCCACACGCAGTCGCCCGTGATCATCCTTGGTCGCGTTCGGAAACTGCCGTCGCTTGAAAATGTCCTTGACGGTAATCAGACCCCGGAGCCGACCGTCGTCATCGACCACCGGCAGCTTCTCGATCTTGTACTTGCGCAGGATTTCCTCGGCGCCATCCAGCGAGGTGCCGAGCGGCGCCGTCACCAGCGACCCGCTCGTCATGACGTCGCGAATCGGTCGCGACAAGTCCGTCTCGAACACCAAGTCGCGGTTGGTGAGGATCCCGATCAGCTTGCCGTCGGGGTCCACGATCGGGACGCCACTGATCGAAAACTCGCCCATGCGATGCTTCGCCTCGCGGAGCGTCGCGTCCGGTCCCAGGGTGACCGGATCGAGAATCATCCCGCTTTCGGATCGCTTGACCCGATCGACCTGCTGAACTTGAGACTCGATCGACATGTTCTTATGGACGATGCCGAGCCCACCCTCACGAGCCATCGCGATCGCCATCCGGTGCTCCGTGACCGTGTCCATTGCCGCGGAGATGAGGGGAATGGCAAGTCGGATCTGCGCGGTGAGCTGTGTGGAGACGTCGACGTCCGACGGGTGGACGAGCGCGTGCCCGGGCGCGAGGAGCACGTCATCGAAAGTGAGCGTTTCGCGAAAACGGTCGGTCATGAGCTTACTCGTCGAGTCCTCGGCGGTCCGTAGCGATCGCGTAGTAGAACATTGGAATTGGAGCAGACCCGGAACGAGAAAAGCCGCATGGACGCCCCCCCTGAGGAAGGTGCGGTCGTGCGGCTTTTCGAAGGTGGGTTACGGCTCTCATGCGCCATCGTAGGCGACGAGACGCTTCCCGTCAACGAGATCCGACGGTCATTCCACGATGATCTCGCGCTCCGGCGCTGGCGGCTTGTCGTCTTTCTTTGGAGGCGGTTCTGGGGTCCCGACCTCGAGCTCTGCTAGAAACTCCCGCCCGGCCTCGCGAAACGAATCGAGGACGCGATCGGCCTGACCCAGCACCTTCATGGTCCCTTTCATGGTGTTGGCCGAAGCTCGGCTACGACGAAGCTGCCGTTGCACGGTCTCGGCGAACTGTTGGAACGCGGCGGGCCGCGGCGTTCGACGATCCGCATACTCCGAGGAGAGGAAGTTTACGAAGTCCATGACCTCGTACTGTTTCTCTTCCGGGAGCGCTTCGACCTTACGCCAAAGCTGCTTCTTGAGGATTTCGTTCATTCCATCATCGGTCATACTACGATCCACCTCCAAGCGGGTCGGTCAAGCGAAGCCAGTTCGCACGTGGAATACTCTGTCGCGGGGGGGCGAAGTTTCAAGGGGCACGACTTCGAACGTCCTGAGCATGCGGTCTCGGACCCCTAGTCGCTTGGAAACGGCAGCGCCAGCACGAAACGACAAGGCTTTCCGCCGCCACCCTCTACGTCGATCCGCCCACCCAGGGCTTGGACCAGCCGACCGCAGATCGACAGCCCGAGACCCCGAGTCCAGCCGCGGTCGTTCGCCGGCCTCTGAAGTCCTTGGGGGCTCGATAGACCGGCTCGCAAGCGCTGGATGTCCGCGTCGGTTCCCCCGTCCTCCACTTCGATGGCCAGCCAGCCTTCGGGTAGATCCACGACGCGAATCCGGACCCGCCCATCGCGAGGCGTCGCGCGAATCGCGTTGGACGTCAGATTGACTAACACCCGAGCCAGAATGCGCCGATCCCCCCTCCGTGAGCCGATACCCGGCGTTTCGAAGACCAACGCTACGTCCATGTGAGCCGCCAGCGCGCCCAACAACTGGTCGACCTGCGCGAGCACCGACTCGATCGGGAACGGTTCGACCCGAACGGCGATTTCGCCGGCCTCGTCCATGGTCGAGGCCTCGATGAGGTCCGTCAGCCACTCATTGAGTGAGAGCGCGGCGGTATAGAGCACGCCGGCCTGGCGCGATTGAACATCGCCGGGTGCGAGCGAAGGCTGATTCGCGAGCGCGTCCGCGAGGAGGAGCATCGTGTTTAGCGGCGAGCGCAGGTCGTGTGAGACGTCGCGGATTTGGTCTGCCGAACGCCGGTGCGCGCGCTCGAGCAAGTCCTCTACAAGCCGTGCGAACGCCCGGTCGAGCCGTCCGTGGAGCGCGCGGAGCTTCTCGGGAGCCAGTCCTCGCACCCCCGCGTCCGCGATCGCTTCGCGGACCGCCCCCACTGCAGCAGCCAACACGGCAAGAGAGGCGACTCCGGGTCTCTTGAGGTCTCCTCCGACCGGAAGGAGCCGATCGGCGCGCGCCCACAGATAGCTCGCGATGGTCCTGACCTCGACCGGCAGCCCGCGAAGCGCCCGCTCGGGGTCTCCGAGATCCGGTCGTCCGTCGAGGTTCTTGGGGGTAGGCGTTCCCGTGTCATCGACCACGCGGCTACTGGACGAACGCATCCTTGGACAGTTCGTGCTTGTCCATCAGACGATATAGGGTCGTGCGGTCGATGCCGGCCTGGCGTGCAGCCTCCGACATATTGCCCTGCGTGCGAGAGATGACCTGCGCGAGATATTCGCGCTCGAAACGGCCGATAAGGGCATCCTTGGCGTCATGGAAAGGAGCGTGAAAGTCGATCATGCCGCTCACGGATCCGTTGTCGGAGCCACTCGAGCGCGGCACCGAGATGTTTCCTTCCTCGAGGATCGAGAGCCGCTCTCGCCCGATCATCTCGTTTGCGTCCGACAGAACCACGAGGTGCTCGATGACGTTCTGTAGCTCGCGGACGTTTCCGGGCCAGGGGTATCGAACCAGGGTTTCAAACGCCTCAGGAGAAAACCGCGGGGGCACGGCCCCCGGCAGCTGATGGCGACGCCAAAAATGATCGATGAAGTGCTTGATCAGGACCGGTATGTCCTCGGCACGTTCTCGAAGCGGAGGCAGGTGGATCGGAACCACGCGTAGCCGAAAGTAGAGATCCTGGCGTAGCGCGCCGTCGTGGATGGCGGCCTCCGGCTCCCGGTTCGTGGCCGACACGAAGCGGACGTCCACCGCCGCATCGTCTTTCTCGCTCCCCACTCGCCGAATGAGTCCGTCTTGGAGTACGCGGAGAAGCTTTGCCTGGAGCGGCATCGGCATCTCGCCGAGTTCGTCGAGGAAGAAAGTGCCCTGATCCGCGACTTCCAACAGGCCCGGTTTGTCACGAACGGCGCCCGTGAAGGCTCCGCGGCGGTGACCGAACATTTCCGACTCGAGCAGCTCACCAGGAAGCGCGGCGCAGTTGACCGCTACGAACGCCTTCCGCGAGCGGCGGCTTTCCGAATGGATGTACTGGGCGATGAGTTCCTTACCGGTCCCGCTGTCTCCGGTAATGAATACCGATGCGTCGGTCTTGGCGACCTTCATCGCCGTTTCGATCGCGCGCCGCATCGCCTTCGAAACGCCCAGGATACGGACCCGACCGTCGACCAATACGCCCTCGCGCTTGGAAGAGTCGCTAAGGGTGCGTTGTCTCAGGAGCGTATAGGCCGCGCGACCGATCACGATGAGCAGCTGCGTCGCCGTGAAAGGTTTTGGGACGTACTCCCAGGCGCCGGCCTTCATGGCGCGAATGCTGGCCTCGGTCGTCGCGTGGCCCGTCATCATGATGGCGAGCGTAGACGGCGAGCGCTGCCGGATATCCGCTAGGATGTCGAGTCCGTGGACGTGCGGCATGCTCTGATCGATGAGGACAATGTCGTAGGGCTGGCTTTTGATGCGGTGGAGCGCGTCGTCCGCTTTGCGCTCGACCTCGCACTGATAGCCGTCGGCCGTCAGGACCGATTCGCAGCTATCCAAGATGCTCTGCTCGTCATCGATGACCAGAATACGGATGCTGGCGCGCTCCTCGGGTCCGAGGATGGCCCCACCGGCATCGTCTAGATCGTCGACTGGCTGATCTGGTGACAACTGTTTCTCGACCTCGGGAGCTTCAATGTGCACGGGCTTCCTCTTCCACCGTTTTCTCACCCGACGCGATGCCTTCCGCGTCTCCCCCAACCTCGCGACGTGAGTGTCGCGACCGTCGTGCAAGCTGCTCCGGACGTCGTGCAAGCTGCACGCGCCCCATCATTCGCCCTAAAGGTGCGGCAGTGCGACACATATCGCGACCCCGCTCGAAGCCGCTGCGTCGCGAACGCAACAAAGACCCCATGTGGCGCACAATCCCGGACGCATAGCTGACCCCGCGAGGGCGTCTACGCCCTCTTCCAAGCCAACGAAAAGCACCCGGATTCGCAACCTTCGGGTGGCCCCAAGTTTCAAGAACTGCGCCGTTTAGAGGAATTGGTGAGCCGGGGCGTGAGGCCACGTCCCGCGGCCCCGGGGGCTGTCGCGCACGGCCCACGTCCGAGCGACTCGAGGCGTCGGCGCGGGGACGCAGAAGACCCCCGAGCCTTGCTCCAGCAGGTTTCTGTGTTCGCACTGGGTGAGGGTTCGCTACGACGCGCGTTGCGGTGGAGCCACCCATGTGGCTTCTGCGAGCAAACGCTTTCGGGCCGGACCTGCGATTCGGAGGCCGGCGTCGGATTCCGTCGCGCCGAGTCCGCCGGCAATCCGCTGCGGGTAGCCACCGCGATCTCGTCGCGCCTTTATGTGGCACGGAACCTACAACGTCACGCGCAACCGCCTCGCCCGCCTGATCCGACCCGGCGGAACCGTATATGGGACGTGGGGTTCTGTACCGTCCGGACCGGCACCGGACTTGCTCCCGTTCGGTCAGTTCGTGGGTCGTTCTGATCGAAGCGATTCCGGGCCAAATCACCGGTGGGTCGACGAAAGCAAGGTTGGGTACGTGAACGGCAATAGCGGAGCGGAACTCCCAGTCCAATACGAAGGCGGGTACACGGACGTGGCCCCGCATGTCGGCGGGTATCGCTATCCCATGGTGGCCGGCGAGGGCGAGTCGGCGGATATGCGCCGCTTGCTTTCGGCGCTCAGGGACAAGGCTGTGTGGATCCTCCTGGCCATGGTCGTAGGGGGTGTCCTCGGTTTCATGTACTCCGGAACCCAGCGCGCCTCGTACCGATCTTCTGCTTCGGTTTACCTCGAAAGCTCCAACTCGCTTCAGGGACCACTGCGTGCGAACGACGTACTCAACGGCAACGGCTGGGCGGAAGTACTCCTCAGTAACGCCGTGCTCGAGCCCGTCGTCCGCAAGTATCGGATGCACGTAGGGCAGAACTCGCCTCGCGGAGACGGCGCGATCCTGGATGGTCTGGAGGTTCGCGACGACCTCAAACCCGGTCGCTATACGCTTCGGATGGTGGACGCGAGTCGATACCAGTTGCTTTCCATCGACGACGACGAAGTCGAGGTGATCCTCGAAGAGGGTGCGCTGGCAGACGGCGTCGGCGCGACCCTCGGCATCGCCTGGGTCCCCGATGCCCAGGAGCTCGCGGCTCTGGGTGAGGATCTCGTGTTTACGGTCAACCGCCCGCAGCAACGGGCTCGCGGACTCGCTTCCGGTTTCTCGGTGCGCTTCGATGATATGTCGGGCGTCATCAAGACCGAGATGACCTGGCCCGACGCCGCGCGTGGCGCAGAAATCCACAACGCCATTATCGAGAGCTACGTCGAGACGACCAAACGGTTGACCAACGGCCGACTGACCGAGCAAGTGGAGATTCTGGAGCAGCAGAGCCAGGTGACGGCTGGCCGGCTGGCCGCCGCGGAGTCGGCGCTCGAGAACTTCAAAGTCGACGCGATCACGAAGCCTGGGGAACGCCAGCCGCTCAGCATCCCGGGACTCACGGCAGGTGCCGGCGTCGCCGATCCCTACGGCGCGTTCTTTCAGCAACAGTCCGATCTCGATCAGATCCGGGTCGACATCGCCGAACTCGGGAACATCCTGGCCAGCTCCAACGGTGAGATCAACGTTTTGGCGCTTCGGGCCGTGCCTTCGATCGCCAATTCACCCGGCATCGGGAGCACGATCGGCGAGTTGGACAGGCTCGAGATCTCAATGCGGACGCTTTTGTACACCTATCTTCCCGAACATCCGGATGTCGCAGCGATCGCCGCGCAAATCGGCGACATCCATCGCGTGCAACTCCCGGCTCTGCTTCGTGCCCTCCAAAACGACCTTCGGAGCCGCGAGACGACGCTGGCTCAGCAGATCGGGCTGCGGGCGGGCGAACTGCGCGAGATTCCGGCCCGAACCATCGAGAACGCACGCCTCGAACGGCAGAAGTCGCTGGCAGAATCGCTCGACGCGAACGTCCGCGGACGCCTGGAATCCGCGCGTCTGGCCGAACGAACGGCACTCACGAACGTGCAGCCGCTGGACGCCGCCTTCCCGGCCGCACGGCCCGAAGCGCAAACGCTGCCGTCGTTCTTCGTCCTGCTCGGTTCTCTGGTCGGGCTCGGACTCGCCGTCGGGAGCGTCCTCGTGCGCGACAAACTCGACCAACGGATCCGTCACCCCGATGACATCTCCGACAAGTTCGGGCTACCGCTGCTCGGCGTTGTCCCACAACTCAAAGCTCCCGACAAGAACCGGGCTGCGGCAGCCGTCGCCGTGGAATCGTTTCGCTCGATCCGAACGCAGCTCTCGCACGCCGCCGGGGGTACGGGGGGTCAGGTCTTGATCACGAGTTCGACCCCGCGAGAGGGCAAGTCAGTGGTCGCTGCGAACCTCGCGATCTCCTACGCATCGTCTGGTCTCCGTACGCTCTTGGTAGATGCGGATATTCGCCGCGGGCGATTGCACTCGGTCTTTGGCTTCCCTCGCTCACCAGGCCTCACCGAGCATCTCGCCGGAAAAGCATCGCTGGAGGAAGTCACGCGACGGCACGAATCGGCGGATCTCGATATCATTTTGTCGGGGGCGCTGTCGTCGGACGCCGAGCTCATTGGTGGCGAAAAACTGGACCGATTCCTGAGCAATGCGAGCGACGGCTACGACGTCGTAGTCCTGGATGGCCCGCCGCTGGCGGCCGGCGCCGATGCGTTGATCCTCGGACAACGGTGCGACAAGGTCGTCATGGTGTTCCGAGCCGGCACGACTTCAGAGGGTATGGCACGTACGCGTCTCGGGATGCTCGGCAACGTCGATCTTCCCATCGTCGGCGCGATCCTCAACGCGGTGCCCGAGCACGCGCCGTACTACGACCAGTACGTCAACTACTATTACTATGCGGAGGCGGAGGCCTCTTGAGACGGCGCCTCCGGGTCACATTCTGTCTAGCCAACAGTGGGATCGGGGGCACCGAACTCAATGCGGTTCGGACGGCCGAGCGCATGGACCCGGCCAGGTACGACCTCGAGGTCTTGGCGTTTAACGACTTTGCGCCGCTTCGCGAACGCTACGAGCGGGCCGGCGTGTCATACGGCGTGATGGATGTCCGCAGTCTGCGTGGGGCGGACTGGCTCCGCAGCGGACGGCAGCTCGCAAAGCACCTTCGCGAGCGCAGGGTCGACGTCTTTCACGCGCATGATTCCTATGGCAACCTTCTCGGTGTGCCGTGGGCGCGGGTGGCCCGCACGCCAGCGGTGATTGGCAGTCGGCGCTGGTGGAAATCCAACCCGGGCTTGGGGCATGGCACGGGCAATCGACTCGTCTTTCGGTTTGCGCACGCCGTGATTACGAATACCCAGGCCGTGGCCAACCTGATGATCGAAGAGGGCATTGCACCATCGAAGATCCGGATTATACCGAACTTCCTGGATCAAGACGCCTATGTGGGGCCGGATCGGTCGGTCGTGGACGCGCTGCGAGCCCAGCACGGGATTCCGGACGGCGCGCGCATCGTCGGCATCATTGCTCAGTTACGACCTGAGAAGGATCAGGCCACGCTGCTTCGAGCCGCCGCGCGCATCGTGGATCACCACCCCGACGTGCACTTCCTGCTGATCGGCGAAGGCAAGTGCCGGCCCGCGCTGGAGGCCCTGCGCACCGAGTTGGGGCTCGAAGCTCGGGTGCATCTTGCCGGGCTCAAGATCGGGCTCGGCAACCTCCACCACATGTTCGACATCTCGGTCCTTTGCTCGCAAACCGAGGCCCTTTCGAACTCGATCTTGGAAGGGATGGCGGCGGCGAATCCGTTGACCGTGACCGACGTCGGCGGCAATCCGGACGCCGTGATCGATGGAGAAACCGGCATCACGGTGCCCGTCGGTAGCGCCGAAGGACTCGGAGATGCGCTAGACCGACTGCTTCGAGACGGCGATTTGGCCCGTCGATTAGGGGACGCCGGACTAAAGAGAGCTCGCACCGAGTATACGGTCGGCAAGACGCTGTCGACGTTGGATGAAACGTATGCGGCGCTGTTGGCGCTTGCCCGGGAGTCGACTCAAACGTCACGATACGCGGCGTGAGCAAGCCTCCTTCCTTCACCCGTGGTCGCCCGGGGCCCTCGGGTTCCGCTGCCATGCCTCACCCCGGCGTGCGCCCTCTCGGCCCGCCGGCGCAGGTGCTCGAGACCGGGCTGAAGGGGCTCAAGCGAGTCTACAAGGAAGTCGACTGGAGCATCTCTTATCTCGCCTTCCTTTTCTATTTCGTCATCGTCGTCACCTATCGGTTCCCAGGTGCCTCTTTCGCGATTGCGGCGGCGGTAGCCGGCCTGATCTTCGAGAAGGGGCCGCGGCGCCTGCCGTACTGGATGACTTGGCTGGCCGCCTTCCTGATCTGGGGGGCGGTGGGTGTCACTCAGAGCCGATTTCCCCAACTGGCGTGGAACGACGGAGTCATCGAGTTCGCGAAGCTTTGGTTGATCATGCTCGTCGCCGTCAACGTGCTGACCAATCGGGCGCGGATACGTTTCTTTCTGATCTTCTTTCTCTTCCTGTACGCGACACACCCGATTCGCGGCGCCCTCTTCAACACTATCATCTACAACAACACCATCGAAGATCGAGTGATCTGGAACGGGGCGTGGGCTAACCCCAACGACATGGCGGCGTTGACGTTCCTCGCGCTCGGCATCTCGGCAGGATTGCTCAAGGATCGCTCCGACTTGATTCGCAAGGCGGCGCTCGTGGCGACCGGGGTCATGGCCTGTGTGATTCTCATGACCCAATCTCGCGGAGCCTTTATCGCCATGGGTGTGTTCGCGATGCTCACCATCCTCGCGAACCGCAAGCAGCTCAAGGGTCTGGTGGCCATCGCGGTGGTGGGACTTGGCGCTGCCATCGCGGCTCCCGCCGGGACGTTCGATCGTTTCAGCAACCTCACAGACGCGGTGGCGGGCGGAAGCGTCGATGCGGACGACAGCAACTCCATGAAACAGCGCCTCGAGATCTGGCGCATCGCGAGACGAATCATTACCGACCATCCGGTGTTCGGTGTGGGCCTCTCGGTCTACAACTACGAACACAACATCTACGCGAGAGGCAGCGCCCAGACCGATATCGCCGGCGGTGCTCGAGACACCCACAGCACCTTCATCCGTATGACGGCGGAAGCGGGCTGGCTCGGCTCCTTCCTGTTCTTTACGCCCTTCGTACTGGCCATCTCCCGAGCGCGCCGCGTGCGAAAGAAATACGGCCCCTTGTTCCCGGACCAATCGGACAACGTCAACTACTGCGAGGCCGGCCTGATCGGGTACTTGGTTTGTGGCATCTTCGGTTCGTATCAGGCGACGATCTTCCTTTGGCTTGCCCTAGGCCTTTTGGCAATTTTGACCGAAGGACTTCGGCGCGCCGGGGTCCAGACCGCTCGACCGACCATGGGACGAGGCCCTGTTCGGCCCATGCGTACCCGGGTTCCCCAACCCGTGCCGACTTCCCGGTAGCGTCTTCGGTCAAAACCTTCAGCCATGTTTCGGCATGGCTTTCGTGGCAACCCGCCAAATGAACGCCGAGGAGAGATAGGGATGTGTGGAATCGCGGGCTTCATCGATCGCCCTGGGACGATGGATTCCCACGTAGGCGAGCTCGCGGCCATGACGTCGGCCATCGTGCACCGTGGGCCCGACGAAGAGGGATCGATGGTGGTCGAGGGAGTCGCGCTCGGTATGCGCCGACTCAGCATCATCGATCTCTCCGGCGGATCTCAACCCATAGCGAATGAAGATGGGACCATCAACGTCGTTTTCAATGGAGAGATCTACAACTTCGCCGAGATTCGTTCTGAACTCGAAGAGCTCGGGCACCGCTTCGAAACATCGAGTGATACCGAAGTGCTCGTCCATTCCTACGAGGAGTACGGCCTCGAGTTGACGCAGCGATTGCGCGGGATGTTCGCCTTCGCGCTTTGGGACGCCAACCGAGAACGCCTGGTCATCGCCCGCGACCGCCTAGGGATCAAGCCTCTTTACTACTGGGACGCCGGACGTGAGGGGCTCGCTTTCGCGTCGGAGTTGGGGTCGCTCAAGGTGCTGCGCGGGTTCCCTCGCGACGTCGATGACACCGCAGTCGCGGACTTTTTGTCTCTGGGTTACGTCCCCGATCCGGCTTCGATCTACGCGGGGGTGCGGAAGCTGCCGCCGGGTCATCGAATGGTTTGGACGCGGAATGGCGGAGCGACGATCGAGCGTTACTGGTCGCCAATCGTAGAGGAGCGCACCGACCTTTCCGAGGAGGAAGCGGCCGACGAGGTGAGGCGGCTTCTCTTGGAGTCCGTGCGCTACCGGCTCGTATCCGACGTACCTCTGGGCGCGTTTCTCTCCGGCGGCATCGACTCCAGCGCGGTGGTCGCAGCGATGGCCCAGCAGATGGATCGACCGGTCAAGACGTTCTCGATCGGGTTCGAGGAAGACGACTTCAATGAGGCGCCGGACGCGAGGCGCGTGGCCGACGCGCTGGGCACAGATCATACGGAGCTGATTGTGCGCCCCGACGCCGACGCCCTCATCGAACGAGTGACTGCGAGCTTCGGGGAACCTTTCGCCGACTCGTCCGCGATTCCAACGCTGCTGGTATCCGAACTCGCGCGCAGAGATGTCACGGTCACGCTCTCGGGCGACGGCGGGGACGAATTGTTTGGCGGATACACGCGCTACCACGCCGTTTCTGACCGAAACGTTCCAATCCCGGCCCCGGCACGGGCAGCGCTCGGCTTCCTGGCGCGAAGGCTGCCTCACGGAACGTATGGACGAAACCGATTGCTCGAGTTCTCGAGAACCACTCAGGGTCGCTATGCCGGTCAAATCGGCCAACCGCTCGCGGTGGCCGAGGGAGGCGTGGCGCGACCCGAGGTGGTCGCAGCCGGGTGTGACTTGGACCAGTTGGTGGACCGGTGGTGGCATCAAACCGGCGGGCGCAGTCTGCTGACCCGGCTGACCCTCGTCGACGCGCTGTCGTATCTCCCTGGGGATATCCTGACCAAGGTCGATCGCATGAGCATGGCGGTCTCACTAGAAGCACGCGTCCCGATCCTCGACCATCATCTCGCCGAGTTCGCCTTCAGCCTCCCTTCTTCAATGAAGTGGGGACCACAAGGCGGGAAGAAGATCTTTCGGAAGGCGCTCGAGGGCATGGTCCCGTCCTTCGTGTTCACCAAGCCAAAGAAGGGGTTCGGCGTCCCCCTACGCGACTGGTTCAGAAACGAACTCTCTTGGCGCTGCGATGAACTCCTCGATCCTCGAGCGGAGCTGTACCGCTACGTCGAGCCAGTTGCTGTCCGGCGGGTCATCTCGGAGCACCGGTCTGCGAGACGCGATCACAGCTACATGATCTGGAGACTGTTGGTGTTACAGCTTTGGCTCTCCCGGGAGCCGTCGGCCGCCTAGGCCGCCGACGACCCTCCTCTCCAAAATCGGGAGATTGTCGCAAAACCTAGCTGATCGGGCCTGCAAGGTTTTCCGACCACCCGGCGCGCCGAGGTTCCACCCAAGAAGCGTTCCAGCCCTTCACATGCCCGCAAGTGCTTGTTTCCAGGCACTTTAGGTATTGCAAAACACCCGAGTGTCGTAGGGGCACAACGCTTGCCAAATCCCTACCCAGTCGTAATCGCGTGGAGCACCCTGGCGCGAGCCGAATCGAGCGGAAGTGGAAGGGGTCTGGGATGGGTTTCGGTAAGTCTATTCGGATGGGTTCGTTTGTGGTCGTTGTGGGTTGTCTCCCGCTGCTTGCGGCGTGTTCTGGAGACGAGCACCTCGGACCGGTGCCGATCCAGAAATCAGCGATCCGGATCAGCCCCTCTACGATTGATCTCGAGGCCCTCGCCGATCTCGGCGAATTCACGGCTACGCGCACAGATGGTCAGGGTCGCCCGTCCAACCTGGATCGTTTTCTCTGGCGGAGCCTGAGCCCGGACGTCGCACAGATCGATGGCGCGGGTCGGGTGGTTTCCCTCGGTTCCGGCACCGCGACGATCGAGGTCTCCGTCAACGGCGAAACCGCTACGGCGGAAGTCGTGGTAGATCAAGTTCCGGTGACGCTCTCGGTGGGTCCGGCGGCCTACGAGCTAGGCACGGTCGATCAAGAGGTCGACCTCAAACTCGACGCCCGCGACCGGAACGGCTTTCGAATCCCCCGTGAGACCTTTGAGTGGGAAAGCGATGATGCCGCGGTGGTCACGGTCACGGCCACCGGTCGCATACGCAGTCACCGCGAAGGCAGGACCCGAGTTCGCGTGCGAAAGAAGCGCCGGGAGGAGTCGACGGAAGTCACGGTCACCAGCGTTCCCAGCGCGATCCTGATCCAGCCCAAGCTCGACACGCTCAAAGCGATTGGTGGTACGATCGCGTTGCGAGCGTATCAAACCGACGGCACGGGACGGGTCGTCGAAGATCACGGGTTCACGTGGACGAGCTCGCAAACCAGCATCGCGACAGTGGCGACCTCCGGCCAGCAGGCGATCATCACCGCTCGCAACTCCGGGGTCGTGGACATCCGCGCTAGCATGGGCTCCATGGAGGGCTTCGCGCGCGTCGTCATTCTCCCGTCGGTCGAGGCGGTGTCGATCTCGCCTGCGGTCGTCTCCCTCAGCGCGCCGGGCCAAACGCTTCAGTTGTCCGCCTCGGGGACAGACAGTGGCGGCGGTGCCGTCGCCAACAGCGCGTTTTCCTGGGCCAGCAGCCGCCCCAGCGTGGCCACGGTCAACGGCTCCGGGCTGGTCACTGGCGTCGGATCCGGCACGGCTCAGATCGTCGCGACCGCACCCTCGGGCGCGAAAGGCTTTGCCACTGTTGGAGTTGGCCAGATCCGCTTGAATGTAGCCCCAAAATTGGACACATTGACGAATGTTGGTGATCAAACCTCGCTCGCGATTTACCCGACGGATGCAAGCGGCGGACAGGCTTCCTGCCCGAGCCCCACTTGGAAATCCCTCAATACATCGGTGGCAACCGTGAACTCGGTCGGACGGGTCGTCGCGGCTGGGTTGGGAACAGCGGCGATCGTCGTATCCGGTTGTGCAGTCCAAGAGACAGCGTCCATCGTGGTCACGGGTCCTGGATCTGGCGGAGGCGGCGGAGGCGGAGGCGGATCCGCGCCACCACCGGCACCAAGCACGTTCGCAGCGCCCGCGCTTCCTCGGTCGCTGCCACAGCTGCCGAGCGGCTACACCAACGTGGTGCGGCTCGCGGCAGGCGCGAACCTCCAGTCGGCGATCAACTCGGCGCCCGCGAACACCGAGATCCTTCTCGCTCCCGGCGCTACCTATAACGGGGAGCTGACCATCGCCAGTGGAGCAGGTTGCCTCCGAATCGCGACCGATTTGCCTTCGGCTCCTCAGTCGCGAGTCGATACGCTGGCAAACTTGGCGACCATTACCGCCAGCTCCGGGAACAAAACGATCGCGATCTCGCGCAATTGCGTCGAGCTCGACCTAGTGGAAGTCACGAACGAGCAAGCGCGGTTGACGGCTCTCGTCTCTATCCAGGGCGTGACCGCGGCCGATCAGCCCGACCGGATCCTCGTAGATCGATCTTGGCTCCACGCGCGTGGCGGCAAAGGAGTCAGGCGCGGTGTGCAGGCGAATGGCTCCAATATCACGGTCCGCCGTAGCCAAATCACCGACATGCGTGACGGGACGAACCAAGCGCAGGGCGTCGCCCAATGGAACGCCATTGGCCCGCTTCTCGTCGAAGACAACTACATGCGCTACCAGTCGCAGGGGTACATGTGCGGTGGCGCCGGTGGGGTGAGGTACCACCCGGCCGACATCACGATCAGGCGGAACCATATCTATTCTCCGCCGGCCTGGTTTATTCCGGGCGTACACTTGGCTGGAATCGAGACCAAGGACTGTCACCGCATTCTGATCGAAGCAAACGTGATCGAAGGGGGCGAGTTCGGGATCTTGAACAAGTCAGCCGCGCAGGGTGGCGCGTGCGGTCAGGCACCGATCGCGGGTAGCCCGGCGATGGTCGCCTGCGGAACCGACAACACCACGGTTCGGTGGAATATCATTCATAACACGCGCAACGGAATCAACATTCCGGCGGTCTCGGGCAGCGGCACCCAGGTCCGAAACCACGACGCGCTGTACCAGGACAATCTGATCTACGACATCGGACCGGACTCCAAGGGCTGGCCCGGCGGCGACGGGAAGTCGCTGCAGATCCTCGGGGCGCCGGACAGGCTTGCGATCACCGGGCTCACGATCCGAAGCCGGACCCAAAACTGGATCAACTTCGGGAACACCCCGCCGTCGTCCAACGGGAGCCTGTTCCTGGACAACATCAAGGTGGAGGGCCAGTCGACCTTCCTTGACACGCTGTCGCCTTCTGGCTTCTCGAACTACTACGGAGTCTCGACGCTAGGCAACGTATATGGCGGGTGTTTCAAGTCGAGTCGAACCCCCAAGATTCCGATCACCTGTACCGCGAGCATTCCTGGCGGCGTGGGAGCCGATGAGGCTCGAATCGCCCAGAAGACAGCTGGCGTGCGCAACTAGGTCCCTGCAGGGCCCCAGTCGGGGGAAATGTCGGATGCCGGCCACGGTCAACAGACCGTGGCCGGTTTTTCTTGCCTCCGAGCCGCGTTCTCGCGCAGCGGCGTCGCCGCTGATGATCCGGCGACGCGGATCATCGGATAGGCTAAGTAGCGACGATCGACTAGGATACGGCGGCGGACGCCCCCCCATATCCGTGCACACCCAGCACCTCAGCGGCGGATGGGTCGCAACTCCTTTACAGGGCATGAGATGTGCTCGGGAGGACAGTTGAGTGTGATGTTCGAGATTCTCGCACAGCGCTGTCGGATCGTCGACCCTTGATAAACCCACAGAGCCACGACTTCCTAACTCGGTTCGCGCGCGCCTACCCCCGACGGACCATCTCCACGATAGGGCTCCTGATCGTCGCCGGGGTGTTCGAGGGCGTCGGGATCTCAGCGTTGCTCCCAGCGCTCAGTTTGGGGATCGATCCGGCCGCCGGAATCCAAGACGGGGTTGGGCCGGACGCCATCAGCCGAGCCGTGTATGGTCTACTGAGCACCATTGGAATCGCGCCGACGTTCCCTGCTCTGCTCGCGCTGGTCGTCGTCGCGATCTTCTTAAAAGCCGGATTTCGCTGGCTCGCCATGCGGCAGGTGGGGTTTGGCGTCGCCAACGTCGCGCGTGATCTTCGCGAGCGTCTGGTACGCGCGCTCATGAACGTTCGCTGGAGTTATTTCACCAGCCAGCCCAGCGGCTTCTTTACCAACGCCATGAGTACCGAGACGCAGCGCGCCGCAGTGGCCTATCGACGCGGCTGCACGGCGCTCGCAGGCGTGGTCCAAATCCCCATCTACGCAGGCCTCATCCTCGCCATCTCGTGGAAGATCGGGCTGGCCTCGTTGCTTCTTGGTGGGTTGGCCGCCACGGCCCTGAGTTCTTTCGTAGGGATGGGGCGCGCCGCAGGAGGCGACCAAACTCGAAGCATGAAATCGCTCTTGAGCGGTTTGACCGATGCGTTGCAGAGCGTCAAGCCGATCAAGGCGATGGGACGAGAAGAGAAATTCGAGGCGCTCGTTGGCGGCGACATACACGCGCTTCAGACCGCCGAGCGGCGCATGGTGACGGCAGACGAGTCGCTCCGGTCGTTTCAAGAGCCGCTGCTCATCGTAATCATTGCCGCCGGCCTATACGGCGCCGTGACCTTTGGCGGACTCGCGTTCACCGAGGTTCTCGTCATCGCGTTCTTGTTTCATCGACTCGCGGGTCGATTTCACTTTGTGCAGGTCGAGTACGAGTCGATGGCGGCGGGCGAGAGCGCGTATTGGTCTCTCGAATCTCTGATCGCGGACGCCGAGCAGATGGCCGAACGGGTGACCGGTTCACAACCGGCCCCACGCCTGGAACGGTCGCTCGTAGCGGAGGCGGTGTCGTTCTCCTACGGGCCTCGGGCGATCCTCAACGACATTTCCTTCGAGATCCCGGCCGGGGCTTTCGTTGCGCTCTTGGGGCCCTCGGGCGTGGGCAAGACGACCATCCTGGACCTCGTCTCTGGACTTCACCAACCCACATCGGGGCGCGTTCTGATCGACGGCGTCGATCTAGTCGATGTAGACATGCGGTCCTGGCGTCGACAAATCGGGTACGTGCCTCAGGACTCCGTCCTCTTTCATGACACCGTGCTCCGGAACGTATGGATCAGATCCGGAGACGTTCAGGAGGCGGAGGTTCGAAGAGCCCTCGAACAAGCGGACGCGTCGACGTTTGTCGATCAGATGCCCGAAGGACTCCATACCGTTTTGGGTGAGCGCGGCGCGAAGGTATCCGGGGGTCAGCGGCAGAGGATCGCGCTCGCGCGCGCCTTGATCGGCAACCCGAGGATCCTTTTGCTCGATGAGGCGACGACAGGACTGGATACGAGGACCGAAGCGGCGATCCTCGAAACGCTCGGGAAGCTTCGAGGCGACGTCACGATTCTTGCCGTTTCACACCACGACGCGGTACGAGGCGTTGCGGATGTCGCTTACCAGGTCGATCAGCACTCGATCTCTAAGGTCCCCATCCGGGGCGACACCGCCTTGGTTTCCTCATGAGCAGGTCTCACATGGGCACTGGGGCAGACGCTGGCTCGACGGACGATCGCCTGTGGCGCTTGCTCACTGCGTTTGGGCTCGTCGCATTCGCCGGATTCGCGTTCTACTACCGTCAAACCGCGATCTTCTGGGGTGGAGATGACGCGGACTATGCGCTGCTTGCGCAGGCCGTGCGGGGGTTACGGTACCACGATCTCTTCCTCGTGGGGATCCCGCCGCACACGACCTACCCGCCCGTGTATCCCGTCTTGCTTTCAATGTGGGGAGGAGCCCTGGGGGACGGAGTGAGCACGTTGTCAGCTCTCAACGTGCTCTTGATGGTGGCGGCTCTCGGCATCGTGGCGCACCTCGTCACGATTCACAGCTCCGCGCGCGTTGCCGCCCTCATTACCCTCGTCCTGGTCACGAACCCACACCTTCTGACGTACGCCGGCCGGATGATGTCTGAAGCACCGATGATGTTCTTTGCAGCGAGTGCGATCTGGTTCGCCGATCGGCGTACCGATCGCGCCGGCATCGCCCTCGCGATCGCTTGCGCGGTGCTGTGCGCGCTCACGCGCACAGCGGGTGTGGCGGTGATCGTCGCGATTGGGCTCCATTGGTTGTTCAGGCGTCGTTGGGCGGCCGCCGCTGCGCTCGGGATCGCGGCCGTGATTGGTGTAGGCGGATGGCTGCTTTGGACCGTGCAGGAGACCGCCGATCCCAGCGCTGGTTACGCTTCCCGATTCGCCGCCTACCAGCTCGAGGAAGTCTCCTTTGTCGGGGCCCTCGTCGAGGCCATCGTGACGAAGGCTCGTGTCGTCCTTGCGAGCCAATTGCCAGAGGCTTTCGCGCTCCCACTCACCGATCGCACTCAGTGGGACAACCTCGTTTGGGCCCCGCTGCTGATCGGCGCGATCGGCCTGGGGTTGTGGTCGATGCGAAAGCGATCTCCGGTGGCGATGTACTACCTGCTCGCCTACGCGCTGGTACTTGG
>JAJCZV010000037.1 GCA_029262175.1 Gemmatimonadota bacterium
AGGGCTTGGTGATCCATGGAATCGGCCACCAGCATCGATTCGTAGGCGGCGAGCGCCTGTTCGTCGTCCTGCGTCACGCTCGTGTGGTAGCTCGCGATGGCCAATAGGCGTTCGCGCGACGTCAGCCGGTCCCGGTACGCATAGGCCTTTGTGAGGGCCTCTATGCGCAGCGCGCGTTGCTCTCCCCGGTTGCCGAGGGCGACCCCCATTTTTCGGTGCGCCGCCGCGAACGCCGTGTCGAGCGCCACCGCCCGTTCGATCAAGGGGAGACCGGTCTCGTAGTCGGCTCGATCGAGAGCTTGAGCCGCTCGAGAGTAGAGTCGCAGGGCTTCCAGGTTCGAGGTCGTCACCCGCTCGAGCGGAGGCTCGGCGCGGATGTCTCGAAGCGATTCACCGATGCGCTCGCGGAGATCTTTGGACAACTCGTCGATCGCGCGGAGGAGATCCGCCGAGCCATCGGCGGTCGCGCGCTGAGTCACCAACACATCGCCATTCACGTTCACGACGCGACCCACCAGGAGGTACCCATCTCCAACTCGGGAGATGTCACCAGCGACCACCGCTTTGAGGCCTTCGCGCTGGGCGAGTTGCCGTGCAGACGTTTCGTCCAGCGGCGCATCGACCGGGATCTCCATGAGTTCGCGAACCGTCGCGATCAGCGAGGTCTCGGCGAGCCGGAACGCCGTGGACTGCGCCAGATCCACACGAAGCGCCTCGGTCACGCTGACCGCGAGATCGGGATCACCGGCTCGGTCGGTAAAATCCGCCAGGACGAGTTGCCCGCGCTCATCTAGAAGGCCCTTGGCGACCAACGTGCCCGCCGGCCCGATGCCAAGACTGCGCATCAACGCCCACGCCGTCGAGAGAATCGCGAGGAAGGTAAACGCGACCAAGCCGCCGAGAAGCGCCCTGCGCCACGTAAACAAACGCATCGCCCCCGACGGCTCGTCGGCGAGGGACTGTGGCGCGGGCTCGGCCGCCCTCGTCTTCAGACCCCGCTGGAGGATGGCCGTTGCCAAGACGACCGGGAAACCGATCCCAAGGAGGATCAGGGCGAACGGCACCACCCAATCCGGAAGGCCAAGACCCTCCGTGAGCGTCTGCGAAATCTGCAACACGAGCCACGACGCTCCCAGGTACAGACCAACGACCTGCCACAGCGAGCGACCGTGAACTTCCTTTAGAACATTCTTCACACGGCGATCCCTTTTGCGCGAAACACGTGACGAGGCCCGAAATCGGCTCGTTTAGGACACGGTTCGCCGTTGGGTTCGAGTGATGATGGCTGGGACGCCGGAGTCGCGCGCGAGCTGGTTGAACGCATCGAGCATCTCACCCAACACACGATTGAGAGCGGTCTGCGCGTCGCGCCACTCGACTTCGAGGTCTTGCAGCCGTTCGATCACGCCCGCGCGGGGTGGAAGATCCGTTCCGTCCACCTCACCGATCAAAGAATTGAGCTGCATGTTGAGCAACGCTTCGTAGGCAACCATGTCCTGCTGCGCCGCGCGTCGCTTTTGAAAGAGCCGGTCCTCGAGGGCCGTGATCGAGTCGGCCAGAACGGTCCCGGCCTCCTCGAGCGTCGCGGCGCCAGACAGCTCGGCCCTGTTCGCTTGCTGGACCACGCCGTTCACTTGGGAGCGGACATCTCGGATCTCGTTCACGCCATCGTGCAGCTCCGCGACGGCCCGGAAGACCGTCTCGAGAAACCGTTGGTTGGCCGCGAAGTCGGTCTGGGAGGCTGGGATTCTGGGGTCTCCGCGTACCTCGAAGGAAGCGCTTTGCGGTGCGGCGTCCTCCACCGTCAGTCGCGCGGTATAGGTCCCCGGCATGACCCGATATCCACCGGCCTGACCAAAGAAGCTGAAGGCGTCGGCGATCGGCGCGGCGCTTTCGACCCGGAGGTCCCAGTGAAGCCGGTTGTGCCCGGGCTTGGCGGGCGCGGTCGTAAAGCGACTCCCATCGGCATTCGTCGTGGTGTCGGTCGTGAACGTCCGGATCAGGCCCCCGCTCGCGTCGAGAATCTCGAGCGTGAGGCTGACGTCCTCGAGGGTCGGATCGGCCACATAATCGATCGTCGCGCCGAGCGTCTTGTTTTGTCCCTGCGGCACCGGACCGACCGAACCGCCGAGACCTTGGTTCACCCGGTACGCCCGCGCAGGTGTATACAAATGTGTACCGCCCGCGCTCAGTGCTCGGTCGTGCTGACGTAGCGGCGTGACGTCGTCGAGAATCCAAAACGCGCGGCCTTGAGTCGCCGCGATCAGGTCACCGGCCTGAACCCGCAGATCGGTGATCGGGGTCAACGGCAAGTTGAGCTTGAGCGACTCCCACGCCGCTCCATCGTCAAAGCTCACATACATTCCAAGCTCGGTGCCGGCGTATAGCAGACCGCGACGTTCCGGGTCTTCGCGAACGGCGCGCGCCCACGCCTCGGCTGCAATGCCCGTGTCGATTCGCTGCCAGCTCTGACCGTAGTCCGATGTCTTGTAGATGTACGGTGCGTAGTCGTCGAACTTGTAGCGGCTGAGCGTGATATACGCACCGCCCGGTTCGTGCGGAGAGGCCTCGAGCGAGTTCACGAGTCCCTCCCCCATTCCAGCCGGCGTCACGTCCGTCCAGCTCGCGCCGTCATCGCGCGTGAGTTGCACCAAGCCGTCATCGGTGCCGACCCAAATCGTTCCCGCCTCGTGAGGGGACTCGGCCACGGTGAAGATGGTGTTGTATACCTCGCCGCCCGCCGCCTCGTTGGTAAACGGAATGCCGCCTGGCGTGTGTCTCTCTGGTTGATTCCGAGTGAGATCGGGGGAGATCTCTTCCCAGCTAACTCCGCGATCACGGGAACGCAGCAGGTGCTGTGCGCCGTGATAGATGATCTGGGGATCGTGCGGTGACCCCACGACCGGGGCATTCCAATTCCAGCGGTATCGCATGTCCTCCGCGTCCATCCCGAGTTGGAACTGGGGATAGGCCTGGACACTACGCGCAGACCACAGCTCCGTATCCAACTCCGTAATGATGCCCTGGATCGAAGTCGCATAGAGGAAACGCGGGTCGTCGGGATCGAACGCCACCCACGCGGACTCGCCTCCGCCCGCATCGAACCAATCCTTCCAGTCGATACCGCCGGAATGCGTCGCCCAACCCGCGATCGCGACGCTGGTGTTGTCCTGTTGGCCGCCATAGAGCCGGTACGGAAACTGATTGTCGACGTTCAAACGGTAGATCTGTGCGGTCGGTTGGTTTTCCTGTGTCGACCACGTCTCCCCCGCGTTGAACGAGATGGTCGCGCCACCGTCGTTCGCGGAGATCATCACCCGACTGTCATTGGGGTTGATCCACAGGTCGTGATGATCGACGTGCGGTGTCTGAATCGTTTGAAACGTCCGGCCTCCATCGATCGACCGGAGGAAGGGCGAGTTCATGACGTAAACGGTCTCTCGATCCTCCGTATCGGCGTACAACTCGATGTAGTACCAGGCGCGGCCGCGCAGCTCGCGTTCGGAACTCATCAGCGACCACGAGGCACCGCCATCATCGGATCGATACACGCCGTCCACATCCTCTTCCGCCTCGATCAGCGCCCACACTCGATCGGGATCGACGGGAGACACATCGATCGCGGTCTTCCCCATCAGATCCGGCAGGCCCTCGTTGATCTCCGCCCACGTGTCGCCCGCGTCGGTCGACTTCCAAAAGCCCGAGCCGGGTCCGCCGCTGCGGACGACCCACGGATCACGATCATGGTCCCACATCGACGCGTAAAGAATTCTGGGGTTCGTCCGATCCATGGAGAGATCCGAAGCGCCCGTCGTTTCGTCCACGTGCAACACGAGCTCCCAGTTCTCGCCGCCGTCCTCGGAGCGATAGATCCCGCGCTCGGCGGAAGGCGCGAACGGGGCGCCCTGCGCCGCCACATAAACGAGGTCTGGGTCGCGCGGGTGGATCCGAATGCGAGAGATGGCGCGCGTGGGCTCCAAGCCGAGGTGCTGCCACGTCCGGCCGGCATCCGTCGATTTATAGACGCCGTCGCCATGAGATGTCGTGACCCCGCGGACCGAGTGCTCTCCCATCCCGACGTAGATGACGTTGGGATCTGCCTCGGAGACGGCGACCGCCCCGACGGACGCGGTGTTGAAGAATCCGTCGGTGATGTTGCGCCAGGTTGTGCCGGCATCTTCGGTCTTCCACACCCCACCGCCAGCGGACCCGAAGTAATAGGTGAGCTTGTCGGAGGGGACACCCGCGGCCGCGGGCGCCCGACCGCCTCTCAGCGGTCCGACGTTGCGCCAGGCCATTTGGCCGAACAGGCCCGAGGGCTCGTTCGCCGTGTCGGCGGCGGTCTGAGCACCGAGCGGGTTCGAGCCGAAACAGACCAGTCCGACAGCGGCCAGCGCCACCACAATTCGCGTTGGCTGGACATCTCGGTGCGTGACGGGCATCCACATAGATCAAACCTCGGGCGGTTGAGGGAAGAAACAGCCCCCAATCTACGGGCGAGTTCGACTCTCGTGAATGGCGGGCGGGCTAGTGACCCCGGCGCATGGGTTTGCCCGGGAACGCAGATTCGTCCAGCACTCCGTCGCGTAGAACAAACGTGCCGTCGACCAAGACGTGAATGATCCCAGAAGAAGCTTGGGCCGGCTCGGCGAACGTGGCGTTGTCTATGACGGTGTCCGGATCGAACACGGTGATGTCTGCGTCAGCGCCCGCCTTGATTCGCCCCTTGTTGTTCATCTCCGGCAGCATCGTCTCGAGACGTTGAGCCGGCATGAGCGTCATCTTGCGGATCGCCTCCATGAGAGGCAGCACATTCTGGTCGCGGGAATACCTACCGAGGACGCGTGCAAACGTCCCGGCGCCGCGCGGGTGCGCACGGCCGTTCACAAACCGAACGCCGTCACTGGCGACCATCACGAGCGGGTGCGCGAGCGCGATCTCGACCATTTCCCGCGGGATGATGTGGGCGATGATGGTGCCGCCCTCTTCGCGTCGTTGGTGAAACGTCAGCGAGTCGAGCCGCTCACCCGTCGCCACCCACTCGATGTCCCCATAGTCGGATCCCATTCGAGCCCGCCAACCCGGGTCGAAGATGGCCGCGTTGATCCCGGTGGACGCGGCCGTATAGGGGTACACCTCGGTCGTCACATCCAACCCGCGTTCTTGCGCCCCTTCGATCGTCTGCAGAATGGTCGGCACCTGTCGCAAACCGCTGGAGCCGACGTGTACGATGTGCACGCTCGCGCCGGTGCCGGCCGCGTTCGCCACCATCTCGTGCACCGCCTCCAAACCGCTGCCGGGCTCGACCATGCCCGCATATCTGATGTGAACGAAGTTGGTGACGTTCTCCTCGGCGGCGAGTTCGAACATTCGATAGATCTCCTCGCGTCGGGCGCCCGGGGTGTATTGGATCCCGTACCCGATGCCGAGGGCGCCCTTGGCGAGTTCCTGCCTCAGACGGTTCTCCATGAGCGATATGTGCTCGAGACCTGCGGGCTCACGCACCGCCGCCTCTTGCCCGCCCAAAGCCGCGGCGCGCGCACGACCGTGCGAAGCGGAGGCACCGTAGTGAATGACCCGTCTCCCCTCGCGCGCCGAATACCATTGATCGACGTCGGCCGCGCCGCCCTCCAGTTCGAGAGCCGTCGTGACGCCGTCTTGCGCTTGGAGGCGGCTGCTAAACAGATCTTGCCCGTGTGCGTGCAAATCGATAAAGCCCGGAGCCACGACCAGACCGGACACGTCGACGACGGTCTCGCCTTCAAGCGGCGTGGCAGACACCGCAACGATCTCACCGTTGCGAATTCCGAGGTGGCGGATCGCGTCGAGCCCGGACTCTGGATCCATTACGCGTCCGCCCGACAGGACCACGTCGTAGCTCTGCGCCCGCAGGCCGGTCGGCACCAAAACGGACAGCAACACGAGAAGGCCGATGATCGACGAGGAGGTGAGGGCCTTGCCGAGCGCGACAAGCGTTGGCCTCGAAACCTGTGTCATGGTTGCTCTGGTTCGATAGAAGAAAAGATGAGGGCTCGACCGCTACCCGAGCAGTCCGGGCAACAGAGTGCGCGCCACCAAAAACGCTAAGAAAGTACCGAGGGCCGTCCCCAAAGATCCGATGAGAACGGCGGGAAGAACGAGATCGCTACGCCCAAGGCTCCTTGCAAGGGCAAGCGCGCTCGCTCCCCCCCCTACGTTGGCCTGCGACGCGACCGCCGCCATATCGACATCGAGTTTGAGCACTCGTGCTGCGCCGAACGTGATCAAGCCGTGGACGACCACGAGTGTAAAGGCAAACAGAAGTAGCGTCAGGCCGAGCCCGCCGATGGCCGCAAGCGCACCCACATCGCAGTAGGCACCGATGACACAAAGGAACAAGAAGATCGCGTACATGCCGAGAGTGCGGCTGCCCGCTAGGCTCGTCACAGCCCGGAACTGCGCCAGGATGAGCGCGATCACGGTCAGGATCAGGACAGAGGGCACATCGATACCGACACCGGCGAGGAAGCTCGTGAGCTGATTGGAGGCCCAGAGCGTGCCGCAGCCGATCCCGATCACGATGGCGAGATCGACGGGGTGAATGGCCTCGGTATCCTCCTCGACTCCAAGATCGGGCGCCAACGGAGCGCTTTCGCCACCCGCCGTGACGCTCGGCGCCTGTTCTCGGGTTGGCCAACGCGGGCGCAGCCAACGCGGAAGGGCGATCGTCGCGGCCATCCAGATCGTCGTCATGATCGAGTCGACCGCGGCCGCGCCGCCAAAGAGGACCGCTTCGCGCATCACGTCGTATTCGATCGCGACCGCATTGAAGTTGACGCTTCCGCCAGTGTACGTGCCCGTGAACATCCCACCGAGCGCGTTGTAGAGGGGACCGATCCGCTCCGGTCCATCGACAACCCACATCGCCACGAGCACGCCGACCACCGTTCCAAGCGAGCCGATCAGGAATAGCGAAATGATGGGCACGCCGGCCCGAAGAACGTCCTTGAGGTTGACCTTCAAGAGCAGCCACACGATGGCGAGCTGCGCCACCGTGCCGAACACCGCGTCGTACACCGGGACCGGATTGGCGGGGGTCGAACTTGTTGGCAGGCCGCCCAGGTTCGCGATCACCGCGGTAAAGACGATCACGAGAAGGGCCGTTCCGACATGACGGAGCCACGTCCGACGCACCAACCATTCGGTGAAGCCGATGACGAGGCACAAGATCGTCAGGATATAGAGCGTTTGGTCGGTCACGGGGACAGAAGGTCGGCTGGACCGCCGGGTCGAGCAAGCCGACCACAGGGCTAGGACCCTTCGTGAGCCGCGTCGTCCGCGCGTCGCCGCGCAGCCTGGAGTCGCTCCGGTGCCCCGATGTCAAAGAAGGGTTCCGACGACAACATCACGCCGTCGACGCGGTGTCCGATCTCGATGGCCTGCTCGATCACCTCGGTCAGGCCGAGTTCGGTCGAGCCGGCAAA
>JAJCZV010000038.1 GCA_029262175.1 Gemmatimonadota bacterium
TCGCGTTCGGAATTACACTTTGTTTTCCCATCGAGTCACAGGAAGTGTTGCCCGCAACTCTCGATTGGGCCCACAAGTCACTCACACCATCTTGTCAAATAGCAACGCGGGAAGGCGCACGCGCCCTCCCGCGAGAGCCCATACCTTACGGATCAAGGCAGGGCATGTCAACATCCGCCGCCGGGTCGTGTTAGGGCGCTGAACCCCGCGGGGGCTGGGCCCCGGGCGAGGCTCGGCTCAGGCGCCGCCCACGCCGCCAAAGCGGAGTCCGGTAAGGGCGGCCATGTCCTGATCCCAGGTCGTCAGGTCTTCGGGGCGGAATTCGCTCAGGTGCCGGTGGCCGCAGGCCCGGGCCATCACCTGCATGAGTTCGGTCGTGGCCTCGAAAAAGCGCGTCAGTCGTCGCGCGGACTCCTCGATCACCAACCGCGCTCGCAAGTCCTTCTTTTGAGTCGCGATTCCGACCGGACAGTTGTTCGTGTGACACGCCCGCATGCCCAGACACCCGATGGCTTGGATCGCCGCGTTCGAGATGGCGATGCCGTCGGCCCCCAGCGCGAGGGCCTTCAGGAAGTCGGACTCGGTTCGCAGCCCACCCGTGATGATCAGCGTAACGTCCCCCGCTTCGCTCGCATCGAGGTGACGCCGCGCCCGTGCCAACGCGGGAATGGTCGGTACTGAAATATTGCTCTTGAACAGGTCCGGAGCGGCACCCGTCCCCCCACCTCGACCGTCGAGGATGATATAGTCGGTCCCCACGTCCAGAGCGAAATCGATGTCGGCTTCGATATGCTGCGCCGAAAGCTTGAACCCGATGGGGATCCCGCCACTCTTCTCTCGGACCGTCTCCGCGATCTCGCGGAAGTCTTCCACGGTTACGATGTCCGGAAACGTCGAAGGGCTGATCGCCGGCGTCCCCGGTTCGAGACCCCGCACTTCGGCGATCTTGCCGACCACTTTCTCGCCGGGGAGGTGACCGCCCGTCCCGGTTTTGGCGCCCTGCCCCCCTTTGAAATGAAAGGCCTGCACGTCGCGAACCTTGTCGAGCGACCAGCCGAAGCGCGCCGACGCGAGCTCATAGAAATACCGAGAGTTCTCTGCCTGTTCTTCCGGGAGCATCCCCCCCTCGCCGGAGCAGATCCCCGTGCCGGCACGTTCGGCGCCCAAGGCCAAAGCCGTCTTGGCCTCCTCCGACAACGCACCAAAACTCATGTCGGACACGAACAGAGGGATTTGGAGTCGGAGCGGCTTCTGGGCTTTGGGGCCGATCACGAGATCGGTCCCGACGGGTTCGTCATCCAACAGAGGTCGCGTCGCCAACTGCGCCGTGAGAATCTGGATGTCATCCCATCTCGGGAGGTCCGTAAGCGGGATCCCCATGGCCGAGACCGGACCGTGATGACCTACTTTTTCGAGTCCGTGCTTCGAGAGGTGTTGGATGTGCTTGTTGAAGGGCTCGGCGGGGGTCCCCTGGTAGTCCTGGTACAGTCCGAGATACGCGTCGCGGTCGTAGGGTTGAGGGTGCTGTTCCGCCCAAGCCGCGATCTCGGCGGCATCGACGTAGACCGCATCGGTCGCTTCGTCGACCCACGCGTCGAACTTCTGCAGCCACTCATCGTTGTTGTACGAACTGACGCCGGTGTCGACGCGATAGTCCCATCCGTGTACGCCACAGATCAGATCGTCGCCGTCCACGTGTCCATCCGAAAGCAGGGCGCCGCGGTGAAGACAGCGACCGTAGAGCGCCGAGACTTCGCTCCCGTATCTGAGGACGACCAGATCCACCCCCTCCACGAGCGCATAGGTCGGAACTCGATCGGGCATGTCGGTCCAGGACCCGACGTTGATGGGTCTTCCACGCACTCGCGCATCCGGCATAGCAGTTTTCTCGATCAGAGGGGGTGGGGGGCTGAGACTGCATCCTACCGACGGCTCCGCCGGGATGCGACGGGCTCTCGAACGTCAGAGGGCTTCGGGAGGACGGACGAGAATCATCGAGATAGTAAGGAGGGTGAGCGACGGGGCTCGAACCCGCGACCTCCAGGACCACAACCTAGCGCTCTGCCAACTGAGCTACGCCCACCACGAGGGTCCGCCGCCGTGTATACTGGACGGACAACACACAATGTAGATCGCCTGACGGGGGGTGCAACCTTTGGCGGACCGCGGTAACGTTCGCGCGCCGATGGGCCGGCTGGTCCATTGGTTGCAGCACGGGCCAAATACGGCCTCGGGCCTCGAGGAAACCATTGGGGTGGTTGGTGCGTAGGAAGCAGGCATGAACGAACAGCCGAACGAGCCGGGCCGGGTAAACCCGGAGGGGAGCTTCCCTCCGTATGCCGTGGTTCCCTTGCAACCCGCCGCACCCCTCCACCCGCAGGCTCCCTCCGCGGCCGAGATGGACGGGATGTACAAGGACGGGATCGGATACGGTCTCTGGTGCCTGATGTTCTTTGGGCTCGGCGGCGTCCACCGCCTGTATCTCGGCAAGTACGGGACGGGGATCCTCTGGCTGCTGACCTTCGGGCTCTTCGGCATCGGTCAGTTCGTCGACCTGATCCGAATGAAGGGGTTGGTGAAAGAAGCCAATGTTCGGGAGGGCTACCTACCGCACCCGCGGATCGCGCGTCAGATGCAACCGGGTCAATCCGTCGCGAGTCCCCGCCTGCCCCAGCCTCAGAACCTGCAGCAGCTCTTGCTCAAGGCGGCTCAAGCAAACGGCGGCGCAATCACGGTCACGCAAGGCGTGGTGTCGACGGGCCTCACGTTCGAGCAAGTCGAGGAGATCCTGCGCGAGATGGTCGCGAAGGGATACGTCGATGTCGACAATGCGCCAAACAGCGGCGTGGTCGTCTACCGCTTCCCCGAACTCGCCGGACCGTTCAGCTAGATCCCGCCGGTCCGTCGACGCCGACTAACTCGCGAGTCGGACCAGCAACGCGTTCGCGACCTGATTGAACACCGTCGCCAAGTCCGCCGCGCTCGGCGCGAAGAACATCTGCCCCTGTGGCTGCGCCGGATCTGAAACTCCACCCTCGTTTGCGATCCTCATCAGGTAGTCGAGATCCGGCTGCCACTCCGGCCCCAGCGATGGATCGCCCAGACCAATCGAGTAAACGAAGTGGCCCTGGGCCCGCACTGCGTCCGCTTCGATGAGACCGTTGTTATAGCTGAAGTTTCGGAAGTCTGCGTCCACCATCCCAAAGCACACCACGACGTTGTTGCACCCATCGATCGACGGGCTGCCGGACATCGGGATCCCATCGGGATTATTGATGTATCCCCGGACCCTCGCCGACGGCAGCTGGTTGTGAACGCCGATTCGATCTTGCTCAAGCCCGGGCAGTCCGAACACGCCGCGGAAGGCGGTGGGACGCCCGTCCGTAAAGAACACGACCACCTTGGCCGCGTTCGGCCGGGCCGCCGGACCGCTGAGCTCGAGCCCTCCCAGCCGTATCGCCTCGCCGGTGTTCGTCCATCCGGCAGAGTTTAGCAGGGCGATCTGATTGACGATCGGGGTGGTGAAGTTGGGGGCCAAGGGGTTCCACGTGTTCGCTCTGGTCTGAAACGAGACCAACGCGACCTGATCGATAAGGTCGTCGAACTGCTGGACGAACGTCGTCGCTGCCGCCTGAAGATCATCCCATGCGCCAGCGGTCCCGAGCGAACCGGATTGATCCAAGACCAAAACGAGATCTACCGGGGGAATCGCCGAAGTGGCGGCCACACCGATGTCGATCTGGGTTTGACCGAGAAACCGCATAAAGATCGTCGGCACCAAACGCGTCGCGGTGTAGGTGACGGTGTTCTCGCCCAGCGCGTTGACGCCAAAGGCGATCGAGGTCGTGACGCCGCTCGTGCCGTTGACGATACCGTTCGACCGAGCGATGGCGTTCGCCTCGGTGGTCGCCGCCCCCTGGCCTTGTCGGAGCACTCGGGCGGCCGACAACGCCGCCGCGTCGACGGCGCGCGAAAGCCGCACGCGCTCCACATAGCCTCTGCCCAAGTCAACGGCGAGACCTGTGGCGCCCATCATGACGGCCAAGGAGACCACCATGAACACGACGATCGCGCCGCGTTCATCTCGAGAGACGGCCCTGAGCCGTCTGCAGGACTTAGAAGATCGTTCGGTCATAGAGCGTGTCCGGTATCACAGGCGCGATGAGCGCTCGCAGTGGCGTAAAGGGCTGGTACGGAAGAAAGATTTCGACGACGTAATAGCTCTTGCCGTTCGAGAGTCCGTTGCCGACGAAGGGCGTGGCCTGTGCCCCCGGGAGACCCACTTTACTCGGCACCGTCAAACCACCACCCATCCGTTGACTGACCACTTGGGGGATGCCAGAGATCACATCGATTTGACTCGCGATGACGGCGCCAACGGGGCCGATTCCGATCGAGCTGCCGTTGGTAATCGTGATCTGAACCACTGAATCGAGCGATGCTCCGCGCGAAGCGATGTTGGCGGCTTCGCGAGAGAGTCCCGAGACGACGTGTTGTCGATCGAATACGCTTCCGAACTCGAGCAGGCCAAAGACCACCGTCAGGAGAACCGGAAGCACCAGCACGAGTTCTACGAGCTCGACGCCCCGCGTGTCCTTGCCGAGTTGACCGAGGAGCGTACGTCTTCTCGTATTCGTCATCAGAAGGGCTCGTTGTATACGGAAGTCGCCGTGGTGAAATCGACGTAGCCTCCTGAAAAGAGCTGCTTGATCCCAGGCATGACGAAGTAGAAGCGATAGGTCGCGTCGATCGTGACCACCTGACCGGGACTGCCGCCGTCGGGCGGATTGATATTGAGGTCGGTCACCAAGACGTTGAGGCCGGAAGCAGACGACTGGATTTTTTGTACGATCGACTCGGCGCGAGTGAGTGGATTCCCAAGCGAGTCCAGCGACGTTTGACCCGTGACGGCAAAGCGGCCGGCTTCGGAAACGGCATGGCGGAGGGTCAGCTTGGCGTGATAATGACGCCCAAATTCCACGATCCCGGCCAAGACCACGATCACCATCGGAATCGCGAGGACGAATTCGACCGCACTCTGACCGCGGCGACATCGCAGACTACGTCGAAGTCCGCGCCCTGCATTGAGTTGGGTCGTTCCTGGCACTGGCCCCCCCGGTCCCGATCGGTTGTTCGCGTTCGGGGTTCCGAGGAGCAAGCCGTATGCCCCCTATCGAGTGCGACTCGGCGGGGGCGTCAGCGCATTATTTGACAACCGGTTGGGCCACTCGGGTCTTCGGCCGATCGGACGCGTCGGCAGAGAAGCCCCAACGAGTCGATGCAACACCCCGATGTCAAGCCGGAGACCCCGCGTAGGTCCGCGCAATCAAATGCGGGCCATGGACTTGGCCGTCGCCGCTGGTGACCCGATCGTCACGGAGGCCCCACGCGCCTGTTGCGGCGTTGAGACTGTATCTCCAGCTTGCGCCCCGACTATGAAAAGACCTCCGACGCCCGCTCCGCCTTCTCCGTCCGCGAATCCCGCTCAGATCGCACCCGCGACTCTGGAGGGGTGGTACGTGCTCCATCAGTTGTTTCGCATCGAATGGTCGGCCCTAAAACTGCTCGAGCCGCCGGACGCGGTAGAGATGCTACGCGAGTTTGGCGATCTACTGGCAAAACGGGCAGAGCCCGGCGAGATGGGGTGGTCGGGAGCCTACCGGATCGCGGGGGGTGGCATCGACGTCATGTTGCTGCATTTCCGTCCCGATCTCGAGGGACTCATCCAGGCGGGGCATGAGATACAGCTTTCGGCGCTGGGCGATTTTCTGTCACTCGAACAGGAGTACATCTCGGTCGTCGAGATGGGCCTCTATGCGCTCACGGCGACGCTCGCCGAGACGGTAGAACCCGCCGACCGCGAGGCCTGGAACTCCGCCTTGGACCGAGAGCTCGAGGGCCAACGCGAGCAGAGTTACATCAAGAAACGGCTCTATCCGGTCCAGCCTGAAGCGATGCCCTATGTGTGCTACTATCCGATGGACAAACGCCGCTCCTCGGGGCAGAACTGGTATACGCTCTCGTTGCAAAAGCGCGCCGCCCTCATGAGCGCACATGGATCGATCGGACGACAGTACGCCGGCAGGATCAGTCAGGTCATCAGTGGCTCGATGGGCCTGGCGGATTGGGAGTGGGCTGTGACGCTGTGGGCGCCGGATCCGATCGAGTTCAAAAACATCATTTCCGAAATGCGATACGATGAGGCGAGCGCCGAGTACGCGGACTTCGGGCGCTTCTTCGTCGGCAAGCGAATGCACCCCTCCGAGTTCGGCGACCTTCTAGCCAAGGAAGATGCGTGACGGGTATCCCCGATTCCGGTTTCGCCCCAGTCCCACAAGCTTCGACGGACTCGGTGGCGCTCTCTTCGACCCTCACCATCGCAGAGTTGGTCGACGTGGCGCGCGGTGATCGCAGTGTCGGAGGGTTGGATGACCATGTCCTGGCCCGAGTACTCGCGAGTCGTGCAGTGGTGGATGCCGCGCTCGCGCGTCCCGACACGCCGGTCTACGGGATCACGACCGGATACGGATCCTTGGCGAACATCCGGATCTCGCCGGACGACGCGGCGGCCCTCTCTCGAAACGTGATTCTGAAGTGCGCGGTCGGGGTCGGGGATCCCCTTCCCCGCGATTGGGTTCGCGCCATGCTCTTGATCCGCGCCAACTCGTTGGCGCTCGGCGCCTCGGGCGTCCGACCCGAGATCATCGAAACCCTCATCGCGATGATCAATGCGGGCGTCGTCCCCGTCGTGCCAGGAAAAGGATCGCTTGGGGCGAGCGGCGACCTCGCCCCACTCGCCCACCTGGCGCTCGTAGCCACCAAGGGACCCGCGGATACCGCGGCGAGCTATAGCGGTGAGGCCTGGTTTGGCGGACGGCTGCTCAGCGGTTCGGATGCGATGGCCGCGGCAGGGATCGATCGGCCCAGCGTGCAAGCGAAGGAAGGTTTGGCGCTCACCAACGGGACGACGATGATGGTGGGCGGGGCCGCGTTGTCGCTCCACGATGCACGCCAGCTTCTGCGTCACGGCGAGATCGCTGCCGCTCTGAGTTTCGAAGGACTTCTAGCGCGGTCGCCTGCGCTCGATCCGGCGCTCCATGCGGCGAACAATCAGCCGGGGCAAATCGCCTGTGCATCGCGACTGCGAGCACTCCTCGAGGGAAGCGAGTTCATCGACTCCGATCTCGAAAAAGTGCAAGACGCGTATAGCCTACGGTGCACGCCGCAGGTCTTGGGACCGATACACGATCTCGTGGGCTTTCTCTGGGGCCGGGTGGAGGCTGCCATGAACGGAGCCTCCGACAACCCGCTGATTTTTCCGGATACGGACGATCGCCCTGGCGGGGCCGTGTCTGGCGGAAACTTCCATGGCGCCGGACCCGCGTTGTGGCTGGATACGCTCGGGATCGGGATGGCCGAAGTTGCGAACATCTCCGACCGGCGGGTTTTTCGGATGCTGACTCCGGAATTGAGCGGAGGACTTCCAGCGATGCTGACCCCTCGACCCGGACTGAACGGAGGGCTCATGTCCGCGCAGTACACCGGCGCGGCGCTCGTGTCAGACAACAAAACGCTGGCCCACCCGGATTCGGTCGATTCGATCCCCACGAGCGCCAACCAAGAAGACCACGTGAGCATGGGCGCGAACGCGGCGCGTCACACGCGAGAGATTCTGGACAACGTCAAGATCGTTCTGGCCATCGAGTACCTGTCGGCCGCCCAGGCGATTCATCTACGCGATCGCGGCTCGAGCGGCCTGGGGCGCGGAACGCGACCCGTGTACGAGACGCTGCGACAACACATCGAACCTGTCGGAGACGACCGAGCGCTCGCACCCGACATCGGCGTCATCGTCGGCCTCATGGAGAGCGGCGAACTCTCGTCGGCTGCTGCTGGGACGCTCGATCATATCGAGGCGTAGACGTGTTGCTCTGTGAACCCAACATCAGCGAAGGGCGAGATCCGGATCGTATCTCGCGACTTGTCGAGTCCGTTCGTGCGTCCTCGGGCGTAGAGCTTCTCCATGCTTCGGCGGACCCCGACCACCATCGGCTCGTCCTCGCCTATCGTGGCGAGCCGGACGCGGTGATGAGGGCGACGGTCGCGTTGGCCGAGGTCGCGTTCTCGGAGATCGACCTCCGCACCCATGTAGGGGTCCACCCCCGGGTCGGCGCGCTCGATGTCGTCCCCTTTGTTCGGTCTTCGAACACTTCGGAGGCGTGCGCGCTCGAGGCCTGTCGCGAGTTCGGCCGCGAGATCGGCGCACGCGGCGTCCCCGTCTTCTTCTATGAGCGCTCGGCTACGTCTGTCGAGCGCTCCGCTCTGCCCGCAGTTCGGGCAGGACAGTTCGAAGGACTCCAAGAGAAGATGAAGGACCCGGCCTGGAAGCCGGACGAAGGCCCCCCGACGCCCCACCCCTCGGCGGGCGCCGTGATCACGGGTGTCAGAGAACCACTCGTTCGTTTCAACGTGAATCTGGCCTCGTCCGACCCGTCGACGGCTCGGAACATCGCCGCCATCATCCGCGCGTCGAGCGGAGGATTGCCGCACGTTCGTGCGTTGGGAATCCCGTTGGAGCGACGCGGACAAAGCCAAGTCACCATCAACCTGACTCGGTATCGTGAGACTCCGTTGGCGCTGGTCGTCGATCGGGTGCTTGAAGAAGCGCAGCGCGCGGGCGTCGCGGTCGTGGGCACGGAGGCGATCGGGTTGATCCCGCGCGATGCGCTGGATGGAATCGATGCGGAAGCACTGAACCTCGAGATGGTGGAGGACCAAATCGTGGATATCGAGTTTGATCGGGCCGCGGCGGCCGACCGATGACGTCTCGCGCTCCGATCCGAGCTCCCCACGGGACGATGCTGTCCTGCAAAGGATGGCATCAGGAAGCCGCGCTTCGGATGCTGATGAACAATCTCGATCCGGCCGTCGCGGAGCGGCCGGAGGACCTGGTCGTCTACGGCGGGACCGGCAAAGCGGCCCGCAATTGGGCGTGTTATGCCAAGATCGTCGAGACGCTTCAGCGGCTCGAGAACGACGAGACGCTGCTTGTACAGTCCGGAAAACCCGTCGGTGTGTTTCGAACCCACGACCAGGCGCCCCGTGTTCTGATCGCCAACGCCCACCTCGTCCCACGATGGGGCACGTGGAAGGAATTCCGCCGATTGGAGGAGCTCGGTCTGACGATGTACGGTCAGATGACGGCGGGGTCCTGGATCTACATCGGCACTCAGGGGATCCTCCAGGGGACGTATGAGACGTTTGCGGAGCTGGCGCGTCAGCGCTTCGAAGGCACGCTGGCGGGCCGCCTCGTCGTGACGGCCGGTCTGGGAGGAATGGGCGGCGCACAGCCGCTCGCCGCGACCATGAACGGCGGTGCCCTGCTCGCGGTCGAAGTGCGAGAGGAGCGGATCCGGCGACGGCTCGAGACGGGCTACTGCGACCGCATGTCGACGGACCTGGGCGAGGCGCTCGAACTATTGGGTCAGGCGAAAGCAGCGCGCGAGCCGCTCTCTGTGGCGTTGCTCGGTAACATCGCGGATGTGCTGCCGGAGATGGTGGAGCGCGGTGCCATCCCGGACGTTCTGACCGACCAAACCTCCGCTCACGATCTTCGAGTCGGCTACATCCCGTCGGGGCTCTCGGTGTCCGAGGCCGAGGCCATGAGCGCGAGCGATCCGGAGGCGTACGAGGGGCGGGTTCTCGACTCGATGGTCAAACACATGGCAGCGATGCTCGCGATGCAGCGAGCGGGCGCCGTGACCTTCGACTACGGCAACAATCTACGCGGCCACGTCGCAGACTTACGCGGGATGACGGAGGCCTTCGAGATCCCCGGTTTCGTGCCTGCCTTTATTCGCCCCTTGTTTTGTCGGGGGGCGGGCCCCTTCCGCTGGGCGGCCCTATCCGGAAATCCCGCCGATATCGCGGCGACCGATGACGCCGTCCTCGAGACCTTTCCCGAAAATGAACCGTTGGCTCGTTGGATCAAGCAGGCGCGCGAGCGAGTCCAGTTTCAAGGCTTGCCGGCCCGGATTTGCTGGTTGGAATACGGGGAGCGCGCGGAGATGGGCGAACGGTTTAACTGGCTCGTCAAGACGGGTCGCGTCGACGCCCCGATCGTCATCGGCAGAGATCACCTCGATACTGGATCCGTTGCGTCGCCAAATCGGGAGACCGAAGCGATGAAGGACGGATCCGACGCGATCGCGGACTGGCCGCTCTTGAACGCGATGTTGAACACGGCCTGCGGTGCGAGTTGGGTCTCGCTCCACCATGGCGGCGGCGTAGGGATCGGGTATTCGATCCATGCCGGGATGGTGTGTGTGGCCGATGGGACCGAGAGTGGCGGCGAGCGATTGCAGCGCGTACTGACCGCCGACCCGGGTACCGGTGTGATGCGCCACGCGGACGCCGGTTATGAGTCCGCGATCCAAACCGCGCACGAGCGCGGCGTCGATCTTCCGATGATTCCCCGTCGGCCATAGGCAGGATTCTCCATGCCGCTGCTCGAGAACATCTCGTGTCTTGCCACCTGCGCATCGCCGGACGGGCAGGATGACATCGGCGCGATTCATGACGCGGCTTTGGTGTGGAAGGATGACCGGATCATGTGGGCGGGACCGGCCGAGGATCTTCCAGGCAGCTATGTCGGAGAAGAGCGGTGGGAGGCGGGGGGACGTCTGGTCATCCCCGGGCTGATCGATTGCCATACCCATCTCGCGTTCGGTGGTTGGCGCGCAGGGGAGTTCGCTGACCGCATCCGCGGACGGAGCTACCTGGAGCTCGCGGCGGCCGGCGGAGGAATCGCGTCCACGGTGCGAGCGACGCGAGCCCTGGACGAAGAAGCGCTGCTTGCTCGCGCTCGCGAGTTTCGTTCAGAGATGTTGGCTCTCGGCGTCACCACGATCGAAGCCAAAAGCGGGTATGGGCTGGATCTCGAGACAGAGCTTCGGACCCTCGAGGTCTACCGTCGTCTCTCGTCCGAGCCGGGCCCGCGCCTCAGCGCGACGTGTCTCGCCGCGCACGTAGTACCGCCCGAAGCCGCCCACGATCGTGCGGGACATATCGGGCGGATCATCGAACAGATTCTCCCTGCGGTGGCGGACAAGAACCTCGCGGCCTTCGCCGACGTATTCGTCGAAGAGTCGGCGTTCTCTGTCCGTGAAGCCCGACGGATTTTCGAGGCGGGGAGCGCACTGGGCCTTCGTCCAAAGCTCCACGCCGACCAACTCACCGACGGCGGCGGGGCCGTGCTCGCCGCCGAGGTCGGGGCCGTGTCGGCCGATCATCTGGAGTGCATCTCGCCGGAGGGGATCGCGGCGCTGGCGCAAGCCGGCGTGGTCGGAGTCACGCTCCCCATCGCGACGCTTTACCTCAATCAGGACCCGCCGCCGGCTCGCGCCATGATCGACGCCGGGGTCGCGGTCGCCGTCGCCACGGACTTCAATCCCGGGACCGCTCCCACCTATCATTTGCCCTTGGCCATGATGCTTGCCTGCACGCGCCAGCGCATGACGCCGGCCGAGGTACTCAAGGGGGCCACACGGTTCGCGGCCCGCGCCATCGATCGTGAGACGGAGATCGGCTCGCTGGTGCCCGGTGCGCTAGCGGATTTCGCCGTGATCGATGCTCCCGATGTCGACCACTGGCTCTACCACTACCGACCGAACGCGTGTCGGGCGGCGATCGTCGGCGGCGAGTTGCTGGCTGGGCGCCCACTCAGGGCGTAAGGCGCTGCGTCTCTCCATCCAACGAAATCTTGAATCGGCCCCACCCATCTGATTCGCGCACCAACAGCAGCATCTCCGAAGCCGCGTCGACCAGGTCAACCGCGATCAACCGACCGTCGTACCGCTCCTGGATGGTCTCGACGGGCGTATGCGCGACCACGTGCACCGCGGCATCGAAGCGTTTCAAGACTTTGTCGAGATGGGCGTTCAGCGTATCGGCCAGCACGAAGCCGCGGTACCACAGCACGCTCGACGGGCCGAAGAAGAACTCGTAGCGGCGACCCACTCCCGCGGAATCCAACGTCGTCTCTTGGGCGAACCGCTCCAGAAACGGCGGGTCGTTCCAACGGACGAAGAGGCTCTCGGCCATGAAGGACTGGAGCGTATCGCGAAACGCTCCCAACGAATAGTCGACGTAGGTCGGGCTGACCCCCCCGTGCGCGAGCAGGAGATCACCCATCCGGACGAGACCCGGCTTGCTGGCGAGCCATCGACCTAGGATCGACGTGTGCGGGTCGAACAGATCCGAATAGAGTTTGCGGTGGCGAAAACCCAACGCCGCCTCCTTCGCGCCCACATACCGGAGATCTCCCGCCATGACCATGACTTCGTGGTTGCCGAGAACGACGATCACTTGTCCTCCGACATCGTGAGCCTCGGCCTCGAGCCTATAAAGAAACCACAGCAGTCGCGTGACGTCGTCGCCGCGATCAAACAAGTCCCCGAGCAAACCCACCGTGCGGGACCCGCCTTGCCAGTGGCCCCCCCCGTCGATCAGCCCCGCCCCCTCGAGTAGCGTCTTGATGCGATCGAATTCCCCGTGGACATCCCCGAACAGGTAGATCGAATCCGACGCGACCGGTTCGATGTCCGCGGGTGCGGGGGGCTCGAGACGGATCGCGGTCCGATAAAGGGCGCCGCCGGATGCGGCCCCGTACTCGAGGGTCACGAGCGGCCCCGCCACCGCGAGGTGGGCCACGTGGGCGTCGGAATGCTTCGTGATCGCTTCATCGACGAGCTTGCCCTCGACAAAGGCGCGCGCGACACCCGCAACCGTATCGTCGGTCAACCAGCGGACTTCGAGGCCGGCCTCCGTCATCCCGACAAACAGTCCGTACTCGCCCTCGAAGCGGGTCTCTTGGCGGACCTCGGACCGAGCCGGTACAGACGATCCCGCGTCGCGAGCTGACAGCGTCACGATCATCGCGCTCAGGGCGCACAGCCCGAGCGCGCGGATTGAAAGTCTGTTAGTGCTTCTCATCGATCTCTTCACGTCGCCCGTTTCGGGTCTCGACTAGGGAATAAGTTCGTAGCGCCCTTCGTCGACCCTCTCCAATAACCTTGTCAGCCGACGGTGCACATTTCGAATCTCCGAGTCCGTCAGCCCGAGTTGAACCATGGTCTCTGAGTGACGTACTCCGCGCCCCACGTCGAGGTTCGCACCCGGTTCGACCTCCACAAACGCACCGTTGCGAATCTCCAGTTGAACGAGGACGCCAAGACGTGCCTGTAGCGCCTCGACCGTGTACTCGCGAAGCCGCTCGATCGCCGCCGCCGGATAGCGATCGAGGCGAAGGTCACGCCAGTACGTGCCGCGGTCGCTCTCCTCTCCAGAGAACGCGACGCCATTGTCGACGCTGTACACCCTGGGGTTTGCCGGGTCGGCGGAACGAAGAAAATTGCCTTCGTTGCTATCGTTATGTCGAATGAGATACGTAAGGAGGTTGAAGTTTCCCAAATGGCGGGCGTAGATCTCGCTCGACTCCAACATGTCGTCGTCTTCGAGCTCGTCAGGCACCTCCACTTGGAACATCCAATACTGGAGCGCGACGAGGGTCATCGGCCACTGGTCGAACGTTTGCTCGGCTGGCGGTGTCATGTCGCTTCCGACCTGATCGAGCACCGACTGAACGACGTCCATGGGGAAGGCTCGTATGACCGTCGGAGGCACGGCGTACTCGCTCGGATCCAAAAACAACTTTTGGATCTCGTAGGCCGCCAGTTCGTAGCGGGGCCGATTGTTAAACGCGTCCGCGCCTTCCTTGGCCGGAGCATATTTCATCTGTAGGACGCTTCCACCGACTTCCGCGGTGGCCTGATAGGTCCGCTCCCCCTCCAGACCGCGAGACGGGTTCATGGCTACGACGTTGAGATCGCCCTCTCGGAGAAGACGTTCAATGTCCGAAATCGGAAGCATGAAGTTCGCGTCTTGTCCCACCGTGCTGGCAGGAAAGACAAGGGCGAACGCGACACCGACCATCCCTGCGGTTTTACGCCACGACATCGTTTCCTCCTTCGCGCGCTGCGTGATCCTTCGGTAAACGAAGAGGTAGCTCGACCACGAACGTGGTCCCCTCCCCAACCGTGCTGCTCACTGAAATATCGCCGCCATGATGCGCGACGATTTGGTGCGTGATCGCGAGGCCAAGCCCCATCCCGACGCGTCCACCTTTCGTAGTAAAGCCGGGTTCGAAGATCTCCGCCAGGTGTTCAGGAGAGATGCCGCGGCCCGTGTCCGAGATCTCTAGACGGACCCGATCCCCCTCGCTGCTGGTCATCAGTTTGAGCGTGCCCCCGTCGGGCATCGCCTGCACGGCGTTGTGAAGAAGATTCATGAAGACTTGGTTGATCCGATTTGGATAGCACTCCACCAGCGGGAGTTCGGCGAAGGCTCGGTCCACTGTAATCGCGGCAAGCTCGAACCCGAGGACGGCCAGCGTACTTTCGAGTCCCTCGTGCAGATCCACTCGATCCACGTCTGCTCGATCCGGCCGCCCGAACGTACGCAGGCTCTCGACCAGCTTGACCATTCGCTCGACCGCGATGCTGTTGGTTCGAAGCACGCCGTCCATAGCTCGCACGATCTTGCGCACTTCTTGAAGCTCGTCCTGCGTGACCACCTCGTCCTCGAGGATGACCTGCAGCTTGTTCAGGGCCCGCTCGATCACGTCGTGGTTGCTGTTGATCGCACCCAGCGGCGTATTGAGTTCGTGGGATATTCCAGCCACCATCATGCCCAAGCTGGCCAGCCGCGCCTGATTGACCTGATCGGTTTGATCCACGACCGGCTCGCTCACATGAATGCCTGCATCCAGCGCTCCTTGAATCCGGTCAGCTCTTTGTTGGCGAGTTCGAGCTCTGCGACTCGTCCGGCAAGCTCCTCGAACAGTCGACTGCGCTCGACCGCGTTTCGAATCGACAGGATCAGCGCCTCGTTGTCCCAGGGCTTTTCGAGGTACTGATAGAGACCCGCGTCGTTGATGGCTCGGATCGCGTTCTGCTTGTCCGCATACCCGGTCAGAAGGATACGCGTGGCCATGGGAACGATCGACCGTGCCTGGGTCAAAAACGTGACGCCGTCGAGTTCCGGCATCATGAAGTCAGCCACGATCGTGTGGACGGACTCTTCCGCCAAGCACTCGAGGGCAGCTTGTGGCGACGTGAAGGGGAGCACTCGGTAGTCGGTTTCGAGTTCGAGAAAACTCTGGATCGACCCGACGACCATCTCTTCATCGTCGACGATCACGACGGTGGCGTTCAACTCGCTACTCATTACACTCCTTTAAGCGGTGGCGAGGCCACGGACTCTTCGGGCCAGCCCCTGCAATAAATCCAACCCAAGCTCGGGATGGTCGACGAGTAGATCGCGAAAATCGACCTGGAGAACTCGTAGTACTCGTGTGTCTTCGACCGCTCTCGCCTCGACCAGACTCGGCTGGTCGTCGATGAGGGCCCAGGTGCCAAAAGCCTGCCCGGCCGTCACGGTCATGGTTTGGTCGAGGCCGCCCATGGCCACCGTTCCCTGAATGACTACATACATCGCCGGCGTCGGTTCGCCTTTCGCAATCAACACGTGATCCGCTTCGACGTGCTGAACCTTCGCGATCGATGCGAAGAGTGCCAGCTGTTGGCTGCGTACCCCGGCGAGGAGGTCGACGTTCTGCAGCAAGAACACCTTCTCGATCAGATCCATTTCTTCACTCTCGTTTCGGGAGCCTAGGGCGCCAGACCCTCCGCTCGTAGCGTGCGCCGCCAGCCGCGCGGCCGTCTCCCCCAATGCCGGATCGTGCGGGGCGAACTCGGTCAATTGCGCGCCGAAACCGTCGGGATCCGCTTCGAAGCTCGACCACAGCGCGCACCGTGCGATCCATACGTCTTCGTCGTCCCACAATGGTCTCAGGCCCTCTCCCTCGGCGGCGACCGGCTCGGGTTCAGGCCCGGCCGTCGGCTCCAGCAGGCGGGAAAGGCGCTGAAACACCGAGTGACCGACCGTGCTCTCGATCCACTCCAGCGCGTTGGCCTTTTGTCGATCCCCACCGTGCTTGAGCACGAGCTGGCTGCGCTGCATCCCATACTGCGGATGGATCAGTCCCATCCATCGAAAAGCGCTCAAACGGCGACTCTCTCGCGCGTCGTCCAGCGCTCGGACCAGTAGGGGCCTCGAACGGGTTTCCGGCCCTCTGCGCGCCGCACCGGCGGCCCTTCCGTATCGGTCCATAGCGGCGACTTCTCGATCGACCACCTCCAAGACCCGGGACTCCGGGAATTCCAGATCGACGCCGGACGCTCGAAGGTGGTGCAGCGAGAGCAGCGCCTGGTCATCCAGGGCCTGTTCCGTCTCGGGAAGCAAGTAGGAGGCGATCAGGGCGTGTACGGTTGCCGGTACCGCGATGTCCCCCAACGCGGCGGCAACGCCTTTTCGAATCCACCCGTCGGTCGTGGGATCGTTCAGACAAGCGATCAGCGGACCCACGGCTTCTTCTCCGCGTTCGGCGAGCGCGGCGCGTGCAGCGCTGCGGGTCTTGCTGGTTCCGAGCGCGCCGATCAGATCCGGCAGAAACCCCGGATCACCGGTGCGACCAGCGCTGAGGACAGCCGCGGAAGCCGCGATCGGATCGCTGTCCGCCATCAGTGAACGCAGGATCTCGGTCTTGTCCGGGTGGCCGCCGACGAGACCTGCCGTCGTCGCGAGTTCGATCGCTACGGCGGCGTCCGGGCCCTTTTTCATCGTTCCCGACAAACGATCGAAATGTGGTCGGGCGAGACGCTCGGCATCGGCCGGCGCAACCACGGTCCTCAAACCCGCCAGGGCCGCCGAACGAACGGCTGGGCGCTCGGACTCGAGGAGATCCTCAAAGAAGTCCAGCGGCTCGGGGGACGCGCTCGCCAGGGTGCGAACCGCCGCTTCTCGAACCGCCCGGTCGGCATCGTCGAGCCGTTTTCGGACCTCGGGTTCATCGACCTTGGCGGGGAGACGGGCGAGGGCATTCAGGGCCTCTCGACGGATCTCCGGCGCGTCGTGGTGCGCGAGTTGGTGAAGTTCGGGAGCGAGTTGATCCAGATCGTCCACGCTCGCGTCGTCGAGGAGGTCGAGCGTGAACGCGACTTTGAGGGGCTCTCCGCCCTTGAGCGCGTCGCGCGCGAACCCGAGCGCGCCGGATTCCGAGAGCGAAACGAACGTGCTCCCAAAACTCGCCGTGCGCCCTTCGAACGAGCGGGCGAGACTGGTCACGTATTGACCGCGTACGCGAAGGAACGCGATCAACAGAAGTCCGGCCAGCCCGACGCCGACCAGGGCGACCACGACCAACCGATCGCGCACCGCGAAGGAGCCCATGGCCACCGCCGGGATGGCGAGGAGCACCCCGGACAGCACCTTCCCGAGCCCCTTCTCCACCCCGACGTCGACGTACGCCTTCGCCTTGAGCTTGATGTCCTCAGGCACGGGCACGTAGAGGATCTCACGCCCCGTCCGTTCGGCCGAGTAGCGGAACGTCTTTTCGCTCGTGCGCGCGATGACCGCTACGGCCAAGGTCAAAGAAGCGGCCATTGCACCGGTGGCCAGCACCATCGCGATGGGGAAGATGAGGACCGCCGCGCCTGCGCCCCAGCGCCGAAGCACGGGCCGCAGCGCCAAGAGCACGATGATGGGAAGCCACTGAGTGGCTGCATCGACGAGACCGAGGAATCCGCTCAGGGCATCGAGATCGGTAAAGACCTCGCGCGTGAGCGTCTTGTATTCATAGTCGATGAACTGCTTGACCAGCACCGTGAGAAGCACCGTCACGGCGATCAAACGGACCTGCGGATTTGAAAAGATCCGGCGAAGCTCGCCCTTCGAGCCCGGGTCGTCGTCGATTTGATCCCGGGATCGTTCTTGTTCGGGCGCTTCCCTCGCCCACACCATCGCGATGCCGACCGCGAAGACGACGATCGCGGCGGCGGCGACCAACAATAGATTCGGCGTCCCGAGCCGGGTCGCGAAGAACGCGGTGATGCCACCCCCGACCGCCGCCCCCAAAGATCCGGCCGCAATCACGAGCGGATAGGCGCGTTTGGCATCGCGTGCGTTGTAGAAGACCTGTGTGGCCATGAAGAACTGCGTCACCAATGCGGCCACCATGAGGTCGTACCAACCGTAGAACGCGAGTCCAAAAGCTGGCACGCCGGGTTGGTACGCGATGCGAAAAACGACCATGCTCGCCGCGAAGAACAACGCGACGCCTGGGATGAGGCGACGCCAGGGTACGCGGTCGGCCAGCCGATTGAACACCGGCGCGAACAGGACGACGATCGCGCTGACGAAATAGACCTGATAAAAGTCGCCCGGCTCCAGGCCATCGAGCGCTATGGCGTCTCGGATCGGACGGAGCACGCCAACGACGAAGATGACCGTAAAGCCCAGCGCCATCATCGCGAGGAGCTTCCCGCTGTCTCCTCGACCTTTTAACGCGGCGAACGCCCCCACCTTGGGAGCGGCCGCGCCCGCCTCAGCCACCGGCTGGGCTAGTCAGGCTTGGGGAGAACCCCGTACAGGCTGTTCCTCTGCTGCGGACATAGGACGGGGAACGTCGAGTTGTAGCGGTTCCTGGCAAGACCGGCGACCTGGAGCCGCAGCCCCATCTCCTCAAAGGCGAAATCGAACGCTTCCTCATCGGTCGCCAGATAATATTCCGCAAGATTCCACTGGTCCCCCCAGATGCGTTTCAAGATCTGATAGTCGAGTAACAGCCCCTCTTCAATCAACTCCTCTGCGATCGTCCCCCAGGTCTCGGCCAGGACTGCGGCGGCCGTGTCCACCGTGGCGGTCGGGCAGGTAAACTCCCGCAAGGTCAGTACACCCGGGGCTTCTCGAACCGCCGTGGCCCGCTGCGCCTCGAGGCCGGTCGCCGCGCTCAGCGCGAGCACCGCGAATGCAATCGAACGCTTGGTCATCTCTTCTCCCGTGCTAGGAACGCGAGGGAATCTACGGAAAAGCACCAGCAACGAGTAGCGGGCATGTGAGTCCAAAAAAAACCGGCCGCAAGGTCCGCTGAGAGCGAAACCGAACGACCGGCCTTAGCGGCTGGGAGGTAGCCGCTAATTTCCCGGGCGCGTTAAAGCACCGTAGGGACAGCGTTTATAAGCAACCCGCGTACCACCGCGGCGTCCGCGCACCGAGGTCTCAAGAACACGCGTATCGCAAGTGCTTTGGCTGTAACGAGTTACGGCTTTCGCTTTCGAACATCTCATTAACTAGTTATGGGAGAAAGAGTTACGCGATCTCGGGTCCAGACTTGGGCGGATCTGGTGCGGCGGCGCGTCAGATTTTGGTGTACGAACGCGACGCGGCGCCGGGGGGTGGTCTCGGCCCCTGCCGGGCTTATCTTTCGCGCTTCGGGGCGTAGCGCAGTCCGGTAGCGCACCTGCTTTGGGAGCAGGGGGTCGCCGGTTCGAATCCGGCCGCCCCGATTGGCCTGTTGAGGTAGGGCGGCCGCGGTGGGCCGCCTCGAGGCGACGCGGGTCCGCCGGCCGCGGTGGGATGAACACCGGGGCCGGCTTTCCTACAGTCGCTTACTTCGCTTCGAGCACCTGCGTGATGAAGCGAGCGACTTCGTTGCGAACCAACTCGGCGTTGATGTTCCCGGTCAGGTGCGAACGGGCGGGCATCTCCACCGCGCCGCCTTTGCGGTGGACCATGGCGGTGCTGGCGACGCGATCCGGGAACAGACAGCGGAACGTGAGTTCCGAAGCAGGCCCTCCCTGGGCCCCCGTCGGTCGGGCGCGAAAGAGGCACGACACGGCGGGCTGCGCCTGGATATCGATCCGCTCTTCCACGGTCCAGTGGTGCCCGCGCGCCAGGACCTCTTGGCCGATCGCGTCGAGGGTGGGCTCGATAATCTCGTCGAGGAGCTTCTCGGCCCGGACGCGGAATTGGGCGCGCTCTTCCTCGAGGGCCCCCTGTTGAAGCGCTTCCTCGTCGGCCTTCCGGTCGTATGTATCCAAGATCTCGGTGATCGCCGTACCCACCGCATCTCGAGTGCCGCCGGCGCCATTGGCCGCCGCCGTGTCTTCGGTCGCGGTATTCGAGCCCCCGCGCCAGCGACGGCTGCTATCGAAGCCGAATCGCCATTGAATCATCCCAAACCGCCTCCGTCCGTCGTCTAACCGCCGGGGTGGTAAGGGTCCCAGCGGATTTTCGCCCACATTCACACCCCCCGGGAAGCAACTCGTGTGCCCGATTGGCACGGGCAGCGCGCGAAAACGCAGGGCGTGCTCTATGTCGCGAATAGATGGCGCCTTGGGGAATTCGGGACGCCACGGGGACCCCGGCGAGGGGCTTATCGGGAGGCGGGGCGAGTGCGGCGGCGGCCCGTCGCCCCTGGCGCGGAAGCGCCGCGGTCACCGACCGCCGATCACGTGCTCCTCGAGCCACGGCCGCGCTCGCTGGAGCGCTCGCGCGCGATGGCTCAAGCTCATTTTGGCGGTCTCGGGGAGTTCAGCGAAGGTCTCGTCCCCCTCGCCGACCAAAAAGAGTGGATCGTAGCCGAAGCCGTTTGAGCCCCGCGGCGCCTCGGCGATGCGTCCTTCGACCAGGTCCTCGACGCCCGCGTGCTGAAGGTCGTCCGACAGGGCGATGGCGCAGCGATACTGAGCCCTGCGCTTGCTCGGCTCGACTCCCTGGAGCTTTTCGAGGAGCCAGCGATTGTTCGCCTCGGTCCGGCCCCATCGCCGAACGTGGTCCTCGGGGGCGAATCTTTTGGTCCGCACGCCAGGGCCCCCACCCAAGGCGTCCACACAGAGGCCAGAATCGTCGGCGAGCACGGGGATGTTGGACCGCCCGTGAAAATACTTCGCTTTGGACATGGCGTTGAGCGCAAACGTATCGAACGGCTCCAGGTCGTCTTCTTCGGGGAGCTCGGCGAGACCGAGATCCGCGGGGCTCAAGAAGTGGATCGGCAGGTCGGCCAGCACGTCTCGGATCTCTTCCAGTTTGTGGACACTACGCGTCGCGACCAAAACCGGGGGCGAACTCACTACGCTTTTTCAGCCCACACCGCATCGGAGGTCAAGCGGTCCTTGAGTTCCGGGTGCGTCTTCCACATATACGCGCCCATCGCGAACGCGGCCAAGATGTTGCCGACGAGGATCGCCCACCACGCCAGTTCATTGAGAACCCAACGGCCGAGGACGGCGACCATGGCGATGAAGAACACCTCGAAGACCACGAACAGAATCAACACGCCAAACACGAGCGGCGGAAACTTGGCGACCTGCTCCGTGAGACCCGACAAGACCACGCCGAACAGAACGAAGAAAGCGAAATGGGCCAGCGTGTACCCCAAAACCGGTCCCACCGCGAGCTCGACATCGGCCGGCCCGGTACCGCCATAGAAAAGAACGCTCGCCAACGCCGCCGGCGTATAGAGCGGCTCTCGGAGGACGGAATCGATGAGGAGAAACCATGCGGCAACGATCACCGCGCCGATGAGACCGGCGTAGATACCGTGGCGGGTCGTCTCGTGCGTCTTGAGAAAGTTCATGACGCCGACCACGCCGGGCTCCGTGCTCACCCAATGCAGGTGGGTAAACATCACGACGCCTGCGAGCACGTTGCCGAAGAACACCGCCGGCCAGCCGGGAGCTGAAAGGACGAGTTCGTCCGGCGCGCGGATCAGACCCAGATAGAAGACGAACGAGCAGGTGAACAGACCGTACGCGGCACCGATAAAGACGTTGCGCGGAAGTCCGACCCACTGAACCAACGCCGCAGCCAACATCCCGAGGCCGCCCCAGGCAAGAAAGTGAATGATCGTGAAGCCGATGATGACGCCGGCGGTCGGTTCCACCGCAGCCCGGTTTACGATCGCACCCCAGAGAAATGCGGGCGTCCGAAGCGGCGTACCTTGGCCCAGGTCGTAGAAATAAAAGAGCACGGCCAGGACGAACCCGGCCAGTAACCCGGCGACAAGCCCGTGGCGGATTCGTCGGGACATCTTCACGCCAGACTGCCCGTGTCCTCGGTGGGTTGGGCTGCCTCCCACGACTGCTGCTCCCGCAGCGCCCGTTCGACTTCTTGTTCGCGCTGCTTCTTGCGCGCACGGAAGATTCCGCCGCCGACGACAAAAAGAAGGAGGTAGGGCATACCCGCCATGAGGATGAATCCGAGCATGAATCCGGTTTGCTCATCGGGCGTGTGCTGCAACAGCGACGCGGCGGAACTGGTTGTGAGCACGGCAAGCGTGAAGGGCGTCAGCATGTATTCAGACCTTGTCCAGCGCCAAGACCAACAGCAACAACGGAAGATACAGGATCGAGTACTTGAAGAGTGCTCGAGCTCTCTCCGCCGAAGCTTCTCGGCTGAACTTGCCCGCGGCCCACAAGAACCCGAGGCCGAGGCCGAGCGCCGCTACAAAATACACCACGCCAGTCAGTCCCAGGATCGTGGGAAGCAGACTCACGGGGAGCAGTGCCAGCGTGTAGGTCAGCGCCTGGTGCCGGGTCTGAAACCCATCTCTGTCGCCGACGGTGAGCATCCGCAGTCCTGCCGCCCGGTAGTCCTCGCGGAGATTCCACGCGAGCGCGAGAAAATGCGGTAGCTGCCACAGAAACAGAATACCGAAAAGCGCCCAGCCACCAGGGCCCAGGCTACCGCTCGCCGCCGTCCAGCCGCCCAGGATCGGCAAAGCGCCCGGCACGGCGCCGATGACCGTCGAGAAGGAGTGCACACGCTTTAGCGGTGTGTAGATAAAGTCGTAGGAGACGAAGGTCGCGGCCGCCAAACCGGCGGTCAGCAGGTTGGTGGTGAGAGCGAGGTAGGCGATCCCGAGCGCCGCAAGGACGCCCGAAAAGATCGCGGCCGGCAACGGGGCGATGCGCCCCGTTGGAACCGGGCGATTGCGGGTCCGCACCATCAACGCATCCACGTCGCGTTCCAGGACTTGGTTCAGCGCACTCGTACCCGCCGCGACGAGCGCCGTCCCGATCAGTGCGTTGAGGAACAGCCACCCGGCGAATGCGCCGGTCCCTCCGAGGAAGAAGCCGGCCGCCGTCGTGCACAGGACCAGTAGGGTGATGCGCGGCTTGGTGAGATCGTAATAATCTCTTAGCCCGCGCGCCTCGCTCGAAGGCGAGGCTACAGCAGAGACGCGTTCGACGCCGGATCCACTCCCAAGAGCGGCCTCTCGGCCCATTACAGCGCTATCGGTTTTCACTTGAGCCTACTTACACGTACTCCATCATGATCACGATAATCATGATGGCCACCGCCGGAAGCGGTGCCACAACGAGGATTCGTAGCCGCTTGGGTTCCCACTTCAAATGCATGTAGTACAACGCCACGAGAAGGGCCTTCCACACGGCCATGATCAACAGCGACGTGACGATGATCCACTTGGGAATGCCGAGAAAGGCGACGCCCACTTCAGCGAGCGTCAGGACGAGAAGATATACCCAAATGAGCATGTATTTGGGTGCTTCATGTCCGTGCCCGGCATCTCCCGCTTCGGCCGAATGGCTTCCAGCTTCACTCATTTACCCACTCCGTCCAAAGAACGTCCAGAAGCCATCGTCGCTCGGCAAGGGCCGGGAGAAATGGCGCAGGTCAAGGCGCGCGAGGAGCGACAGCCGAGTCGTACTCCGCGTACGCCGCAGGCTGGCGAGACGAGTGTAACGCAGAGATGCGTCATTTATCGCGGCCCGTTCAGATCAGGTAGACGATGGTGAACAAGATAATCCAGACCAGATCCACAAAGTGCCAGTATAGCCCGAGCACCTCTAGTCCATGGGTGTTTTTGGGACCCCATTCACCGGCAAGCGAACGCTTGAACGCCCACCCCAGGCATACCACGCCAAGAAAGACGTGGAAACCATGGAAGCCCGTCATCGTAAAGAACGTGGCCCCATACAGGCCAGCCTGCGGCGTGAAACCGTGACTCCCCTGCCACTCTCCGTGGAGTATGAGTTCCGTGTATTCGTACGCCTGGATCCCGAGGAACATCGCACCCATCAGAAAGGTCAGGAATAGATACAGCTTGATCCCCTTCTGATCGTCGGCCTCCGCCGCCGCGAACGCTTTCACCATCGTCACCGAACTACAGATGAGGATGAAGGTGTTCACCGCGGTTACCGGGACGTTCAGGACCTCACCCGGCTGCCCCCACGAATCGGACGCGCCAAAGCGGAGGATCACGTAGGACCCGATCAATCCGGCAAAGAACATCACCTCCGAACACAGAAACACCCACATACCCACTTTTTGGGTGTAGACATCGAGTCCCCGCTCGGGGGCCCGGGCTGCGGCCGCGGCGTGCGCCATCTCGTCTGTTCCCTTCTCCGGTATCGTTAGTGTCTAGTGGCCGCCAGCGGGCGACGGAACATCCGGTCGCTCGTTCTGGGCCAACCAGTCTTTGTCGGTAACCCCGGGGTGGCTGTACTCGTGCGGTCCATGATAGACCACCGGCACCTCCGCCCAGTTGCCGTGCTTTGGCGGCGACGGCGTCTGCCACTCGAGCGTCGTCGCGTCCCACGGATTGTCCGCCGCCTTCTTACCCCGCCACAGACTCCAGAAGAAGTTGAAAGCGAACAGGAAGCCGGACGCGTAGAGGGCGAACGCGGACCACGTGATGAGTGCGTTCGTGTCTGCGATGCCCTCCAGGTGTCGGTACCCACTGGCATCGTAGATCCGTCGCATCATCCCGACCATTCCTAAGCCGTGCATCGGGAAGAACACGAGGTTGAAGAAGATCAACGTGAGCCAGAAGTGAATCTTGCCCAGCGTCTCGTTCATCATGCGTCCGAACATCTTCGGATACCAGAAGTAGATGGCGCCGAACAGCGCGAACAAACTTCCGCCGAAGAGGACGTAGTGGATGTGAGCGACGATGAAGTACGTGTCGTGGATGTAGATATCGACCGGAGTCGACGCCATGAAGATCCCCGACAGGCCGCCGATCGCGAACATGGCCACGAATCCGATGGCAAACAGCATGGGCGTGTGCAGCTTCAGGTTGCCGCGCCACATCGTGCCCATCCAATTGAACGTCTTGATCGCAGATGGGACCGCAATGAACAACGTCGAGATCGTAAACGTGAGCCCGAGCGCCGGATTCATCCCGCTCTGGAACATGTGGTGTCCCCACACGATGAATCCCAAGAACGCGATCGAGATGATGGCCCAAACCATGGCTTTGTAGCCAAAGATCGGTTTCCGCGAGCCCACTGCCAGGATCTCGGACGTGAATCCCATCGCCGGCAGGATGAGGATGTAGACCTCGGGATGCCCGAAGAACCAGAACAGGTGCTGCCACAACAACGGCTGACCGCCGCCTTCGGGCAGGAAGAACGAGGTCCCGATCGTCTGATCGAACAGAAGCATGATCCCGGCGGCCGACAAGACGGGCATCGCCAACAGGCCGAGAATCGCGGTGATGAAGAGCGCCCAAACCGTGAGTGGCATCCGGAACCAGGTCATCCCTGGTGCTCGCATGTTGATCACGGTCGTGATGTAGTTGAGAGAACCGAAGATCGAAGACAGCCCGATCAAGACGACACTGGCCAGCCACATCTGCTGACCGAGAGCGACGCCGGTGAGATCCGGTCGCGCACTAAGCGGAGCGTAGAGGGTCCAACCGGCGCCCGCCGCTCCTCCAATGACGAAGAAACTCGACAAGGTCAGGATCCCGGCCGGAATCATGATCCAAAACGAATACATGTTCAGCCGCGGGAACGCCATGTCGTGCGCCCCGAGTTGCAACGGGATCAGGTAGTTCGCGTACACGCCCACGAGCATCGGCATGATCGCGAGGAACACCATGATCGAGCCGTGCATCGTGACGAGAGAATTGTAGAACTCGGGTAAGATGTACCCGCTCGCGACCATGCTCTCCGGAAAAATCCCGCCGAGCGGAATTGGCTGATCCGGCCACGCGATCTGGTACCGCATCATCATCGCGAGGAATCCCCCGATCATCAAAAAGAACAGGGTCAGGAACAGAAACTGGATCGCGATGACCTTGTGGTCGGTCGAGAAGATGTACTTCCGTAGAAACGACTGTTTGTGCTCCTCGGTCAGGATCGCCTGCCCGGTCGCCTCCGCTATCATCGTCGCCATATCAGCCTTCCCCGCTCACTGGGCCGTCGCTTGGCTGGCCAGCCAAGCTTCGTAGTCCGCCGTCTCATGGACCGTCACGCTCGCCCGCATGCGATAGTGACCCAGTCCGCATAGCTCCGCACACGCGATTTGGAACTCACCTGCCTGTCTCGAATCAAACCAAACCGGAATCACCATCCCCGGGACGGCATCGGACTTGACCCTCAGCTCCGGTATGAAGAAGGAGTGGATGACATCTTCCGATTCGAGGTTCACGACGATGTCTTCATTCACCGGGAAATGGAACTGATTCAGCACGGTGAAGTCGTCCGCCGTACCCAGCTGCCGATCGATCCCCGGGTAGGTGATGTTCCATTCAAACTGCTTTCCGACCACCTGGAACTGGAGCGCGTCGGGCGGGAACCCGCTCGCGTTCTTGATTTCGGCCCATTTCGTTCCCGAGTAGGCGCCCAGAACGGCGAACACCAGGACGGGAATGGCGGTCCAAATCACTTCAAGCTTGTTCGAGCCGTGGGTGTAATGCGCCTTCTGGCCCTCGCGACTGCGATACTTGAAGATGAACCAAAGAAGGCCGCCCTCGACGAGCACGAAGGCCGCCGCGGTGAGCCAAAAGATGATCCAAAACAGCTGGTCGATGACGACGCCGTGCGTCGAGTAGTTCGGCGGTAACGCCCAATCCACGCGCTATCTCCTCGGTGAAGCCAGCGGTTCAAAAGAACGGGCGGGGTTTTGACACCCCGCCCTTCCGTGTTTTGCGCTTACTGACCGGCGTGTGTGTGTGCGCCGTCGTGCCCAACGACCAGCGGCTCGCCGAGCGGGACATCCGCTCCAGCCATGCTGGCGCTGTAGTCAAAGGAAAGGTCGGCGGAACCGCCGGCCGTGACGGTGACCGAACCCGTCATTTCCCCGTACTCTTCATGCCACGCCGTCGCCGTGTAGGTGCCGGCCGGGACATTGGCAATTCTGAAGCTGCCATTCGCACCCGAGACCGCAAAGTACGGGTGATCCACGACGCCGATGTACGCGCCCATCCAGCCGTGCACATCACAGCGCACCGGCACCATGACTTCGGCCGAGGCGAACTTCTGCGTGCTCGTGATCCCGGCGCGCGGCTGACTGATGTTGAAACCGCGGTTGGTCGTCGGGCTCGCGTTGATGTTGTGAAGCAGATTGTCGCTGTTCGTGATCTGAATGTCCTGCCCCGCCTGGGCGCCGAGCACGTGCGGCGCATATCGGCAGTTCTCCTGGTTGAGCGTGACGGCGCCAGAGGCCGCCGGGGCGCCCGAGACGCCTCCGCTCAGATAGACGAACACGTTGGCGAGACCGCCGCCCGAAGCCAGGACGCTCTGCGTCATGGGACCGCCGCCGGTATACGCGGCTGCGCAATCCGGCTCGCCCGACATGTCGACGGCCCTCATCGCCGGCGCGTCACCGGCGAAGTTGATCATGCCAGAAATCGTGCCTACCGTGGCCGGATCGATCGTCGCTGCTGGAGGGGCGGCTCCGCCGCCCGTGTCACCGCCGCCAGAAGAGCCGGCGTCTCCACCGCCTCCGCAGGCTGCAATGCCCAGCGCCACGAACATGGCGGCCGAGCTATTCCGTAAATCCAATCGCATTTCTTTCCTCCATGCCATTACTGGCGGTTGTTTCGAGATTGCGCGAGCGCAGTGGTTGCTGCGTCCGCGAGATGCGTCGATGAGGCCCCTCCCGTCACGCCCTCCCCCGGTCCTGGGCTCGGCGCACGAGAACCAGCCCGAACGCCCCCGTCAAGAGCATCGCGATAAGAGGCGTCACGACCACGGTGCTCGAGGGCGGCTGTTCCAGCAGAACATAATACCAAGAGCTGATCGAAGCCCGTTTTCCCATCTCGGCGCTGGAACCGTCCCAGGCCGAGAAAGCCACGGGGATCGCCACGCCGTCCGTAAACGAGAGGGCGTCCTCGGACTGGATCGAGCGACGGACATAGAGGGTCCAGCGCCCATCGGCCCACGAGGCATCGCCGACGACCGGATCGTCCACCAGATCCTCGAACGACTCCATCCCGCGACCGCGCGCCGCCGACACCCCGTCCTGCGAGTTCCAACGCCACAGGTACACCGGGTTCCGGGCGCTTCCCGCCAAGAAGTAGGGGCGCTCGTTGTCCTCGGGGATCTCGAACGGGAACTGAACGGTGAAGGCGTCCGCCGGCCGGAGCGTCGGTGCGCCCAGGCTATCGAGCGCGATCGAGTCCGCCCCGTCCATGTCGAGCGCCCCCATCAGCTTCACCTGCCACTCGTCCCACAGGGGGTCGGGACTGCGAGACGGATCGTTCCACTGCAGACGCAGCACGATGTCGGACCCGTCGTGCATCCCCTGCACCCAGACACCATCGACGGTGGGTGCGAAGTTTCGTGGGATCTCGATGACCTGGCCGCCCAGCGGGAAATGGAAAGCTTCAACGTCTTCCCACTCCGCGTCGGAGCCGTCGGCTGGGAGCGCGCCGTCTGCCCGACCTACCCGAACGACTTCGAGGAGCGGCGGTGTTTCTCGCGCTCCTAGGCTGGCGACGTAGTGCGCCAATTGCCACACCTCATCCGGGGTTACGACTCCGCCGTTCATCGCGTCGATCGCCGCGGGCATCGGCGTTCCATCCAGCCCTGTCAGAACCCGGGTATGGATGTCTTCGACGCTCGACCCGCCGTTGAGAGCCCACGCCTCGGTGAGGTCGGCGGCTCGAATCGGAAGCCCTCGCCAGTCTTCGAGTGTCGGTGCGGACGTTCCGTCCCCGCGGCCCGTCGATCCATGACAGGCTTCGCATTCGAGCGCCAGGTAAGCCGCGGCCCCGGCCTCTAGCGCCGCCGGCCCACCGCCGGGGTCGCGGCCAAAGTCCATCGCTTGTGGAGCGTCACCCTGCCCAAAGAACCGGGAGAAACTCTTGATATAGGCGATGACGTCACCGGTCTCGGAATCGGACAGGTTGGGCCACCCGGGCATTGTGGTCCCCGGCAGACCGTTTTGGATCACATTGACCAGATCGGCGTCTGTCGGGAGCTCGCCGCTACCTGTCGTGCGAACCTGATAGCGCGCTTCGGAGAAGTTTCGGGGACGGGGGAGCATGGCGTTCGCCGCCGACCCGTCGCCAAGTCCCTCCGCGCCGTGGCACTCGGCGCACCACAGATCGTAGACCGCCTTCCCTGCGGCAGCGTCCTGCGCAACCGCCGCTGGTACCGCGAGAAACAGAGCCAGAACCGCGAACCGGACCGCCTGATGCAGCCTCATTCCTCCGCCCCTTCCTCGCCTTCGGCTTCCCACGTCCGCGGCGAAGCCCCGGACTGCTCATAGAGATAGATAATGGTCGCCCAGATCTCGTCTTGCTCGAGGATGTTTTCCCAAGCCGGCATGGCCGAGTTCCAGGGCGCCCCCTCTTGAGGCAGCCCCGGGCCGCCCTTGGCGATACGCCAAAAGACAAAGCTCTCCGTGAGCTGCGGCAGCGTACCCGGCGCCGTGAAATCGGCCGGGATGGGATTGAAGGCGCCAGCGAAATGGCCGTCGCCATCCAATCGATCGCCGTGACACGGCACACAGTTCTTGGTATAGATCGCGCGGCCGACCGCGACGTGTTCCTCGAGCGTCCCACTGTGTCTCAGGGGATTTTCGAGACCACGCAACTCGATCGGCAAACCCCGGTATGTGATTTGGTTTGGTGGCGCCGGGTGCACCGAGCGCAACGTCGCGGGTGCTCCGAAGCTCGGCTTCACGTTCTGATAGGCGAGCCAACCCACGAGCGCGGGGATGGCCACCATCAGCACGCCGCGAAGGCGACGCCGGTCGTGATCCACCATCGTGCGCTTGAGGGGCTCGCGGAACTTCTCCCAGCGGCTCTCTTCGGCGCTCATATACAACAGCACGCCGACGAGCACGGTCAGGGTGTACTGGAAAACGACGGAGGCAGGAACTGGGGCGCTGGCAATTCCGAATACCGGCAGCACATATCCAATGACGTATTTGAATATGACGAAGCCGACCGCAATGACGATCGCGCCCTGTAAGAACGGATGCCTGAGGCCTTTCATCACTGCCCTCCCGTCACGAAGAACTCGACCAACACGCTGAGCTCGGCCTCCGACATCAAATCACCGAAGGTCGGGGGCATGGTGCCCGCAAACGCTGCGAAGTCCGAGGCGGTATCCGCGTTCGGATTGACGATGCCGCGCAAGACATACTCCGGGTCCAATCCGCGTAGAGCCTCGAACGGCGGACCGATCTGCTGACCCTCACCCTCGAACGAGTGGCACGCCAGACACCCCTGCGCCACCATCAGTTGGCGAGGGTCGATGTCCGCCGGATCCACGGGCGCCGGCGGCGGGGGCGGCGGTGCGTCCGCAGCTGCGAGCGCGGCCGCGAAGTCATCCGAAGTGACGGTGACCTCCCCACCCTGGCTCTCGAGAAAGGCGACCAGGGTCCACAACTGTGCCCCGTCCAGCGTCCGGCTCTGATCGAGCATGATCGGCGCAAAGCCCTCCACGATGTATGCGGTCGGGTTCACGAGAGATTCCCAAAGATAGTCTTTGCAGGACTGCCCCTCCACGCGCGTCGTGCAGGTGCCCCCGACGACGCCAACCAAATCTGGAGCTCTCGTACCGAGACCATGGCAGGCGGTACACCCGCCGACCCCCGCGTACACTTCGGCTCCGATGGCCGCGAGTTCTTCGGGCGTCGTGTCTTCGGTCAAGATGATCTCTTCCGGCACGGCGGATTGGACCTGCGGGATCACGTTTGCGACAAACGTGAACACGCCGAGCGTCGCGATCACCGTAAACAGAATCTTGAGGTTGGTCATGCGTCCTTCTCCTCATACACCGATTTTTCGGCGAGCCCGCCAAGCCAGAAGATCATCCCGACAAGTCCAAAGAAGATGAGAACGCAAATACTGATCATGGTAGCGGCAGGACCGAGCGCCGGTGTGAACGCTTGCTCACTCGTATCCCGGATGACTTCGTAGACGTGCCAGTGCTGACGAATCCCGCTCCGGGCAAAGCCCATCAATCCCATGAGCCACGTAAACGTGACCGCCAGTATGAGCAGTGCGTATTGGGATCGCGGTGGCATCTTCCCCCACTGAATCTCTCCACGCGACTCGGCTCCGCGCGACATCGCGACATCGATTCCGATCACGAACACGATCGTGGCGAGGACGGCGGCCACCTGGTAAACGGAGAAACCGATCCGCACGATCGCCGTGACGAAGTATCCTCGGATTCCGAAGAAAAGGACGACGGCCGCCGCGACCGCGAAGGCGGCAAACTGGAGAACGGTCCCCGCCTTCGCCCACGACACCACCGGTCTCTTGTTTGCCTGCCGATACATCAGAAACGACAGGAACGTCGTCAGGATCATCAAGTTCACAGCCGTATTCTTCGCACTCATCACCCCGAGCACACCTAGGAACGGGTGCTGCTGCCCGCCCATAGCGGCGATCTCATCGCGGTCGGCGATCATCGTGTTGGGAGTGGCCCACACGATCACGCCGATGACGAGCACCAAGAGCATGTATTTGATGTAGGGCTGGAATCGTTCCGCGCCCGGGATCCGTCCCATGCCGATCCATAGATAGTAGTTCCCGGTCAAGAACAGGATTCCGATGAGGAAGGCCTGGATAATCCAGAGCCAGCTCATGAAGCCGCCCATCATCGTGATCCCCATCTGTTGGCTGAACTCGTAGATCTCGCGACCCAGCCAATATCCCGCGAAGGGCAGCACGATGAGCGCCCCGATCGCGATGAAGTTCCCGGTGTAGCCCATCCAGTCGTAATGGGCTCGCTCCTCATCCGTTTCGGACGTCAAGAAACGATAGGCGGCGTACGCACCCACGATCGCGCCGCCAAACACGACGTTGGCCAGCAGCCGGTGGATGTTGATCGGCATCCAGGTCGCGTTCGCTATGGCACTCCAGAGCTTGACGCTTTGAGGAGCCGTATCCGCCGTCAGCTCCGGCGGCGGGCTCATCATGAACGTCAGCCAACTGTTCGCGATCAGCATGACGATGGTGCCCCAAACGTTGAGCAAGATGCCGAGCACCCAATGGACTTTCTTCGCGGCCCCTTTACTCCACGCGTCCCACCCGTAGTAGTAGAGATACAGGGTAAACGATTCGGCGAAGAACATGACCGCGTACAACCACATCGACGGTGCGAAGATTCCGGTCAGGTAGACCCAGAATCGCGGGTACAAGGTCGAGAGGAAGAAGACGAGAATCGCACCCCAGATCGCGGTCGCGCTGTAAGCCACGAGGAGCAGCCGGGTAAACTCCTTCGCGAGTTTGTCGTACTTCTTGTCTCCGCCGAAAATGCCGATCGCCTCGATGACGACCGCGAACATGGGTACGCCGAGCACGAAAGCCGCGAACAGCAGGTGAAGCTGCGCAGCGATCCAGACCGCGTCGCGACGATCCAGGCCAAAAATGCCGAACTCTCCGTAGTCCGGTCCGGGGACCTGAGCGAGCAACGGCACGGCCACGGCCAGCGCGAGGACAGACAACCAGGCACCGCGCTTCAGCCAGCGCTTCGCCGTGCCCACCGCAACGGTTTGCTGCACCCTCATCGGCTCTCCCCTGCGCGGCCGTCGTTCACGGACGGCCCGTGTTCTCAGTGATTGTGCGTCTCCGTCCGTCGCCGTCGGCCAGCGAAGAACGGCACTCGTTTTGAGAAATCGACCGGCATGTTCTTGCGAACTTCACCCATGACTTCGAGGGTCACGCGCTCGTAGCCGGCTTCCATCGCAAACTTCTCTATGCGGCTCGAAACTACGCCGCGGACGAAAGACGGAATCGACCGAAGCCGGGCCTCCGCCTCTGGGTCCCAAGCGAGCTGGAGCGCGGCGGGCGATCCATACGTGACGTCTCGGGCCGGACGAACGACCTCGGCCACCCCCGCCGCCGGCTCGTACGCACACGCCGGATCGACTCCGAGAAAATCTCCATCCACGGCGTACGCGCGCGCGCGACATCCGCCACAGATCTCTCGGTATTCGCAGCGTCCGCACTTGCCGCCTAACTCTCCATTTCGCAACAGTTTAAACACTGTTGCCTCACGCCAAATATCGCCAAAGGAGCGCTCTGTGAGATCACCGGCCACCTCCGGCATATACGGACAGGGCGTCACCTTGCCCTCCGGTGTAATCCGACAATACTGGACCCCGCATGGGCACCGGGTGCGGTAGTGGAGCAACGGAGATTCCGGGTCGCCTTCGTAGATGTGTCGCATCAGCTGTGGCTGACACTTCGACCGGATCATCAGACGGCCCCGGTAGATCCGCTGGAGCTCCGCCAACCGGGCGAGAACCTCGTCGTTCTCCTCTGGAGGGAGTCCGTGCATGCCCTCACCGCGACCCGTCTCGACCAAGAAATAGACGTTGACGCAGACGGCCCCTTTCTCGTCCGCCCAGGCCACGATCTCGTCGAGTTCGTGCCGGTTCCCCCGTGTGACCGTGAACTGAATCAGAAAATCCAGACCCAGAACGCCCAGCCGATCGACGGCCGCCATGGTGTCGGCAAGCGCGCCTTCGCCGTGGCGGAACCGGTCATGGTAGCTACTGTTCAAGGAATCCACGCTGAGCGCGACTCCCTGAACGCCGGCCCGCATCAGCGAGCCAATGCGCTCCTCGGTCAGGCCGATTCCGTTGGTCCCGACCACGACCGTCGCGCCACCGTCCGCCGCATATTTGGCGATGAGCTCGAGGTCGGTCCGCACGAGGGGCTCTCCACCGCTGAGGATCAAAAGCGGCGAAGGGTTCGTCTCGAGGATCTGATCGATGATTCTATGGCAGGCGTCGGTATCGAGCTCGCTCTCATCTCCATGCCACGAGCCCGCCGATATGTAGCAGTGGGCGCAGGCCAGGTTGCAGCGACGGGTGAGATTCCAAGCGATCACGTGGGGGACAGCGACCTTTGTTCCGTCGCTGCTGGGGTCGATCACAGGCGCGTCGCCCCAAAGCGAGCTCAATGGCAGGGTCGGCGTACTCGCCGCCCCCGCGGCTTCGGTGCCCATCGGGGCTCCGGTCACGCCTCTTGAGTTCCTTTCACAGACGTCGACGGTTCTCGGTTACTGTCGCTGATCTCCGACTTCTCCCGCGCGGACTCGGCCGCGGCGAACTTCTCGACGGCCGCCTTCGCATCCTCCGGGGACACCGTCTTGAAATCGACGGGACAGTCCGCCGCCTGCTGCTCGATGTCGCGAATGGGACAGCGAGTCACCCCAGATGCTTTGGCCTCTTCGATAAAAGCGCGCATCTCTTCGCTGAGACCATCGACGCCGGCCGCTTCAGCGCGGGCCTGCTTCACCTTCAACTCGTTGAACATGACGAGCATCGTGTCGAGGTCGAACTCGTCCGCCGCGATCATCGATTCTTTGTTCTCGTCCATGACCTCCGACGTCACACGCCACAGGCCGGCGTTGCGCGCAAACTTTTCGACGGTATTCCGCGCCAGAGGTCGAGCGATCAGGGGCACTCGAAACAGCCGATCGAACGCCTCTTCGGTCCATACGATCGCATCGCTGTCGGTTCGATCTCGCGAGAGCTCGTTGTCCGTAACCGGGCACTTCGTGATCACCGGCATGGGCTCCGCGAACTGATCCGCGTCACTACTCATCACGACGGTGCGCTTCATCGCCTCGCCGGCCTTCACTTCCGCGAGTGCCAACTCCTCGGCATCGCCAATGCCCATGACGAGCTGCATGTGCGTGGGCAGCAGCTTCTTGATCGCCTCATCGAGACGTTCGTTGGTTACGACCGGAAGTTGGTCTCTGTTGGCAATCACCGGGCCGGTTGACTCGCTCCCGGTCTGATTGGCGACCGCGACCAGATCTTCGATGGATGGTGCAGCACCGGTCTCGAGGGCGGCCATGGCCAATTCGGCGGTACCGTTGCCGTTGGCCGACGCGCCATTTCCGTTCGTCGAAGCCGCGGCACCGTTCCCCGAAGCGCCGTTGCCGTTTTGGTTCTTCCGCTCGTCGTTGGGATTGGGAACAAACGCGGCCGCGTACCGACTCCCAGGGCCGTGGTGCTCGAGGACGAATTCTTCGACCGCCTTGCGAGCGATACCGAGCGCGAACGGAGGCACCCGCAGGATCCGCACTTCGGCTTCCGGCGCCCATTCCAGACCCGCCTCGCCGTCCTCTTCGATCCACGGCACTTCTTCGGGTCGCACATCGGTTGTGCCGACCAGAAGCACGTTGGTTTCGGTCAGGCGGAGAAGGTTGTCGGCCTGCGATCCTAGTTCGGTACCTGCGATTTGATGCGAACCGTGGCGAGCGAAGATGACCATCGACGGATCAATCTCGTCCGCCCACTTGAGAAGCACATCGAACGGTTTGCCGACCAGAACCTGCGTCTCGACCTCGACGTCCGGAAACTCGCTCGCCATCACCGTCGCGCGCTTCAGGTTCGCTTTGCACAGACGCAGAAGCCCTTTGTCGATGATGTTGTTGTGAAGCTCTTCTTGCTCTTCGAACTTGAAGATCTTCGACGCCTGGACGGACAGCACATCCTTGATGTTGTTGAACACGACGTGATGATACTGGACGTCGAAGGCGCTCCCGATGTACAGCTTTGCTCCATACTCGCGCGCCATCTCCAGTGCGATCCTGAGCCCCTTGTACGCGTACGCCGAGCCATCGACACCGATGAGCCAGCTGCCGCCCTGCAATGGCCGCTCGTTGCGGACGATTAACGTGTCCTTCTCGATCCCGCGGACCGCTCGCCCCACGACGCCGCCGAGCTGGCTCCTCTCCTGGCGTCCCAAACCGTGGGCGCCGATCACGACGAGATCGTACTCCCGCCCCGAGCTGCCCGAGAGTTTGTCTTCTTGTTCTTCTTCTTCGGCGATCAGCCGGCCGTTTTCGCCCATCTGCACATCGCTACGCTGCTTGTCGCTGCCGTCGTAGTTGTGCGCAATGTTGGGGTCGAATCCGATGAGGCTCGGCAAGCGGCCGCCTCCTCGGTTGGCCTCGTTGGTGATCTCTTCGTAGTTGATGCCCTCGAGGAGCTGACGCGTCACGTTGACGCCGGCTGCTGAGCACCTTTTGTGTAGGAGGTCGAGGAAGCTGTCAGAGATGAGTTGCAGGCCCTTCTCGATCAGCTTGTCATGGATCTTTCGCTGGCGACGGATCTCTGCAGGTTCCTGAAACTGCGCGGGGAGTCCGATCTCGAGCTGCCGAAAACGGATGTCGTGGAGTCGCGCCGCATATACATGGGAGCCAGTGACGCGCCCCTCGGATTGTTTACAAACTTCAATGGCACGATCAACCGCCCAGTCCGACTGCTGGGAGTTGTCGACGGGCACGAAAACCTCTCGATACATAGCGCTCCCAGCAGACCGCATGGCGGTCGGTTTGTAGACGACTTGCCCGCGAAATGTCATCGAGTCGCAGGTCCCGTTGGACCGCCCCGATGAAGACGCTGATTCGACCCTAGGCCGTCCAACGCGCCAGGAAGTTGCGGTCGCTCCCGGGGAAAGTCAAACGGCCGAAAACCGGGCGTTTTAGCGCGCCCCCGCTTGCATTTCGGGCCGTGTCAGCCCTGGCGTTTCGGGTGCCTCGGACGGGCGGATCGCCTCGCTCGAATCACGACGAGTGCGGCCATCGGAGCCACTTTGTCCAACGTCCCGCCGTGACGATGAGGAGGAGGCCCAAGATCGCGGCGAGAACGAGGCCGGTGGCGCTCGCGAACCCGTCTCCGGGACGACCGGACACCCCGTAGGCGAGCGCGGCGCGAAACGGGTTGTACGGGTTCCAGGTGGCGACGAACGCCGTCCAACCTGGCCCCGGCGCCCGGAAAAAGCCGGCGAAATGGAGCAAGGCAAGCGATAGGGCGGCACAGGCCATGGCGGCCTCCGCGAGCGAGCGAACCAACGCCGCGATGGCGGGCCCGATCAGGTTCGCGAACACCAAGGTCGCGGCGAGCGCGGCGAAAACGACGGGTGCTCGGGCCAAACCGCCCGCCGACACCAACAGGACAAGGACCACCGGTCCGACCTGGAGCAGGTCGATTCCCGCCTCTGCCAAGGTGCGCTCCACGAACCAGCGCATCGGTCCGTACCCCGTCCGTAGGACCTGATCCAACCATCCGTCCTGGGCGTCGCGCACCGCCGGAATGGCGGATCCAAACGAAGCAAAGAACACGATGAAAACGCCGAACACCGCCACGCGGTGAGGAGCAGCCGCCGCGCTGAGCGCCACGGGGGTAAGCAAGAGGAGCGGAATCGCGACGTTCCAGAGAAAGAGACGACGACGTCGAAAGGCCGAGCGCCACGCCAACCGAAAGACGGTCATGGGACCTCACCCTCGAGGCGGTGCCCCGTCAACCGCAGGAACGCGTCGCGCAGCGTGGGCTCCCGGACTTCCACGGAACCGACCGAAGCCCCGGCGTCGAGGAGCCAGGAAAGCGCGGCGGGCAAGGCGTGTCGAGCGGAGGCGACCTCCAGGACCATGTCGCCGTCCGAAACGACCTGCGAGACCACCTCGTCTGGGGGAACCCCCAGGCGCTCCGGGTCGGGGTCGCCGCCGGAGGCGAACCGAACCTCGATTCGGGGGGCTGTGCCGACCGCAGCCAAGAGGGCCGTCGGCGTATCCACGATGACGCAGGTTCCGGCCACCAGAAAAGCGACGCGGTCGCAGTGCACAGAAGCGAACTCCGGGTCGTGCGTGGAGATCACCACCGCGGAGCCCTCGGCGCGACGCTCCCCGATGGACCGCGCGACGATATCCCGTCCAGCCGGGTCGAGCGCGGCCAGTGGTTCGTCGAGCAGCAGCAGCTCGGGGTCCATCCCAAACGCGGTCGCGAGCGCGAGCCGTTTCTTCATCCCGGTGGAGTAGGTCGCGACCGGGCGAGTCCACACGTCGGACAGCCCGAAGCGATCCAGCCACACGGCCGCGCGTTGGTGCGCTTCTGGCCGATCGAGCCCGAAAAGCTCGAGCAGCGCCTCGGCGTTCTCTCGAGCCGACAACCAATCACGAAACGTCGGAGCGTCGGAGGCCAGCCACCTGGCGCGGGGCTCTCGCATCTCCCCAGACACCCGGAGCCCCGGTCGCTCGTCGCCAGCGAGAAGACGCAGCAGCGTGGATTTTCCCGACCCGTTCGGACCGAGCAGCCCCAGGACCTCGCCGGTCCGAATCTCGAGAGACACATCTTTCAGGCCTACCGTGCCCGACGGATAGTCGAACGACAGCCTCTCTATCTGCGCGAGTCCGTCACGGGATGATCGCGACGCCATCCTCGAATACCGTTATCGCATCCACGGGACAGCTCGCGCACGCGTCGAGTAAGCAGCTCTTGATGGACGCTTCCGGCGTCGTGAACACGGCCACGCCCTCGTCGTCCAGGTCGAAGGCATCGGGGGCCTCCGTGACACAGTCCCCGAAACCCACGCAGAGATCTCGATCGATCACGACCCGTACGTCGTGAACCTCACGCTCGACGAGCGGATCTGGTTCGTCGGCCGCCACGGCCGGGGAGGAGTCTTCGCTTGCCATCGTGCGCTACATGTCCTCCAAGCCGAGGTCCGAGCGGGCGCGGTCCATGATCGCGGGAGTGATCTCACCGATACCATGTTCCTTCGCGTATTCGTTGTAGATCTTCTTGACCATCCCTCGCACGAACGAAGGCACGTGCGAGAGACGCTCGACTGCATCCACGGTCCAACGGACGGGCCCTTGAATCGGCGTCGCGGCTTCAACAAAGGCTTCATCACGACCCGAGGAGACACCGGTGCGTATCCCCTCGAACGAGGTGCCCGGTACGGTCTCTCCACCCACCTTTACGCCCAGAGAACTTACGAGTTGCGTCTCCATCGGATTGGTGAGCATCGCCATCGACCGCTCGCACTTCGGACAGCGAAACACCGCAGCCAGCGTTCCGTCTCCCGGAACTTCCCGTTCCTCGAAGGTCATCTGGCGATCGCACTCGACGCAGAGAAATTTCATGCCTCCTCCGGCCCCGCGGGGGTCCAGCCAGAAACGGTTTCTGCCAGCGCCCGGATTTGGTCTTGAACCGACCCGCCCGACTCCAGCCAGGGCTCCAGAGCGCCGGCGTCTCCGGCCCGGGCCAGCGTTCGATCAAACGGAATCTGCGCGAGTAGCGGAACGTCGAACTGATCGGCGAGCTCGCGACCCGCCTCGCCATCGTACAGCGGGCTGACTCGGTCGCAGGCATCGCAGCGGGCCCCAGCCAGGTTCTCGACGAGTCCCCGAACGGGCAGATCTCGGGCACGAGCAAGATCCAGCGATCGAGCCACGGCGTCGCGTGAGGCGCCAGAGGGGATGGTAACCGCGAGCGAGCCCGCCAGATTCGGCACCAGTCCGTGGAGCTCCGCAACGCGTTGACTGCCCGGCGGAAGATCGACCAGCAAGACATCGAGCTCGCCCCAGCAAACGTCGGAGATGAACTCGCGGAGGGCTCCGCGTTCCTGCGCGCCACGCCAAACAAAACCCGCATCGGCCGAATCGCGCCAAGCAAGACCCGTATCGGGTTCCAGTAGTAGCGCCATCGACATGACCCGAACCCCTCCGGGCGTAACGGCGGGCTCAATCCCCTCTCCGGACTCGACAAGAGATCTCGGAGGGATCCCGAGCAGCCCCGTCGCGCTCGGCCCGTTGAGGTCAGCGTCGATCAGACCGACCCGCTTACCGCTCCGAGCGAGCGATGCCGCGAGGCTGGCCGTGACCAGGCTCTTCCCCACTCCGCCCTTGCCGCTCATGATCGCGACGACGGCCCCGACGTCTTCGAGCCGCGCCGCCACACGGCGATCCTGCGCCGCGATCTGATCGGGGAGGGTCGAGTCGCTCTCTGGGAGATCGAAGTAGGTGCGAATCTTGGGAGACATCTGGATCGGGCGCGCCCTCAGAGGTCCCAGGCCGCTCGAGCCAAGAACCAAAGGTTGATTAGAACCACGATGAGCGCGGTAAGGTAGAAGCTCGGCGATAAGACCGCGCCCTCCGGTGGCAGGAACGCGCCTTTGAGGAGCGCGGGGATTCTCAGGGCGCCAAGGCCCCAAACGACACGTGCGACCCAAACGTTCTGCCAACGCCATAGCGCGAGAAACACGCACCCGGCGATCAACGCCCCGAGGCCCAACCAGATCGCGATGGGTCCGCGCACGGGCAGGCTTCCATCTCTGTGAAGCACCCACACGATCGACTCATACAGAATCGCGACGTGGACATAGAAGATGGCGGCCTGGCGGAACTTTCGCTCTCGAGCTTTGGATGGGTCGGTCACGCGGGCAAAGTCCTACCCGGTCCGGGGCCCGGTCAAGCCCGGTCCGGGGCCCGGTCAAGCCCAGTGCGGGTTCCGGTCTAGGCGCTCCCCATCAAGTTTCGCCGAGCCTCGGGCGCGCGTACGATAGGGAGCATAGGGCCCACGGGCTCCCAGCTGGCCTCGAACACGGACGTACCATGTCGCTCATCGGCTTTCACCGGTTTCTCATCGTTTCCGCGATCCTGTTTTGCGCGCTGTTCGCGGGGTGGGAGTTTCGGAGTTTCACAGTCGACGGAGGACTGTCTGCGCTCGCGCTCGGCATCACGTTCGGCGTTCTAGCTGCAGGACTGGCCTACTACTTGGCGAACCTGACCCGCTTCTTGGATCGTGAGCCGACTCCGTAGCTCGGAGCGGAGGCCGCTCGGTCTTTACATCGCTGCCGGTGCTTTCCTCGTCGTCATCTGCGGCATCCTGGTCTCCTCTACCATCCGAGCCGAGCCGCCGAGCTTCGCGCCCTCGACCCTCGAGCCTCGAGAAGTTGGAGCACACTTCGTCGTCGACACGGTCACGATCGATGCGCGCAGCGGCGACGAGTGGATCCTGTTCGACTTCGATGTCGGGGCGCCGGTCGACCCGTCACGGATCGACGAGTGGGATCTCGCGATCAACCGGTTCCACGTCGTGACCAACGGGGGCTCGGGCTACTTCGGACACGGGGGGGCGCTTGCGATCGACCGTCCCTGGAGCGAAGTGACCGAGGCGCCCGCCGAAGGATACACCATCACCGAGGGGCGACTCGATGATGGGGCGGTCACGCCGGCCCTGGAGCGTTGGTACGAGTACAGCTTCTTCGCCCACACCCTCTTACCCAAAGACGAAACGTACGTCGTACGGACGGCGGAAGGTCGATTCGGGAAGATCAAGATCCTGAGTTACTACTGTCCGCAAGCGACGCCTGGATGTCTCACGATGGTATACGGATATCAAGGCGACGGGACCAACCAACTCACGGCCACAGATCCATAGGCTGCGCGGGTGCCGGTTCCGATCGGCTCAGCGCGCCAGATCAATGAGCTCGGCGGCGCCCGCCTTTAGGAGCTCGCGACCCAGACGCTCGCCCACCTCCTCCGCGTCCGCGACCGGGCCGTCGGCGAGTCCCTGGATCGGCTCGCGCGCACCGTCGACCGCAAACACCGCGGCCGAGAGACGTAGCTCGGCGCCCGCCACGCCGGCGCGGGCAGCGACCGGGAGCTGACACCCCCCTTCAAGACACCGAAGAAGCGCTCGCTCCGCAGTTACTTCGGCTCGCGCGATCGGGTCGTCGATGGCCCCTACCAACGAGGCGGTTCGCACGTCGCCCTCGCGTCCCTGGACGGCGAGGGCGCCCTGGGCGGGTGCCGGCAGCCAACCCGATTCGAGCGGCACGGTCCCTGGTGGCCAAAGGCCTAGCCGCCGGATCCCCGCCGCAGCGAGGATCAAGGCCTCGTACGCGCCTTGTTCGAGGCGCTCGAGCCGCGTCCCCACATTGCCACGGATCGGCGCCGCCTCGATGTCGTCGCGTAGCGCCCGTAGCTGTGCCGTCCGTCGGGTCGACGAAGTCCCCACCCGAGCCCCGGCCGGCAGGGTCATGACGGACGTAGCCCGACCGGCCAAGTCTTCCCGAACTACCAGCACGTCGCGCGGATCCTCGCGCGTCGGGATGGCCACCAATGGGAACTCATCGGCGTCCGTGGGAAGGTCTTTTAGCGAGTGGACGGCCACGTCGATGGCTCCGTCGGCCAGCGCGCGTTCGAGATCCGCCGTAAACAGACCCTTCGTCCCGATTTGGGGGAGGGGCGAAACCTGGTCCCGATCCCCCACGGTCGAAAAGGTTCGGTACTCGATGGAGACATGGGACCAAGCGGAAGCGATGCGATTCCCCACCCACTCGGCCTGCACGCGGGCGAGCGGTGACCTGCGCGATCCGACCACCAGGGTTTCGGGCGGTGTCGCGTCCGGCTCAGCCTCTTCAGTCACCGGCGGCTCGCTACCTCGCGTAGTACATCAGGAGCAGCGCGCTCAGTAGCAGGGCCACCCAGATCACGGACGTTCCGGTGCCCCACGTTCGCGCCATCACGCCGCCGGGGCCGGCATGACGCTGAACCACCGTCAACAGCCCATTGAGTGCCCCGCGCAGGACTCCGAGCACACCGGCCCGGGCTGACGTGGCCATGGCGGTGACGCCTCCGACGATGCGAGGGGCCACGCGGCGATAAACCCACTCGACATCGAGGTTCGTGGAACGAAGTTCGGGCGGATAGCGACCCGACAAATTGAGCCACACAAAGGCCAACGCCGAGAAGAACAGCACCTGTAGCTGAGCAATGACGTGGGCGGAGGTAAACGGGATGTAATCCACCGGGAACGGCAGGTTCGCGTAGAGGAAGACGTTGGGGAACGAGCCGTTGAAAATACACAGGAAGGCCGCGATGCTCATCGCTACCAGCATACTTCTGGGCGCCTCTTTGACTCGGATGCCCGAATCGTGCGCGAAGAAAGCGAAGAACGGGATCTTGATGCCGGCGTGGTGGAAAACGCCCGCTGACGCGAACAAGAGAACCAACCACACCCAGTCGTGACCCTCGTGCAAGGCCGCCGACATGACCATCGACTTGCTGACGAACCCACTGAACAACGGAAAAGCCGAGATCGACGCCGCACCGACCATACACAGCGCCGCCGTCTTCGGCATGCTCTTGTAAAGACCGCCGAGTTCGCTCCCGTTGATCTTCCCGGTGCGGTAGAGAACGGCCCCCATGGACATGAACAACAAGCCTTTGAACAACACGTCATTGAACGCGTGCGCGACGGCTCCGTTGATCGCCAACTCGGTCCCGATTCCGATGCCACAGACCATGAAACCGATCTGGTTGATCATGCTGTAGCCCAGGACTCGCCGCAGGTCGTTTTCGATCACGGCGAAAAAGATCGGGAATCCGGTCATGATCGCACCGATCAAGATCAGGACATCCGTGCCGGCAAAGCCACGCGCCAACGCATACACGGCCACTTTGGTCGTGAAGGCACTCAGGAATACGGCGCCGCTATACGTCGCTTCCGGATACGCATCGGTCAGCCAATTGTGAAACAGCGGGAACGCGCACTTGATCCCGAACGCGAGGAAAATGAGGTTCGTCCCCAGCGTTCCAACGCCGAGATGTTCGAACGCCACCGATCCTGTCGCTTGGGAATGGACGAGAATCCCCGACAGCAGCAGAACGCCGGAGCCAACCTGGATGATGAGGTAACGCATCCCGGCTCGGTACGAGCGTTCGGTTTCCCGAGCCCAAATCAGGAACGTCGAACTCACCGCAAGCAACTCCCAAAACACGAACAGCGTGATGAGGTCGCCCGCCCCCACGGCCCCGACAGCCGCGCCCGCGTAGACGAGCGCAGCCACGTGCTCCATGCTGCTCTTCGCGCGCATCGCAAAGATCAACCCGATGAGCGCGGCAATATGAAACAAGTAACCGAACAGACGACTGAGTCCGTCTATCCGTACCAGCGTCAGGTCGTACGAGAAGACCGTGACCTGACCGAACTGCCCTTCGCCCAGACTGATCAGATACGCGAGGCCGACGAGTGGCAGAGCGAGGATGTAGGCCTTCTGCAGCCGACCACGCAGCGCGGGGACCAGGATCGCCCCCAGAATCATCACGGCCGCGGGCGGGAGACTACCGATCATAGTAGTCCTCATCCCGCATCAGGAACGTGCGCATCACCTTGGCGACCAACACGAGAAATACGCAGCCCACAAACCCGTAGAACGCATAGAACCCGGGTAGCCCCTCCCAGGTGCGCTCCGCGTGTCGAAGCTCGTGCGCGCCCATCCAACCCTGGACGAGATTGACCAAGTCCAGCGCGAATACGCCGATGCAAATCGCGTAAAACGTCCGCATCAACCGCTTGACGTTTTTGGGATCGTCGAACACGTGTTGGCGGCCGTCGTCGCCCGCGCTGTGATCGGATCCGTGCGAGTCCGTGGCCACCGTCAGCCTCCAGCCAAAGGAACGAGCAATCGGTATACGTCATCCGCATAGAAGAACAGAGCGACACAACCCATAGCGGTAAACGACAACGCCACGACGCAAAACATCGGTGCCTCTTTGAACGCGGGATACGCGGACCCATCGGCCGGAGCCGAGAAGAACGCGCGGATGGGGATCGGGATCAAATAGGCGATGTTCAGAAGAGAACTCACCATGAGCACCGCAACGAACAGGAGTTGGTCCGCTTCCAGCGCGCCCAAAGCTAGATACCACTTGCTCCAGCTGCCGCCTAAAGGCGGCACTCCGATCACGCTCAAGGCTCCAATCAAGAACGCGATCATGGTGATGGGCATGGCGCGGCCCAGGCCTCGCATATCGCTGATCTCGGTCTTGTGGGTCGCGACGTAGATCGCGCCGGCGCAAAAGAACAACGTGATCTTTCCAAACGCGTGCATCGCGATGTGCATCCCACCACCGATAATCCCGGCGGTCGTGGCGAGCGCCGCCCCGAGGACGATGTAGGACAGCTGACTGATTGTGGAGTACGCCAACCTGCGTTTGAGGTTGTCTTGCTGCATAGCGATCAGTGAGGAGACGATGATCGTGAAGCCGGCAACATACATCAGCCAAACGCTCGCGCCCGTCGTACCGAGAAGATCGAGCCCGAAGATGTAGATGATGACTTTGAGAACCGTGAACACGCCCGCTTTCACGACGGCGACGGCGTGGAGGAGCGCGCTCACGGGGGTCGGCGCCACCATGGCGGCTGGAAGCCACCGGTGGAAAGGCATCAAGGCCGCCTTCCCTGTCCCGAAGGCATACAAGGCCAACAGGATGACGAGAATCGGGCCCTCTGCCTTGCCGGCGAGGATGCCACCGTCGGTAAAGTCCAGCGTCCCGGCGATCACCCAGGTCCAGGCTACGGCGAGCAACAGAAGTCCCACCGAGGTCGAAAGAAGGATCGACAAATATGTCCGCGCACCCTTCATCGCCTTCTCCGTGCCGTGGTGCGACACGAGCGGGTACGTGGACAACGTCAATACTTCGTAGAACAGAAACAGCGTCAGCATGTTGCCCGACAGCGCCACACCGATCGCGCCGAAGATCGAGACCGCAAACGAGATATAGTATCGCGTCTGATTCTCTTCTTCGTGCGCCCGCATGTAACCGATCGAGTAGATCGATGTGACGATCCACAGACCCGAGGCGACCAGCGCGAAGAGCATCCCGAGCGGCTCGACGACGAACGCGATGGGAATACCGGGGAAAAGCTCGAACAGCGACAAGGAAGGTCGGCCACCCGCCATGACGTGAGGAAGGAGCGAAGCGACCGCTCCAAACAGGGCGCCTCCGGTCGCCATCGTCGCCGCTTCTCGCAAGTCGGGGCGACGACGCAGAACCGCGATCGCCACCGCGCCGAGCAGAGGCAGCGCCAGCGCGAGTTGAATCGAGGTGGCCGGGCTCACGGCGACCCCCTCAGGAGCGCTTCAGCCGCCTGTTGGGCAATCCCCGCGGACCGCGACGTCATGAGGCCGAAGAAGATAGAAGCCCCGATCAACACCCACGTCGGGATGAGCATCGATAGCGGGGCTTCCGTGGCGGTTTGCGCCCGCTCGCTGGGCTCCTTGAAGAAGGCCGTCTCGATCACACGCCAAACATACACGAGCGCCAACAAAGAGCTGAGCAGCACGAGCACCGCGACCGGCCACCAGTTTAGTTCCAATGCGCCGCGGATCAGATACCACTTGCTGATAAACCCGGCGGTCACTGGGACCCCGATGAGCCCCAACCCGCCCACGGCCCATGCGGCCATCGTAAACGGCATCTTGCGCCCGATCCCGGCCATGTCGTCGATGTCGACCGACTTGAGTCTCAGCATCACGCAGCCCATCGCCATGAACAATCCGCCCTTGATCAAAGCGTGATTGAACAGGTGAACGATACCCGCGGTCAGACCGGTCGCCGTAGCGAAGCTGATGCCAAGCACCATGTACCCGATCTGGGCGACGCTCGAATAGGCCAGCATGCGCTTGATGTTCCGTTGGTAGATCGCCACGGTCGAGGCCACGACGATGCCCGCGAGGGACAGCGGCAGGAGGATCGTCGTAAGCCCGAGCCGTTCGAAGGCGAACTCGACCCCGAACACACCGAACACGAAACGCAGAAGGATGTAGACCGACACCTTCGTCGCCGTCGCGGCCAAGAACGCGGTCACGACCGAAGGGGCGTACGTATAGGCGTTCGGGAGCCAGACGTGCAGTGGGAACAATGCCATCTTCAGCGCCACGCCCACGGTGAAGAACCCGAACGCGACCAGCCCGGTGCGAACCCCGTCCACCGCAGCCAGACGGGTCGCCATATCTTCCATGTTCAGGGTCCCGGTCATCATGTACATGAGACCGATACCGATCAGGATAAACGTCGCTCCGATCGTACCCATCACCAGGTACTGGAACGCCGCCGGCAGCGCCTGGCGGCGTCCGCCCATCGCGATGAGCGCGTATGACGAAAGCGCGGAGATCTCCAAAAACACGAAGACGTTGAACAAGTCTCCGGTGATCGCGATCCCGAGAAGCCCGGTCAGACAAAGCAGGTAGACCGAGCAGAAGAGGTAGTGACGGCTGACCGGAACCTCATCGGACAGACTTCGAGGCGCAAACGTGAGCACGATCGCCCCGATGCCCGATACCAACAGGAGGACGAAGGCGCTCAAGAGATCGACTCGGTACTCGATCCCCCAGGGGGCCGCCCATCCGCCCATTTCGTAGCGCACGACCCCGTTTGTGAGGACCTGGTCCAGCAAGGCGACGGAGAGACCGAACGTGATCCAGCACGCGAGGATCGCGAACCCGAGCACGAGCAGTCTGCGACGCAACAACACGCACAGCGGCGCGGCAATCATCGGGACGATGATTTGGAGGACGGGCAGGTGCTCGATCATGCTCGGTCCTGCGCCCGAATCTCGTCTTCCTCGATGGTCTCGTACGCTTCGCGTATACGGACGACCAAAGCGAGTGCGACCGAGGTGGTCGCCACCCCTACGACAATTGCGGTAAGAATAAGTACGCTCGGCAGGGGGTTCGTGTAGACGTCGAAGCCATCCGCCATGATCGGCGCGGTCCCACCGCGCACCTTCCCCATCGTGATGTACAGCAAAAAGACGGAGGTCTGGAAGATGTTGAGTCCGATCACCGTCTTAATGAGGTTCTCGCGAGAGATGACGATGTAGAACCCCGTCATCATGAGGAAGATGACAACCCAATAGTTATAGAGTCCGATCACGGTGTCCATCAGGCCCGCCCGCGTCCCGCGAAGGCCGAATAGATCGCGATCATGACGGCCGCCACCGTGATGCCCACGCCGAGCTCGATGATCAGGATCCCCAGGTGTTGTCCTTCCGCGGGGTGCGCCGGGTTGAGGGCGCCATACTCCAGGAAGTTTCCACCCTTCAGCATCGTCACGACGCCCGTTCCCGCAAAGATGAGAAGCCCGGCCGCGATAAAGATCTCCACGACTCGCGCGGGCGCGACCCGACGGACTTCCGCCAACCCGAAGATCAGTCCGTAGACGACAAAGCCCGCTGCGAAGATGACGCCGGCTTGAAATCCGCCGCCGGGACCGTAGTCGCCATGAAACTGAACGTAGAGGGCGAACAGGAGCACGAAGGGAATCAGCAGCTTCGTGACCACTCGTAGAATCGTGTGATCGGTCATGTGGCCTCGCCCCGTTCCGGCTCGCCCGGCTCCGCCTGGCCCGACTCCGCCTCACCCAGTTTTCTCGTGCGGCTGCCCTGAAGCAACAGAAGTACGCTGATCCCCGCCGTGAAGATGACGGCGGTCTCCCCGAGGGTGTCGTAGCCTCGATAACTGGCCAGTACCGCGGTCACGACATTCGGGACGTGAATGTCGTGCTCCGCCCGCTCTACATAGGAGGGGACCGGATAACTATTGGCGGGAGAGTCCGGATCGCCGAAGAGGGGCATGTCGAGGGTGCCGTACGC
>JAJCZV010000039.1 GCA_029262175.1 Gemmatimonadota bacterium
CCAAGGTCGCCCTCACCGCCTGCATGAGGAAGCTACTCGTCATCCTCAACGCGATGGTGCGAGACAGTGTGCCGTGGGACCCGAACATCATTGCGGCTGACGACCAGTTCGCACACAGTTGCTAACAAGCGATTGCTGCTGGCGGCCAAGCAGTAGCCTCGCGCCCTTCGCGCGCCCCACCTACGATGTCCGCAGCAGAATCGCAGAACCGTTAGACAACTTCGCTCAATCGAGGTCGTACGCTCCCATGTGCGGCCTCGGGCGTACCGAGTTGGTGGTGCTCGTAGGAACGGAGATCTTCATGCTCAGGATGGTGATCGCGGCGGCAGTGCTGATGTTGACCGCGTCCTGCGACCGGACGCCGCCCCCCCTTGAGCATGCCAGCCTGGACTTCGCCACCACGGTCGAGGGTCAGGAGGTTGTTCTCACGTACGAGGGCACTCACGACGTGATCCGGGACGAGGACCCCGACATCCGGCTCCTTGTCCTGGTGCACCACGACGGCAGGTTGAACTCGGTGGGCTCGTTCAACAACGTGATGGCCGCTCTGGACTCCGCAGCCGCCGACCGGCCCGAGCTGCGCCTCCCCGAGACGACCATGGTCCTCTCCCCCGGGATGATCACCGATTGGCACATGATCGAGAACCCGGACCGCTATGCTGATGGCCATTACGCGTGGTGGGGCGGGTGGTGGCGAGGGGGTGCCAACTCCGTAATTCTCCCCACCGTCAGCAATTTCGAGCTCATCGATGCGCTCATCCTTCACGTGGCCGACCAGTTCCCGAGCCTTCGGGCCGTCGTGCAGGTTGGCCATTCCGCAGGTGGGCAGCTGGTAGGTCGCTACGCCGTCGGCTCCATGGTCCACGACCAGCTAAGGGAGCGGGGCATCTACGTGCGTTCGATCATCGCAAACCCGTCGTCTTTCCTATATCTGGACCGGCAGCGCCCCAACCTGGCGGCGGAAAGCGGGTTCGTCGACTACAGCGACGGCGTCCCTCTGGTGGCGGAGGAGTCGTGTTCCACCTTCAACAACTACCTGTATGGCATGGACGGCCTCGTTCCTTACATGGGCCGCCGTCCCATGGCCGACATGTTGGCCGCATTCCGGACACGCGACATTTGGATCTTCAATGGCATCGAGGACAACGAGGTCCGCCCCGACATGGACACGAGCTGCCCGGCAGAGCTCCAGGGTCGTCACCGACTCGAGCGTGGCCGCCGCTACTACGAGTATCTCGGTCACTTGTTCGGCCCAGACGTCTACGAATCCAAGTTCATCGAGTTGGTACCGGGAGTCGGGCATGACGGTAGAGATATGTATACCTCGGATCAGGGCAAGGCCATCATCTTTATCGACGCGGATAGCGCGGCTGCAGCGTTGGTTGATGGGTCCGACTTTTGACTCGGGGTTAGCCAGAGGCAGTTACCTGCGTGTTACCGAGTTGAGAAGAAGGCCAGACCAGAGTGTCGGGAAGTTGTCTAACAAGCGATTGCTGCTGGCGGCCAATCTGTAGTCTCGCGCGCTTTGCGCGCCCCGCCTACGACGTCCGCAGCGGAATTGCGTATCCGTTATGTGGCGAAACCCTCCACCTGTTAGCTGGCCTTACGCACCAGGTCCAAAAGCGCGTCGGGATGCTCCGCCGCGACCTGCAGAAGCACTCGTGCCGGTCCCTGCGGCTGCCGACGTCCCTGCTCCCAGTTCTGCAGCGTCCGAACGCTGATCCCTAAGAGTGCGGCGAACTTCGCTTGCGAAAGATCGTACTGTTCGCGGATGGCTACTACGTCCGGTTCTTCAACTGTCCAGCTGCGGGACGGTTCCTTCACACCGCGTAGGATCGCCCCACCCTCTCGTACGCTCTCGATCAACTCGTTGTAGAGTTCGTCCTTCATCGCAGTTCCTCCTGCACGACCTGCCGCAACGTCTTTCGTTGTCCCGACGTCAGTTCTTCCTGGGCGCTCTTTCCGTACGCCAACAACATGAGCAGCGTATCCTGATGGCGGTGCCAATAGTAGATGACCCTCGTACCGCCGCTCTTCCCACGACCCTTTCGAGCCCACCGGATCTTTCGCACTCCGCCCGTACCCCGGATCAGCGCTCCCGCTTCGGGATCACGCACCAGTTCGATCTGAAGCCGCCGGTAAGACTCATCATCGAGTTCGGCCTGTATCTGCCTTGTGAAGACCGACGTCTCGATAACTTGCAAAGCCCAATCCCCTCCCGTTCACGATGCCAGGAATATACGCCACTGGCGTAGATACGTCAATGGCGTACCAAGGTTCCGCCGCATAACAAGCAATTGCTGCTGACGGAGGCGTCTAAGGTGTCGCGCGCTACGCGCTTGGGCATCACATTGGTCCGCAGCAGAATTGCATATCCGTTATACAGCTGCTCCAGCCTTCTTCGGGGGTTTCCTTGACTGAAGAACTTGTCGCCCAAGCCAAGGCCGTAATGGCGGACCACGAGGGCAACGTCGCTGACGCCGACCTCGATGCGATCATGACCAACATGGCTTCGGATATCGTTGTCATGGTTCCCGACTCCCCGCTCGTTGAAGGCGCCGAGGCTTGCCGGGCCATGTACGCTGCGCTCCTCGAGATCGGGACTTGGGAGTTTGGGCACGAGTACAGTCAGGCGCTGGTTGAGAGCGACGCCGTTTTCCTGCACGGCGTCGCGCGCGGGAGGCTCACGCTAGCCGACGGCTCCTCGCAGGCGCTCGCAAACAACTTCCAATTAGTCCTCAAGCCCGACGGCGAGGGCCGGATGAGGTTGTGGCGCGTGGCATTTTCAGCTGACGGTTCCTGACTCGGTCTCGCGAGCAGCTGCATAACAAGCGATTGCTGCTGACGGGTACACCCTAGTCTCGCGCGCTCCGCGCGCCCCACATACGATGTCCGCAACAGAATCGCAGAACCGTTAGAATGCAGGAACGACTGTTGGGTCTCACCAGCCCGGTCGAGGCGTCTGCCTTGCCGGCACTTGGAGCCAGCAGAGTGAAGGCGAAGGCGGTACGAGCGATGGTCGCAGTGCTCGGCGTGCGAGAGCCAAGCGACCGCAACCTGTCCAAGGCCAGGGGCGAGTCCCAATGAAAGACATCTCTGGAATCGATGAAGACGGCAATCCCAAAAATGGCCCCTTTAAGCTGTTCTTCAAGAACGGCCTTGTCTCTTGCCAGGGTGAGTTCGACAACGGAGAGAAATCCGGAAAGTGGAAGTACTTTCTCAACAATGGCCAGATGCAGTCCTCCGGCAGCTTCAAAGACGGAAGGATCGTTGGTCGGTGGAAGTGGTTCTTCAAAACTGGCGAACCGCGGGCGACGGGCGGCTTCGACGATGAACAGCAGAAGCACGGTGTATGGAAGCGATACCATTCCAATGGCCAACTCTGGGACGAAGGTCGCTTCGAACACGGCAAGAAGAGGGGCACTTGGAAGGCTTACGATGAGGCGGGCGATCTCCTAAAGACGGAAACCTTCAAGTAGCGGAGCGGGCGCCTCCGGGTGTCGCGCGCTTCGCGCTTTCATCACATTGGTCCGCAGCAGAATCGCGTATCCGTTAGGAAGCGGTATCGGGCGTTCGATGTCTTTCACAAGTCACACCCTTTGCTTTGATCGAAAACCCAACTTGTCCATAACACGCCGGTCTTTCGTATTTCTCAGCGCGATGCTGTCACGAATCGCGCTCCCATGGACTAATCCGCTCCAGGAGCCGCGCCGGATGTACGGACTCATCAGCCGCATCGACGTTCATCCAGGGCAACGAGATTCTCTCGCAGATATTTTGTTGGAAGGTCTCACGGGCTTGCCAGGCTGCTTGACCTATGTCGTCGCGAAGGACTCGGCTAACCCCGACGCCCTTTGGGTCACGGAGGTATGGGACAGCCAGGCGAGCCATGAGTCATCGCTCTCACTTCCCTCGGTTCAGGCAGCCATCGCGAAGGGGAGACCGATGATTGCGGGGTTCTCCGAACGGACGGTCACGGAGCCGTTGGGTGGACATGGGCTGGCATCGGAGCCCGCTTCCTAGCAAGCGATTGCTGCTGGCGGCTCAGCGTTAGACTCGCGCGCGTCGCGCGCCCCAGCTACGAGGTCCGCAGCAGAATTGCGTATCCGTTAGGTGGCGATGGTGCAACGGCTTCTGCTTTCAAGGGGGTGATCATGTCTCGACCGCTCGGCGAAGACGGAATCGGTAAGGCTCTCCCCGTTTGGGATCCTATTCTGAACCGACGGGAGCTCCTCGGTTTAGTCGGGGTCGGGATACTCACTGGGTTCCACTCCGGTTGCATGCCGGACTCGTCGCGGGAGAACGTCACCCTCGATGGGCCGCTGCACTTCGAGAGTCTGACAGACGTCGCGCGGCTGATCGAGTCGGGAGAGATCTCTCCGGTGGAACTCACCGAGTTGATGCTCGCGAGGATCGAAGCCATCGACGATCGCCTCATGAGCTACGTGACGGTGATGGCGGACCAGGCGCTTGAGGCGGCCCGGTCGGCCGAGGAGGAGATTCGGGCCGGGCGTTACCGGGGCCCGCTTCACGGCATTCCGATCGCTGTGAAGGATCTTTGCTACACGAGAGGCGTGAGGACGATGGGCGGGTCGGGTGCGTTGTCAGATTTCATCCCCGATTACGACGCCACGGTGATCACGAAGCTCAAGGAGTCGGGGGCCATACTCCTTGGAAAGCTCAACCTCACCGAAGGTGCGATGGGAGGTTACCACCCCGAGTTTGAATTGCCTGTGAATCCGTGGGACGAAGATCTTTGGGTAGGTGCCTCGTCAAGCGGGTCCGGCGTGGCCACTGCGGCGGGATTGTGCTTCGCCGCTCTGGGGACCGACACGGGCGGATCGATTCGGTTTCCTTCAATGGCGAACGGAGTCGTGGGACTGAAGCCAACGTACGGACGGGTTAGCCGGTACGGGGTGCTGCCCCTGGCTGAGTCGCTCGACCATGTCGGTCCTATGGCACGGACCGTGAACGACGCCGCCACCGTGTTCCAGGCCATCGCCGGTCACGACCCTAATGACGCGACCTCCCTGAACGAGCGGGTGCCGGACGTGCTTTCCGAGATGCGGCGAGGCGTCTCAGGAACCCGCGTTGGATACGACGCTCGCTACGCGACAGAAGGCGTCGACCCCGACCTCGTGGCGTCCATTGAAGCGGCTTTGGGCGTCCTTGAAGGACTCGGAGCGGAGGTCGTCACGGTCGAGATGCCGGAGTTTCCGCAGGCATTGGTGGACGCCTGGTTCGCCATGTGTTCATACGAAGCCCTTCGAGCTCATGCTACAACGTATCCCTCAAGGGCGTCCGAATACGGCGCGTACTTCCGGGAGTTCTTGGAGATAGGCTCAGGCGTGACCGACGAGGCCTATGCGGATGCGTCCGAAGCTCGCAGCGAGTTCAGCGGTCGATTCCGCGCCCTGCTTGAGACCGTGGACGCCGTCGCCTGCCCATCCGGGGGGGCGCCATTCGCCTTTCCCGCTGAGGTTCAGTATGGGGACATGGCAGGGTTTGACCCGTTCATGCAAAACGTTCTCTTCCAGTTCACGCTACCTGCTGACTTCGCCGGAACACCCACCATTTCGCTGCCGTGCGGTGCTACCGCAGATGGGGTCCCACAGACGATTCAGTTCATGGGGCGATCACTTGGTGAATCCATGCTGTGTCGAATCGCCTATGGATATGAGCAGGCGACAGAATGGCACACGCGCCATCCGTCGGTCTGACGGAACGGATTGTCAGTCTCGCCACCTAACGAGCGATTGCTGCTGACGGAGACGGATAAGCTCTAGTATCGCGCGCTCTACGCGCACCCACCTACTATGGCCGCAGCAGAATCGCAGAACCGTTAGGCGGTGCTCAAGTCCGAGAGCACCGCCAGCTTCACGGCACGGTTTCGCCTTAGGTCCGTGCTCGCCCGATTGCCCGCGCTTCGTCGTCGTCGCACACCGGGGTGACTTCAGCATCGATGATGGCGTTCCAATTCAAGATCCAATTCGAGACGGCCGCCACGTCGTCTGCTTCACATATAGCCATTCCGGTGAATGACACCAGGTCATGCCACCGCCCGATCAGCTTCACGCCACCCAGGTCGGCGGCGTCGTCCTCAGCACTCATCCCGCTGAAATGATCCAGCGCCTCGTGCCGTTTCTCGTCGTGAATTCGCCACGTAATCATGAACTTCATGCGGTGCCTCCTCGTCCATCGGATATTGTAGGTCTGCGAGGTTAATCTGGAACACAGAGCTACGGCTAGTGTCGCTCGTGACCGGAACCGACAGCGCCTCAAATGCAATTGCTGCTGACGGAGGCGACCTGGGTGTCGCGCGCTATGCGCGCTTCAGCCACATTGGTCCGCAGCAGAAACGCGTATCCGTTAGAAAGCACTGGGGCGGCGTTTGGGGATTACCACCGCCCGGCGCCCGCCTCGCACACGAACCGAGTGAATCGCCCTCATGGACCAGTTCGAATACGTCATGGTGCTGGTCTCCATCATCCTCGGACTGGGTATCGCGCACACGCTACTGGGAGTCAGTGGGATCGTCGACCGGGTGGCGAGCCAGGACCGACCGCTCCACCTGAGCCTGGCGTACTTTTCTTGGCTTGGCGTGGTCTTCGTCTGGACGGTCCTCTTCTGGTGGTGGGAATTCGGGTTCGGCGAGCTCGTCACGAACTGGACGGTCGGCCTGTACCTATTCCTCGTTTTGTACGCCGTGGCCCTATTCTCGATGGCAGCAATCATGGTCCCGAGAACGTGGGACTCGGTCGACGATCTGGCCAAGTACTTCCTGCAGCGTCGCAGATGGTTTTACACCCTTCTGGCGGTGGCGAATGGCTTGGATGTCCTCGACTCGTACCTTAAGCAAGGTCTCGGGGACACTGATCCAACCACGTGGCTCGTGTGGGTCTCGATTTTCACCGCATGCGTAGTCGGCTTCAGGGCGAAGACCATTCTGCCTCACACGATCACTGGGGTGGCGATCCTAGCCCTTGAGGTGGCGTCGGCGTTCGCTGTTCTGCCTCTGCTCTCGTCGTAACCGCCGGCTAGGTGGCGCTGCTTTCCAACAAACGTTTGCTGCTGACGGCCAAACTGTAGTCTCGCGCACTTCGCGCGCCCCACCTACGATGTCCGCAGCAGAATCGCATATTCGTTATGTGGCACCCCTGCGATGGGACGCTCATGTCAGACGATGCAGTTCCGGTGGTCACCGCCCCGCGAAGAAGAGTCCCCTGGGTGCGACTAGGTGCCGAGTTTCTGACGATCTTCGCCGGGGTAACCCTATCGCTGGTTGCGGACGACTGGCGGACGGATCGCGAAGACCGACGTCAAGAGACGACGCTACTCGAGGCGCTCCACCACGACCTAGCTGCCGACGCCGAAGAACTCGAACGGGTGCATGTGGCAATGGTGCGCTGGGATTCTTGGGCCGCCAAGCTCCACGCGCGGTCGCGGCTCCCTCAGTTTCCAGCGGACTCGGTCAATGCCGTGTTTCGACCCGTACTTTTCTATAACGCCTATCGACCGGTTGCAGTTGCCTATGTAAGCCTGAAGGAAGGGGGCCAGATCGCGTTGATTCGCGACCCCGCGCTGCGGGCAGCAATCACCGACTACTACGAAGTACATCAGGACTACATGAAGCAATTCTACGGTCTGGTGATGGACACCTATTTGATCTGGCGTAGAACGGCCTTCAAACACGTCGAAGTTGCACCTGCTCGAGAGACGGGCACCTTCTGGCCGATTGACGAGTTCCGTTTCGCCACCTCATGGGCGGAGTTCGCTTCAGACCCCGATGTACGGCCAGCGCTCACGGATCTCGGCATCATGGGAGGCAATTTTGCCGCTCGAATTGAGGCGGTGCTGATGGTCAATCGCGAGTTGCGTGACTTGCTCACCGAGGGTTTGGACGACGCCTAGTGCGAAAGCGACCCGACGGCGCCACGACCCGGACCATTCTGCTGGCGAACAACGGTATATCACGCTGGGTATGTCCCATCTCCAGCGGATTCTCGTCGTCGCGCGTACAGAGGATGACGACCGACTCCGGACCATCTCTGCCTCGGCGGGCGACACGGCGTGAGAAGCGAGCTAATGAGCAAGGACGATAAGGAACCACAAGAACCGACGGTCCGCGAGATGCGACCCGAGTACGACTTCTCGAAAGCTGTCCGCGCGAAGTACGCGGATCGGCTCATGGAAGGGAGCAACGTCGTAGTCTTGGATCCGGACGTGGCCGCCATGTTCCCGGATTCGAAGGCTGTGAACGACGCCCTTCGCAAAGCAGCAGGCCTAGACTAGACCCTCCAAGCGAGTTCAATGCATAACAAGCGATTGCTGGGGGCGGCCAGGCCCTGGTCTCGCGGCAGACTGAGCTATTGGATTTATTGCCACTGATCGCGCGACCTGCGGCGCGCGAGTCGAAGTCACTACCCAACGGAGAAGCGGGCTCATGGGTCAGCATACGATGCGCGCGGCGACTTGGATCCTCATGGCTCTAGGAGCGAGCTATTTTGTGCTTCTGGGTGCCGACATTTTTGGACAAGTGGCCATCGCCGTAACTGC
>JAJCZV010000040.1 GCA_029262175.1 Gemmatimonadota bacterium
TGTCTATGTCGGCGACGGCGACGGCCTGGGCATCACCATTGGCGCCCGCGCCGAGGATCTCGGTCTCATCTTGGAACCGTCCGCCGCGTTCGTTGGAGAGAAGGCGAAGACCGCCCGCGCCGTCCGCGAACACGAGGTCCAAGTCACGATCATTGTCGAGATCGGCGAAGGCCGCACCCCGAGTGTCGGCATCGGCGGCGCCCGCTACGCCGAACGCGTCGGCCATCTCCGCAAACGTCCCGTCGCCGTTGTTCCGGTAGAGTCGGTTGGGTCCGTCGCGTGCCTCGAACGTGTCGAGGTCGCCGTCCTGATCCAGATCCGCGAAGAACACATCGTTGGCGGCTCCGGGGGTGACCGTGTTCCCTGCCCCACCGGCCGCCGTGCCTGGGGAGAGTTCGATCTCGTCGAACGATCCGATCGATCCGTCGTCGGCCGGTCGGCTCTGGAACACATGCGTGGTCTCGCCCGTCAGCCAAACATCAAGACGGCGGTCGTCATCGAAGTCGCCCCATACCGCCGCGCCCACGTTGCCGACGGTGAGGACACCGAGATCATCGGCCGCATCGACAAAACTGCCAAAGTCGACGCGGAGCAGTCGGGCCCGGCCGTCGCTCGCCCACACGAGGTCTTCGTCTCCGTCGCCGTCGAAGTCCCCGACCGCGATCGCGGCGGAAGCGTCCCCGGCGGTCGATTGAGCCCCGCCGGTCGATTCCGCCCCGGCAGCGTCAGCGCCGAGCGACTCGAACCCGGCCAGTTCTGACGCATCCGCGAATCGCAGCGACGCCAACACCGTCTCGGATTCGAGCACGCGTAACGAACCGGTGCGGAAGCTGAACGAGAGTTGCGGCACGCCTACGAGTTCTCCGGGCGGTGGAGCCAGAGTCGACAACCCGTCCTGGTAGGGTCCGGTAACTTCGAAGTTCTCGCGGAATTGAGCGAAGCTCGCGATCGCGGAGGGGAGATCACCTACGAGCGTCGCGTCCTCGGCGGCTTCAAACAGCGCGCTGGATCGAGGCGTCAGATCTGGGGCGAGTTGTCGGAAGGTCTCGAGCCCGCCGCGCGCAGCATCCGCGTTCCCCGCCGCGAACTCCGCATCGATGAGTTCGACGTGCGCCGCGAGGTTACCGGGCGCCGACGCGATGACGCGTCGCAACCACTCGACCCGCTGGGGCGAATCGGCGCCGTTGCCGTCCCGCTCGAACTCGGCGAGCGCCCACAGCGTGCGAGCGTGCGTCGAGTCGACCACGAACGCTTCGCGCAGGATGGTCAGTGCCTGGTCCGTCGCGCCTCGCTCCATCTCGATGCGCGCCAGCGCGAGCGGGAGCTGCGGATCGTCGGGGCTCCGATCGCGCGCTTCGATGAGTCGGCGCTCCGCCTCGTCGAGGTCCCCTGCCTTGAGCGCGACCAGTCCAAGACCGGCGTATCCCGCCGATTCATCCGGGGCCATCTCGGTCAGCCGCAGATACTCGGCGCGGGCTTCGGTGAGTTGGTCCTGTTGAAGGAACGCTTGTCCCGCGCCTTGGGTCGCGAGGATCTCAGCGGGAGACGCGGTGGGTGGGGGCACCGAGGGTTCGCAGGACGCGGTCACGAGGGCCAGAACCGCGATCGCGGCGGCGCGCTTGCCGTTCGCGAACTGGATCACGAGTCGTTCTCGACGATCGTGATCTCGCCTCTCGCCTCCACGACCCCATGCGTGGACGTACCGCCCGTGGGCCAGCGGACCACGACGCTGTCGGCCGTCGCCGCATCGCCCAAGCCGGCGAGCACCGGGTTGGTCTCGGACTGCGACAAATAAGACGAGCTGGTCGACACCACGAATCGTTGCGCGGAACCTCCGACGAACACTTCGACGGTGGCGCCGATCGCGGCGACGTTCGGGTGCGCGCCTTGCAAACGAACCCGAATCCCCCTGACCTCCGCTGGGTCGATGTCGTTTCGAAGCAGCTTGGGCGGCCCACCGTTGGTCGTCATCACCACGTCGAGGTCGCCGTCGCGATCGAAGTCGGTCGTCGCGATCCCGCGGGCGACGATCGGTTCGACAAAACCCTCGCCCAAGAGCTCGCTCACATCGACAAAGCTGCCACGACCATCGTTTTGAAACAGTTGCGGCGACTGCGCAAAAGAGACGTCGCCTTGGATCGCTTCGATCTCGGGCTCGATGTGTCCGTTGCCAAGCACCAGGTCGACGTACCGGTCGAGGTCGAGATCGGCGAAGCGCAGCCCGAACGTGAGCGGCAGAAGCGTCGACCGAGTCAGGCGCGCGGAGCCCGCCAGGTCTTGGAACTGGTCGCCGCCAATCTGCGTGTAAAGTGCCACGGGTTCGTTCGAAAAATTGCCGATCCCGATCGACAGCCGGCCCCGGTTGAATACATCGGCCACATCGATGCCCATCCCGGCGCGCGCGCGGCCACCCTCATCAAACGCGACACCCGCTCGCTGACCGGCGTCGACAAATGTCCCATCGCCCTGGTTCAAGTAAAGAAAGTTCTGATAGGTATCGTTTGCGATCATGACGTCGGGCCAACCATCGCCGTTGAAGTCGTCGACGAAAACTCCGAGCGACTTTCCATCGGGGTTCTCGAGGCCGGCTTCAACGGTCACATCGTTGAACCGGTGACCGCCATCGCTTCGCAGCAGCCGACACGATTCGCCTTCATACTCTTCGGGCGTCGCATAAGACTTGTTCACGCCGTCGCGGCTAAAGTACAGATCGGTCGCTGGCGTCCAGTCGACGTAATTACAGACGAGAAGATCGAGCCAGCCGTCTCGATCCGAGTCGAACCACGCAGCTGCCGCGGACCAGGCCGGGTCCGAAGCGCCGGCCTCGTTGCCCGCAGTACCGGTCGCGGTGGTGACGTCGGTAAACCGACCGCCATCGTTCCGGTACAAGCGGTTGTCGCCGACGGCGGTCAAATACAGATCGACATCGCCGTCCGCGTCATAATCGGCGGCGGCCGCGCCCATCCCGTAGATGGGCTGCGCGAGACCCGCGGCGACAGTCACATCGCGGAACGTGCCATCGTGCTGATTTCTGTAGAGCCGCGAGGTCGCGCCGCGATCCTCGGCGTGTCCCGCCCAACCCGTACCGCTGACAAAGAAGAGATCGGGCCACGTATCGCCATCGTAGTCGAACACGGCGACGCCGCTGCCCATCGTTTCGGGCATCCACTTGTCACCGAACGCGCCCGTCGCGTGCCGAAAGTCGATCCCCGACTCGACCGTTACGTCGGTCAGTCGGAGGTTGGTAGACGCATCGGTCGAGGTCCGACCCGTGAACGAGGGCGACGTCTCGGTATAGGCGGGCGTTTCATCGACCGCCTCCTCCGGTGTGCACGACATGGTCGTCGCCGCGACCAGGCCGATGAGGAGGGCGACGGTGCTCGATAGCGCCGCCCTCGGGTTCGCTCCGCGACGGCCTGAAAAAAGATCGATCAACGCGGCCGCTCGATCACATCGAGTTCATGCGTATGGATGGGCTGCGCCATGAGGTTCACGCCGGGGTTTTCCGTCCGATAAGCGCGCGTCAAAGCGGAAGCTGCTTCATCGATTCCATAGCGTTCGAACGCGGCTTCGGCCAAGGCCGCTTCCTCTTCCCTGCCCCCTATGGCTCTCAGGCTCAGCATGCGGTTGTAGTGTGCCTCACGGTGTTCGGGATCGATCTTCAGAACCGCGTCGAACGCTGCGATCGCTCCGGGATAGTCCTGAGCAAGATATCGCGTGCGGCCCAACTGGAACCAAGTCGCGCGATCGCCTGGGAACGCGGCAAGGACGGCCAGATAGGCGCCCTCGGAGGCCTCGTACGCCCCGTCTTCCTGGTGCGCCCCGCCCCACACCCAGGCCGTCTGCGGATTCGCGGGGCTGATGGTCTCGGCACGCTCGAGGTTCTCGAACGCCGCTTCCAAGTTCCCAGCCTGAAGCGCCATGCGTGCGAGATTGAGTGGGCCGTCCACGCGCTCCGGATACAGCGAAGCGATGAGCGCGAACGGACGCTCGGCCAGACGTGTGTTCCCTTCCCTCAGGAGCGCGATGCCATAGTCGTTGTATCGCATCCACGTCTGGGCGCCGGAGTCATCGACAGGGTCCACTCGTTCGCCGACGCCGACCGCGACTTCGTCGCTCGCGATCTCGGTGATGGGTAGATCGGGAACGTCATCGAACTCCGCGAAGCCGGCGCGATTGGTCGAATAGGCAAACTCGGTGAAGGGGCGATCGAACTTTCGCCACAACACGCGAGCGCGCGCGGTGAGGGCTCCGGTCGGGAGATCGGCTGGCAGTCTCACTTGGTAGTGTGCGACATCGGCGCTACCCGGACCAATGACGTTGGAAGCCGCCGTTACGTGGATGTCCTGTGCGTTTCTCTTTTGAATCGGCTCGCCGTTTTTATCGAGAATCACCGACTTGAACACGTGCGCCATCGGGTCGAGGTGACCGTCTTCTCCGACTTCTCCGCTGAAGGCGATGCGTCGCCCGTTGGCGTCGACGAGCTCGAACTCGAGCCAGCCCTCGTTCGAGTCGTTGGTCCCGCCGGGGAACGTGTGTCCGACGCCGCGGTTCCGGATCACCACTTCGAACGTGACCGTCTCACCGGGCGAGAGAACCGGCGGCGAGAGGTCCAGCGCCGTCTCGGGCTCATCGTTTGGTCCGCGCCGGATCGCGAAGATGTCGACGCGTAGTTTCTCGTCTTGTAGGAACGCCTCGATGCGGCGCAGGGTCGCGGTATCGCCGCGCACGTAAGGAAGCGCGGTGTTGATGGCGGTGAACCGGTGCGAGCGAACCATCCCGTTCGCCGCCGACACATCGCCCTTAGGCGCTGGCTCGAGTGGCATATGGCAGTCTTGGCACACGCGCGCGTTCTCGGGCAGATAAAACGTGCGCGCTGCGTTGAGAGACACGCCGCTGTCGTGCCACGCGTCGTACTCGTTCTGACCCCGCAGCCATCGATAGCCGTTCACGGGCTCGGTCAGGCTCACCTTGTGACACGTCGCGCAGAACTCCGACGTCGAGTGGAGCGGCTTGAGCATCTGTCGTTGGTGCACGGTCGGCTTTGCCTTGAGGGCCGCATCGTGCAGAAAGGCGCGCCAGCTGCCGGGCGGTGCTTCCGAGAACAAGTAGGGGTCTTCTTGCTCGTCGGCGATGTTGTAGTTGCCGTTGCCCGTGCGGTCGTGGACTTGGTCGATGGCGTGACAGGCCAGACACGTGAGACCGGCCTGGGCCTCGACCGTGGCGGGGTCGATCTCCTCATCCATCGCGCCAGCCAACATCAGCGCGGGGTCGTGGCAGCCGCTGCACCATTTGCTCTTTACGCGTCCGGCGGCGGTCGGGCCAAGCCCGAACTGGCGCAGGTGCGCGGTGAGGGCCTCGTTGGTTTCGAGCGACTCCGTCCGCAGCAGCTCGATCGAAGCCGTATAGAACGGGTTGTTGAACGAGGCGAAGCGGTGCGCGGACGTGGCCCATTGATCGGCGATGTCCGCGTGACACCGCGCGCACGACTCCGAACCGATCCGCGTCTCCGACGCGAAGCCGCGCTGCGCCACTTCCTCGGCGACCTGTGCGGCGAGGGCGTCGGCATCGGTGCGCGTGATGATCCGTGCCGGCAGATAGGTCCCCGTACTCGTCGTGGTCGCTGCTGGGAAGAAGGGACTTTGCGGCGGAACCAGACCCTCTGGTACAAACGCATCTCCAAAGAAGCTCGCGACGTCTCGGTCCACGCCCCCGGGCCCTTCGTTCAGTCCAGCGGCCAGCGCGCCGCGCGCCTCGGGGGTAAGCGCCGCCTCCCGACGAGAGGCGGTATGAACGACGATCAACGCTGCGAAGGTCACGACCACGCCGGTGGCGAACCGACGCCCGCGTTCGCGGGGCGGACGAGCGTAGCTGACGAGGCGATGCCCCGCGTAGGCCGAGACGACCAGCACCGCGCACGCGACGTGCACCCACCACGCCCACGAGTTCTCGCGGCTGGCGGCGGCGGTAAGGATAAAGAGACCGGTCAGGGCGAGGCCGCCACCGAGGAGGCCGAGCGCGATCCCCGTCAAGATCGACGCGCGGTGTTTGCGCTTCCAGACTTTGCGCAGATGCGCGCCCAGGAACCCGAACATGAGCGTGACGAGCAGCAGGCCCACGCCCGTATGCGTCAACACCATCGCTTGGAACAGCTGCGGCAGGGTCGTCCGACCGACCGCGAAGAACTCGAGGCCCGCGAGATCGGCAAGGCGATTGGCGAGCAAGTACAGCGTGTTGGCGAGCATGAACACGGCGATCCAAACGACCACCCGCAGCCAATGTTGGAGCGGCCGCGTCAGCATCGACGGGAGGACCGGTCGCGTCCCGTGCTTGGGGACGAGCACGGCCCACTTAGCCACTGGAGCCACCCGGAACCGCGTGCACCGTCACCTCGCTCTGCGATGGCTCGAGCCCGACGACTTGGGTTCGGCCGCCAGGCCACATGACTTCGAGACCCGTGGGTTCGCCGGATCGTCCGAGGACTTGAACGGGGTCGTCATGCGACCCGGTGCCCGATCCCGCGCGAACCTCCCGGCGGGGACCAAACTGGGATCCGTACATCAGCCGCATCGACGCCCCGATGGCGAGGGGGTTTGTCGGCGTTCCCACCAATCGAACCCTCAGACCGGGGACTGTGCCCACGTTTAGGTATAGTCCGGCTTCGCCGCCGTTTTGTCCGATGACCATGTCCACGCGACCGTCCGCATCGATGTCCGAGACGGCGACGCCGCGTTGGTCGCCATACAGCGCGATGCCCGACACGACTCCCGGGACCGGTTCGAGCCCGCCGGCTCCATCTCCCTCGAGCCACACCCCGCGACCCGCGTCATAACGCGGCGAGTCCTGATCGGTCGCAAAAAAGTTTTGCGTCAAAAACACATCTTCGGCGCCATCGGCGTTGGCGTCGGCGACCGCGAGCCCGAGCGAAGGCGACCATTGGGTCTCGGCGGGAAGCCGGACGGACTCGAACGTCTCGCCCCGGTTCAAGAACAGCGTATGCGCGAGCCCCGTGATGGCCGCGCTGCTATCGAACGAGCCGGTGAGCGCATCGGTCACCGATGCGTCGGCGTACTCGGCGTGGCTCCGGACCTTGTCCAGGAGCGATGGCACCGCCGAGCCGAGACGACCAAAGGCCGCCAGCGGCGCTTCCCCGCCGATCCGAGCATCAGACTGCACCTCGACCACATCAAAGCTCCCGTTTCGATCCACATCCCCAAAGTAGACCGTTAGAGGGAGATCCGGCGTTGCCCGGTACTCGGTGTTCTCCCCCCACGACGTCGCGATGATGTCGGGTCGCCCGTCGCCATCGAGGTCTCCGGTCGTCACGGCGTTCCAGCGGCTCAGGAACCCCGACAGGCCGAGGCTCTCCGTCGCATCCACAAAACTGCCGCTGTCGTTGCGAAAGACTTTGATGGGACCCCAATCGGTCGCGAGCACGAGGTCGGGGTCGCCATCGACATCGAGGTCGGAGAAGAGGGCGCCGGTTACGAGTCCGACCTGAGACAGCGGGCCGGCGCTTTGGTTGTCGATTTCGAACTGACCCGCGGGTGCCCCGCGGAGAAGTCTAGACGCCGCCGGTTCCGGATATCGGCCGGGGACCGCCCGTCCCCCGATAAACAAATCGAGCCAGCCATCCCCATCGTAGTCGGCCATCGCGATGGGGCCGGCGGCGGCCGCGTGCCCTGGGGCCGCCAGATCCACCCGGGGCGCGATCGTGGTTCGGCCGAGCGCGGCCGCGGCCCACGCGAGGGCGACGACCGAGGGCACCTGGGCCGCTTCGGCAGCGGGCGCCTCGTAATTCGAGAGGCCCAAAACCGCTCTGGCGCCCCCCGCGCCCACCGGCACGGTGATCACGCCGACCTGGTCGACGGGGACGGCCGGGCCGGACAGCGTGATGCGGGTGAGCGTCGCGCCGTCGTTTCGGAACAGCACGGGCGCGGCCCCGGACCCGGCGGTCATCAGTAGATCCGGGTCGCCGTCGTCATCGAGATCGCCCCAGGACGCCTGGGGTCCGGCCTGGCTGAGCCGCACCGGAAGAAGCGGCTGGCGCGCGGATTCGTCGAACACCGGATCGTCGTGGATCGGCCGGAACGTTCCATCTCGAACAAACCATGGGGACGGGATCGGAGCGGCTCGGTCCGGGCCGGTCGCCGTGTCGAGCTCGGGCGCGGGACCCAGGGGTTCCTCGATCTCATAGAGTCGGTTGGCCCCACCGATTCGGACGATCGACACTCGGCCGCTTCGCCAGCGCACCTCGGCCGTCGCCTCGGTCGCGTCTCCCATCGCAAAGGTCGCCAGCGCTTCGGAGCCCGACAGATACCCGCCGCCCGAGGCGATCTCCTTGCTCTGCGCCGGCAGACCGTCGGCCGCGAACAGAATCGTAGCGCCGATCCCCGACGTATTGGGCGCCTGGCCGTGGAGCCGGATCGCCACCCTGGGCCGATCGGAATCGTTGCGCAGCATCAAGGCGGGATCATCGAGTCGGTTGATGACGATGTCCAGATCCCCGTCCCCGTCGAGGTCGCCGAGCCCCGCCCCGTGCGAGATGTCGGCCTCCTCGGCTATGCCCCAGGCCTCGCCCGTCTCCTCGAAGCGCAGCTCACCGAGGTTACGGAACGCCACATTGCGAAGCGGCAGCGGCTCGTACAGAAGCAACGTTTGGCGCCAATCTTCGAGTCGCGTCGTGCGCAGACGGATCTGTGTATCGGCGTCCATCAGATCGCGGATGTGCCCGTTGGGGATGATCAAATCCTCGTACCCGTCCAGATCCACATCCACGAACAGGGCCGACCACGACCAATCGGAGGCTTCGACCCCGGCGTAGTTGGCCACCTCCGCGAACGTCCCATCGCCTCGGTTTGCGAGCAGGGCGTTACGCGGGACCTGCTGCGTCCCCGTCACATCGCCGGGCAACACGCGCTGGACGCGAGCGACGGGGTCCTGCGTCTTCCGGAGCCGCGAAGAGCGGCTGAGCATGTCGATCGTAAAGATGTCGACATCCCCGTCGCGATCCACATCGGAGAAGTCCACGGCCATCGACGAGGCGCTCGTGGTGCGGACCGACCAGGGAGAGATGGCTCGAAACCGCCCGTCGCCCTGGTTGATCCAGATCCGATCGGGGCTCTGGAGGTCGTTGGCGACGTAGAGATCCGGATCGCCGTCTCGGTCCAAATCTCCGAACCGCGCGGCCAGCCCCCAGTCTTGAAGCGGGGCCGCGAACGGCGCTCCATCGGCATCGGAAAAGGCCCCCGCCTCAAACGGCACCCGTGCGAAACGACCGTTCCCGTCGTTGAGATACAACTCGTCGGGTTCAGCCTTCTCCACCCGCTCGACTCCGTTGCCGCGCCACACCAATTCGAAGTGATCTTGGAACTCGGGCGCCACTTCGTACCCCGCCGACGTGCGGCGAACCGTGTTCGGAAACGCGCGCTCTTCGGGACTATATAAGTCTAATGCTGACAGTCGCTTATAGTTTGTGACATAAAGATCCATGTCAGCGTCGCCATCGATGTCCGCCAGCGCGGTGGACATCGCCCCGCTCTCCCCGCGGAGTCCCGATTCCGAAGACTCCAAGAAGGTCCCGGTGCCGTCGTTTAGATACAGCGTCTTCCCGCTCCCCAGCGTCGTGAGGATGAGATCGAGATCGCGATCCCCATCGACGTCGGCCAGCGTGGACCCGGTCGAAAAGCGCCCCGCCGCCGCCGCGCCCCCGGCTCCGGCGACCTCTTCGAACCGCCAGTCTCCGAGGTTTCGATAGAGGACGTTGGGGCCATCCAACGACGGGAGGTACAGATCCGGACGCTGATCACCGTCGACGTCGCCGACGGCCACGCCGGATCCGTTGGTCCGCATCTGGTTCTCGAGGAGGCTTTGCTCGGAAAGCGCGTTCGCGAACGAGACGCCCGACCAAGCGGCCGTCACGGGAGTGAATCCGGTGCGGCCGGTCTCTCCCACGGCGAGCGCGCGCCACCGGGCTCCGCCCTCCACCGTCCACTCCTCGGGTTGGGCTGGCACGGAGAAGTCCGATGCGCCACACCCGGTGAGGAAGCACAGAAGGGTGGCCGTTGGGAGCGAGACCGCCGGACGGGCCCCATAGGTCATGTCGCGCACGGTTGGCTAGAAACCAGACAGGAGGCCGTCGACTCGCGACACGAGCGCTCGGTTCAATGCCAGCCAGTCTTCGACCACGTCGGGACGCGTCCAATCGGATTGGCGAGCGGCCGCGAGCCCTTCGCCGGGTGGCCACGGGTGACGAAGCGCAAAGGCCTGGATCGACTGAAAGGCCGCGAAGATGCGGGGATCGACCGACGATCCCATATCCGTCATGCGAAGCGCGGCTTGAAGCCACGTCGTTCGGGCAGATCCATCGACGACGAGACGGGGCAGACGAACCGCCGCACCGCGCGCGGCGGCCGCGATCGGGTCGGAGGACCCCGATCCGTCGGTCGGTACGAGCCACACCAGCGCCTGGCCCTCGCTCCCGAACTGGCGAAACTCCTGCAAACGGTAGAACTGCTCGAGTGCCATCCCCTGCGTCGTTTGAGCTCGTTCATCGGCGACCGCCGTAAGCTCGGCCATCTGTTCGTTCTGCAGCGCGCCCAGTTCTTCCAGCAGCTCCGCGCGCCCATCCGAAGAACCGCCCAGCAGCCGCTGACCAGCCGAGCCCGCGACGGCCCCCAGCAGCAGCAACGCGATCGACTGCATGGCGATCTTCGTGTTCATGCGTGCCTCATTCGACGTCGCCACCGGCGCGGTCCCCCGCCTCGGGCGCAGCGTCGTACTCTTCGATGTCGGCCGTCCAGGTGACCTCGATCGCGCCGGCTAAGGAGCGCGCGGTCGGACACTTGGACGCATGACGTTCCAGCGTTCGGTCAACGGTCTCGCGAGCCTCCGCCGGGATCCGAAGCCGGTAGTGGACGATGATTTCCTTCAACAACGGCATCTTGTCTTCGATGCGGTTGATGCCCTCCACTTCGGCCGTGATGTCTTCAGGTGCCAGGCGAATGCCACGCGCTTCCAGCGCGCCGTTGAGCGTTCCAAGCATTCAGCCACCGGTGCTGGCGACCTGATAGTCGACCGGCAACGGAAGATCCTTAGCATCGAGCCGATAGTGCGCTTTGATCGCACCGTGGACGCCGAAATCGATCTCTGTACCATCTTCGAGACGTGCACGGCGGTGCAGGCCCTCGATCTTCTCGACCCGAGAACGGGATGTATAGAACGGTTCGGTCACCAACCCTCCTTTTGTCTGCGCTCGAACTTTGCGAGGGTTCCCCCGCCCACCGCATCTTCGGCGGCGATCCTAGGCGCGCTCAAATCTAGATCCGGGCGCGACGCGAACCAAACCCAAGCCACGGTCCGGCGTCTGAGACCTTCTCCCCTGCTTCTTCGCCCCTGCGCGATCGCGACGCTGCTCGCGATCGGTCTAACGTCCTGCCGTGAGGCGATCCCGGATACGGGGGCCGTGCCGCCGCAGAGCGATCTGTCCGCCCTCGCCGATCGGTTTTGGGACGGATACCTGACCTGGCACCCCCTCCAAGCCACCTATCTCGGGGAACATCGCCTCTCGGATCGGGTGGCGGACATCACGCCGGTGGGTCGCGAGGCGCGACGACGCGAGGTGGGCGCCCTCACGAGCGCGCTGGCCGCCATCGACTACGAATCGCTGTCTGCCCAAGAACGCCTCACGCACCTCGCGGTACAGCACCAGATCGACTCCGAGCGCGCGCGACAGGTGTGCGAGCCCGAAGTTTGGGTCGTCGATCACCGCGAAGGGTTTCAGCTCGACTTTCTCAACATCGCCACGGCGCAACCGCTGGCGACCCCGGTCGACGGCGAACGGATGATCCGTCGTTGGAATGCGATGGCCACGTACGTCGACGACCACATCTCGAACCTGCGGGCCGGGTTGGAGACGGGCCGGGTCGCCCCGCGGGTTTCCGTCAACCGGACGATCGTGCAGCTCGACGCGCTCCTCGAACGTCCGGTCGAAGAATGGCCGGTATACGCACCCGCCGGGACGAAGCTCGATTCCTGGCCCGAGGGGACGCGACACGACTTTCGCGACGCCATCCGTGAAGCGGCCACGGATCGGATTCGACCGGCCTACGAGCGGCTACGTGACTTTCTCCGTGACGAACTCTACCAGTCTTCTCGCACCGGCAGCAGCGCCGGCCTGTTGGGTCTACCCGGCGGCGCCGCCTGTTACGAGGCGATGATCCGAGACCTCACGACGCTGGAATTGACGCCTCGGGAGATCCATGACCTCGGCGTGACCGAGCTCGAGGGGATCCATGCGGAGATCGCCGTGCTCGGGGAGGCCGTCTTCTTTACGTCGGACCTGGGCGAGATCCAAGGCCACCTCCGCAACGATCCGTCGATGCAGTTCCGCTGGCCGGCGGAGATCACGCAGATGGCCGAGGCCGCGTATGAGCGCGCGAAGATCGCGATGCCGGCGTGGTTTGGACGGACCCCAAACGCGGAGATGGTCATTCGACCTATCCCCCTCTACGAGGCGCAGCAGAGCTCGCTGGCCTACTACCGGCAACCGGCCCCCGACGGCTCGCGTCCGGGGACGTACTACGTCAACACGCACCGCCCGGAGACGCGTCCGCGTTATCAGGCCGAAGTCCTCACGTTTCACGAGGGCATTCCGGGCCACCACCTCCAGATCTCGATCGCGCAGCAGATTCCGGGACTGCCGGAGTTCCGAAAGCACCTCGGCTCGACGGCGTTCACGGAAGGCTGGGCGCTCTACTCCGAGCGACTGGCCGACGAAATGGGCCTGTACTCGGGGGATCTGAGCCGGCTGGGCCTGCTGTCCTACGACGCCTGGCGGGCGAGCCGATTGATCGTAGACACGGGAATCCACGCGTTCGGGTGGACGCGGGAAGAGGCGATCGACTTCCTGCGCGACAACACGCTGCTTGCGGAATCCAACATCGAGATCGAAGTGGATCGGTATCTCACGTCGCCGGCCCAAGCCCTGACGTACAAGCTCGGGCAGATGGAGATCTCTCGGCTCCGCGAGGAAGCCGCGCGGCGACTCGGAGCGCGATCGTCCGTGGCCGAGTTCCACGATCGGGTGCTCGAGAACGGGGCGCTCAGTCTTCCAGCCCTGGCCGAGGCGATCGAGAACTGGCTCCGGAGCGAGGGCGTCTAGGGCCCGTACCCCGCGGACGCGGTTGATCGCGCGTTGATCGCGCGGGTCAACGTTCCTGCATGCTCAAATCCGTCCCCCATCCCCGCCCCGCCACCGAGGGCGGCTTCGCGCTGCCGCTTGCTCTGCTGGTCCTGGTCATCGTCTCGCTTCTGGCGAGCACGGGGTTTCTGCTCGCTTGGCTCGACCGTCGAAGCGCGCGTTCGTTTTCCGATAGCACGGAAGCGTTCTATTTGGCGGAAGCCGGTCTCGCGACGGCGCTGGACTCCGCGGTGGGGCCGCTTCCGACGCTTGGGCCGATCCAGTTTGCGAAGGGGACGGCGCGCGTGGTCTTCGAGCGGCTCCACAACCTGGGGCCGGGCGAGGCGGTCTTTCGGATCGAGGCCGAAGGGGCCGTGGGTGAACTAGGCGATACGCTCCGGCGACGCGTGGGCCAGCTGGCCTGGGTCGCGGACCCTCCCCGCCCTCGGGCGGCGCTGATCGCCGTGGGCGGGGTGTCCTCGGCGGCCGGGTCCGGCCGGATCTCGGGGTTCGACCCGTCCGCGGGTTGCGCGCCGACTGGAGGATCACCGCACGTCGCCGGTCTCCTCCAATGGAGCGGCCCGACCCCGGCCCTTGGGGGCCCGGTGGCGCTGGCGGGCAACCCACCTTCGCAGGTCTTCTCCTCAACGACGTCGATCGCCGCCGAGACCGGCATCCGCTGGGCTGAACTGCTGGCGGCCTTCGGCCCGATCCCGGACGCGGTGATCCCCCCGGATCCGTGGCCCGGCGTCGGTCTGGGCCCGGTGCCCTTCCTGCTTCTGAAAGGGTCGGTGACCCTCGGGGCGGCTCGCTCCGGCACCGGCGTGTTGGTCGTGGACGGCGACCTGATGCTCGGGTCGGGATTTCAGTGGAGGGGCATCATCTTGGTCGGCGGTGTCTTGCGTCTCGGGGGCGACGCGCGGTTGCGGGGCGCGGTCCTGGCCGGGCTCGCTGGTCTCGGAGGGGTCTCGGTAGACCTCGGGATTCACGACCTAGATTTAGAATTCGATTCATGTAGTTATCTTCAGGTTATACAACGGATTACAGCGCGCTCATCCGCGATCCCGGGAAGCTGGTACGAGGTGTGGTGAGTCGGCCCGGAGCGCGCTAGGACGCAGCCCCGGGCAGACCCCGGCTTACGAGTTCGATCAAACCATTCGGGTTATCGACGTGGAGCCAGTGCCCGCCGTGAAGTTGGTGCGCCATCACTCGTCCGTCGGCCCCGGCGCGCTCGAAGCGGTCGACCTCGTCGGCCGTGACGACATCGGACTCGCTGGCGCGTACCAGCCGAATCTCGGACGTGGGTGTAGGCGACTCGACCACGTCCCAGAGGTCCCGTCGGAAGAAATCGTCCAGCAGCGACTCGATGTCCGCGGGATCGAAGCGCCAGCGGTAGCCGTCGGGTCCCGCCACGAGGTTCGTCGCCATCCAGTGCGCGACGTGAATGGCGAATCCCTCGGTTTCAAGGACGGCAACGGCGTCGCCTCGTCCCGCGAACGGACCCTGGTGCCGCTTGAGGATCTGCAACATCCGGAGGGCGGCTCCGCCGGGCGTTCGTTTCGACGGAGTCGAGTCGATCACCCAGACCTGCGCGGGGGCGAGCGAGGCGACGCTCATCAGGGCCACCTTTCCCCCAAACGAGTGCCCGAGAATCGCTTGTGGGCGCCGACCGAGGGAATCCACCAGCGCCATAAGATCCTGTACACACGCGGCTAAGGTGTGCGGAGGTGCGAATCCCAGTGAATGGCCATGGAGGCGGAGATCGACCAACTCCACGCCCCAATCTGGGCGCTCCTGCACGAGTCGGCGCGCGAATGAAGCCCAATTGCGCCCCGCCCCGTAGATACCATGCAGCACGTAAAGCCATCGCGTGGCATCTTCGGCACCCACGGCATGGTGGTGGAGTACAGGTTGTGACACGAAATTGCCGCTCCGTTGAGAAAAAGACGACCGGAAGGTCGAGAAGGTAAAGAGGACAAGCGAACCGTGCGATCGCAACGTACCCCGGACTTCCAAGCCGCGACCGGGCTGGCCAACCCGCATCTCCAGACCATCGTGTCGCGCGCTCAGCGCCGACGTGCGAAGCCCCAGTTTGATCGGACGCGCATCGAAACCTCCGACGGGGACTTCCTCGATCTCGACGTCTGGCAGGGGCTTACGAATCCCGCGGGCACCTGTCTTCTCCTCCATGGTCTCGAGGGGTGTTCGCGCTCCGGATACATCACGACGACGTCGGCGGCGTTGGCGATGTGGGGGATTCAGGCGGTGGCTTTGAACTTCCGCTCGTGCAGCGGCGAGCCGAATCGTACGCCGAAGTCCTACCACTCCGGTCAAACCGAGGACATCGTTCGCAGCGTCGAGTGGATGCGCGAGCGCTACCCCAGTCTGCCGATCGCGGCCGCCGGGTTTTCGCTTGGCGGGAACGCGCTGATCAACCTGTTGGGCCGCGAAGCCCAAGCCGACTGGGTCGACGCGGCGGTGGCGATCTCGGTCCCCTACGACCTCGCGGCCTGCGCGCTGTGGATGGAAAGCGGGGTTCTCGGTCGCAGCTATTCGCGCCACTTCATGAAGTCCCTGCGGGGCAAGGCTCGCGAGAAAGCGCAACGGTTTCCCGACCTCGTGCCTGCACGCGCAGGGCTGGCCCGCACCATCCGCGAACTCGACGAGCTCATGACCGCCCCGCTCAACGGGTTCCGGAGCGCCGAAGACTACTACGATCGGTGCAGCGCGGCGCGCCATATCGGGAACGTGACGACCCCTACGCTGCTCGTTCAGGCGGCCGATGATCCGCTGGTACCGGTCAGGGTCGTCCCGCTCGATGTCATTCGGGGCCGGCCCAATCTGTCTTTGCGCCTGACCACGCGCGGCGGGCACCTCGGCTTCCTCGACCGCCATCTCGGCACGGGGCCCGCGGGCTGGCTCGAGCAGACGATCGCGCGTTTCGTGGCGGACGAACTCACGCTTCGCGAGCCCTCGCCGCCGGGCGTTCGCTCGTTCATCGCCGAATGAGCCCCGCGAGCCCCTCCCTGCGATCGGCCACGCTGCGCTGCTCGTTCTGCCAGACGCTCAATCGGATCGACCTGGCTCGCGCGGCGGACCGGCCGAAATGCGGTTCCTGCGAGCGCCCGATCCTCCTGGATCGACCGCTGAAAGTGACCGACGACGACCTCGATCGGATGGTGCGCGATTCCGAAGTCCCCGTTCTGGTCGATTTCTACGCGGACTGGTGCGGCCCCTGCAAGATCATGGCGCCGTTTCTCGACGAACTCGCCCGCGAGCGAATCGGCGATGTTCTGGTCGCCAAGCTCGATACCGACGCGAACCCGGGCGTATCGGCGCGTTTCGGCATCCGCGGGATCCCCACGCTGATCCTGTTCAAGAACGGAAACGAAGCGGGTCGGGCGGTAGGGGCGATCCCGCGCGAGCAATTGAGTACATTCGTAGACACCGGGTCGCTCGCAACGAACCCGAACGGCGGCAACGAAGCGTAATCCGCAGCTGTCTTAGATCATTGTGCATGTAGACGACGACTTCCCCCAGGCAAGGCTAGAAATGCGTATTTCTTCGAAGCTTTTGTTCCCCGTACTCGCCGCCTTGGTTCTGGCGCTACCGCTTGCCGCCCAGGGCTTCGGTTCGGGTGTCGCGATCCACTCAGACCAGATCCTGGTCGCCGAAACCGGCGGCGCGACTTCGACGGGCGTGGTCTACGTCTACGAAAAGACGGCGGACGGATGGACGGAGCGGGAAGGCATTCGCCCCGTGGGCGCCGAGCAAGGGGGCCGCTTCGGGACCTCGCTCTCCGTATCCGGCGATCGGATGCTGGTCGGGTCTCCGGGCGCGGCTTATGTGTTCGAGCGAACCGGAGACACGTGGAACCAGACGGCCGTGTTGACGGTCCCGTCGCTGCCGGACGGGATGACGTTCGGGACGGCCGGGACCTTGATGGGGGACCTCGCCTTGGTGGCGGCTACGGGGCCTCGCTCGCGTCGAGCCCGATATACCCAAGGCAAGGTGTTCGCCTTTTCGCGAACGGCTTCGGGCTGGACGCAAGTGGGCGAACTCGTTTCACCAGAATCTGGTGCGGCCGACGGTTTTGGGAGCGCGATCATCACCAACGGTCAGGTGGCGGCGATCGGCGCTCCAGGGGCTAGCGTCTCGGACGTAGACGGCGCTGGGGCGGTCTACTTCTTCGAGGCGGGAGAAGGCGGACGGTGGACCGCAGGGGGCGAACCGTTGGTCGCTCCGGATCCGACACAGCGCGCGGCGTTCGGCGCCACGCTGGAAGCCGTCGAGCGCGCGGCGAGCACCGAGTTCGTCGTCGGCGCCTCCGGGGCCGCTGGGGTCGGCGCCGTTTATTCGTTTACGTTCGACGGCCCGTCGCCCACACCGAGCGGTCGCTACTTCCCGCCGGTCGTCGGTCAACGGGGGGGATTCGGGAGCGCGCTGGCCTATGTGGACGGCGAGCTCTGGATCGGCGGCAACGGGATCGGAACGCAGGGTGAGGGCCAGGTCCTTCGCTTTGGGCAAACCGACGCCGGCAGCGCCCTTCTTACAGGGGCGCTCAGCGCTTCGAACGCGGGTGCGGGCGATGGGTTTGGACAACGCATCGCCGTGAGCGCCGACCTCGCCGTGATCGTTGCGGGCGGAAAGGACTACCGATTCGGCACCGCGTATGTGTTCGAGCGTGACGGTTCCGAATGGGTCGAGACCTCGGAGATCTGGAGCGAAGCGGAGAACTACGCTGCGGTCAACGGTCATGAGGTGGGCTGCGAAGACGGGATGTCCGCCGACTTCGACTGCGCCAAGGTCAACATCTTGTCGTTCATGCCCGTCTCGAGTCTTGGCGCCCGCCGCGGTGCGCGCGTCAACGATGTTTGGGGCTGGACCGACCCACAGACGGGTCGTGAGTTCGCCCTTTTGGGCCTGACCGATCAAGCCTCGTTTATCGACATCACCGACGCGTCGAACCCGCGCTATCTCGGTCGACTTCCCATGACCCAGGGCGCGAACGGCAGCGTTTGGCGCGACATCAAGGTCTTCAAGGATCACGCTTTCATCGTGTCCGACGGCGCGGGCCAGCACGGGATGCAGATCTTCAACCTCGCGCGCCTGCGCGACGTCGGCAGCGAGCCGGTCACGTTCGACATGGACGCGCACTACGACGGCATCTCCTCGGCTCACAACATCGTCATCAACGAGGGTTCCGGTTTTGCCTACAGCGTGGGTTCCAGCGGCGGTGGCGAGACCTGCGGTGGCGGTCTTCACATGATCGACATCAATGAGCCGACCGAGCCCACCTTTATCGGGTGCTTCGCCGACGCGGGAACGGGTCGACGGAATACGGGCTACTCGCATGATGCCCAGTGCATCGAATACAACGGACCCGACAGCGAGCACGTCGGCAAAGAGATCTGCTTCGGTTCGAACGAGACCGCGATCTCGATCGCCGATGTAACCGACAAACTCAACCCGGTCGCGCTCTCGAGCGCGACGTATCCCGACGTCGCCTATGCGCACCAGGGCTGGGTCACCGACGATCACAAGTACTTCTATCTCGGCGACGAGCTCGACGAGCTGAGCACGGAGTTCCCCGGGACACGCACCATGATCTTCGACATCACGGATCTGGATGACCCGGTTCTGGTCAAACAGCATTTCGGCGAGTCGACCGCCAGCGACCACAACATGTACGTCCTCGGGAACCTCCTCTACCAATCGAACTACAACAGCGGAATGCGGATCCTCGACATCACTGACCCGGTGAATCCAACCGAGGTTGGTTTCATCGATACGGTGCCCTATGCCGAGGGACCGTCGATGGGTGGCTCGTGGAGCAACTATCCCTATTTCGCAAGCGGCACGATCATCGTGACAAGCGGGAACGAAGGGCTCTTCATGGTGAAGTACAACAAGCCCGAGCTCGTGCCTTAGAGCACTCTGCGGGCTTCATCACACCAGAGAAACAGACGGGGCAAAACGTTGCGAATCGATATTTCACGAGCCTTCGTGGCGACGGTGGTTCTGGCATTTGGAACGCTTGGCTGCGCGAGTTCCCGGACGGCGTTGGTGGTATCGGAGTCCGGAGGCGGCCGCTCTACGGGTTCCGGCCCGTACTTATACGTAGCCAATCAAGAAGCGGCTGCGGTGACGGTCATCGACCAGGCGACAAACGAGATCTGGGAGATCATCGACCTCGAGGCGATGGGGTATGGCGCGAACGCAAAGCCGCACCACATCGCGGTCGAGCCAGACGGTTCCTTTTGGTATGTGTCCCTGATCGCGGCCAACGAGGTCCTGAAGTTCGATCGTGACAATGAATTCGTCGCGGGTGTGGAGTTCGAACGGCCCGGACTGTTGGCGATCCACCCGACGGAGAACTGGTTGTTTGTCGGACGTTCGATGGCGGCGGTCAATCCTCCGCAACGGATCGGACGGATCGATCGGACCTCGATGGAGATCGAGGAGTTCGAGGTCTTTATCCCTCGTCCGCACGCGCTGAGGGCGAGCCCGGACGGTCGCTGGATCTACACGGGCAGCCTGGGCGAGAACTCGGTGGTCACGGTCGAGGCGGAGAGCGGTGACGCCGAGCTGCTGAGGCTCGGGAGTTCGGGAACCATGCCCCACACCTTGGTGCAGTACGCCGTTTCGCCCGACGGTCGGACGTTGGTCGCGACCGCGGAGATGACCGCCAAACTGTTGGTGTTTGATGTCAGCGATCCGAGAAAGCCGGATCTGAAGCTCCAGGTCGATGTCGGTGCGCGGCCGTGGCACCCGGTCTTCTCCGCCGATGGTCGCTGGATTTGGTTCGGAAATCTCGGTGCAAACGAAGTCACCTTGGTGGACGCACGGGACTGGACCGTGGCCGCCGTCATCCGTGGTGAAGGGCTGGCGGAGCCGCATGGCAGCGTGCTCTCGGCCGACGGCCGACGACTCTACGTGGCGAATCGAAACGAAAAGGGCTCGTTCATGTCCACTCAGGACTTTGGGTACGACGGGCCAAACGGCACGGTCGTCGTCATCGATACGTCGACGCGCGAGATCATCGACGTGATCGAAACCCCGCCCTATGCAGCGGGGATCGCTCTCGCGACGGAGCCTCGATGAGCCCTGCGGCTCCCTTGGCGGCCGTCGCGCTGGTCGCGACGTGCGCCGCGAGCGCCGGAACCCTGGGAGTTCAGACGCTCCCTGATCCGTCGGCAGCAAACCAGTCGGCAGAGGGTTGGACGCGTCAGGTGACGCCGTTCCCGGTTCTGACCGAGTCGGGCAGCCCCTACGAGATCCCGTTCATGGGGGGCTTCAACGTCCCACGCCCGCAGCTGGCCGACATCGACGGGGACGGTGACCTCGACGTCTTCGTACAGGAGGCCACCAACCGGCTGCTCTTCTTCGAGCGAGAGAACACGCCGTCGGGCCCCAAGCATACGTGGCGACCCGACGCGTTCTCGGACATCGATGTGGGCGAGTGGTATCGCTTCGTCGATGTCGATGCCGATGGAGATCGCGATCTGCTCGCGGAGACGCCGTTTAGTTACATGCGTCTCTACCGGAACGTAGGAACCGCCGGCGTGGCCGAGTTCGAACTCATTGCTGACACGCTCCGCGACACGCGGGGCGAACCGATCTTCTCGGATCGGCAGAACATCCCGAACGCTGCGGACATCGACTGTGATGGCCGGCTCGACCTCTTTATCGGCCGCCTGGTGGGCACCGTCACGCGCTATGAGGCCACGGGTGCCATCGGGTCCGACGCGTCCCCGTTCCGCCACATCACCGATCGGTTCGAAGACATCGAGATTGTCGCGGACCCGGCGGCGCAGGGTGGAGCCGTCCCGGGTCGGTTGCCGGGATCGGGCAGCGGCCCGGGCAACGGCGCAGGCAGCGGACCGAGCGCGGGTGCGGGTGGCTCCATCGGTTCCGGGACATTTCCGACGCTGCACGGAGCCAACACGATGGCGCTCGCCGATGTGGACTCCGATGGCGACGTCGACATGTTCTGGGGTGACTTCTTCGAGGCCGGTCTGTTGTTTATCGAGAACGCCGGCTCCTGTGAAGCGCCGAACCTCCGGGTGGAGCCGCGCCCCTTCCCTCTCGATGATCCCATACAGACGAGCGGATACAACGCGCCGACCTTCGGCGACATAGACGGAGACGGCGATCTCGATCTCTTGATGGGCGTCTTGGGTGGAGCCTACAACGCGAACACGACGACGGCCGACAACCTGTTGTTGTTCACGCAGGGCGATGACGGTCAGTTCACGCTCCAAACTTCGCGTTTTATCTCGCAGATCGATGTTGGGAGCGAGAGCATCCCTTCGCTGGTCGATCTCGATGGGGACGGCGACCTCGACATGCTGGTCACGAACAAGATCGATCCCTCGGACCTCTCGAACTCACATGTCTTCCTGTTTCGAAACGATGGCTCCGCCACGGCACCCGCGTTTCAGAAGGTGGGTGAGTTCGAACTACAAGGGGCCTATCACAATGCGCCGGCGTTTGGCGACCTCGATGCCGACGGCGATCTCGACATGATGCTGGGGACTTGGCGCGACCAGGTTCGGTTTCTTCGGAACACGGGTTCGGCGACCGACGCACAGTTTACTCTCGTGGACTCGGCGTTCGTCGAGATCACGCGGGGCAGCAACGCCACTCCGGCACTCGGCGATCTCGATGGTGACGGCGATCTCGATCTCATGATCGGCGAGTCTTCGGGGACGATCAACTACTACGACAACGTCGGGTCACCGCAGTCGCCCGCCTTTGAACTCGTGAGCGATGAGTACGGCGGGTTCGATATCGGTCGGCGCAGCTTTCCGAAACTCGTCGACATCGATGGCGACTCGGATCTCGATCTGATTGTCGGTACAGAGGCGGACGGGATCGTGTTCTTTCGCAACGTCGGGGATGCGTTCGAGCCGGAGTTCGTCGAGGAGACGTCCCCCTTCCCGGCCACCGCCGATCTACCTCTCTTCGTCACACCCGAGTTCGCCGATGTGGACGGAGACGGCGACCTCGATCTCGTGACCGGCGCGGCCGGCGGCGGCGTCTATTACTTCGAGAGACGGTGAACGGCCGTTGAGCCCCGGCCATTCGGAGCAACCAGGACGAACCTTTTTCTGTCAGAAACCGTATAAGGGTTCGGCTCAAACACTATCATCCAGCCGTGCTATGAAACCCGAACAGAGGTTCTTGAATGACTAAAGTGCGTACGCTCTTCGGGGCAATACTCGCGACCAGCCTGGTCGCTTTCCCCGCTGCGGCCCAGGAGTTCGGCGGTTCGGTCCTCCTACATGACGGTCAGCTTCTCGTCAGCGAGTCTTTCGATCCGGTCGGCACCGGACCCGACGGGACGCCGCGGACGATCTACATCTACTCCCAATCCGGCAACGCATGGGAACAGACGGGCACGATCCAGGCGCCCGCGCATGAGGGGGCGGATTTCTTTGGTCGATTCATGATCCAAGACGGCGAGCAGCTCATCGTCGGGGCCACCGCGCTCGATGATGACGGCGATGGCCTCAGCGATGGCAGCGTCTTGATCTACAACAAAGACGGGGACGATTGGGCCTTCGATTCGTATCTCCGTCCGGCAAGCGTTCCGGCGGGCTCGTCCTACGGGCGGTTTGCCTCGGTGGCCGGTGATCTCTTGGTCGTGTCGGCGCTCGGGTATGAAGGCACGGGTGGCGCCTGGGTCTTCCAGCGCGGCTCGGGTGGAGAATGGGTCGAGCAGGACATCCTGGTGCCGTCGGCGCCCGACTCGATTCAGGAGTTCTTTGGCTGGGGCGTGCACACCGATGGCGAACGCGTCGTGGTCGGCGCCTTTCACGGTCAGCAGCTCCCAGGCGCAGCCTACGTCTTCGGACGCGATGCGAGCGGCAACTGGGTAGAGGAAGCCCTTCTCACGCTCCCCGAGGGCGAGGCGGATCCTGGTGCGGTCCTGGCCGGAAACGGCCCACCATCGTTTGGCGTCGGTGTCTCGGGCACGCATGTGCTCTTCGGTCTACCCGGCGCGGACAACGGCACGGGGACGGTGCACCATTTCGAGCGCAAATCCAGCGGCGATTGGGTGAGCATCGGCCAACTGTCCGCCTTTGACCGACAGCCGGGGGCCGCTTTCGGCGCGAGGTTCCACGATCATGAAGGCGATCTTTGGATTTCGGCTCCGGGCGCGGACCAGTTCGGCGCCATCTACGCGTTCACGTGGGACCCGGACGCCGAGAGATTCGGCTCGGCTACCAAAATCAATGCTGGCAGAGGAACCGATTCCGGTGACGGCTTCGGCATCTCGATGGCGTCGGCCGGAAACCTCGCCGCCATCGGTCAGCCTTGGGATGACGGCATCGGTTCGGTCATCATCATGCAGCGCGGCGGTGACGGCTGGGAAGTTGGCTCCAAGCTGTTTATCCCGGAAGATCGACGCGACTTGACCGCTCTGTCCGACATCGAATGCAGCGACGATGGCTTGGCGGATCAGTTCGGTTGCAGCCAGGTCGATGTCCTTTCGTTCATGCCGCTCGCGGAGATCGGCGGCACGGACCGCGGCATCCAGGCCAATGATGTATGGGGTTGGACCGATCCGCAGACCGGCCGCGAATATGCGCTCGTCGGTCGCACGGACGGCGCGGCCTTCATCGACATCTCGAATCCGAGTGCGCCGGTCTATCTCGGCAACCTCCCGAAGACGCCCGGTTCACAGACCAACGCCTGGCGCGACATCAAGGTGTTCGACAACCACGCGTACATCGTCGCCGACGGTGCGGGCCAGCACGGAATGCAGGTCTTCGACCTGGCACACTTACGCGACGTTCGGGATGCACCGGTCGAGTTTACGCCGGATGCGCTCTACGACGCGTTTGGCAGCGCCCACAACGTCGTGATCAACGAAGGTACCGGCACGGCATACGCGGTCGGGGTCAACTCGGGCGGCGAGACGTGCGGCGGCGGACTCCACATGATCGACATCAACTCTCCAAAAGATCCGACCTTCGTGGGGTGCTTTGCGGATGTCGGCACCGGTCGATCGGGCACGGGCTACTCGCATGACGCCATGTGCATCGACTACAACGGGCCGGACGCCGAACACGTCGGCAAAGAGATCTGCTTTGGCTCGAACGAGAACGCGATCTCGATTGCCAACGTCACGGACAGGGACAATCCGATCTCGCTCGCAACGGCCACGTACCCGGCGGCAGCCTACACGCACCAGGGCTGGATCACCGAAGACCACCGGTACTTCTACGTCGGCGACGAGCTCGACGAGATGGCGTCCGTCGCAGCCGACACGCTTGGGGCCGGGCCAGATATGGAGGGCGCGCGGACCTTGATCTGGGACGTGTCCGATTTGGACGACCCGGTCTTGGTCAAAGAGCACATCGGCGAGACGTTCACGATCGATCACAACCTCTACATCGTGGGCGACTTGATGTATCAGTCGAACTACGTGAGCGGGCTCCGCGTGCTGGACATCAGCGATCGCGAGAACCCGGTCGAGGTGGGTTACTTCGACACGGTGCCGTGGGACGAGTCGGTCACGTTCGATGGCTCCTGGTCCAACTATCCGTTCTTTGCGAGCGGAACCGTGATCGTTTCCAGCGGTCAAGAGGGCGTATTCTTCGTGAAATACCGGAGACCCGAACTCGTGCCGTAGTCGCTGTGGCGGTCGAAGGTCGGTAGGAAAACCGGGGGGTCGTTCGCAGTGCGGACGACCCCTCGTCACATCTGCCCTGCAACCCTTCGGTGACGGTTCTCGTCCAACTAGGTGCATGCAGTCCTCCCTGACGCCCGGCCCTGAAAACGAGGTACGCTCCATGATCAAGGCAGCCCGCTTGCTGCTCGGTTTGACCCTCCTCTGCGCCACTCCTCTACAGGCCCAATTCGGCGCCTACGCTGCGGTGGACGGCGACCAGATCCTCATTACCGAGATCGACCCCACCAACCCGAGCACCGTGCGGATCTATGAGCGCGATGGCTCCGGCTGGGCCGAGATTGGCGTTCTCCACGCACCGGAGGTCCCGGGCCACGAGGGAGACGATTACTTCGGGCGCTTCCTGATCCGTGACGGCCAGTCTCTGATCGTGGGGTCCACTGCGCTCGACCTGAACGGCGACCAAGTCTCCGAGGGGGGCATCTTTCTGTTCAGGCGCGACGCGGGGGGTTGGGCCTACGACGCGTTTCTCCGACCCGAGAGCGTCCCGGATGGCGTCTCGTTTGGGCGGTTCGCGGCAATCCGCGGCGACGTGCTTTTGGTTTCTGCGCTCGGAGACAGTGAGGCTCGGGGCGCCATCTGGGTGTTCGAACGCGATGGATCCGGAGGCTGGACCCACACGCACAAGCTCGAGCCCGAAGGAGCGGAACCCAACGAGTTTTCCGGCTGGGGCCTGGCGTTCGACGGCGAACGAGCCATCACCGGGGCGCTTCAGAATGGCAAGCCCACCGGGGCCGCATACATCTACAAGCGAGAGTCCGACGGCAGTTGGGGACTGGAAGCCAGGATCGAATCGGGCGAGGACTACTCGGGCACCGGTTTCGGGCAGAGCGTGGCCTGGCTCGACGGGAAGGCGCTGATCGGCGCCCCCGGCGCCGACAACGGCCGCGGCGCGGTCATCGCGTATGAACGAAACTCCGCGACCGGCGACTGGATCGAGACGGGGATGCTCACCGCGTACGACCGCCAACAGGGCGGACAGTTCGGGGCCACGATCACGCCCGCATCCGGGCACCTGTGGGTCGGCTCTCCAGGCGCGGACGGATCCGGTCGCGTCTACGGATTCGAGTACGATTCGAATACGGGACGCTTCGGGGACGCATATAAGCTCGCAGGGCTGGAACAGGACGTCGGGGATACGTTCGGCAGCTTTGTCGCCGTGGGCGAAAACCACGCGCTGGTCGGACAGGTCGGCGATGACAATCAGCTCGGTTCTGCGATCGTTCTGGATCGCACCGCCGATGGATGGTCACCGACAGCCAAGCTCATGGGGCCGACGCCGGCGGGGCTGGCCGCCCTGACGTCAGGCGAGGTTTCCTGCGATGACGGGCTAGCCGATCAGTTTACCTGTTCGCAGGTCGACATCGTGTCGTTCCTTCCCGTCGAGGCGCTCGGCGGCGATCGAGGCGCGGAGACCAATGACGTGTGGGGCTGGACAGATCCGCAGACCGGCCGCGAGTACGCGCTCGTGGGCCGCACCGACGGCACGGCGTTCATCGACATTACGAATGCGGAGCGCCCGGTCGTGTTGGGGAACCTCCCCAAGACGATGGGATCGCAGAGCAACGCCTGGCGGGACATCAAAGTGTACGAGAACCACGCCTTCATCGTGGCCGATGGTGCCGGCCAACACGGCATGCAGGTGTTCGACCTCACGCGTCTCCGAGATGTGCGCAACGCCCCCGTCACGTTCGACGAAGACGCGATGTACGACAGGGTCGCGAGCGTCCACAACATCGTGATCAACGAGGAGACCGGTTTCGCCTACGCCGTAGGATCGAATTCGGGCGGAGAGACCTGCGGTGGCGGGTTCCACATGATCAACATCCAGGAGCCGAAGAACCCGCGGTTCCAGGGTTGCTTCCAGGACGTCAACACCGGGTTCGCGGGGACGGGCTATTCCCACGATGCCATGTGCATCAACTACGACGGTCCCGACGCGGAACACGTCGGCAAAGAGATTTGCTTTGGGTCGAACGAGGACAATCTTTCGATCGCAGACGTCACGGATAAGGACAACTCCGTCGCCCTCTCGCACGCCAGCTACCCCAGCGTCGCGTACGCTCACCAGGGCTGGATCACAGAAGATCATCGCTACTTTTTCATGAACGATGAGGGCGACGAGGGACAGAACCAACAAGAGGTTCAAGACCCGGAGAACACGACGGCGGAGTTGATGGCGGGGACGCGCACGTTGATCTGGGATGTCTCCGACCTCGACGATCCGGTCATGGTCAAGGAACATTTCGGAGAGACACTGACGATCGATCACAACCTCTACATCAAAGACGACTTGATGTATCAGTCGAACTATGTGAGCGGTCTGCGCGTGCTCGATATCAGCGACCCGGAGAACCCCGAGGAAGTCGGCTTCCTGGACACGGTGCCTTGGGACGAGTCGGTGACGTTCGATGGCTCCTGGTCCAACTATCCGTTCTTCGAGAGCGGAACGATCGTGGTCTCGAGTGGAAAAGAAGGCGTGTTCTTCGTGAAGTATCGCCGACCGGAGCTCGTGCCATAGAGGGCATCGGGACGGAGAGCCCATGAAGGGCGCTCGACTGCTGCCGGCCAGCAGGGTTGCGGTGGGCCTGGCCTTCGTCGCGGTGGGCGCCCTTCTTCTCCTCTCGCCGAGATTGCTCGGCCTCGAGTGGTCGGCCGGAAGCATCCTGGTCGACCTCGGGAGCGAGTTCGTGGGGCTCGCCCTCACCGTATGGATCCTCGACTGGTTCTTCGAGCAACGACGGCTGCGGGCCGAGGGGCGCCGTCTGGCTTGGGAGGTCTTCCACCGAGTCGAACGCGTCACATGGATCTGGCTGGGAGGACCGCTGCGCATGGAGACCGACGAACTGCTCGCCCTCCTCGGCACGGTGCGCAGCGGCGACAACGTCGCGCCGTGCACCGAGGACCTCCTCTTGGGCTTGGGCATCCGCAGCCGGGAGCTCATGAAGGGCGAGACGCAGGCCGTCGGAGTGATCGCGGGTCTTGGTGACGCTCTGGGCGAGCTTTCCGGTCTCGCGCGGATCGGCGAAGGAAAAAATCCCTCTCCCGGTTCCATCGCCGAGGCGCTGCTTTCCAGCGCTCGCCCGTTGGCCAAGATCCTCAACCTCTCGGCCACATCGATTCCCGCGCGCTTGATCCGGAATCGAGAGCCCGACCCGGCGGCTCAAGAGCGTCGCTTTGCCTCGGGCAACGTCTAGCCAGTAGCCCGCCGCCGTGTGGACGCGGCAAGCACGCCGAGCGTCCAACTCCCCCGCCTGCCGGAACTTGGCGCACGCTCCTTGCTGTCCACTGGGTTCTCAGAGCGAATCCTGTCCCCCGAGAGCTAGGAAGCCCCCCCTTTGGCGCACGCGCAAAGCCCGAATGACGCCGGACCGACCACTGAGATCGCTGAAGCCCAGCCCGACGCTGACGCCGCCGTTCGCGCCCTGGGTGCGGCCCGAATCGCCGCCGGGCTGGAGCCGAACCACGATCTCGACGTGGCGGTGCACGCCGCCATCGCCGGAGGGGTCGCCGCCTGCGAGTTCTACGGCGGAGCGCTCGAGATCTCCGATAAGGGGGAAAATGACCCGGTTACGGCGGCCGATCATGCGTCGAACCGGGCGATTCTGGCCATTCTGGCGGCGGAACGCCCTGAAGACCTGATCCTCAGCGAGGAGTCGCCGCCACCGGCGAACCGGGGCGGCGGTCGTCTTTGGGTGGTCGATCCATTGGACGGGACCAAGGAATTCATCGCCGCCAATGGCGAGTTTTCGGTGATGATCGGACTCGCGGCCGATGGCGATGCGGTTCTCGGAGCCGTCTACCAACCGGCGATCCATCGCGTATTCGCTGGGGTCGTGAACGAGAGCGCTTGGTCGCTTGCGGACTCACCGGAGGGCTGGGTGGCGACCCGGCTCGAGATCGACGCCGACGCCCCCGTGCGTAAGCCGATTCGGTTTGTCCGATCCCGTTCGCACCCCGACGAGCGCCTCACGCGTCTGGCCGCGTCGCTCGGCGACATCGAGGAGGTCATCTCGGGCTCCGTTGGCATAAAGTGTGCTCTCGTCGCGCGGGATGCGGCGGATCTCTATGTCCATCCCGTGCCCTATCTCAAGGAGTGGGACACGTGCGCTCCCGAGGCGATCCTTCGCGGGGCCGGTGGTCGGGTCACCGATTGTCAGGGAGGCCCTCTGAGGTACGGTGACTCTGATCCGCAACAAAGGGGTGGCATCTTCGCCGCGACCCCCGCGGCATGGGAGTACGCCCGATCAGAAGTTCTTGAACTTACGCGGTCGATGTTCGAAGACCGAGACTAAGAAACCAGAGAGGAAACTGCTTTGAGCGACGATAGGAATAAAGGCGGACGCCAGCGCTCCGAAAACGTGACGTGGCACGTCGGCTCCGTCACGCGGGAGGCACGAGAAGAACGACGCGGACACCGAGGAGCCGTGCTTTGGTTCACCGGTCTGTCTGCCAGCGGCAAGAGCACGCTCGCGGTCGAGGTCGACAAGCGACTGTTCGCGCTCGGTCACTTTTCGTACGTCTTGGACGGCGACAACGTCCGACACGGACTGAACGGCGACCTCGGCTTCACACCGGATCATCGCATGGAGAACATTCGCCGAGTCGGAGAAGTCGCGAAGCTGTTCGCCGAGTCGGGCGCGCTCGTTCTCACCGCCTTCATTTCTCCCTACTCCGAGGACAGGGATCGCGTCCGCGAACTGGTTACGCGACCGACCGACTTTGTCGAGGTTCACGTGTCCTGTCCCGTCGAAGTATGCGAGGCTCGGGATCCGAAGGGGCTCTACAAGAAGGCGCGTGCGGGCGAGATCCCGAACTTCACCGGCATCGACGCGCCCTACGAGCAGCCCGAAGCCGCCGAGCTGACGGTAGAAACCAACCTGCACGACGTCGAGACCTGCGCCGCGCAGGTTATCGAGTTCTTGATGGAACACGGGTACATCTCCAACGAGCCGCGGCTGCACGCCGCAAACGGCTAAGGGGTACAATCATCGAAACGATCGCTATGGAATCGCCGCGGGGCGTGGGTGCGGAGACGGGGGCGGCTGGCACCAGCGGTCCGATCGCACCGTACGGCGGCTCGCTCGTGAACCGAGTCGTCGCCGCTGACGCGCGCGACGCCCTTCTTGCGGAAGCCGCTTCGCTTCCCGCCATCCAGATTCCTTCTCGGATTCTTGCCGACCTCTATCTGATCTCCGTGGGCGCGCTTTCTCCGCTCGAGGGATTCATGGATGCGGCCAATTACAATTCGGTACTCGACGGCATGACGCTTTCCAACGGTCTGCCCTGGTCGATCCCCGTCGTCCTTCCAGCTTCAGAAGAGGAAGCCGGCGCGTTCCAGGCCGGCGAACGAGTCGCGCTCGTCGCCCCGGACGGTGAGGTCGCCGCGATCATCGACGTCACCGAGATCTACGATCGAGACCTTTCGCGCGAGTCGCGTCAGGTGTATCGAACCGAAGACGAGGCGCACCCGGGTGTGGCCGCGATTCGAGAGCTTGGCCCACGCTATGTCGCTGGACCCGTTCAGTATCTCTACGGGAGCGACATCTCTGGCTTTCCGAAAGACAACCTGACCCCCGCGCAAACACGCGATGCGTTCGATGAAGCTGGCTGGCGCACGGTAGTCGCGTTCCAAACGCGAAACCCGATCCATCGCGCGCACGAGTATCTGCAGAAGTGTGCGCTCGAGATGGTCGAAGGCTTGCTCGTGCACCCGCTCGTCGGAGACACGAAGTCCGACGACATCCCGGCCGACATCCGGATGGAGTGCTACGAGACGATTCTCGACCTGTACTACCCACACGATCGAGTCCTCCTCAGCGTACTCCCGGCCGCCATGCGATACGCCGGTCCGCGAGAGGCGATCTTCCATGCCATCATCCGTCGCAACTACGGGTGCACGCACTTTATCGTGGGACGCGATCACGCGGGTGTCGGAGACTACTACGGTACCTACGACGCGCAGGAGATCTTCGACGAAGTCGACGCAGCGCTCTTGGGCATTACCCCGCTCAAGTTCGAGCATGCGTTCTGGTGCAAGCGCACCGGGCAGATGGCTTCTAACAAGACGACGCCGTCTTCACCGGAAGAGCGAGTGTTCCTCTCGGGCACGAAGGTACGGGACATGCTCGCGGCCGGTGAGCGTCCGCCCGAGGAGTTCACGCGGCCGGAAGTCGCCGACGTTCTGATGAAGGCCTATCGGAACACCGACTAGGTCGAGGGGTTTGCACCCCATGCTCGCGTGAGAAAACAGTCGAACGGGCTACCCGCTGCCAGGGTGGCCCGTTGACGCATCGGGAGGTCGTGAATGGTGGCGGTACGACGATTGACACGTCTTGTGGCCGCGTCGCTGGTGACGCTCGGCGCTTCGGGTTGCTCGTCCGTCACCGCCCCGCCTCCGGGGCCACCCCCTCCACCGCCGTCCGGCACCATGCTCAGAGCCACCCCGGTCGTGAGCGGTCTGTCAGCGCCGGTCTATCTCTCTGCCCCTCCGGGCGACCCGAGGCTCTTCGTCGTGGAGCAGGTCGGCCGAATTCGAATCGTGGATGCGGGTGGCCAGCTCTTGGGAGCCGCCTTCCTCGATATCGTGGGGGACGTCGACACCGAGCCCGAAGGAGGGCTTCTCAGTCTGGCGTTCCACCCGCAGTACCAAAGCAACGGGTTCGTCTACATCAACTCTACGAACCGACAAGGACACACCGTCGTCGAGCGATATACGGTGTCCGGCGACCCGAATCGTCTCGATGCGTCGTCGGCGAAGCTGATCATTCAGATCAACCAAACGCGCTCCAACCACAATGGTGGGCAACTGCAGTTTGGCCCCGATGGCATGCTCTACATTTTCATGGGCGACGGCGGCGGCTCAGGTGACCCCGACGGCAACGGTCAAGATCTCGACACGCTGCACGGAAAGATTCTGCGGCTTGATGTCGACGGTGGCGATCCGTTTGCGATTCCCAGCGACAATCCGTTCGTCGGGATCAGCGGCGCACGCGATGAAATCTGGGCCTTCGGTCTTCGAAACCCGTGGCGATCGAGTTTTGATCCTGCCAGCGGAATGCTCTACGTCGCCGACGTGGGTCAGAACACGATCGAGGAGGTCAACGCCGTACCTGCCACCCAGGGCGGGGTCAACTATGGCTGGAACACCATGGAGGGCTCGAGCTGCTTTGGCGGTGGCTCCTGCGACATGACGGGCCTCACGCTCCCCGTCGAAGAATACACGCAAGCCAGCGGCGGGTGCTCTGTCACGGGCGGGCGCGTGTACCGCGGCTCAGCCATCCCGCAGATCCAGGGGCACTACTTCTATTCCGACTTTTGCGCGGGCTTCCTTAGAAGCTTCCGCCTTCAGTCCGGCGCGGCGACGGATCGGGTCGAGTGGACCGTCGGCAACCTCGGAAGCGTGTCATCGTTTGGCGAGGACGCGTCGGGCGAGCTCTATGTGTTGGACATCGGCGGGACCGTGTCGCGGATCGAAGCCGCGCCATAGAGCTGTCCCGACTCGTGAGTTCAGAGCCCGATCGAAAGCCCCACGTTGAAGAGCACGAAGTCGACATCCGACAGGATCGGACTGACGATGGCTCGGCCAAATCCGTCATCGAAGATGCCCCCCTCGGTCAGATACTCCGTCTGACCGTGTCGTCGGTACTGACCATCGACCTTGAGGAACACCGGGCTGTGTCCGTTGCTCAACCGGAAGGAGAGGCCTCCACCCAGTCCGTACGCTAGACTGGCGTCGTCGAAGTTGAGCGTGGTTCCGAACCCGCCGTAGTCGTAGGCGTAGCCGCCACCGATCGAACTCTCCGTGAAGAAGTATCCCACGCCCACGAACCCGTTTATGTAGGGTCGAATCGGACCGGTCGGGATCTGAATCAGCGGTCCCAGGCCCACGTATCCGATGTTGTTGCGCGTCGTGAGGTCGGCCAGGATTCGGCCCGTGCCAGGAAACACCGGGACGCCGAATCGCTCGGAACCGTAGTTGATGTACCCGGCTTCAAACCGCATCCCGAGCGCATTCGTGGGTTCGAGACCGACGGTCGCATTGAGGGAGACCCCGAATCCGTCGTTGACGAAACCGGAGAAGTCGCCTTGTGGGGACAGCACCGAAAACCCGCCGCCGAGTTCCCAACGCGTACGCCGGTACTCTTCGTGGATCTCGTCTTCGACGTCATTCCGTCCGTGGACGTGACCCCCGTGTCGCTGCGCCGCGGCGTCGCCGGGGACCAGCATGGCCAGGGTCAGAAGCGCGAATACGGCGCGGAGCGCGCTGTGGTGAAACCGCCGTATCTGCGTGGTCATAGGTCTCCTCCGATCTCAAGGCGCCCGGCTCGGACGCCCAATGGCAGTCGTTACTGCCCAATAGCAACTGTGTGCGAACTGGTCGTCAGCCGCAATGATGTTCGGGTCCCACGGCACACTGTCTCGCACCATCGCGTTGAGGATGACGAGTAGCTTCCTCATGCAGGCGGTGAGGGCGACCTTGGGTGGCTTACCTCGTGCCCGTAGCCTCTGATAGAACTCGGAGATCACCGGGTTTCGCTGGCTCGCCGTAAGAGCGGCCATGTACAACGCTGCCCGGACCGTGCGTCTGCCGCCCCATACCATCCGCTTCCCGCGAAGCGTGCCTGAGTCACGGTTCAGCGGTGCGACTCCGGCTAGTGCAGCGATCTGCCTTCGACTCAACCGACCCAGCTCAGGCAGCTCCCCGATCAACGTGCGCGAGACTACCGGGCCGACCCCAGGCACAGAGCGAAGTAAGTTTTCCTTCGCTCGCCACACGGGACTGTCTTTGATTCGGCGCTCTAGGTCCGAGTCCACCATCTTGAGCTGTCGGTTGAGCCACTCGATGTGTTTGCGGATCCCGTTCTTCACCGTCATAGGCGCCATCTTGAGTCGGTTCTTCTCCGACACCAGCATCTCGATCAGCTGTCTTCGACGGGCCAGAAGGGCCGATAGCTCCTGCGCTTTCTCGTCGGGCAGCGCACGAACTTCGGGTCGTACTCGCTCGGCGAACAGCGCCAAGACTCTCGCGTCGATGCGGTCCGTCTTAGCGAGCTTACCCGTCGCGCGTCCGAAGTCACGCACCTGTCTTGGATTCGCCACCACCACCGGCAGTCCCGCCTCGGCCAACGACGCTACCGCCGCCGTCTCATATCCTCCGGTCGCTTCCATGACCACTAGCTCGGGCGCCCGCTCCCGTAGTCCTGCGACGAGCGTCTCGATCCCGGACTCATCGTTGGCGACCGTCCAAGCCTCCTCTCCTACCGCCACCTCGAGCTCCGCCTTCGACACATCGATCCCTACGTACACGGGTGTCTCCGACATCGCTCTCTCCTACGCTTCGGGGATGATCGTGCGCCGTCCTTCCTTGCAGATCCGGGCTCTTTATGGCCCCAACAACTGTTCGGACTCGTCACGACCTCAGGGGGAAACGGCGCCCTGGCTAACAATCGGTCTCGAGGACCCTAGACGGATCGGGCTACCGCTCCCGTTTACTGCAGAAAACTACCTACTTCTCGTCATACAAGACGGCGTCCGCCGACGAGGCAGCAGGGATGCGGTCCGTAAGGAGAGCCCAGATCCATGCGCCTAGTGTCGCAACGAAAACCGGGTACGCGAAGTAAGGCAGGGGGGACGATGTCGGGACCAGTGCGACTCCGCTGAATATCCTCAAGGCAGTGATCGCAAACAGAATCGCAGTTAGCGATCCAAGGAGGCGCGCGACCTGAGGGAGGACCGGGGGAATGCTGATCAGGATGAGGGCCACGGCCCATAGACCTGCGCCCGCAGCAAAGGAAGGAGTACTCCGGGCCAGGTCCATTGCGGCACCCGAGACGACAAGGCCCTGGCCCACCGCGAAGACGAGGAATCCGGAAGCCACCAGGTCGTGGCCCGCTCGAAAGAACGCGACCGTAAGTAGGGCGCTAGCCGCTACCAACGCGAGCCCGTCGACACCCCAAGCCAGGCCGCGGAGGGCGTCGGACGGAGCAAACGTCCCGGCGAGTCCGAGGATGCCGCCCAAGGCTAGACCGAACGAGGCAGATGCCCTTAGCGTTTTCGTCAAGTTGTGGCCTCCCCTGTGGAAACTGTGGTGCCGTCTAACGGGTATGCGATTCTGCTGCGGACATCGTAGGTGGGGCGCGCGACGCGCGCGAGACTACTGCTTGGCCGTCAGCAGCAATCGCTTGTTAGCAACTGTGTGCGAACTGGTCGTCAGCCGCAATGATGTTCGGGTCCCACGGCACACTGTCTCGCACCATCGCGTTGAGGATGACGAGTAGCTTCCTCATGCAGGCGGTGAGGGCGACCTTGG
>JAJCZV010000041.1 GCA_029262175.1 Gemmatimonadota bacterium
AATACCAGCAACAAGAATTAAATTAAATAAAATTAAAAAAATATATAAAATTAAAATTAAAAAATATGGCTAGACAATCAGTAATAGGTAACTATTATCAAGTATTACCAGTCGATGAAGCGCTGAACCCACCACCGCCAGATCACAACCCACCACCTGCACCAGCCCTGATAGCACCAGTGGCTCCAATCCCTGCTGCAGTTCAGGCTCCAAGAGACAACCCACCAGTCGTACCACAACAAATAAATATTAATATCCCTAAAGAAATACCACATTTCACTCAATATTCACTCAACCTCAAAGGAGTGGTAGCTGAAAAAGTCATTGAAAACAAAATGGCTTGGATCAAACACAACTTCTATCGAAAGAAAGTAGGTGCAGTCCACTTTCAAGAAACACATTTCAAAAATAAAACAGAAGCATGTGACGCCTTCCGCCGTTTAGGTGGTAAAATTATTGGGCTGGCTTTTGCACCCAACAGAAGTGCAGGACTCCTTACATGGGTCCCTGCAGACAGCCCCATCTATGATCTAATTATAGATGTGGACGCTGATCGAACAGAGGGCCGCTGGGCCTCTATGAGGATCAGAGCGCAGGAAGAACTCATCTTCCTGGCGAACATATATGCACCCAGTGACTGCAAGGTCGCCAGGGAAGCTTTCTTTAAAAAGACTAAAGATAAACTAGAACACCCAACTCTGATCCTCTGTGGGGACTTCAACTTCGTCACTGAGGAGATCGATAAAATAACCCTGAATGGCCCATCGGCCGTCAACCCACACCCTGTTTCCACAGGTGTGCTCGAAGAACTAGACCTCGAGGATCTTTTTAGATTCTATCACGAGGACGAAATTATGATCACATTCAGACATGTGAATAAAACCTATTTCGCACGGCTGGACAGGTTCTATGTCAACCCCTGGCTGACAGAAGAATGCGAACCCCTCCCCACAATATCAGGCGTCACGGTCTCAGACCACGACGCCATAGGAATGGCTTATAAATCAGCAGAGCCCTCAGACAGGATAGTGGAACCCCACTATCGAATGTCCAGGGCTCTGCTGAAAGTATTGGGCAACCCTGAATCCAACGCCCATATACAAATAAAAGACCTAATAGCAGCAGCGCTCGAAAGCCTGCAATCCAGACGAGAAGTAGACCCAACAGCATCATCTCACCCTGTCTGGGATGACTTGAAAAGCAGAATTCGAAACATATTCATGGAATATGACCGAATTTATAAAAACAGACGCAAAATTAAGGTTAAAGCCTTAATTAAAATCATGGACTACAGCATACCCAGCGATGCTGACCAGGCTGACCACGTCTCCTTCTTTAACCAGAAGAATGAGGAGCTGGAAGCACTTAAGTCTGAAGAGCAGATAGTGCTCCAGAACATCAAAGCAACCTCTGAATACAACTGGCTTAGTGCTGGTGAGCATTCAAATAAACTATTCTTCCAACACACCACAGCGAGAATAAAACAGAACAGAATCCCTGATCTGGTCACCCCAACTGGGGGCATGACCCAGACCCCAGAGGAGAAGAAAAAGGTAGCAGCTGATGCCTACCAGCACACATTCTCAAAGAGATTACCAAACCCAGAGGCTCTGGATAAGGTGCTACAGAGTCTGGACCAGACTCAGAACTCCATCTCACGGGACGATATCGACACAATATCCACCTTCATTGATATTAAAAACCTAGACCCACCCCCACCAACTGACGATGATCCCAATCCCACCTGCTGGATTAGGAAAACAATCGAATCCATAAAAATGTATAAGGCCCCAGGGCCAGATGGCATTCCAAACGACTTCTACTATATATTCAGAATGAACCCGAACCTCACAAAGCTTCTCAGGGAAGTATTCAAGGACTGTGTGTCCTCAGGATCACTCCCAGACAGCATGAGAGAAACATATTATAAACTACTCTATAAAAAGGGGTTCTACTCTGAGGCTGACCTCAAAGCAGGCCTCTATGACAACTCACCAAAAAACCCCAGAGACTTTGGCAACTGGCGCCCAATAGCGCTCCTGCCATGTGACTCTAAAATCTTCTCTGCATATATGGCAGACAATTTAAAACACCACCTAGATGGAGTTATTTCTAAATCCCAGTCAGCATTCGTGCCAGGGAGATCTATACACGAAAACATCATGCTGGTGCAGCAGATGATACACTACCATAACCAGACCAATGAACCAGCAGGGCTGGTATTTGTAGACTTTGCACACGCATATGACTACATATCACAGGAGTATATCCTGGCAATACTACATAAACTGAAATTTCCACCTGCATTTGTTGACATCATAGAGATGCTTATGCATAACCAGACTGGCAGGGTCCTGGTAAATGGAGACCTATCCCCCACATTCACAGTCGACAATGGAGGCAAACAGGGAGACCCCCTGTTTCCCATGATATATATTCTAGCCTTAGAAGGCTTTAATGCCATGATGGAGGCACACCCAGGCTACTCTGGGGTAACAGCCCCTGACGGCACTACTAAAATCAAACACAGTGGATACTGTGATGACTGCTGCGTTGCAGTGGGTGACTCAGCCTCAGACAGGCAAGCCCTGACTGAGATCCTAAAAACCTTCGAACTAGCCTCTGGAAATGAGGTCAAAAAAGTCAAATCGTACATCATTTGGCTAGGCTCCCTCAGGGGGTCAACACACACGATATATGATATTAAATCCCTCGAACAGAGCAGCGAAAGATACCTCGGTATCCAAATAGCCTCAACATTCGACCCAGCTGAAAACTGGAGTAAGGTCATAAAAGCCCTACCCTGTCAAACCACATACTGGTCTACACTAGGCCTATCTATATTCGGACGCACACTGATGATTAACTCATCAATGCTCTCTAAAATATGGTTTGTCGCGATGCACACGCCACCAGACAATGACACCACAGACAAATTAAACAAACATGTCAATAACTACTTTAGAAAAGGTCGTCGATCGAACTCGATCGCCTACCAGAAGAGAATCACTCCCACCGAACACGGTGGGCTGGGTCAACTGGATATACAGGCCCAACTAGATAACCTTCTAGCTAAATGGGTGATTAAATCAAAGTCAGGAGATACCCATCCCTGGAATATCTACTGGCAACACAACACAGACGAGCTAAAAAAGTGGCTGAACACCACCACAGACCCACTGGTGCTGGACATCAACTGGGCAACCAAGAGAGGCGCCCCACACCTCTTCCACATGATACTACCAGCCTACAAGGCCTGGCATGCAATCAAACTCACAGCGGACATTACTACCTTCGAGGGGATCATGTCTATGCCCCTGTACAACAATAAACATATTAAAAACCAGGCTACTGATAAAGCAGTAGCCCCAGGAAGGATTGCTCGGCGCCTGCTGGCAATGCTCAACCAGCAGGGGCGAGAGCTCCTGATCTCTGACCTACTTACAGAAGTAACTCCAGAACCGACAGCACAGTTCGATCTGTCGAACCCAGCCACCTGGAGAATGCGCCTGCAGACTCCTGCAGAACTCAATACACTGCACCAACTAAATGTAAACCCAGCACACTGGCTGAGTGTACAGGACGACATCCCACCCCAGCTGCTGGCTGAGGTTATGAAAGGCCCTGCCCCTGTAACACAGGGGTGGGCAGCCACCATCATCGAAGACGATGACGGTGTAGACCAGGTAGGTGACATCTACCTGGTAACCAAACACACTGCTGAGAACGCAGATGGAAACAAAGAGACAACTACCATGATGTCGCACTACACAGTCGCTACAGACGATACCCTGACATACAGGGGATCGAACAACACAGACTGGGTGAGAGACATACTGCCAGATGTAGCTCCTCTGGCAGTATCAGTGATTGCAGGTCGACCCCACCTTATAGGGTGGGCGACACAGCACATCGGCACACAAACCTTTCTGGTGCCACCCACTCCCAGAGAGATCAGGGAAAACACCTTCGAATCCATCGAACACTCGATAGGCACAACTACATATAATGACCCAGAAACCTCAATATCGTACAATAAACCTAAATTTAACTCTCTTTTTAAGAAGGTTAGGAAAAAGGATTTTAAACCCCTACCAGCCCTGGCGCAGTGGCAGCCAGACGCTGATGAGCTCGCCAACCACCAAGACGACGGCCCATGTGAAATAAACTGGGCCCGTCGATTTAAACTCCTGCATAACTGCACTTTCATAGTCCCTAAATACCGCCAGTTGATCCAGTGGATAACCACTGAGACACTGTGTGATGGATACAGGTTAAATAAAACAAACCCTACCAGGGGGCTCTGCCCATTCTGCGGCACTGTCGCCGACACTAAACACATGTTCAACACCTGCCCCAGAGTACGAGAGTACTGGAGGGTGGTAAACACCCAGGGCAGAGCCCACTGGGGAAATGAATACTACAACCTGATAACGAATGACATCCCGACACTCCTATCAAAATACCAAGCGATTAAACTATATCACCTGTCAGCCCTCTGGGCACTATGGACTAACTGGTGTAAACTCTTCTATGAGGAACCTACCCAGGACTACACTGACAACTGGGTCAAACACGCCACCCAGGACTTTCAGAAGCAGTTCGTAAAACGAATTGCAGAAGCACCAGCTGCTGTGCAATGGGTCACCATTGCACAGGAGCACAGAACCAAAAAGAAAGAGGATAAAGTGAAAGTCCCTGAGAAGGAATTTTTACTGGTACACACCCACAGA
>JAJCZV010000042.1 GCA_029262175.1 Gemmatimonadota bacterium
GACGTGAAGACGCCCCGCCTGCTCATACGCGATCTGGCCGTTTCCCGCCGATGCGCTCAGTACCGGGAAGTCCTCGTGTCGCGTGAGCTTCTCTACCGCTTCGGTCGAGGGGTCGAACGAATAGAGGTTGAACTCGCCATCACGATCGGAGCGGAAGTAGACGTGATCGCCGACCCACATCGGGTCGGTGTCGTTCGAGCGAGTGGATGGCTGCGGCACCTCCGCGACCGAGTGATCCGCGACGTCGTAGATCCAAATCCTCGTCGCCGTACCGCCGCGGTAGTTCTTCCACTGCGTGAAGGCTTCGTACAACGGCGTATACGCGATCTTCGAACCGTCCGGCGAATACGCCGCTTTGAACGCGTGCGGAATCGGAAGCTGTTCGGGATGTCCTCCTGACCTGGAGACCGTGAACAGCTGCTGGTGACGGCCCGTATACGCGTTCCGACCCGACGCGAACAAAACCTCCGAACCGTCGGTCGTGAAGCTCTGAACGATGTCCGCGGACGGATGCCACGTGAGTCGCTCCGGCACGCCGCCTTCGGCCGGGACGATGAACACGTCCGTGTTCCCGTCATACTCCCCGCTGAAGGCGACCCACTGACCGTCGGGTGAAAACCGCGGATTGAACTCGGTTCCGATATGCGACGTAAGCCGTTTGGCTCCGGTTCCGTCCAACTCCGCCGTCCACAGATCCCCCGCGTACGCAAACGCGAGGCGCTCGGCGCTCACCGCCGGCTGCGCGAGCATGAGGGTCCCTTCCCCGTTGGAGTAGGGGCCGCCATCCTGTCCCGCGATCGGCTGCAGCGAGACGAGGAGGCCGAGCAGGGTCGCGAGAGCTGAGCAGCGTCGTGTATTCATGAGTCTCTTTCGTCCAGGCGAGGTTCTCGTGCGGCGGGTCGATGATCCACGGGTCCAACGCGGGACCCCGCTGGATAATGCGACACCGGACCAGCGACCGAAACGCCCGTGTCCTGATCTTGGGAGGGGAACCCGTATGTTCGTAGCGTTTCGTACGATCGATCTCGGTTTCTTCGGAGAGAGTCTAGGTTGACCACCGAGCGCAAATACAGTGAGGACGAGGTCGGCGAGATCTTCGCTCTCGCAACCAGCGCGGACGGCGCGACCGTGCCCGTCCTCTCCGAGCAGGAAGGGCTTACACTCGGTGAGCTCCAGGACGTGGGCCGCGAAGTCGGCCTCACACCCGAGCGAGTCGCCGCCGCCGTCGCCGCGCTCAATGCCCGGACCGAGAAGCTTCCCCGTCGGATGTGGCTCGGCACGCCGGAGTCCGTCGGTCGCGTTGTGGAACTGCCGCGAGCCGCGACGGATCACGAGTGGCAAGTGCTTGTCGCAGAACTCCGAGACACGTTCAAGGCGAAGGGACAAGTCGCCACGCACGGTGACCTTCGGGAGTGGACGAACGGGAATCTGCACGCATTCCTCGAGCCGACCGAGACGGGCTACCGTCTCCGCCTCGGCACCCACAAAGATGCGGCGAAAGCCCTTAGCGCGATCGGGGCGGTCGGCTTTACGATGGGTCTGCTGCTCCTCGTGACGAGCGGTCTTGATGAAGCGACGTTTCGTGGGATCCTGTCCACGCTCATCCCCGCCGTGATGGCCTTCGTCGGTGGAGGTGTCGTCGCAGGAAACTCCCTCCGTCTTCGGCAGTGGGCCGACAAACGCGAGCAGCAGATGGAGTACATCGCCGGCCGAGCCCGCGCGCTCATCGGAGCCCCGGCCATCGGGGACGAGTCTCAGGTCTAGCGCTCCGAGCATCGCATGAAGACTGGGCGGAGCGAAGGGTTCCCAATAGGGTAAGGAGCGTCCAGCTCAACGATACGTCCCGAAGGAGTCTTCAACATGTCCGCTGTCCCAAGGTTGCTTACAACGCTCGCGATCGCCGTCACAGCGCTGACCACGCCGTTATCGGGGCAGTCGGGCAATTTCGGACAGACGTCAGCGGCCGCCGGCCGCGATGTCTTCGTAGGTCAACCCGCGAATTTCTATGGACCGGGCATCGTGTATCTGTACCGGATGGGCGCGGGCCCGGTTGGGGAGGAAGCGGCACGTCTCGTGGCTCCGGACTCCGCACTCGGGGACGGGTTTGGCCAGAGCATGGCCGCTGCCGGCGGGCGACTTCTGGTCGGGGGGCGCGGTTCCGACGGCTCCGGGGCGGTGGTTCTATTTGAACGCGCCGGCGGCGCCGCAGGCGAGTGGCGGGCTGGCGCTGTGTTGAACGGACCGGGTGGAGACGCGTCGGCCGACTTCGGGGCGGCCGTGGCGCTCGACGAAGGCATCGGGTTTGTTGGTGCTCCGGGCGCGGGAAGCGCCGGCGTCGTGTATCAGATCAGCACGGTGGATGGACTGGCCGTGACCTCGGAGCTTCGCGCCCCGTCCCTCCCCGAATCGGGCTTCGGAGCGGCCTTGAGCCTCGAGGGCGACCTCCTCTTGGTCGGCGCGCCAGCTGCGGCCTCCGGCAACGGCGCCGCCGTGGTGTACCGTCGGGACGGAGGCGAGTGGATCGAAGAGGCGGTTCTTTCTGCCGACGGCGCGGGACAAGAAAGGGGTCGCCTCGGGACCGAGGTCCTGCTCGACGCTGGCCGGGCGTTTGTGGGCGCACCTGGCGGTCGCGGAGATCCGGGAAGCGTCATCGTCTTTGAGCGAGGCGCCAATGGGTGGGGTCAGACGGCGCGCCTTACGGCGGATGACCCGACCCGCGGCGCCGGATTCGGGGTCGCCTTGGCCGCCTCGGGGAACCAGCTATGGGTCGGCGCGCCAAGAGCCGGAGGAGGCGATGGCGCAGTGTATCGGTTCGCTTCTCCGGCGGGCGGGAGATGGAACAGCGCGGGGCAAATTCTCGCCGACTCGGCGAACACCGCGGCATGGCCGTTCGGGTTTGGTACGTCGATCACGGTTGCGGGCGAGCTGGCCGTGGTGGGCATGCCGATGAGGGACTTCGGCGAAGGACGTGCCGCGATCCTGACCCCGGCCGCCAACGATACCTGGGAGCAGACGTCGACCGTCCTGGGCCAAATCGCCACTGCGGTCTCCGCGATCGAGACGGGCGCGGACTGCGAGGAGGGCGCCATCGAGCTCTTCGAATGCAGCAACATGGAAGTCGTGTCGTTCACACCGGTGTCTGAACTCGGGGGCGCCCGGGGCGTTTGGGTCAATGACGTGTGGGGATGGACCGATCCCGAAACGAAACGCGACTACGCGATCGTGAGTCGGCGGGATGGCGCTGCGTTCGTCGACCTCACGGACCCGGCCCAACCGCGTCTGATGGGCACCCTTCCCCGCACGGCCGGGTCGAGGCCCAGCGTTTGGCGGGACATCAAGGTGTTCCAAAACCATGCGTATGTCGTCTCCGACGGCGCCGGGGCGCACGGGATGCAGATCTTCGACCTCACCCGACTTCGGTCGGTCACCGACGCGCCCGTGACGTTTACCGAAGACACGCGGTACGATCGGATTCAAAGCGCTCACAACGTGGTCGCCGATACCGCGTCCGGATTCCTCTACGTGGTGGGTGCCACCGGCGGGGGAGACACCTGCGGCGGTGGGCTGCACATGATCGACGCCAACGATCCGAAGGCGCCCGTCTTCGCGGGGTGCTACACGAACGCGGCGGGTGGCCGCGCGCGCGGGTACACCCACGACGCTCAGTGCATGGTGTACCGCGGACCGGACCGACGCTACGAAGGACGGCAGATTTGCGTGGGCTCGAATGAAGTCGAGATCAACATCGCCGACGTGACAGACAAGGATAATCCGATCGTCATCGGACGCAGCGGTTATCCAAACGTCGCCTACGCACACCAAGGTTGGTTCGACGAAACCCAGCGCTATTTCTATATGGGAGATGAAGGTGATGAGGTCGCGGGCCTGGTCGATCGCACGCGGACGCTTGTGTGGGATCTTGCCGAACTCGATGATCCCATCCTCATCAAAGAGTACTTCGGCCCCGTCGCGTCTTCGGACCACAACTTGTACGTAAAAGACGACCGCGCTTATATGTCGAACTATGGCAGCGGACTCCGGGTTCTGGACATCAGCGACCCCGAGAACCCACACGAGATCGCTTTCTTTGACAGTGCACCGCTAGGGAACAACGAGGCCGGCATGTCCTCCACGGCAAGCGGCGCGTGGAGCAACTACCCCTTCTTCGAGAGCGGGGTCGTCGTCTTCACCAGCGTCAGGGAGGGCCTGTTCGTGGTCCGCGTCAAGCCTAGAGAGCTGATTCCCTAGGCGGTACGCGGCGACGACGATCACAAAAGAAGCCGCGACTTAGCTGCATCGTGCCCTGGCTAACGCGCACTCGACCCAGCCATGGCGCTGTATCGGGCAGAGTCGGTCGGTGCTCGCCCCTGTCTCCTAGCCGGAGCCTTCACCGTTTCCGTACTGAAAGGCGGGTGGGCCTCACCGGTCATGGATGTGGCGTCGCTGGCCGGTCTGGCTTGGTTCGCCAGCGCGGGGGTGTTCATGACGCTGCGCGGCGATTCGTAGCGTTTCCAGGCGGGCTATTGATTCGCTACGACGGCCGAAACAACGCGTTGAGTGCATCGTCTTGTCAGAGGGTGGGGTTCACATGGCGGGTATGTGCTTGAGGAAAACGAGTTGGCAGAACACTGTTGACTAGCTAGCGATTCTTGGCCCAGTTGTGGCTCGGATCATCTGGCGACCCGATGAATCAAGGACGAGACCAGCAATGACTGCCTTCGAGTATCTCGCCGTGCTTTTCTCCGTCGTCGTTGGGCTGGCGATCGCTCAGAGCCTTCGGGGACTCTTAAGGGTGGCCAACCACGGCCGGGCGATTCGTTTCCACTGGCTGCCCTTCCTGTGGACGGCAGGGATCCTTCACTGGACGCTGTTTTTTTGGTGGTTCTCGTTCTCCCTTGCCCGCGTTGAGCATTGGAGCATTTGGCATCTCATGCTCGTGTTCTCCTACGCGGCCACGCTCTACTTCTTGCATGGGCTGCTGTGGCCGGACGACGTGGAGGATGGGTTCGACATGCTGGTCCATTTTCAGCAGAAGCGCGTCTGGTTTTTCGGGGCGCTGTTGCTGATGGGTTTTCTGGACATCGCCGATACTACGGTTAAGATGACGACGGGTATCGGTGGACCGGGGCCCGAGGGGATCCCGTTCTGGCTCGGAGGCACTTCCATCTGGATGTTCGGCGCGATGGTGGCTTTGAAGGTCAGCAACGTGAAGTTCCTGGGGGCACTCGGACTGTTCTTTCTCGTGACGGCCGTCGCTGCCTCTCTCAATGCACCGCTCTGAGTTGGACCGCCACGGGCCTTCTGTTGAACTAGGTCGTCTTCCTCGTTACAGATACGGCTCGCGCGCGAGGAACTCGAGGACGGCCTGCCATCCCTCTTGCCTCGCACGCCCATTGCCCAGCGCAGTCCCGCCCAGCCGTTCTGCTACGGAGGAGAGCGGTTCCCCCGGAGGAGCGGCGATGCCATGGCCGGCCTCCGGAAACGCGAGATGGCGCACCTCCCTCTCGCTCTCGTTTACGCCGAGCCTCGCGACGATTTGCTCGCCCATGAACGTTGCGGGCCAAATCTGATCGTCGACGCCTGAGATGAGGAGGATGTCTCCTCCGATGTTTTCGACCGGAATCGCGGCGGCATCGAACGCCTCGTGTTCTGCGAGCGTGCGATACCACAAGTACATCCCATCGAAGGTCTCGAAGAACCTCTCATCGTAGGCGTTTGGCACAAAGGGAAGCCCTTCGCCGCGGGCTGACCAGGAGGAGACGACGGGGTAGTCAGGCGGTCGAAAGCCTTGAAAGACGGCCGATCCCGGGGCGAAGGCTACGACCGAACCCACGTCGGGACGTCGAGACGCCACGAGAAGCGCGAGCTCGGCGCCTTTCGAGTATCCCACGATGGCGACCCTTGCGGGATCGACTTCTGGACGGGCTATGAGTGAATCGAGCGCGGCCTCGACGTACTCGACCGGAAGCTCCACGAGGTGCTCAGGGAGATCCTCGAAGTTGAAGTAAGCCACGGCCAGGGCGGCGTGACCTTGCGCTGCCAACAGGGCGGCTGTGCGTCGGGCCCAGTCCATCCCTCCGCCTGATCCACCCAGGAGGAGCACACCGGAGCGGGTGCCAGCCTGCGCGGGACGAAAGAACTCCGCAGCGACGTCTCCTAAGAGCCGCTCGCCGGTCATGCCCGGTGGGGTGATCCACTGCCGCGTGTCTGCAGAGGCAAGGGTGATCCCGTCCAGCGCGACCGACCACATAATCTGATTGAAATCGTTCGGAGGTGGGGGCTCCCAATCGTCGGACGGGGGTCGCGGCATGCGCATACGATGCAAGAGAGCGAGCGCATCCGTGGAACTCGCGCCGCTGGATGTCGAGAGGTCGATTTCACCAAAGCGGTCGGCCACGACGCGCGATTCCGCAGCCCACACCCGCTCGAAAGCGTCGGCCAACTCGGCCGAGATGGTGTATTCAACGCCGGGCTCGAGGCCCTGGACGAACACGCCTGGGGATTCTCCGAGAACGATCTGGTCCGGGGCAGAGAACGTCACTGGCGGTTGGGTACAGGCGACCAGCGTGAGGAGCAGGCCTATGGACGCATGACATCGACCGGGCATCTCGAGTCCTTTCTATTCGGGCGGGTCCGTCCGCAGCAACACACTCCGCTTGGATAGCCCGACGGGCCTATTTGGTTGGAACGTGCGACTCCACGGCTATACGAGTCGTTCTTCGCAAACGGACCGAACTGTGCCCCCGAGTGCCTAAACGGGCCACGGACAACTACCCTTAGGTCATCGCTCCGCACCCGCGAGGCTGGCGGCCAACGTTCTTTTTCGGAGGGCAGCGACGATGACTGCAGGACAATCGTGCCGGATAATGTTTTTGGCCGCTATCAGTGTTGGCGGTTGTGGAAGTAGCGGAGGGGACGAGACGCATTCGGAGGCGGCTATGGAGTCGCAAAGAGCGGAGGTGCTGGCCGTCGAAGATGCGATGAACCTCGCCGTCGACGCCCTGGATTGTGAAACGGGTATGGCGCCGATGCGCGAGGCGGATCCGCTCTTCGTGTCCGACGCCAACGTGGTGAGGACGAAAACACAGCTGGCGGAGATGTGCGAACAAATGGTGGCTCCCCGGACCGGAGCGGTGTTTACGGTCGATACGCGAACGGCGAACCTGCTGTCCGACGATGGAGCGGTGGTCGTGCGGGAGGGGAACTACGCAATCAGCTTCAAGGACGGAAGCTCGCAAGAGATGTACATGGTCATGACCACGGTGTGGGCTCGCGATAGCGAAGGCTGGAAGATGGTGCACCTACACGAGTCGACGCGGCCGCCGACTGTTAACTAGACGAGGGCCGAGTCATCCCGTCCGACGTTTGCCAAGCGGCGCCTCGACCGGCGGCGCGACCTGACGTGGTGACCTGATGCCCGGCACCTCGATCGGCTGGTTCCACTTCGTGCTGGCGATCGCCGCGATTGCTGCCGGAGCAGCGGTTGCCCTCACGCCCAAGGCCACGCGGCGGCATCGCAACCTGGGACGTATCTACGGCTGCCTCATGCTGTGCATAAACATCACGGCGTTCATGATGTACGGGCTGCTCGGCCACTTCGGCCCGTTCCACGTCGCGGCGATGCTTAGCCTCGCGACGATCATCGCCGGGTGGGTCCCCGTGCGGCGCCGCTCGTCTGAGCGATGGGTGCAGCAGCACGCGTACTGGATGAGCGGATCCTATGTCGGACTGCTCGCGGCAGCCGCCGCCGAAACCTTGGGCCGGATCCCCGACACACCGTTTTGGGGAACGGTCGTCGCGGCAAGCCTTGCGGTCTCGATCATCGGGGCGGTGGTGATCAGTCGGACGGTGCCACGTGTCTTGGCAAGGCTCGGTCGCTAGACCAAGATCCGCCGTCGCATCCGCGGACTGGACGCTAGAACGGCGGTCGTGGCGATCGTACCTTCAAGCTTCGTTTTCAAGGCTCAGGTTACGAACGAAAGAGTTGCTCTCGTGGCACGTCGGTTAACATGCGCGACCTTGTTGTGCGTCGGTGTCGGTCTTGTGACGGCGTGCGACGGCGAGCCCTCCACAAGGAGTGATCACCCCTTGGTCGCAGAACTCGGCTTAACGGAAGGATCATCTCCAACCAGAGAATCGCCTGGTTGGACCCCGCCCAGAAGAGTCGTCGTCGCCGACCTATGGCCGGGCCGCACGTCTCAACTCGGGAGCGTTGCGCCAGCCATCGAAGTCGTGGTGGTGACGAACGCGGATCAAGCGATCGCGCAGCTTGCGGACGCCGACGCCATTCTGGGGTGGTTGTCCCCAGCGATCCTCGAGGCCGGCCCGAATTTGCGCTGGGCGCAGCTACCCGCGGCCGGTGTCGAGCAGTACGTGAACCTACCCGGCCTCGCGGATGGGAGCGTCGTGGTGACGAATGCGCAGCGAATATTCGCTCCCGGCGGCGCCGAACATGTGCTGGCGATGTCGCTCATGCTGGCCCGACGCTTTCCGACGGCCATGGCCTTACAGCGGGACGCGCGCTGGGACATCGAGCCGCTCACCGGACCCTCGCCATACTCGGGTGCCGGCAGCGAGCTGATGGAACTTCGTGGACGCACGATGCTCGTAGCTGGTCTGGGCGGTATCGGCACCGAGACGGCTCGGCTTGCCAACGGGATCGGTATGCGCGTCGTCGCGACGCGGAACAGTAGCCGTGAGGGCCCCTCGTTCGTGGACTACGTCGGCCTGTCGTCCGAACTCGACTCTCTCGCTGCGGAGGCGGACGTGATCGTAAACGCGCTCCCTCTCACGGCGGCGACGGATCGCGTTTTCGACCAGGCATTCTTTTCGGCCGCCAAGCCCGGTGCCTTCTTCATCAGCATCGGTCGTGGTCGAACCACCGACACCGATGCGTTGGTCGAGGCTCTGAGAACTGGGCGCATCGCCGGAGCTGGTCTCGACGTCACCGACCCGGAGCCGCTCCCGCCCGACCACGTGCTCTGGACCCTGCCAAATGTCATCATCACGCCACACCTCGGTGGCGATTCCGATGCGCATATGGAACGTATGTGGGAACTATTCGAAGAGAATCTGCGTCGCTTTGCGGTTGGGGAGCCCTTGCTGTCGGTGGTCCGCCTCGACCGAGGGTATTGAAATAGTCTCGAGTCTGTGCGATAGGCGTTTGCCCCATCGCCATTTTTTCCACCGCCTGAACCGTCGCGGTCTCGCGCCCTTCCGGCGCAACCATCTACTATCCCTGCAGCTCGATGCGCGACAGAGCGACTCGCCTGATCGACCGTGAGCCGGCCACTGCGGTTCCTTGAACGAGAGACTTCAATGAGGATGATGAGTAGCCGAGCCGTGCTGCCGTGGAGCGCGGTGATCGTGATGGTGCTTTGTCCGCAGCAGCTGCGAGCGGTTGTCGCACAGGATCCCCAGGTCGAACAAGAGATGTTTCAGTCCATCGATCGAAACCGTACGTCTCACCTCGAGTTCTTGCAGAGCTTGATCCGCGCCCAACCCGATGGAGAGGCCGTTCAGGCACTGGTGGCCGCGCGGCTTGAAGAGCTCGGTCTCGAGGTCGAGACGCTGAGACTCTCGCCTGCCTCCTTGAGTCTCAATCTCGAGTTTGCGGCGGAAGAGAGCATCGACCACACGGAACGGCCCAGCGTGATGGGTCGGCTGCGCGGAACCGGATCCGGCAGAAGCATGCTGTTTTTCGGTCATCCGGACGGCGAACCCGTGACGGAGGAGTCGTTGGCGGGGTGGGAGCACGACCCGTTCGCGGCCGAAGTGGACGATGGGCGTCTCTACGGTTGGGGGGTGGCGGATGATCTAGCCGGCGTGGCCATCATGATCGAGGCGTTGGCGGCGGTGCTCGAGACGAGCGGCACGCCTCGCGGCGACATCCTCCTGGCCAGCACTCCCGCCAAGCGCAACGCCCGCGGCATCGTCGGCCTGCTGAACGAGGGATACCACGCGGACGCGTCTGTGTACCTGCATCCCGCCGAGTCCGAGAAGGGCCTCAAGGACATCAAGGCGATCACTTCGGGCATGCTCCGGTTTCGGATCACGCTCGAGGGCGAGTCTCCCGATACTCGGGAGCCGGGACAAACCGCGTTCGCGCACGTCGCGGTCAGCGCGGTCGACAAGGCGGCGCTGGTATTGAGTGCGCTCCAAGATCTCGACGAGGACCGAGCGGGTCGGGTCCATCACCCGGCCCTCGATGCGGCGGTGGGTCGTTCGACCAACCTGCTCACGAGCTACGTGTCCTGCGGCGCGGAAGGTAGAACGACGCGCGTGCCGACCGAATGCGTCATCGAAGGGTCGACCACCTTCCCGCCCAACGAACAGATGCCGGAGGTGCAACAGGAAATCGCCGATGCCATCGACCGGGTCGTGCAGGGGGACGGGTGGCTGGCGAATCATCCGCCGGTGGTCGAGTGGCTGTTCGGCACTCAGGGAGTCGAAGTGCCGCAGGATCATCCGCTTTTCCAAACGGTATTCCAGGCCGTCGTCGAGGTGACCGGTATCGAACCCGAAGTGAACCCGTTGCACTCCGGGAGCGACATCCGCAATCCGAAACTCTTCAGCGACATCCCCTCGGTCGGTATTGGCCCCTTGGCCGGTGATCTCACGCAGGCGGGCGGGCATGACGAATGGGTGGATGTCGAGGACTACATTCGGGCGATCAAGATCTGCGCAAAGATCATCGCGGACTGGAGCAACTGACCAGCACAGAGCTTTATGACCTCGCAGTTCTAGTAGGGTGCCGTGACCGGTGCGGTTTAGGTGATGTGCAAAGGTCTCGTCCGACCAGTTGCTTCGCGATATTTTGGCGTCCAGCATTTCGGTTTCGACGCCCTACAACGTGATGAAGCAGGAGGTTTGTGATGAACTGGCTCCGTGTCCTGGCCGATCGTGGAGAACACCCACCGCGCCGACCAACGCTTCGAAGGAGCGCCTTTGCGCCCATCGCCGCACTCGTTTGTGCTGGATTGTCGGTCCAATGCAGCAACCGCGACGGATCGGGACCGGGGGGCACCGCGGACCTCAGCGTCGCCGAGATCGAGAGCTTCCTTCAACAGAACATCGCACTGGTGCGGCTCGGCGGAAGCGTTCTCTACGTTCCGGCAGGCAAGGCGCTGTCGGGCGAGAACATCCCGGGCGTGACCGTCATAGACCAGGGTGGAGGCCGATTCGACATCACCGCGTCGGCCGACGCAGATCGGAACGGATCGGACGAGACGTCGCTCTCCGCCACTGCAGACGTTACCACCGATGGACAAGGCAACCTTACGCGCGTCGTCGCGAACGTCATCACCTTTGCCGGTCCGGGCGGAATCGGCGCCAACGGTCAGTTGACCGTAGAGGTGATCGGGGGGAGCGGCGACCCCAATACTCCCATTCTGGGGGTGTCCTCCGGGGGAATGCAGCTGCAACTGCCCAGCGGTTCGGTCAGCATCCCGGATGCGGGATACATCGTCGATCTGACGTTCCCCGCCTCCCCGTTCGTGGAAGGGTTCATCGACTTCGAGACCGGCGACGTTTCCGCCACCATTTTCTTCGAGGCCAACGGATTCGGCGGTTGGGGGACGCGCGTTGCCGGCAGCAAAGGTGGGCAGTCCTTCGAGTTCACGATTCCGTAGACCGAGCGTCGGCCGCAAACATAGGCTGGGTCAGGAGCCTGTCGGGAGCGCGCTGGCGCCCCGCGACGCTGGCGCCGGTCGGCGGGCCCACGTCGGCGCCAGTCCACGCTGGAACAACTCCTTGAAGGACTTGAAGTCGACGGGCTCCGAGAAGTAATAGCCCTGAGCGAGGCGAGCGCCGATCTCGCGGAGGCGGTTGACTTGCGAGAGATCTTCGACGCCTTCCGTGATCACACTGAGATTCATCATGTTCGCCATCGTGAGGATCGTGCGGACGATGGCGTCGGATGCTTGATCCCGATGGAGCTTGGCGATGAAGGATTGATCGATCTTCAACACGTCGAAACTCAATTGACTCAGGTAAGCCAAAGACGAGTAGCTCGTCCCGAAGTCGTCGATCGCGAGCCGGAGTCCGAGGGTCTTCAGTCCTTCGATCTTCCTCGAGTCGAGGACCGCGACGCTCTCCGTGACCTCGACTAAGAGACCGCAGGCATCAAATCCGGTCGAATCGAGGATTTTTTCGATCATGCCGCTTGGATCACCCTCATCGACCATGCGCTTCGAGAAGTTGACGCTCAGGGTGAAATCCTTCGGATTGACCACGCCCAGACCCTCGAGCACCCGCATCTCCGTGCACGCTCGATCGAGCACCCAGCGGTCCAGCGAGACGATAAGGCCGGAGGACTCCGCCAGCGGTATGAACGATGATGGCCCAAGCAGCCCATGCTCGGGGTGGTGCCAACGCACCAAGGCTTCCGCTCCAACGATCCGGGTACCCGCCAGGTCCACGATGGCCTGGTAGTAGACGGTCAGCTCATCGCGCGCGAGCGCGGCTCGAAGTTCTCCCTCCAAGTGTAATGACAGTGGCACTCGCCCGGCGTCGAGCTCGGGGGCGTAAATCTCGCACTGGTGTCCGCCCCGACGCTTCGCTTCGTACATGGCAACATCGGCCCGCCGAACGAGTTCATCGGGCGTGTCGATCTCTGGTGAGCTGATCGCGACTCCGACACTGGCGCCGGTGAGCACTGCGGTGCCCTCGACCTGGATCGGCTTTCCGAGAAGATCCGAAACCCGCTGCGCGGCAGCCATCGCCTCCTCGGTACTCTCGATCTCGTCGAGTAGGACCGCAAACTCATCTCCGCCTAGTCGTGCGACCGTGTCCCCTTCCCGTACGAAGCACTCGAGACGCGCAGCGACACCCTGCAGCAATTGGTCTCCGACCGCATGGCCGGCGGTATCGTTTATCGCCTTGAAACGATCTAGATCGAAGTACAGGAGCGCCATCCGGCGCCCAGATCTACGCGCGCGTTGAAACGACTTCAGGAGCCGATCGTGCAGTAGCGCTCGATTCGGAAGTCCGGTTAGATAGTCATGCAGGGCCTGAGCTTTGAGCTTGTCCTCGGCGTCCTTCGTGGAGCGAAGATCGCGCGCGATCGCAAAGGCACCGAAAACCCATCGGCCCGCGACGATGGGGATCAGCGTGATCTCGACCCTGACATGGCTCCCCTTGGTCGACTCGAAGTCCGACTCGAAGTTCGGCGTCGCTTTCTTTAGCGCACCCTTGAACGCAGTGAGGGCTCGGCTTCGGCTGGATTTGTTGAGCAGCTCGGCAAAGGCTGCGCCCTTCGCATCAGCCTCCGACCGGCCCGTCAAAGGCGAAAAAGCAGAGTTTACGCGTCGAACCCGGCCCTTTCGATCGAGCTCGAAAACCGCGTGATCCGGCCCCTCGAAGAGCGCCTTCGCCTGCGCACGACGCAGCTGACGACGGAAGATGATGATACCGGTCTCCCCGAGTGCCAGCAGCATCGCGAACAATGCGAGACTGGTTTCCAACGGTATCACAAGCCGCCCTCCTCGATCGACGATTTGACCCGACCTGACCCTCCACGTTTCGCCTTTGGAGCGAAGTCAGGACTTCTGGTCATGAGCTGCGGAGTAGTATCGGCGAGCGAACGGTTGTGCTAAAACCGAGCGTTTCGACCCAATCGCGGCACCAGCTACAGGCCATCCGGTTGGGGCCGATACTTCCACTCAGATCGCGGAGTTCCGGCCGAAACCAGCCGTCTCGAGGGTCACGATGAAGGTGGTGCAAGGAGAGCAACTAGAGATCGGTGGCGTTCGGCTCTCGGTCGAAGGGGGCATACTCACCCTGCATGCGACGGCGGGGGAGGAACCGGCGATCCGGCTGGACAGTCGCCACGTCGTCGAGCTCATGTGCTTTCTTCGCAGCATCATTCTCCGGCCCACGGACCCCCGACGGAGTGCGGACCGCGTGCGCGTGCCTGGGGGTCGCGGCTTCCGAGCGACGCTTCATGTCGGCACGATCGCGCACGCCGTCGAACCCCGAGATCTGAGCCTGACTGGGCTGCGAATACACCTCGACCGACCGGATGGAACCCACTTCGAAGAGGGTGCTACCGTTCGGGTCACCCTGGATTTCGAGAAAACGTGCGTCATCGCGGACTCGAAGATCGTTTGGCGGTCGGGAAACGAGTACGGCTTGGCCTTCGTCAACCCTGGCAGTGGCGGCCCCTTCGATCCGCTCGCCGGCCTCGCGCGCTTGATCATGCAGCTCGAGAGATTCTGGACTCTGGAGGCCTGGGCGCGATGATTCGGCGCTCGGATTTCAAGCCCCCAAGCCGGTCCTGGTGATCTCGAACTCGTCGGCGTGGGCCGGCCCATGGCGCGCCAGGTAGACGTCTCGAATCGCATCGAAGTTCGTGTCCGCTTGGCCATGACGCGTCGCGGATCGTTTACGGTAGGCCGCGCGAGGACTCGACTGGTGCCCGTGTAGTCTCTGACGAGTATCGGGCCGCGATTGCGCTGCGATGGCGAAGACGGCAGCGTCTCGCTCATGATGCTCTTTTCCGTCCAGGCCGCGGGCGCGCTGACCCTCGTCGGCCTCGCATAGTGTCTAATGGTTTTTGGGACCGGCCCGAGCTGGTCGATCGGTTCGCTGCGCGGGAGCCGGACGTGCGACTCATCGAGCTACTGGATAGCCAGCCGGCACAGGTAGGCCTTCGAGTACTCGACCTGGGGTGTGCAGGCGGCCGGAACGCCGTCGCACTCGCCGAGCGGGGCATCGAGGTCTTCGCCGTGGACGCCTCGACTGCGATGGTCGAGCGGACGAGAATCCGTCTGCGACCGATCCTGGGCGATGAGACGGACGCGCGGGTGATGGTCGGTCGGATGCAGGACCTGGGCCGCTTCCCGGCCGAGCACTTCGGTCTGGTCGTCGCACTGGGCATCTTCCACCAGGCCTCGTCGCGCGAGGCGTGGGAGCAAGCGATCTCCGAGAGCGTTCGGGTGCTCGAACCGGGAGGCCTGCTTCTCTACGCGTCGTTCGACCCCGAGACCGCTCCCGACGGCCACCGCGGCGTGCCCAAGGATGGGGAGCCACACATGTACGGTGGTTTTCGGTCCGGCTCCGTATTCCTGATCGAGGCCGATGAGCTTGAAGCGCGACTGTCTCGGGTTGGGCTCATCCCGGAGACGCCGACGGTGACCGTGCGCGTCGAGACCGAGAAAGGGGTGCGGGTGACCGTGAACGCGCTATTCCGGCGAGCGAACGCCTTCGTTGGGGCGCAGCGCTGACGA
>JAJCZV010000043.1 GCA_029262175.1 Gemmatimonadota bacterium
GCGCCCGATCCGGCGTCCTATGGCGAGCTCGAGTGGCGGACGATCGGACCCGAGGGAAACCGCTTCAGTTCGGCGGCCGGGATTCCGGGTGACCCCTACACGTACTACGTGGGTTCGGCCTCGGGCGGCGTCTACAAGACGACCGACGGCGGCGTGAACTGGGACGAAAAGTTCGACGATCAGCCGGTGCAATCGATCGGTTCGCTCGCCGTGGCGCTGTCGGATCCGAACATCGTTTGGGCCGGGACGGGCGAAGGAAAGATCCGTAGCCACATCTCCGTGGGGCAGGGCGCCTACAAGTCCACCGACGCTGGAGACACGTGGACGCTGATGGGCCTCGAACAGACGGGTCGGATTCCTCGGACCCTCATCCACCCGACGGACGCGAACACGGTCTATATCTGCGCGTTGGGTCATTCCTACGGGCCTCAGCCCGAGCGCGGCGTGTACCGGACTCGCGACGGCGGGGAGACGTGGGACCACATCCTCTTTATCGACGAGAACACCGGGTGCTCCGACCTCGCGATGGATCCGTCCAATCCGCGCGTGTTGTTCGCGGGCACGTGGCAGCTCGAGATCCATACCTGGGGTCGGACGAGTGGCGGGCCGGGGGGCGGACTCCACGTGACGCGCGATGGCGGCGACACATGGGAGAAACTGTCCGGACCGAATTCGGATCTCGATCTCCCCAAGAAACCCGTCGGCAAAGTGGCGGTCGCGATCGCACCATCGAACCCGCGGCGCGTCTACGCGATGTTCGAGACGGGCGACGGGATTCCATGGGAGGGAGAAGAGACCGAGAACGGTCAGGTGTGGCGGTCCGAGGATGGAGGGCGCAGTTGGGCGTTGATCACGAAGAGCCGAAACGCGATGGGTCGGCCGCACTACTACTCGCGTCTGGTGGTCTCACCGGATGATGAGAACCGCGCCTATTTTCTCACCGCCGCTTTTTCGGTCTCGAGGGACGGGGCCCGGACGCTCGACGTGGTTCCTCGCAGCGATGCGCCCGGTGGCGATCACCACGACATGTGGATCGATCCGACCAACCCCGACCGGATGATCGTGTCGCACGATCAAGGTCTATCGATTTCGATCAACCGCGGCGACACGTGGTTTCGCCAGCGGCTCAAGAACGCACAGATGTACCATGTAACGGTTGACAACGCCGTGCCGTACAACGTGTTGGGCAACAAACAAGATGAGCCATCCTATCGAGGCCCGAGCAACAGCCGGATCCTCGGAAGCCGCGGAATCAACGGGATTCCACGTGGCATGTGGCATCACGTCGGTGGCGGCGAGAGCGGCTGGGCTACGCCAGACCCCACGGACCCGAACATCGTCTGGTCCTCGGCATCGGGCTCGGGCATGGTCGGCGGGATCGTCGTGCGCTACGAAGAAGAGCGCCGTCAGTATCGAGCCGTCGAAGTTTGGCCGGAACAAAGCCGCGGCGCTGCGTCGGAAGTCCGCTATCGCTTCGTGTGGGATGCGCCGATCCACATCTCTCCGCATGATCACAACACCGTCTACGTCGGGAGCCAACACGTGCACCGGACGCAAAACGGCGGTCAGAGCTGGGAGGTCATCAGTCCGGATCTCACCCTCAACGACAAGAGCAAGCAGGTGCTGTCGGGCGGGCTCACGGGCGACAACATCGGGGTTGAGTACGCTGGCACCGTGTTTGGCATCACGGAGTCGCCGATCGAGGCCGGGCTCATCTGGGCCGGCACGAACGACGGGCTGCTTCATGTGACGCGCGACGGTGGTGCGAACTGGACCGACGTGACCGCGAACATGATCGGCATCCCAGAGTGGGGCGCCGTTCGGAGCATCGCGGCGTCGCGTTACGACGCGGGTACCGCTTATGTCGCGGTGGATGGTCACCAGGCAAACGTTCGCGACCCGCACGTCTACCGCACGCGAGACTACGGCGCGTCGTTCGTGAAGATCACGAATGGCATCCCGAGCAGCATGCTCAGCTACACCAAGGTCATCGCGGAAGACCCGGTCCGACCCGGCCTGCTGTACGTCGGCACGGAGAACGCGCTTTATGTGTCGTTCGACGCAGGGGACAACTGGCAGCCGCTTCAGAACAACCTGCCTGCCGCACCGGTCTCGGGGATCGTGATCCAAGAGCACTTCAACGACCTCGTTCTCAGCACCTACGGCCGGGGCTTCTGGATTCTCGACGACCTCTCGCCGTTGCAGCAGCTCACACCAGACGTGATGGCTTCGGGCTCGCATCTGTTCGTTCCCCGCGATGCCTACCGTTTTCGGCCGATCACGCCTCCGTCGATTCAATACGACGACCCGACCATGGGTACCGATCCCGAGTACGGTGCCTCGATCAATTACTGGTTGGGCGCGGAGGCCGACGAGAAGCCGTCTATCGAGATCCTCGACGGGTCGGGCATGGTCGTCAGAACGCTCGAAGGGAGCAATCACCCTGGCGTCAATCGCATCCATTGGGATCTGGCCGATGAGCCAAACGACGCGATCATGCTGCTCACGCGCCCACAGTACGCGGACCACATCGTCGTCCCTGACGATGGGCGCCCGGCCCCGGGCGGCCGGCAGATCGCGATTCTGATGCCGCCGGGTCAATACACGGTGCGATTGACGGTGGACGGCACGACGCACGAGGAATCGGTGACGGTGCTCAAGGATCCGCATTCGGGTGGTACGGAGGCCGACATCGCGGCGCAGGTCGCCTTTATTCGGGCTGCGCGCGAGGACGTCGTGGCGGCCGGTGAAGCCGTGCATCGCGTAGAGGCGATCCGAGTCCAACTGGAGACGCTGGCCCGGTTCTCGGAGGACGACGAGGTGAGTGCGGCGATCAGCCTACTCGATGAAAAACTCGTTGCGCTCCAATCGAACATGGTCGATCTCCGGCTCACCGGCGAGGGGCAAGACGGGGTGCGTTTCGGGGCTCGCCTGCTGCAAAAACTCGGGTACGTCACCGGCGGGTTGTCGGCGGCGGACTTCCGCCCGACCGACCAAGAGAATGAGGTGCAGGTTCTTCTTCACGACCAGCTCCTCGAGCACCTCTCGAACCTCGACGCACTCGTGGCCGGCGATGTCGCGGAGCTGAATCAGATGTTACAAGGTCGTGGAATGCTGATCATTACAGACGACGATCTCTGATAGGAGCGTGAATGGAGTATAGCGCGATAAACCTCCAACAAAAGTTCGCTCTCTTCGACGCGCTTTGGCAGCCCAAGGTCATCGCGGAGATGAACGACTATCAGTTCAAACTCGCGAAGATCGAAGGTGACTTCGTCTGGCACGAACACCCAGACACCGACGAGACCTTCTTCGTTGTCGAAGGCAATCTGAGGATCGACTTCGAGGACGGAACCGTTCATCTCGGGGCCGGCGACTTGTTCGTCGTGCCAAAGGGCGTGCGTCACAAGCCCTATGCGGAGTCAGAGGTCAAGATGATGTTGGTCGAGCCTCGTGGAGTGGTGAACACGGGTGAAGAGGGCGGGGATCTGACAGCGGACGCGGACGTTTGGATCTAACAGCGCACGCGGACGTTTGGATCTAACGCCGGGAGGGTGACTCACGACCCTCGGCCAGGTCGCCAGCGAACGTGTCGACGCGCGATGAGTATGACCGCCAACACCACGAGGTGAATCGCGGCGCCCATCCACCCCAACTCGTTGGGCTTGGTAAGGGTGGTGTAGAGCGCACCGAGCATGACGGCCCCAAGGCCGGTCGCGGCGTAGGTCGCCAGCCGTGGGACGAGGATCGTGAGACCGCCCAGGATTTCGATCGCCCCGATGACGCCGGCGAACCAAGCTCCGTACCCCCAGGTCTCGAACAGGGTGGGCCACTGCGGGCCCGTGAACTTTGCCACGCCGATCGCCACCATAGAAAGCGTTTCGAACGCCGTTAGAAGCCAGAGGCCGACCCAGAGGCCCTTCTTTAGAATCTTCACGAGTATCGACCCTCCCCGTTCGTGTTTCGGGTAGACGGTTCGAGCCAGATCCGCCGTTGCCGGCCATGAGACCCGGCTCTAGCTTGGGTCTACCTAGATAACGTCAAACAACCTAATATGATATTATGTTACCATCGATGACCGAGTTCGGACAAGACGGGGAAGGGCTGGGCGCACGCAACGGGATGCCTCGCGCCGAAAGCACATGAAGAATCTGCCAAGCTTGACCCATCTACAGTTTCTCGTGATCGGACTTCTGCTCGAAGCCCCTTCGGCCGGTCGGGATCTTCGGTCGCGACTGCAGGAACACGGGGCGAGAAAGAGTGGCCCCGCCTTCTATCAGCTCATGTCCCGCCTGGAGGACGCCGAGCTGGTCGATGGATCGTATGAGCAGCGCGTCGCCGACGGACAGAAGGTCCGCGAGCGCCACTATCGCGTGACCGCCACGGGAAAAACCGCGTGGCGCGCGAGCCAGGAGTTCTACATCGATGTGATGGGGCGCGTTTCGTCCCCCGCGGGGTCTTCGGTTGTCTGAACCGAGGAGGCCGATCTCGCTCGCCGTCGTGGGATGGTTCGCCCGCCTACTCCCTCGAAAGGTGAGAGAGCGCGTGTTCGAACCGGCCTACGCCGATCTTCTCTTGGACGATCAGGAGGCGCGACACACCGGTCGCCGGAGCACGACGCCGCGATTCGTCGCCGCTCTGGTGCTTGCGTTCGAGTCGTTTCGGTTGGGGATGCCGACGTACTTCTGGCAGGATGGGCGGGTGACACGCTTCGGTAAGTCCACGATCACGGTCGTGGTTTCAAGCATCATCGTGGTTCTCGTGCTGACCACACTCGGCTCTCAGTACTGACGGCGGCGCCGGTCCGATGACCGATGTCCCGGTCGAACCCGGCTAGGGACCCATCAGCGGGTCGGTCACACCGATCACGTGGACAGCGACGAGTCCGAGGAGCCCGACGACCAGCAGGTAGTAGATCGTCGGCAGGATCGTCTTACGGAGCGTCGAGCCCTCCTTGCCGAGGAGCCCGACCGTGGCCGACGCAGCCACCACGTTATGGATCGCGATCATGTTTCCGGCGGCCGCGCCAACGGCCTGAAGCGCGACGATCATGACGGTGGACATCGCGAGCCGTTCGGCGACGCCGTACTGGAACGCCGAGAACATGAGATTGCTGACCGTGTTCGAACCGGCGATGAACGCGCCGAGCGCCCCGGTGATGGGTGCGAAGAAGGGCCATACCGCTCCGACGTTCCCCGCCACCCATTCGGCCATCGCGAGCGGCATGGACAGGAGGGCCGCTCCGTTTACGTCCGAGTTGATGTAGACACGCACCATGGGCACGGTAAAGACCAAGACGATTCCCGCTCCGAAAAGCACCTTGGTCGACGAGCGCATGGCCTCGCCGAGTGCGCGCGCGTCCATGCGGTGGAGCCCTGCGGTAACGAGCACCACGACGAGTAGCACGAACCCCGGCAGGTAGAGCGGCGTCGTAGTGGCGGTGATGCCCGAGCCGAGAATGTCGCCCCAGGTGAAGTCGAGAAGACGAAGCCACCGCCCCACGGGTAGGGAGGGCAGGCGGGTCAGGACCAGCAACGCGCCGAGCAGCGCATACGGGGCCCACGCGGACAGCGTAGAGATCCCGCGGTCCGGGACATCGGCCAACTCCTCCTCGAGCCCGCTGACCCATTCGTCCTTCCACGTGGACCGAGCGGGGAAGTCCCATTTGTCCTTCGGCATCAGCCAACCGCGTCGCGCGATCGTGACGACGATCGCCAGTCCGACGGGAGCGCCGAGAAGGGAGGGAAACTCCGGGCCGAGAAACGTGCCGAACAGCACGTACGGAATGGTGAAGGCCAGGCCTCCGACGAGGGCAAAGGGCAGGATGGACAGACCCTCTTGCCACGAGCGGTTTGCGCCGAAGAAACGCGTGAGCATCACGATCATCCAGGTCGGCATCAACACGCCCGCCGCGGCGTGGAGCAGGACCGCCTTGGCGGTTACGGCGCGTAGATAGTCGATCATCGACATGTCCGCGGCCGCGAGCGCTGCGGCGAACGCTTCGCCGCCGAGGCCCCCCTGGACGCCGACCAGAACCGGCGTGCCCACCGCGCCGAACGTGACCGCCGTGCTTTGGATCATCATGCCGAGCATGACCGCGGCCGCCGCGGGGAAGCCGAGCGCCACGAGCAGCGGGGCCGCCACCGCGGCCGGCGTTCCAAACCCGGCCGCGCCCTCGATGAAGGATCCGAACAGCCACGCGACGATCACCACCTGCACGCGACGATCATCACTGATCCCATCGAACGACCGACGAATCGCGGCCACGCCGCCCGATCGCTCGAGCGTATGAAGAAGCAGGATGGCTCCGAAGATGATGAACAGTAGATCAAAACTGAGGAAGAGACCTTGGATGGAAGCCGCGGCGATGCGGGAGGCGGACATGCGCCACGCGCCGACGGCAACGAGAACGGCGGCGACGTAGGCGGCCGGCATCGCGTGCTTCGCCGGAACGCGAAAGCCGACGAGGAGGACCCCGCCCAGGGCGATCGGAAAGAGCGCGAGGGCGGCTTGCAGGCCAAGGGTCAAGAGGTCCTCCGTTCAAATATCGCCCACGGCATGGTCACTGGCTCAGCACCACCACGAGCATCACCCCGATCGCCGTCACCGTTACAAGCAGAAGGTACGCCGACGAGACGCCGATGAACTTGAACATGATCTTGAGCCAGGACTCCTCATAAAACCGTTTCATGCCAAGCAAGAGGTGGATGGGGACGGCGAGCAAGAGGAGCGCCCAGAGCTGCGCTACCGCGGGCAACCTCGCGACGGTACCGGGGAGGATCACCAGGGCGACGATCAAGAACATGAAGGAGTGGAAGTAGATGCTGAACACGAGATGATGAACGTACAGTCGACGCCGATAGAAGAGCTTCAGTAGGAGAGCGAACGCCGGAAGCAGGACAAACATCGCCTGTGCCTGCCGGTTCAAGAAGTCACCGACAATCGCGCCCGGGTCGTCGTCCTGTGCACTCAGAGCGGTGTCGATGCGGTCCTGAAGACGGTTCAGTCGCTGTTCGAGGTCGGCCCGCCAACCCTGACCGCTCGAGTCCGCCGGCCGAACCGGCGTTTGCCCATCAACGACGCTCGTATCCCTGGTCGACGGGTCTACGAGATCAAGGCTCAGCCTGGTCACGCCATTGCGGGGCCCAAAGGACATGAGCAAAAACATCGCGAAGCTCGCGAAGATGTATAGCCGTATCGGCGGGACAAAACGCGCTCGATGGCCAGCCACGTAGCCCCGGGGAACCGATCCCGGGCTCAAGAAGAGTGGTTTGAGGGTGTGGCGGATACGCGAGTCGAGCGAAAACGCCTCGCCCACGAACTCCCGAGCGAACTCGCCGACCGGTACGTTGTAGTCTGCGATCGATTGACCGCACGCGGCGCAATAGTCTCCGTCCAGAGGCTCGGCGCAGTTCTGACATAGGTTCGGCAACGCGTAGAATCCTCGCGTGACGGGGACGCTCCGACCGAAAGTTGGATCGCGCGCGCGGTCGCCGCCACTGTTGGGCCCGAACGGAGAACCAATTTGGATCGACTCCCCGGTACTCCGAGGACACCAGTTGTGCTCGAGGCGGCCTATGCCGATTGGCACTGGGACGTGGCGTGGCAATACGGACCCGAGGCCATCACCTATCGGTTGTCCGCGCGCTGTGGCGAGATCCGATTTCTCAAGATCGCGCCCCCCGATGCCTATCCCAGTCTGGAGAACGAGGCGGAGCGGATGAGATGGGCCATCGACCATCTCCCGGTGCCACCCGTCCTCGAGAGCGGGTCGAACGCCGACGTGAGTTGGCTCGTCACGACAGCTCTGTCCGGGAGCGACGCGGTCGACCCACGTTGGACCGCAGATCCAGCTCGGTTGGTCCGCGCCCTGGCCGAAGGGCTCCGCACCTTCCATGAGGCGCCCGTCGACAACTGCCCCTTCGATTTTGGCCTGGACTCGGCGATCGCCCACGCGCGCAAGCGCCTCGAGGCGGGACAAATTCAACCTGCCCGCGACTTTCATCCGGAGTTCGAACATCTATCGGCGGAGCAAGCGCTCGAACTCCTTGCGCGCACACGCCCCGAGCTCGACCAGCTCGCCGTGTGTCATGGCGACTACTGTCTGCCGAACGTCCTCGTTCAGGAGCATGTCGCCACCGGGTTCGTAGACCTCGGAGAGCTGGGCCTAGCCGATCGCTGGTCGGATCTCGCCGTGGCGACCTGGAGCGTGACTTGGAATCTGGGCCCGGGCTACGAGGAGCTGTTTCTCAGCGCGTACGGTGTGGAGAGAGAGGACGAGCGAATCGATTTCTATCGTCTCCTTTACGACGTCGTGTCCTAGACGGCCCGAGGACCCCGGCGAGGCTCGGTTGGAAACGGCGGGCGGCCCGAACCCATCAGTGCGGCGTTTCGGGCGCGGCCCTCTCGAGTCGGAGCCAAACCACTCCCGCCACGATGAGCGCGGCCCCGACCCATTGAAGCGCCGATAGCCGATCGCCGAGAACGAACGCGGCAAGCGTCAGCGTGAACGCGGGCTCGACGGTCGAGAAGATGGCGGCCCGCGCGGGGCCGATCCATTGGATCCCGATCATGAACAACGTGATCGGAATGGCGGTCGCGATGAGCGCGATGGCGCCGATCAAAATCAATGCGTTGCGCTCCATGGGGACGGCCAAACCCCCCGTCGCCAGTCCCGTGACGACGACGACGATGGTGGTCGCCGTGAGGAACACGGCGGTGCCCGAGATCGCGGGGACGCCCCTCATGCCGCTGTCGCTCAGCACCACGAACGTGGCGAGGGCGAGGACCGCGAGGAGAATCATCAGGATGCCGAGTCCGTCGCCTCCCCCGAGACCGCTGCCTACCGTGAGCATCGACCCGATCGTGGCGAGCAGGAGCGCGACGATCCGGCGCGACGTAAGACGGTGTCCGAGCCACAGGCGGGCGAGCACCACCGTGGCCGCCGGATAGCTGAAGAACACGACGGAAGCCAGTGATGCCGATACCCGGTCGAGTCCCAGAAGATAGAAAATCGAATCGCCCGCGTATAGGGCGCCGAGGCCCGCGAGTTGGAGGAGTTGAGAGCGAGAGGGAAGGGCGGCGCCGGTTGCGAATACGAAGACCCAGATGAAGGCGGTCCCCAACACGAACCGCCACGCGAGCAGCGGAAGAACGCTGAGTCCTTCTCCCAATGCCAGCTTGGCGAGCACTGGGAACGTGCCATAGCCGAGCGCCGACACCAGAATGACGATCATGCCCTTCGTGACGGTTCGCATGTGGCGAATCTAACCAGCCCGGATGCAAAACCGGCCACCCCGTCTCCGAGGTGGCCGGTCCGAACCCGCCGCAGCTAACTCGGCGATGTCAGCCGCGAATCAACTCGATGCTGCCGTTTACCGTGTGAAGCTCGATCTTGGGTCCGCCGCTTCCAATTTCGCCAGAGGCGTGGCGGGGGCCCCAACGGCCGCGAATCGTAAGCGGAAAATCGGTGTCGATGTGTCCATTGACCGTATCGATGTCGATGTCGGCATTCGTGCCGGCGGGTAGCTCGATTCGGATACCGCCGTTGACCGTCGTAAACTCGAGGCCCTCGCGTGGCGCCGTTCCCATACGAGCGTCGATGGATCCGTTGACCGTCGTGGCCGATACGACGCCATCGCTCTCGACTTCGATGCCACCGTTCACCGTTACGGCCTTCACGTTCCCGGAGAGTCCGCGCGCCTCGATGCCCCCGTTTATCGTAACTGCGTCAAGGTCGACGCCAGACGGGACCTCGACCAAGAAGTCCACGGTGACGTCGTTGTCTCGAACGTTCATCTCGTAGTCTTCGCCGCGAGCGCACCGATTCTCTTCGCGGTCGCGACGCGATGGATAGACGGCACAAATCAGCACGCCCTGCGAGTCCTCGACGACCTGAATTTCGACCGAGTTGGGGTTGTCGTCCCTCGCGGTTTTCGTGGCCTCGACCTGGACCTGGTTTCCGCGCGCCGCGCGAGCGACAATCTTCCCGTTCACCCCTCGTATGGTGACGGCGTCGCCTCGATCGACCGCGCCTTGCCACTCGAAGTCCTGTGCCGCCATCTCCGTTGCGAATAACGCACCGATGGCGACCACCGTCACGCCAACCCACCTCACCGATTTGACCATCGTCATATCCCTATCGTCCTCGTTCTAGTTTCGGTCCGGGGAACGCTCGCCCGGACGGATGAGAAAAATGTCTCCATCAAATGCTTCCAAGACGACCTTCGCAGAACCGTCGCCGATCGTAAATTTAGAACCGCGTACTCGGCCACCCCGAAACTGGATCGGGAAGGACGGTCGTAGTGAGCCGTCGAAGGTCGACACTTCGACCTCTGCCCCCACCCCCTCGGGCAGCGAAAACGTGACCTCGCCGTCGTGGGTGCCCAGCGAGTATTCGCCCCCCTCATAGACTCGGCCGTCATACCACAGATCGCCCGAGATCGTCGAAAGGGTCACCATCCGAGCGTCTCCGCGGAGAACCGTGATGTCTCCGTCGATTCCATGTACCGTGATGTTGCCGGAGACCGCGTCGAGCAGGGCGTCACCATCGCCTATCGCGACTGTGACGGGTCCGGAGATATCGCTGACGTCTACGTCACCGTCGACCGATCCGATCCGAAGGCGACCGGCGCCGGATACGTCGACGCTCCCGTCGATCGTCTCGACGGAAACATCTCCGGTGATATCGACGACGCTGACATCGCCGTCGAGTCCGTGAACCGAGAGTTGAATGTCGAAGGGCAGCCACAAGATCATGTCGCCGCTATCCTCCCAGTCATGACGGGCGCTGATCTGAATCCCATCTTCGGACGTGCGGATCCTCACGCCGCTCTCACGGTCATCGATGAGAACGCGGGCCTCGCGACCACGGGTGCCGATGACCGTGACGTCTCCGTCGCGGTGCTCGATCGAGACATGGGCGCCTCGAGGTACGACGAACGTGGTGTCGTACGTCGGCGGGGGAGGCGCGAACGCCCCGATTCCCAAGAGAACGAAGGTGCCGATCATCAGCTTTGCGCAGCCAATCGCACGGCCCGCTCCAAAAAGTCGGACTTGCGTCGCATGGTGCTCGTCATGTGTTCTTGCAGATACGGATCGTCGGGTACTTCGAGCAGTGCCTGCCGCGCATCCTCGATGGCGCGGTCGATCGTGACCAGCGCTCGGCGAACCCGGGCCTCGGTTTGTGCCGGGAGAGGTCGCGCGGGATCAAACAGCGCCTGTTCGAGCTCGGCGATCGAAGCCGCATACACTTCTGCCGAGTTGGCCGTGGCGGGGGCCGTCGAAACCAGCTGCCCCGGCGCGTCGCCGGGTCCGGCCGCGGTGCCGATGGCGGGGCCCGATCGAGCCAGCCACGCCGTACCTCCCGAGACCGAAGCCAGAACGATGACGGCTGCGGCGAGCTGCGGGATCGAGAGCGAGATTCGTCTGCGAGAATTCGCTGAGACGAGGGATGAAAAAGTCGCCGGGAGCCGCTCCTCGTCCTGTTCCCCCAGACGCGCCGAGATGGCGGGCCACAGGTCCCCCTCGGGCTCCCGCCCCGCGAGCCGCTGGGCCTGTTCGACCACGGCCTCCAACTGCGCCAGGGTATGGGCGCAGTCCTGGCACCCCTCGAGGTGTCGCTCGACCAGACGGTGGTCGTCCGGTGCCAGCTCTCCGTCGAGGTATTCCGACAGACGGCCTCTGAATCGATCAGTCATGCGCTCAAATGCTCCCTCAAAATCATTCTCGCTCTGTGCAGCTGGGACTTGGAGGTCCCGGCCGTAATCCCGACCATCTCCGCGATCTCGCGGTGTTTGTATCCCTCTACATCGTGGAGCACGAACACCTGTCGTGCCCCGTTGGGCAACCGCGTGATCGCCACGTCGAAGTCGAGTCGAATCTCCGTTCCGTCGCGTCTCGCATGAGCCCGACTGAGCGGAATCTCGCTCTCGACATGCCGTTTCTGTTCCGTCCCTAGCGTCCGCAATCGCCCATAGGTCAGATTGACCGCGAGGCGATACAGCCACGATCCAAAGGCGGCGTCGCCCCGAAACGTGTGCAGCTTCTGCCAAGCCCGGACAAAGACGTCCTGTGTTAGCTCTTCCGCCCGATCATGGCCGGCGAGCCGACACGTAAGTCCATACACATGCGAGACATGGGCACGGTAGAGGCGCTCGAACGCCTCCGCGTCACCTGCGGCTGCTGCTCGGGCGTCCACCGCGTCGATTTCGCGTCGCGAGGACTTTTCGTCTGGGTCGGTCAACCGAATCGCCTGTTTCATCGTTCGGGCATAGGACGCCACGGTCACAGAAAAGGTTGGAGCACAACCTTCGGGCCTCAGCTCGCGTCCAATATGGCCTAAGAAGGGATGTCGTGTTCGACCCAACCCCAAACGGGAGGACCCATGAAGCGGTTTCAGGCGCTTGGCTCCACTGCGCTCCTCAGCTTGGCGATGATGGCTGGTGCGGCCCCCACGTCCGCGCAGGACGGGGCCCGAGAATGGTGCGAATCGGAGCGTGGAGAGTCGCGGCGCCATTGCGAGGTGCGCGAGTTCATTCTTTCTCTGTCCGGGTCGCTGCGCGTGGACGCCACGCCAAACGGGGGGATTCACGTCGCCGCCTGGGATGGCGACGAGGTGCAGATCCTGGCCAGAGTCGTCACGCGCGCGCGGGATTTGGCGCGGGCTCATGACATCGCCGACGACGTGGTCATCTCGGAAACCGGCACGGTTTCGGCGACGGGCCCTCGTTCCGAGGATCGGGAATCCTGGTCGGTGAGCTATCGGATCCGCGTCCCGGCGTCGTACGACCTGGATCTTCGTTCGCTCAACGGCGGGATCGACGTCGAGGGAGTGGACGGCGTTCTCGCGCTCACGACGACAAACGGTGGGATCCGCCTCGATGAGGTCGCCGGCGATGTCACGGCCCGGACGACGAACGGAGGGATGACCGTGGTGCTGTCTGGACGCAGCTGGGATGGCGCCGGGCTCAACGCGCAGACCACCAACGGCGGGGTCACGCTCGAGATCCCCGAGGGGTATTCGGCCGAGCTCGAGACGGGCACCCGAAATGGTGGAATCAATCTCGGCTTTCCGCTTACGGTGCAGGGACGCGTCGGCAAGCGCATCACGACGACACTGGGTGCCGGGGGCGCGCCGGTTCGCGTGTTGACGACGAACGGCGGGATCACCGTCCGACGGGCCAACTAGCCCGTAACTTCCAGGGCCACGTTGGGGTGGGTGAAGTGGAGTCCGATGCGCGGCTCCACTTCGCCCCTGGGATCGAGCGCAACGGCCGCTTCTCGATACGCCGTCGTCTGGATTTCGTACTCCCTGGCGATGGCTTCGAGTTCTGATGCCGGAGCCCGATGCGTCTTGAAATCGATCACCCACGGACTCTCTCCCACTCCGTCCTCGCTCGGGTTGCCGAAGAGCGATGCCTGCTGAGTCGGAGCGGGCCCACCGGGTCGATAGAGATCGAATGCCCCCTGTAGCCATCCGTCGGGCGACAGGTGAAGAAACGGTAGCTCACGGTGATGCTCGCCTTCGATGTACCAGCGCCATTCGGGGCTGCGGACCACCTCGGCGATCTCTCGCTCGAGCGCATCGCGGTAGGAAGACCCGGGGGCGAGGGTGGACTCCAGATCGGCCAGATCCAACGAAGCGATCGTTTCTTCCAGGACGCGACCGAGTTCCTCCTCTTCCGCGATGCGTTCGAGCACACCGTGGATCAGGGTCCCTCGCGTCTTCGCAGGAAGCCCTGCGCCATCGACTGCCGTGGGAAGAAAGTCGGTGGGGTCGAGCACACCGTGGAGATAGCGACGCACCCAGGCCGGGCGGTCGCGTTCTCTCATCATTCGTTCCGTAGCGCTGCCGACTCTGGGGCGAGGCTGTGAAACGAGGTCGCGCGCCGTGACCGGCCACTCCACGGCCTCCAGGCCATCGAGCCAGGCGAGTGTCACGGGTGGGCGACCGAACGACGTCTGCACCGCGGCGCCGCCTCGCCGGATGATGACGAACCCATCCGGAAGCTCGCTCTCCTCTTTTGTTCGGCTCGCCGATCCAAACAGGTCGAGCTGACGACGTGCCGCAGCGTCTCCACCGAAGGCGTCGAGTTGTGGACCGGTTCCGGTATGCTCGTCGACGACGGTCGCGGCCGGCGCTTCGCGCCGGTGGTCGTCGGTGTCGGTCTCGGGCGCCAGCTCGGAGACCTGATGGATCTCGCGGGCACTCTCCAGTTCCGGCGCGAGCCAACTGGCGAAGCCTTGCTTCGGGTCCTCGGTCGGTGCGGACACGATCAGCCGGTCGCGCGCGCGCGTGGCCGCCACGTAAAGCAGGCGGGCCTCTTCCGCTCGCTCTTGCTCCAGGCGTCGCGACAAGGCGAGCTCGGCGCGCGGTCCACGCTCCGCCGTCCGGGGAAGCAGCACGGGGCCAAGAGCGGGATCGGTCCAATGCGCGCCCACGAACCTTCGCGCCTCCGCAAGCGGCGCTTCGGTCCCGACCATGACCACGATCGGCCATTCGAGCCCCTTTGCCGCGTGAACCGTCGAGAGCGTGACCACGTCATCTCCGCTCGAGAACAGTCGCGCTTGTGGGATCCCGAGGTCGCGTTCTCCCCACCGTTCCCATAGCGCGAGAAACCGACCCAGCGTGAGGTGCCGATACTCATCCAGAAGGGCGAGAAACCGCTCGATGTTTGCGAGCGACTCGGCGGCGCCTTCCCGAATCAGTAGGTGGAGTCGATAACCGGTTCGCGTGAGCAGGGTTTCGAGCACCTCGGCGTGGTCCACTCGGTCCGCGAGGCTGTGGGCCTCCCGCAGCGCGGCCAGACCCTCACGGAGGGCGCCGCGTTCGATGGCATCGACGTGTGGACTCTCCGGCGCCTCGAACCAACGCTCGGTGCCGTCCTCCACGGCCCTCGAATACGCGGCGCCCTTGTCGAGAAACGACCCCCCCGCGGCTCCGTACAATCCGATCCGGACCAGCACCTCGTCGCGCAGACCTACAAAGGGCGAACGCAAGAACGCGAAGGCGCGCAGGTCATCGTATCGGTTGTCGATGAGCCGCAGCGTGGTCACGAGATCCAAGACCTCCTGTTGTTCAGCCAGTCCGCTCGTGGCCGTGTTGTAGAAGGGGATGTCGTAGGCGCGTAGGGCCGGTTCGAGGACCGTGAGGTCGTCGTTACGCCGGGCCAACACCGCGATGTCGCCTGCCGCACATGGCCGCGCGGTGCCGTCATCGGGGTCGACCACGGTCGCCGTCCCGAGTAGATGTCGGATGCGGGAGGCGACGCTGCGCGCCTCTTCGTTTCGGCGCTCGGCGACATTACCCGCCGCGTCGATGGCGAGCCATTCCAGCCCAGACGTCGGACTGGCGGACCGAGCGCTACGGAGCGGATCGTAGTGCACGACGGAATTCGGGGCGCTCTGCTCCAGCGGTTTGGCCGTCTCTTCGAGCGCCCGTGAGGCGACCCGGTTTACAAAGTCGACGAGTCGTGGCTCGCTGCGAAAATTCCACGAGAGGACCAGCGAGCGCCCGGACGCGTCGATGACTTTCCGCGCCGCGTTCCATACATCGATGTCGGCCCCGCGAAAGCGATAGATGCTCTGCTTCGGATCGCCGACCAAGAAGAGTCGCGGACCGTGCCGCTCGTCGTCGCCCCGCTGGTCGTCGCCCCGCTCGTGGCCGCCCCGCTCGTCGCCCGCACCGCGTTCAGGGCCGTCGGGTGGATCGTCGATTCCGGCCATGGCCTTCGCGATCTCCCACTGCGCCCAGTCGGTGTCCTGAAACTCATCGATGATGAGCAGTCGAAAACGATCTCGGATCGCGTCTCGCGCTTCGGTCGCCTCCGGGCGAGTAAGAAGTCTCCGAGCATCGAGGATCAGACTGTCGAAGTCGCGCCCGTTCTCCTTCTCCAGCCAGGTCAGCCATCCTCCCACGCTGGCCCGCCCGAGTCGGTACAGGGCATCGGCCAGTTCGAGCCCCACCTCATCGAGCACCGCCTCTTCGGGATCGTCCGACCACGCACCGGCGAACCGCGCGCGCTCGCGGAGACCATCTCGATCGAGCGTGCGCGTATAGCGCCCGGACTCGAGGGGGTGGCTCCAGGTCTCGAACTGATGCGCCCGCCAGCGGATGTCGCGCATCACCGAGAGCACCCGTTCCATGGCGCCCGGCGCCATCTTCCAACCCACCAAGCCATACCGGCGGGTGAGGGCGACCGCGCCCTCGTCTCGATCACGTAGCGCGTCAGCGAGCACTTCGCGGACGACCTCGGTCTGCTGCATTTCGGTCTCGCGCGGATCGAGAATCCGAAAGTTGGGGTCGATCCCGAGACGGAGCGCGTATTCACGAAGAAGCTCCGCGGCGAACCCGTGGATGGTTCCCACCGTGGCCCGTTCGAGTTCCCACCTGATGCGTCCTTCGGGGTCGAGTGGTTCAATCGAACTCCGAAGCTTGTCCTTGAGATCGTGGGCCGCCTTCTCCGTAAAGGTGATGGCGGCGATCTCTTCCATCGAAATCGGATGGGGACACGGTTGGACCGGTACGCCCGTCTGGCTTCGACCGACGTCGAGACCCAAGGACCAAAGAATTTTGCCCACGACCGTCGTCGTTTTGCCCGTCCCCGCCGAGGCGGAAAGGAGCGTGTCGCCGTCGGCGGTGATGGCCTGGACCTGCTCGTCCGTCCACCGGGGGCTCACGAGACCTCCTCGGGGGCCGGTCGCGGTGTCGAGACCGAGACGCTTCGCGCACCGGGCAGGCCGCTCGGAACGACCAAGTCAAACCGCGTTCCGGCCGAGACGCGGGCGATCGATCGGCTCACATCGGCGCCGTGCTGCCAATCGCGCAGGGCAGTCGATCCCGCCTGCACGGCTTCGAATGCTCCGGACCGCACGCGGTGGGGAATCATGCGGGCTAGCTCCAGGGCGGGCTCAATGTCCGCGGGCTTTCGCCGAGCGCGGTTGGCAGGGGCTCGGACTGTTCGGTACACGCCCGCGGTGGCCGTCCCCAGACCCAATCGTTCGACCGCGGCCATGTAAAGCGCGTTCTGTAAGGCCGCCCCATCATCGAAGGCGCGCGGGCTCGGCGCGGAGGTCGCGCCGCCGCTCTTGTAGTCGACGATGCGAAGCCGGTCGTCGGTCGGTCCTCCGATGCGATCGACGCGGTCGATCCGTCCGCCGAGGAGTAACGCGTGCTCCACGCCATCGCGGCCACGACCCGAAAGATCGGCCGGACCGAGATCCGAGCGACGACCGAACGCGAGCTCCACGGCCATCGGCTCGCCCACATCGCGTTGCCCCAGCTCCCAGTCGAGAAAGTCTCGTACCTGACCGCGCAGCTCGTCGCGAGTGGCGGCCCACACGTGCGGGAGTCCGACCCACCGATCCTGGGCGGCTTCGTATCGGTTACAGACTTCCTCGTAGATACGCTCGAATCGCCGGTGAGCTGCCGAGCCAGGCCCGCTTCCCTGAAGTTCCTCCGAAGAGATCTTCGAATAGAAGCGTTCGAGTACTTCATGTACGAGCCCGCCGATCGTCAGTCGATTGGCTTCGTCCTCGGCCTCCCGAGTCTGCGATAGTCCCAACACACGTTCGATCAGAAAATCGAAGGGCCGCCTTCCGTATTGCTCGAGCTGCGAGGCGGACCACTCCCGGTCGGTGGGGAAGCGCGATGCAAGCAAGGCAAGGACGGCGGGATCTCGAAGCTCTCCGTTCCAGGGCGTCGGCCGCTCCGACAGGGGGCGCTCGTTCGCAAACAAGGCGGCCGCTTCCGCGACAAGCGTTTGGAGCCCCGTATCCACGGCCTGTATTGAGAGCCCGCTTTGGACAAACGGATCGAGACCTCCGCAGCGCAGTTCATCGGCGAAGGCCGACAGCGCGGCTCGCTGGAGCGCCTCGGGAGCGGGGGTCGCGAAAATGTCGGTCTCTTCTCTGCGTCGCGACGCGATAAAGCGAACGACTTCGGTCTCGAGAAGTTCGCTCCGTGTGACGGGCGCATCGTTTGGGCCCAGGACGGCTCGGCGCGTGCGCGGCAACTCGTTGCGGCGCTCATGTACGGGGACGAACAGCGAGGGCAGCCGGGGAACCCCGTTCGAGTCCGCCGTCCAGTAGGTCACGGTCACGTGCGCGGACCCGGCGCAGGCGCGCCACAGTCGGCGCTCGCGCTCGATGCGCACGTCACGGGTCGAGAGCGGGACCCCCGCTCCGCTCAGCACGCCACGCTCCCGTTCGGTAAAGAGTCCGCCGGCGTAGGAACGGGGGAACACGCCATCGTTCGCGTGGATCAGAAACGTGCGTTTGAACGGCGTCAGCGGCGCCTCGTGCGCCTCCAGAACTTGGACAGCGCGCTGCAACGGGGTAGAGAGGGCGATTTCATTGGAGCCCAGCGCGCGACTCAGGCGCTGGTACCACTCGCCGGGTTCCATCGTCTCTCTCGTGGCCGTCAGGAGTTCGCGCCACTCGCGCAGCAGACTCTCGACGGCCAGGACTCCACGCTGATCGAGACGCACCACGTCCCATCGTTCTTCCACCGCATCGCACACGTGATCGCGAAGACCGAAGGGCTCGCCGCGCAGAAGGCGCCGCGTGAGTTCGACCCACGCTTCTTCGCTACGCGAAACGCTTAGGTCGGTTGCGCGTTTTGCGAACGATTTGAAGGACGGTATGTCTCGTCGAAGTGCCTCTTCCGTGATACCGGCGCGCGCCAAGACCCACCCGCGATCCGATTGGATTTCGTCAAGCAGTCGCTCGAGACCTTCGATCCAATCCTCGAGGCTTTCGGGCCTCGACCGTGTGGAGAGAAAATCGAGGGCCCGGACGTCGACGTTGGAGTCGAGATAGGGGCTTTTTAGCACCGGTCGAAGCGAGGCCCATGTCCAGTTTTCGGCCGCCGCTTCGAACAGAGCGAGCAACGCGCGCAGCGCGGGAACCTCCCCCAACGGCGATCGAATCCGGGCCGTGCTCGGAACACCGGCGCGCCGAAGGGCCTCCCGGATTCGCCGCGTATCCTCCCGTCCCGAACGTGCGATGACCGCCACTTCGTGGGGCTCGACCTCTCCAGCGAGAAGAAGTTCTTTGATCGATCGCGCGACCCACGTCGCCTCTCGGACCGCGTCGGGTGCCGGCTGCACATCGACCCTCGGTCGCGAGCCGCTGGAGGCGATGTCCTCGACTCCATCGGCCAAGCGCTCCCACTCGCCGGGATCGGCTTCGTACGGGACGTAAACGCGGGTCTCTACGTCGCGCTGCGCGGACAACGCCTCGAACAGACGCGTTCGCCCGCGCAACGAAGTCACGCCATACACGTGAAGCCGTCCTGCAGAACTCACGGCACGCCTGAGGGCGCCCGAGGCGATGCGGTTGGCGATCTTCGCGCTGACCGATCGCGGATCAAATCGGTCACCGGTTTCGACCTCGGACAGATATCGCCGATAGGTGTCGCTCAACCACCGGTTGCGTCTCCCGGTGAAATCCCCGCCGGGGAGTCGCGACAGCGCGGCTTCGAGCTCGTCGGGCGAAACCCCTTCGGGAAGAAGTTCAGACAAGGTCCGGTCGATCATGTGGCTGCGACCGGGCCCGCTGCCTTCATCGAACTCGTGGTCTCGGGCCGCGCGCGAAGCGATCCGGGCCAGCAGTAAGCGCCCGGCAAGGGGACCAAGCGGGCGTCCTTCGATCTCGAACCGTCGGGGAAGCTCGGAAAGAAAGGAAAAAGGTGGCGCGAACCAACCCTTCAGGCCGCGCGCTTCGGCCGCCTCTAGGAGCAGGTCCCGTTGGGTTCGATGAGCCAGCCAGAGGTGCGAAGGGTGTTGAGCAATGAGCGAAGGCTCATCGAGCTCGTCGAGAAAGCGAGACACGCAGGCCTGCCAAAGCGCCGCGTTCGAGTCGGAGCGAACCACCGTGAGGGGCATATGCTCGCAGAAACTACGGCGGCTGCGATGCCCGCGCAGCGCGGCTGATACGCGATTGATGCCTGGTTGTGACCGCCCCCGAGACTGGTAGTCACCTCGGGCCCTCACCTTGCCCTTCATGATCCCGGATTCGGGTCGCATTGGGGCCCGATGGGCTGTCCGGAGGTCGGGAAGTCCCGTCCTTACCGGCATTTGGCAAAACCGAAGCCCAAAGCTCGTAAGTGTCGACTTGAGCGCGCTTTGCGAGAAAATGGGCATTCCCCCGTGGTCGCGGGCTACGTGGGAGGAGAGGGAGGACCGAATGGATGGGAAGCTTCTTGGACTTGTTCGGAGCACCGTGATCGACCAGTACGGCCACGAGCTTTGGGAGTCGCTCGCTCGGCCCTGCGGAGCGGAAGACACGCCGTCGGATTCATTGGCCGCGTGGCTTGGACGTGAGACCGTTCCGACGCTCAGCGACACGTACCCCAGTCTTTTCGATCGCCACGACAATCTTGCCAGCTTCATTCGCGGGCTCGGTGACGATCTTCCTGCCGTTAAGTCGGCAGAGGACCACGCGAGCGTCTCCGTGTCCTTGCGTCACACCACGGCGCCCGACGGTTCGATTCTGCTGCGCATCAACGCCGAATGTTCGCTCTGTTCGCTGATCCAGGGAGTGATCGCGGGTGCGGCGATTCACTATGGCGAGCAGGCATTGATTGGCGAACTGAAGAGCCCGCGGCGGGGGGACAACGCCTGCGTCTTGAACATTGACATCGGTGGAGAAGGAACAGGGATCGGCGCACCGGATCTTGAACTCGCCGTTATCTAGACTTCCTCTCGGCCAGCCCTCTCGGTAGTCAGTCCTCCGGTGTAGCTAGTCAGTCCTCAGGCGTAGGCGCACCGTACTTCAGGTGAAGTAGGTGCGCCTCGCCATCCGAGGTCAGCCTCACAACAAGCAAATCGTCGTACTGGTACTCCGGTATCTCGGGGACAGTGACCACGCCTAGCGCTTTCGCGAGCGCGGGGACCGTATTGCTGTGCCCGACGACGACGGCGACCTCGTACGTCGCGGTCTTCAGGCGCTCCGCCAATCCCTCCACATCTCTCGCGTCGACGACCTCCGCTTCAAGTCCGAATCGCGCTGCGATCGGTGCGGCCGTAGCCTGCGTGCGCAGAAACTGAGACGCAAAGACCACCTCGACCGGCCATTTGCTGAGGACGTGCGCCAGGGTCGCCGCGCGGGCCTGACCGGCCGTCGTTAGATCGGGGTCGTCACCTTCTTGCTTTTCCGCATGACGAGCCAACACCACATAGCGATCGTCATCGGAGTAGGTTCCGGCGGCGAAGGCAGTCGGGAGGGCGACTGCCAAGATCGCGAGTCCGGCAACGAAGATCAGTGCGAGACGGACGGCCTTACGCATTGCTTGAACCTTATGTATATCGGTGGCGTTATCTGAGCGACGCCGCGACAACGCGGCGGCGAACGATCAAAAAGGATGCAGATGAACATCGAGTTTTGGGGTGCTGCGCGCACCGTGACCGGGTCGATGCACCTCGTGGAAGCCAATGGTCGCCGCATCCTTTTGGATTGTGGAATATACCATGGTCGCCGCAAGAAGGCCTACGAGCGCAACAAGAACCTACCCTTCGACGCCGAGTCGATCGACGCGGTGATCCTATCGCACGCCCACATTGATCACAGCGGTAACCTCCCGACGCTGATCCGCTCGGGATACAAGGGTGAAATCTACAGCACGTCGGCGACCCGAGACTTGGCCGCTCATATGCTCCTCGATTCCGCCCATATTCAGGAGAGCGATGCGCGACGCGAGAACCGTTATCGACAGAAGGCGGGCAAGACGCTATTCGAGCCGCTCTATGTCGAAGACGATGCCATCGAAACGCTCGAACGCTTTATCACGATTCCTTACGAGCAGCCGCACCAGGTGTTCCCCGGCATCCAGGTGAGCTTCATCGAAGCCGGACACATGTTGGGTTCGGCCAGCGTGGCCCTCGACGTCGACGAAGTCGGGCAGACGCGTCGCCTCGTGTTCAGCGGGGACATCGGTCGCAAAGGCATCCCCATCCTTCGTGACCCACGGACCTTCGCGAACGCGGACTACGTCATCATGGAGAGCACGTACGGGTCGCGCGACCATGACCGAGCTGAAGAGTCGCAGGACTATCTATACCGAACGGTCAACCGGTGCTGTAGAAAGGGCGGAAAACTCCTCATCCCGTCCTTTGCTGTCGGTCGAACTCAGGAGCTCGCGTACCGCCTCAATCTGATGTGGGAAGCGGGCGAGCTGCCGCCCATCGACGTGTACGTCGACACGCCATTGGGCGTGAAGGCCACCGACGTTTACAAGCTTCATCCTGAGTGCTACGACGCGCAGATGCTTCGACAGATGGAGGTCGAGAAGGATGGCGACCCGCTGGGTTTCGAACGCCTTACGTATACCAGAAGCGCGGACGAGTCACGTGCGCTCAACGATCTCGATGGAGCGGCGATCATTATCGCACCATCGGGCATGTGCACGGGCGGACGGATCATGCATCACCTGATTCATCACGGCGGCAAGACAGACACGACAATCTTTTTTGTCGGGTATCAAGCGAATGGCACCACCGGGCGCAAGATCTTGGAGGGAGCAAAGAAGGTGCGGATCTACGGGACAGAGTACCCGATCCGCGCCAAGATTCGGAAGGGGGCTTCCTACAGTGCCCATGCGGGGCGCAAAGAGCTGATCGACTGGGCCGAGACGGTTCTCGACAAGGGTTCCCCCAAGCGATTCTTTCTTGTCCACGGCGAAGAGGACGCGGCGCGATCTCTGGCCGGTGAGCTCACGGGAAGAGGCTTCCCGAGCGTCGAGGTCCCCGAGCGCGGCAGCCGTTACGAACTCTAGGGCCCGTTGAACTCGGCCAAGCTCGCCGCGATGATTGCGCACGCCTCCGAGATGTCGCCCACGCAATGAGGGATCTCCAAGTCGGCTGGCGACGCCAGCTGGGGATCGCTGCTGAGCATGTGCTGTTTCGCCCAGCGTGAGAAGTCCATCCACATGTCGCCGATCAAAATCAGTGGCACGTCGTTGACGTGACGAACTTGAAGGAGCTGCCAAATGAGCGCGGTCTCCAGGGTCGTTCCGATTCCGCCGGGGACTACGATGAAGGCGCTCGATAGACGAACGAAGTGATGAAGGCGGGAGAAGAAGGTTCGGTGGTGGTAGATCTTCTCGACGAACGGGTTGGGTTCCTCTTCGTGCTGGAGCTCGATCGGTAGACCGAACGACCGCGTCCTGTTGCTAGGGTCGCCGAGTTTCGCGCCTTCGTTGGCCGCTTGCATGAGCCCAGGACCGCCGCCGGTGACGATGTCGCAGCCCATCTTCGAAAGTTCGCGGGCCAGATCGCGGACCTCCTCGTACACCCCATCGCCAGGCCGGAGCCGTGACGATCCGAATATCGTGACGCGATAGTACTTCGGCTTCGGCGGTCGGATACGGGCAAGTTCGTTTGCAACGCTCCAGAGGTCGTAAAGGGCGTCTTCCAGGACTTCGACGACCTCTTCTCCAGCAGTAACTGTTGGTTTGTTCCGCGAGCCTCGCCCCTCACTCATTTCTCACCCGTTTCTTCGTTGGCGGTCGGTTGGATCCCAAAAGCGGCCGGAAACATACGCAGCGCCGCAATTTGTTGCTTTTCGTGGGGTTACGGCCGGTCCCGAGGGCCCAGCGAGGGGGAACCCAGCGGTGTGATCCGCCTGTAACTCCTGCGATGATGGCCGGTTAGGTCCGGTGGGCGACGATGAGAGGCGTTCTCCGCTGGTGCGTACGATCCGTGCAATACAAGGCGGACCTTAGAGAACGGCCGAGGTGACGCATTCATGGGGAGGGTCGTGGGCTCCAGCGACGGGACGCAAAGCGCGATTGTCACGAACGGACTGAGCCGGGATTTCCCGGGGGTCCGCGCGGTGGATTCGCTCACGCTCGAGGTGCCCCGCGGCTCGATCTTCGGCTTTTTGGGTCGAAACGGGGCGGGGAAGACCACGACGATCCGCCTGCTGCTGGGCCTGATCGAAGCAAGTCGCGGATCCGCCCACGTCCTCGGCTTCGATGCCGCGACGCATTCGGCGCAAATCCGTGCGCAGTCCGGCGTGTTGCTAGAGAGCGCGGGTCTGCTTGAACGCCTCAGCGCGGCAGAGAACCTAGATATCTACGGACGGATCGCCCGCCTTTCGAAGAAGGATCGGGCGGCGCGAACCGAGGAACTGCTCCAGCGTATCGGACTTTGGGATCGGCGGACGGAGCCCGTCGCGGGGTGGAGCCGTGGCATGAGACAGCGGCTCGCGATCGCGCGCTCGCTCATCGGCCATCCGGCCCTGATCTTTTTGGATGAGCCGACGGCCGGGCTCGACCCGATCAGCGCCGCCGATGTGAGACAGGACTTGCTCCAGCTCGCCGACATCTCCGGCGTCACCGTCTTTCTCACGACACACAATCTCGCCGAGGCCGAGCGTCTCTGCGATCAGGTCGCCGTCGTGCGGAGCGGCAAGCTTTTGTCGGTTGGCGCTCCCTCCGATGTGGGCCGTGACGAACGCCGGCCTCGCGTACGGTTTCGCGGCCGCGGTTTCTCGGAGGGCATCCTGACCGAACTCGAACAACACGTCGACGTCGGATACGTCCAACCAGAACCCGATGGGGCGGTCCTGACGATCGCCGATGCGCCAGGGATCTCCCGGCTCGTGTCGTTTCTGGTCGGCCGCGAGGTCGCGCTCGAGGAGGTCTCCCCCGTCGGAAAGACGCTGGAAGACGGAGTACTCTCGTTGTTCAGGTCCAGCGACGAGTCGAGCTCACCGGGCGGCGAAGGCGATGCTCCGCGACATTCTGTCGGCGGAGCGTGACCATGACTGACCTCGGCGTCGTACTGAGCAAGGAGTGGCTCGAGCTCCGCAAATCCGATTCGGTTTGGATTGCGCTCGCCACGCTCATCGTGTTTCTGGCGATGATCGGAGTGTTTCTTCCTTGGCTGATCGGTCCGCTTTGGCTGAGCGCCCCTTGGATCACCTTGATCTGGGCATGGATTCCCATGTTTCTGGTCACGACCGTTACGGCCGACGCGTTCGCTGGCGAAAGAGAACGCCGCACACTCGAGACGCTGCTTGCGACGCGGCTGTCCGACGGCGCGATCCTGTGGGGGAAGTGGTTGGCTTCGGTCGTTTGGGTCGCGACCGCGATGTTGCTCTCGTTTCCGCTCGGGGTCTTGAGTCTGAACCTCATGTTTGACCGAGGACCGTTTCTTCCGTCGGTCGGCCAAGTATTGGCGACCGTTGCCGTCGCCTTCGCCGCAGCGGGATTGGGCGGCGCACTTGGCGTGTTGGTTTCGCTGCGCGCCGCCAGTGTGCGGCACGCGCAGCAGGTCCTCGCGATCATGGTATTCACGATCGCGTTCGTCCCCATCGCCTTTATGCGCTTGGCGCCGCAGGAATGGACGGCCGGTTTGTTCCAAACGCTAACCAGCGGGTCGCCAGCTTCGACCGGCGGGGCGTTCGCGGGAATCCTCGCGCTCACCACCGCGCCCGTCCTCTTGATCGCGAAAGCTCGTTTTCAGCGGGGCCGAATCCCGCTCAAGTAGCCGGGCATCCCCCGCGCCGCCCGCGTCGGGGAAGGGCCTGCCGATCTCCGCGACGGAGACCGCGACTCTCCCGCGTCTTGTGACGCGACTCCAGCGCTCCGCATGTTGGTGACCGGATGGCATCAAGCGTCACGGACACAGGGAGCCCGCTATGACCGGAACACAGAAATCGTTTACGGAACGCATGCTCGGCGCTGCGATGCTCGACGTCGATACGTACGAAGAGGTCGAGCACGATGAGGGCGCGACCGGTCAAGCAGCGGCGGTCGTCGTCATCGTTGCGATCTGCACCGCGATCGGAGCCGTCGGGGCGGGCGGTGCGGGGATCATCAGTCGCCCCATCGGTTCGCTGCTGACCTGGGTCCTCTGGTCTGGAGTCACATTCCTGATCGGCACGCGGGTGTTTGGCGGGACGGCCACCTGGGGCGAGTTGCTGCGGACGATCGGCTTCGCTCAGGCTCCGGGCGTCCTATACCTGAGCGGCGTGGTGCCGCTGCTCGGTGGGTTGGTGGGTTTCGCAGCCGGAATCTGGACCCTCATCGCCGGAGTGGTCGCGATACGCCAGGCGCTCGACTTCGACACCGGCAAGGCGATTCTCACGACCCTGCTCAGTGTCGGCGCGGTCATGGCGTGCTTGTTCGCGCTCGGGCTGGCGCTGGGCGTCCCCCTCGCCATCATTGGCGGCCTTAGCAACTAGCGGGTGTTACCGCGTGGTCGCCGCCAGGTCGAGCGGGTATCCGCCTTCGATGAGCTTCCCGGCCTGCGGTGCCGCAACCGGCCCGGAGAAAAAGTACCCCTGCGCCTGTTGACACCCCAAGGCGCGAAGTTGGAGAAACTGCTCTCGGTTCTCGATCCCTTCGGCGATGACTTCGAGTTCGAGAATCTTTGCAAGCTCGATAATCGTCCGAGCCACGTCCCACTCGTTGCTCGCACCGGCGGCGCCGCTCACGAAGGAGCGATCGATCTTGAGCGCACCGATCGGATATCGGTGCAGGTAACTGAGCGATGAGTATCCCGTGCCGAAGTCATCCACGGCGATGCGGAGACCTCGTTGGGTCACTGCTTTGAGAATGCGGGCGGCCGTCGGTCCGTCCTTCATGAACGAACCTTCGCTTACATCGAGACGGACATACTTGGGCGGCAGTTCGGTGGCCTCGATGGTTTCGATCGTCCGCGTTACGAACGATTCGTCAAAGAGCTGTGACTCGCCAATGTTGATCGCGATGTTGGGCGGGAACCTGAGGTGATAGGTCTCGATCCAGTCCTTCATTTGACGACATGCGCGATCCATGACCCAATAGCCGATTTCCTGGAACAGCCCGGCTTCCTCGGCCACCGGGATGAATTCGGAGGGAGGGATTGCCCCGCGCTCCTTGTGGTTCCAGCGCAAGAAGGCCTCGACTCCGGTGATGCGTCCGTCGCTCAGAGACACGACCGGTTGGTACTCCAAGAACAGCTCTCGCGCTTCGAAGGCCTCTCGAAGATCGCCTTCCAGTTCGGAGACCCCTTGGGAAAAGGCCTTCGTGGCCGCATCGAAGACTTGAACGGGCGCGCCCTCGCGTCGAGCTCGCCGGAGCGCGATGCCTGCGTCCCGGATCATCTCGGCGGGCGATTCGTAGGCGGTGCGACTTAGCGCCAGGCCTATGGCCGGCGGCATCTGAATGGACTCGGAACCCAGCGGAATGGCCGGCGTGAGACTCTGGACCACACGGTCGGTGACGCGCGACGCATCCTCGAGGCTCTTCACGTCGTCCAGCACGATCCCGAACTTGTGGTCTTCGAGGTGTGAAACGGTGTCGCCGGGTCGCACGGCGTTCGCAATCCGCCGGCTGAGCGTCAACACGAGTTCTTCCGTGGCTTCTTGGCCCAACTTGTCGGCCACTTGTTCGAGGCCGTCCATCGCGACGGCGAGTACGGCGAAAGACCGATCCGGCCGGCGAACTCTCCGGCGCATCGCTTGCTCGATGCGGTCGCCGAGCATGGCCGCCGTTGGAAGACCGGTGAGTCGGTTGTACATGAGGTCGCGCGCGGTTCGATCGTTTCTCGTCCGCGATTCGGACACATCGACCATGGAACCCGCGATGCGTGTCGCTTTGCCGTTCGAGCCCCGATCCGCCACCGCTCTCACGCGGACCCAGCGATAGGTCCCGTCACTGTGAAGAAGGCGGTGTTCGCTCTCAAAGCGCGGAGACTGTTGGTCGAGATGCTCGAGAAGTTCGAGCTCGACGCGGTCGGCATCGTCCGGATGGATGCGGTCGAACCATTCGGACGGCTGCTTGGTCAGCTCTTGGGCGCCGTGGCCGAGCACTGCCTTCCAACGCGGAGAAAGGTGGATGTGGTCTCGCTCGAGATCCCAATCCCATAGACCGGTCTCCGCGCCTCTGCAGACGAGATCAAAGCGCTCTTCCAGGTCCCGCACCACGGCGTCGTCCGGGCCCTGCTTGTCGGCCTTTGCCGAGATCTCTCGAATGTGTCGAGCCGCACCCTTGACGGCGTTGTGCGCTCGAATTCGAGACGCGATCTGACACAAGATCGCTCGGGCGATGTCCATACCCTCTCGAACGCCAGCCGAAGGAGCCCGCTCGTCGTCTCGGAGTAGCAGGATCGTCGCCGTGACCTGGTCGCCAGCCTCGACCGGGAAGCGGTCGCACCGTCCGAGACCGTGCTCCTTTGCCACGGCGGCCATCGAGGCGGGAAGGTCATCTGCCGTCAACACGGTGTCCGGGGACTCCAGGACCTTGGCCAGGGACTCGGCGTCGCTTTCGCCAACGGCGGTCTTCCACGCCTCGACGCCTTCGCGATCTGCGACCGCCAACGCGGAGGCCGCGACCGACCCGTCCTTGGATCGAATGAGGCCGAGTCCCACCCGCCAGCCATCTCTATGGAGCCAGGCCGCGGTCACGGTCCGGACGGGACCGATCAGCGAAGTTTCTCCCTTCGCGGCCGTCAGGACGCGGGCGACGCGCGCGAGGACATCCTGGGGTGGGCTATCCGAATCGGAGCTCGCAAGGTCCGCCCCCTCGTCGGCAACGAGGAGGAAAGGGTTTGCGTCGCCGCGGTGCGTTCCGGAGTCCTGCGTCATCGACCGACCTCTCGGCTCGTCTCCGAGCATGGAATAGCGTTTCGCGACCCGGCGCCGCGTTCTGCGGAGCACCGCGTCGAATTCTCACCTAAGAAATCACTTCAGGTGAACGTATTAACCCGATTTTTTACAACTGATTACAGAATGAACGCCTAGAATCGAACCGAAGAGCCTCGGGCTCTGCGATCCCCCCCGGGGACACGGGCGTGCAACGCTGAAGCCAAGACGATTTGCCCTTTCCTCTGGCGTGGTGGGTCCCGAGTTTGTAGGGAGCAGGACTGGGCTCGTTGCGGATCCATCGCCGGGCTCCAAGTGGAGGATCTCGCGAGGTGAACCGGGTGACATCGAGGAGGGCTCTTTGAGACGGAATAGACACCGCCGACCGACGGTGACCCTTGGGGTGGTTCTGTGCGCGTTCGGGATCGCGCTGACACCCCTCGCGGCCCAATCCGGCCGGATGGCCGCTCCCTCGCGCGGAGGGATGGTGACGAGCAGTCACTACCTGGCCTCCGAAGCCGGGCAGGAGATTCTCGAGCGCGGAGGTAATGCGGTCGACGCTGCGGTGGCCACGGCCTTTGCGCTTGCCGTCACCCTCCCGTCGGCCGGCAACGTCGGTGGTGGCGGTTTCATGGTCTACCACGGCGCGGACGGCGAAGCGACGACCTTCAACTTCCGAGAAAAAGCGGCCCTCGCCGCGACCGAACGGATGTATCTGGGCCCAGACGGCGAGATTCGCGAGAATTCGAATCACATCGGGCTTTTGGCCGTTGGGGTTCCTGGCACCGTGGCCGGGATGTGGAAGGCGCATCAAAAGCTCGGAAAGCTGCCGTGGGCCGATCTCGTGGAGCCGGCGGTCCGCCTCGCGGCCGATGGTTTTCCCTCGACCTGGGCCATGCAGGGCTGGCTCGAGTCGTTGCCGGGCCGCCAGGGATCGCTCTACGACGGGACCAGAGACGCGTTCCTGAAGGATGGAACGATGCTCTACGAGCCCGGCGAAGTGTTTCGGCAGCCGGACCTGGCGGAGACTCTGCGACGGATCCAGCGCGACGGGCACGACGGGTTCTACAAGGGGGAGACGGCGCGTCTGCTCGCGGACTTCATGCGAGACAACGGGGGTCTGATCACGGAAGAGGATCTCGCGATCTATGAGGCGGAGGAGCTGGAACCGCTACATGGGGAGTACCGGGGCTACGACGTCTATGGGATGCCGCCGCCGAGTTCCGGCGGGATCGCCATGGTGGAGATGCTCAACATCCTGGAGGGATACAATCTCGAGGAGATCGGGCACAACTCGGCGCTGTACCTCCACCTCCTGACGGAGTCGATGCGCCGAGCCTTCGCCGATCGCGCGCTCTATATCGGAGATCCGAACTTCAACCCCGACATGCCCATCGACCGGCTCACGTCGAAGCGCTACGGCGATGAACTCCGCTCGAGCATCGACATGTTCATGGCGTCGGAGAGCGACTCCGCCGCGTTCAACGGGGTCTACCTCGCCGAGAGCGAAGAGACCACGCACTACTCGGTCGTGGACAGCGATGGCAACGCGGTATCGGTGACGTATACGCTCGAGTTCGGATACGGGTCGAGCATCGTCGTTCCCGGCGCTGGCTTTCTTTTGAACAATGAGCTCGGCGACTTCAACCCCGTGCCAGGTCGGACGAATTCGCGCGGAATGGTGGGGACGCCGCCGAACTTGGTTGCACCTCAGAAACGCCCGTTGTCGAGCATGACGCCGACGATCGTGGCCAGGGATGGCAAGCCGATCCTCGTCATCGGCAGTCCCGGCGGGCGAACCATCATCAACACGGTGCTTCAGGTCGTCCTCAACGTGATCGATCACGGCATGACCGGGTCGGACTTCGGGCGCGCCATCGAGTCTCCCCGAATCCACCATCAATGGCTTCCCGACGTCACCTCATTCGAGTCTTGGGGGTTTTCTCCGGACACCAAGCGTCTGTACGAGATGATGGGGCACACCATGAACAGTCGCGGTGGACAGGGAAGCGCGATGGGGATCTACATCGACCCGAAGACCGGAATGGTGTGGGGCGCGGCCGACAGCCGAGCCTTCGACGGCGGAGCTCGGGGGCGCTAAGCGCGCGCTAGGGGCGCCAGCCGGGCCCTCGAACGACTTGGCCCGGCGTGGCCCCCGTGTGCTCGCCATTGTCCAACACTTGGACTCCGTTTACGAAAACGTCCCGCACGCCCGTCGCGAGCTGGTGCGGCTCCTCGAAGGTCGCGTGATCGCCGATCGTGGCCGGATCGAAGACCACGACGTCCGCGAAGTAGCCCGGCGATAACCGGCCGCGGCCGGCGATATTGAGATTGCTCGCCGGCAACGATGTCAGTTTGCGCACCGCTTCTTCGAGCGGGATCAGTCCCTCGTCGCGCACGTAGAGACCCAGCACGCGAGCGAAATTTCCGTAAGCTCGCGGGTGGGGATTCGAGCCCGTAAACGGATCTTCGGGAGCGATCGATCCGGCGTCCGATCCAAAGCTCACCCAGGGCAGTTTGATTTGTCGCCGCACGTTTTCTTCCGACATCATGAAGTACACCGTGCCGACGCGGCTGTGGTCTTGGACGACGAGATCCATCGCGGTTTCCTCGATGCCGGTGCCCCGCATCTGCGCGACCTCGGCGAGCGTCTTTCCCGTGAGGTACTTGAGCGAGTCCTGCCGGAATCCGACGAGAAGTACCCGATCCGGTGACCCGGCCGATAGCAGCAGGTTCTCCCATTCGTCGGTGGGGGTCCGCATCTCGCGACCGATTCTCGCGCGCGTGGTCGGTTCTTGCAGCCGACGAAACAGTTCCTGCTCGCCGCCGTCGAAGGCCCAGGGCGGCATCGAGGCGTCCAGGCCCGTCGACCCCGCCGTATACGTGTACATGTCGGCGCTGATCGCGAGGCCCTCGGCCTGCGCCGCCTCCACACGTTCGATCACGGCGTCGAGTTTGCCCCAGTTGTCGCTGCCAGCCGCTTTGAGGTGATAGATCTCGGCTGGCACGCCGGCGGTCCGCGCGATCATGATCAGTTCGTCGACCGCCTGTAAGAGCTGATTCCCCTCGCTGCGCATGTGCGAGATGTACGCGCCGCCAGATTCCGCGGCGGCGGATGCCAGCGAAACGAGCTCTTCAGTGCTCGCGTAGAACGCCGGCGCGTAGATGAGCGAGGACCCGACACCGAGGGCGCCCTCGCGCATCGCATCGCGCACGAGATCCTGCATGCGGCCGAGTTCTTCCACGGTGGCCGGGCGGTCTTCGTAGCCGACTTCATGGACGCGCACGGTCGTGGCGCCGACGTAGGAAGCGACGTTGGTCGAGATGCCGCGCGTTACGAGATGATCCAAGTACTCGCCCAAGGTGGTCCAGGGGATGTCGAACCGAATGTCGCCCTGACCCGCGCGCATCTCTTCCTTCATGGACTCGTTGAGCGGGCCCATGGAGCTGCCCTCGCCGAACACCTCCAGCGTCACGCCCTGTCGGATATCGCTGAGGGATCGCCCGTCGACAATCAACGATTCGGTTGCCCACGACAGCATGTTGATGAACCCCGGCGAGACGGCGAGTCCGGTCGCGTCGACGCGGTAGGTCGCTGAAGCGCCGCCGAGATCCCCGACCGCCGCGATCGTGTCCGCACGGATCCCGACGTCGGCCACCTGAGGCGCAGCGCCGGAACCGTCGTACACCAAGCCGCCGGTGATCACGACATCGTAGTCCACACCGCCTGAACAGGCGGCCAACGCCGTCGCGGCCATCGCCAGGCGGAGACCGCCGAACCGTCGAACGATCCTCATTTCGAATCCTCTGCAGATCCATGGGTATCACTGGCAGGAAGTCATCGTACGAACCGTCTGGGGCGTGCGCGATCTCAGATGGGTTATGTTGCTGAATATCAGAAACCCGGCGCTGCCAGATTTGAGCGTCATTTCTCGCTTATGGGAGGACTCACATGGCGAATACAGCGAAATCTCTACGGATCGGCTCGGTGGCGGCAGGGATCGGAGTCGTGTTGCTTCTCGTGCTTGTCTCGTTCGGTTTCAACCGGGTGGACGAATTCGAGATCGGAGTAAAACGGAACCCAGTCACCGGGGCCGTTGCGGCAGTACCATACGGACAGGGCCTGTACCACTCGATTCTGCGCTCGTGGACCAACTTCCCGTTGCGGGAGGTCCAGTATCCGCGCGAGGGGCAGAGCGAGCGACTGACCGCGCTCACCTCGGATCAATTGACGATCGCGGTCGATGCGGCCTATCGATATCGGTTGCAGCCCGACAGCGCGGTCCATCTGTATCTCACCGTCGGCGGTCCAAACGAGATCCATTCGTTTATCTACAACACCTACCGATCAGCGATTCGCGATGCGATCGCGGAGATCGCCGCCACGGACATCCTTTCGACCAACCGTGCCGGAATCTCGACCCGGATCGAGGACTTGATGAGGTCTCGCCTGGAGCCACGAGGCGTCGACATCACCGACTTCTTTGTTCGCGAGATCATGCCGCCGGAGACGATTCGGGAGGCGATCGAGGCGAAGTTGGCACGCGAGCAGCAGGTGCAGTCCGAGCAATTCCAAACGCAGGTGGTCGCCGAGCAGGCCAATCAGCTTCGGGAAGAAGCAGAGGGGATCCGAGACGCTCAAGCCGTGATCGCGGCGAGTCTGTCGGGCGTGTCCGGACAACGGTACCTGTACTGGCGATATCTCGAGATGCTCGGAAAAATCGGCGAGGGCACCAACAACATGGTGATCGCTCCGACCGAAGGCGGGATTCCGCTCTTCTTCACGCCAGACCGATAACCGCGCTGGGCCGGCCTCGCTGCGGGTGAGGCCGGTCTTCGTGGGTCATGGCTCCTCCGTCCGGGCAACCCGCTGGCGTCGCGGGGTATCCAATCCAACAGAACACGAACACGAACCACCCTTTGGGGAGGACCAAATGACGCGACGATTTATGGGGACGTTGGGAGCCGGGCTCGCGGTCGCCGCTCTCGCGTTGGCGGGCGCGGGCGCCGCAATACTCGAAGCTCAGGAATCCGACAACCGAACCGTCATCGCCCCCCGCGGACGGACGCTCTCGTTTGCGCAGGGCAGCGGCGGATACCTCGGCGTGGGGATCATGGAAGTCGACGCGGATGAAGCGTCGGAGGCCGGCGTTTCGGCACGCTATGGCGTGTACATCTCCACCGTCAGCGATGACAGTCCGGCTTCGGAGGCCGGGATCGAAGAAGGCGACGTGATCGTGCGTTGGAACGGCGAGCGACTGGAAGGTGTCGCGCAGCTCCAGCGGCTCGTCCGCGAAACGCCCGTCGGTCGCACGGTCGAGCTCACGGTCATGCGTGGGAGCAGCGAGCGCGAGATTTCGCTCGCCCTCGCGGAGGCATCGAACGCGCCAACGTTCGCTCTGCCCGGCGGAGACCGGTTCGAGCTTCGTCGCGGAATGGATGCGCCGCTCCTCGATCTGCGGGACGGGCAAGGGTCGCGTTCCTTCATTTTCTCGCGGCGGCCACGATTGGGCGCCTCGATCCAGAGTTTGGGTGAGCAACTCGCGGACTACTTTGGTGTGGAGGGCGGTGCGCTCGTGACGGAAGTAAGCGCAGACTCTCCAGCAGAGGCGGCGGGCCTGAGGGCGGGCGATGTGATTGTCGAGCTCGCTGGTGAGACCGTCGAGGGGCCGGGCGACCTCTTGGAGTTGCTCGCCGAGCAAGAGGCAGGCGAAGTCGAGATGCGGATCTATCGCGACGGGTCTGCCCGCACCTTGACCGTCGAGATCGAGGAGCCGGGCGATGAGGCGCGCTTCCCAGGTGCGTGGCGTAACGGTGACAACATCCGGTTCAGGAGCGGCGACGGGGACGACCTTTCGATCGAGCCCATGACCTTGGATGGATGGGAACTCGGTCCGATCGAGTTTGACGGGTTCGAAATGGAGCCGTTCGAGTGGAACTTCGATCTGAACGGTCTCGGAGATGGTAATGGGATCCAGATTTCGATCCCTCGGATCGAGATTCCCGGGTTCGACTTAGGGACGATCGAGATCCCGGACATCCACGTGCCCGGTTTGAGCGTGCGCGGACCGAGGATGCACATCATCATCTGACCCGACTCTTCGGCTACAGCCTCTCTCCACGACCCGGGCGCTCCGCAGTGCCCGGGTCGTTTTGCATGGCCCGACCGTCAGGTGCCGGCACCCGGCTCACAGCTTGCAGTAGGCGGGCTGGGTAGCCGACTGGCCGTCGAGCGGCAAGTAACCATCGCACGTAGATTTGCCCGGATCAATGACATGATCCGACGGCCCTTCCCCTGAAATTTGGAGAGACGCTCTGGCGGGTCTGAAGGCCGCGCGACGGGCACTCGGACGGACCGAGTCGTCGCTCGCTGTCCAATCGATCGTGTTGACGGGCGCCCGCGTCTTGGGCTTCGTCGCTGCCTTCGCGATCCCGCTCGTTCTGATCCGGGTCTTCAGCCAGACCGACTTCGGGATCTACAAACAGGTCTTCCTGATCTCCACGACCGCGGTCCAGATCCTCGCCCTGGGTATTCCCGCTTCGATTTTCTACTTCCTTCCGCGCGACGAACACGACGGGCATCGGTACCTCGTCCAAGCCATCGGGCTGCTCTCGCTGGCCGGCGTACTGGGTGCGATGACGGTGCTTGTGGGTGGGCCGCTTCTCGCGAATCTGATGGGTGCTCCCGGTTTGCTTGCGGTCGTCCCGTGGTTGGCACTTCTCATCCTCATCGAAGTGCCATCTTCTGTCGTCCAGACGGCACCGATCGCCGACCAGCGTTCGATTTTGGCCGGAAGCGTGGTCGCCGGTAGCGACATTCTGCGCGCGATCGCGTTTGTGACCGCGGTACTGATCTTTCGGACCGTCGGTGCGGTGGTGGCAGCGGCAGCTTTGATCGGGGTCTTACGGATCGCGTTTTTCCTTTTCTATATGGGGATCCGCCGAATGGATGGGTCGCCGGGCCCCTCCTACGAATCAACGCGAAAACAGCTTAGCTATGCGTTGCCGTTCTGGACCGCCCTGCTATTCCAGATCGGATTGCGGCGGACACATGCCTATTACGTAATGGCGGCTGTGCCGACGGCAGAGTTCGCGGTTTACTCGATCGGCATCTTTCAGCTTCCGCTGGTACTTCACATCACCAACTCCGTCGCCGAGGTGATGATCGTGCGCGCCTCGGACGCGCACGAACGGGGGGACACCAAGTCTCTGCGCGAGACGTGGCAGATGGCGACGGCGCGGCTGTCGGTCATCTTGTTGCCGATTTGGGTTGGAACCCAAGTCTTCGCTCCCGACCTCTTCCTCTTGTTGTTCCAGGAGCAATATCTCGCCGCCGTCCCTGTCTTCCGCATTTTCGTGACCTTGTTCTTGCTCTTGATCGTGGTAGACCACGGGATTCTGCGCGCGACCGGAGATACCGGGTTCATGTTGCGAGCCAATGCGCTGGGGTTCGTCGTGATGTTGGTTTGCCTCCCACTACTCGCGCTCTGGGACGTACAACTCGGCGCCGTTACCGCGTTCATCCTCGGCACGGTCGCTACGAGGGTCGCCGGGCTCTACAAGGTTTCGAAACGCGTCGGGCTTCCCATGAGACGGTCGCTTCCCTGGCGGACCATCATGGCAGCCACGGGTCTTTCACTCGTGGCAAGCGGAGTCGGGTGGCTCGGCGGTTTTTGGCTTGACGCAGTCTTTCTTCGCCTCGCCGTGGGCGGACTCCTGTTCGGGAGCACGTATCTCTTGCTCGTGTACGCGTTCTCACTCGTGCCGCGCGAAGAGATACGGAGTCTCCTCGCGCGCTTCAGACGGAAGAGGCCTGGAGCCGCCTAAGAGGGTCTAGTGTGAGCTGGCGATCTCTTCGAGTCGGCTCGCAATATCCGCGGCGGAGAGCCAGCGACCCGCGACCATGACGCCGGATCGCCTCGCCATGTTGGCGATGTCCGACAGCGGGTTTCCATCCACCAAAACGAAGTCCGCGGCTTTGCCTTCCTCGATCGTCCCGAACTCATCGGACGCCTCGAAGTACTCGGCCACGTTGTAGGTCCCGGCTCGGAGCGCCTCATATGGCGTGAGCCCGGAGGCGACCATGAGCTCGAGCTCGTGTTGGATCGAAAACCCCGGAACCTGAAACACCTGCGGAGCGTCGGAGCCGAGTAGGAGACCGGCGCCCGCATCGTGGAGCGCCTTGATCAGCTGTCGCCGCACGGCAACCGCTCGCGCCGCGGCCTCGGGCGAGTACGCGGGACTCTGCAGGAATTCGTCCTTCTGATTTGTCCAGGCGGCCAGTTGTTGCGGCGGCATGTACCGCATGCTGGGCTGCGCGGCCATTTCTTCACCCGTTGCGCTGGAGGCCATATTCTCGATGAGGCTTTGCGTGGGGACGTTCCAGACGCCGGCCTCGGCCGTCGCCCGCGCGACTTCCGCGATCTTCGCCTCATCGACAGAGCCCGCCAAGTTCAGGCCGAAGAAGAGCGATTGAGACACGTCGGTACCAGGCACCACGATCGCCTCCATGTATTGATCCAGGTGATCGATCGAAGACTGCTGGACCTCCAGGGCCCGAGCCAGTCCGACGTCGACAGGTACGTGACCGGCCCAATCGAGTCCGGCCTCTCGACCGGTTTGCGCGATGGCGTCGTACTCCTGGCGGCTGAGTCCCGGGTGGATCTTCATGAAGTCGTACCCGAGTTCCGCCTGGTGACGGACGGCCTGCCTCGCCGAATCCGCGTCGGGGATCGACGGTCCGTTTAGCGATGGCCCACTGGTATATAACCGCGGCCCGAGGAGGTCCCCCGAGGCCAACCGCGCGCGGATCTCGAGGTGCTGTGGCTGTCCGAGCATACCGCGCGCGGTCGTGATGCCTTGTGACAAATAGAGAAACAACGTCCGTGCGACCGCTTCGTCCGAACCACCGACGTGCGCATGCATCTCCCCCAGACCCGGCACGAGCCAGCGGTTCTCGCCAGAGATGGTTACAGCGGTCGACGGAACGTCGACCGACGCGCGAGGCCCGATGACCGCAATCGTTCCGTCGACCACGAGGACCGTCTGATCCTCGAGCACACGCTCGGCATCCATGGGCACGACGTTTACGCCGACGAATGCAGTCACCGGAGCGCCACGGCCCAGCGTGGCTTGGTCCAGACCTCGAGACTCGGCGCCGCCATCGGCTTGATCCGAAGCACATCCTCCCACCGCCATCGTCGAGAGAAGGGCGGCGGTGGCACATCGAGCGGGACGAGATGGGAAGGCGCGACTCATGGCTCTACAGGCTCCGAGTAGGGGTTGAGAGAGGTCCGAATCTGCGGCGGTGTTCGGCCCTGGGGCCAGCCTCTATTCGAACAGGCCGAGCTGCGGACCGACCCGGGGTGCCCGGAAGTGATCTGTCGAGAGGCCATAGTCGCGGCGAACGAGCCCTGCGCGCCTCCGCGCGAGCGAGAACATCCGCTCGACCTGCTCGGCGAACGGTCCCTCACCGCGCATTCGCTTGCCGTATTGAGACTCGTACAGACTCCCCCCTCGCATCGCCCGCATCCGGTTCAAGATTTTTTCTTTCCGGTCGGGAAAATGGCGCGCCAGCCAGTCCTCGAATAGAGAGGCCACGCCAAAGGGGAGCCTCAACATGATGTACATGGCGCGATCGGCGCCGGCAGCAGCCGCCGCCTCGATGATCGCCGGGATCTCGTGATCGGTGAGCCCCGGAATCACGGGCGCCAAATTGACGCCCACCGGGATGCCCGCCGCGGCGAGTCGCGAGATGGCGTCGAGTCTTCTCGCCGGGGTGGACCCGCGAGGTTCGAGCTTTCGTTGCAGCACCGGGTCGAGCGTCGTGATCGAGAGTTGGACGCAAACCGCTCGGTACTCGGCCAATCGCTCGAGAACATCGATGTCCCTCGTCACGCGGTGATGCTTGGTCACGATGCCCACGGGGTTGCGCGCCTCCGCCAGTACTTCGAGGCATCGACGCGTGAGGCGCAGCCGTCGCTCGATGGGTTGGTAGGGATCGGTGACACCGCTCAGCACGATCACCTGTGGTTGCCACTTGGGGGACGCAAGCTCGCGCCGCAGAAGGGCAGGGGCTTCTGGCTTGACCAAGATGTTGGTCTCGAAATCGAGTCCGGCCGAGAACCCCAGGTATTCATGCGTCGGGCGGGCGTAGCAGTAGCTGCAGCCCGTCTCACAACCGCGGTACGGGTTGAGGCTCACGTCGAATCCGAGGTCGGGGCTGTGGTTGTAGGAGAGGATCGATCGCGAACGGTCGTTTAGAAACCGTGTACCCGGATCGGGGTCGGAAGCGCGCGTCCATTCTTCGCGCTCGAGCGCGAGTGGCAAGAATCGATTCCGCGGGTTGTCGGCCGCGCCTCGACCCCGGATCGACCGCGTCTTCGAGGCAGGGGTTGGGTCCATCGTTCGCATTCCGCAGCCCGCAGCGAGGTTTCGGTTTTTGTTCGGTTCCTCACCTTAACGACAGAAAGGGATGCGCTACAAGGGGGTCTGGGGCGGGTCGAGCGCTAAAAGCTGACGCCGAGCCGAAACGTGATGGTGTCGAGGCGCGGCTGGCCCTGGCCCAGCAGCGTGGCTTCGCCAAGAGGGATCTCGGAGGCCATGAGTGGATCAAGCCCCCGTCCGTATCGGATTTCCGGCCAGAGCTTGAAGCCGAGATTCAGCTCCAACCCGGCGCCGAACTCGACCCGAATCGGCCGACTATTGAGCAGGCGGTTCACGCCGGTCGCCGCGGTCGACGGAAACGAGAACACGGGGCCCGCCAACAGGTAGGGCCGAAACACCGGGATCGGGAGCCTGAGACGGAGGTCGAGCGGGATCTCGACGAGTTCTATGTCGAATTGCGTGCGGTCGGTTCCAACGGTGGCCGTCAGGTCGGAGACGCGGTGGTAGATGATCGCAGGGCGGACGCCGAGGAGGCCGAGGTTGACGTTGAAGAAGATCCCGATGTGGAATCCGTCGGTGCGGTCGGTGAAGTCGAAGCCGTCTGCCGGAACGAATTCTTCGATCGAGTCGCGATTGTAGCCACCCACGACGCCGATTTGGGCCGTGGCGGCGATCGGAGTCGCCAGCAGTAGCCCTACCGCGAGTCGAGTCAACCCCCGCAGTCCGAGATTCTTCATCCGCTCCACCATCCTCCCCGTTACCCGAACCAGCAACGTATGTCCCGCGCTGTGTAGGCGCACCGGCGCGATGCGTGCGCGATCGGTCGGGTCGTCGCTATCATCGAACGGACTCTCTATTCGGAGGATGTTCGACATGTTGCGATTTGGCTTACGACGATCTGCTCTGGTTCTTCCGTTTGTCGTGACGTCGGCGTTGACGGGTTGCACTTCGTCGGACGAAGCGACGCTCCCGGACGTCGGAGCCACCACGCCCCGGATCACGCCCGTAGCGACGCCCGAGGGCGTGGCGAACTTGGTGCTTCGGAACGGAAAAATCGCGACCCTCGTCGAAGCAATGCCCGAGGTTTCGGCGCTCGCGGCGCGCGAAGGTCGAATCGTCGCCCTCGGCTCCGACGCGGAGATCGCAACCTGGATCGGCGAAGGAACGGAGGTCATCGACCTCGCGGGTACGCTGGCGATTCCCGGACTTATCGAGGGTCACGGCCACTTCATGGGCCTCGGCGACGCGAAGCTGATCCTAGATCTGACCACCGCCGATACGTGGCAGGACATCATCGACATGGTGGGTGTTGCGGCGGACAACGCGGAGCCGGGCGCCTGGATCTCGGGACGCGGTTGGCACCAAGAGAAGTGGAGCGTCACGCCCGACGTGTTGGTCGACGGCATTCCGGTACATGACGAACTGAGCGCGGTGAGCCCCGACAACCCCGTGATTCTGACGCACGCGAGTGGGCATGCCACGTTCGCAAACGCGATGGCGCTCGAGCTGGCTGGGATCGACGCCAGCACACCCAACCCGCCCGGAGGCGAGATCGTTCACGATGATGCGGGGGAGCCCACCGGACATCTTCGCGAGACGTCCCAGCGTCTGGTTCGAGCGGTGAAGGCCGAGGCGGACGCGATGCGGACCGACTCGGAGGTAGAGGCGCGCTTGAGAGAGCAGGTCCGGCTCGCCAATGAGGAGTTGCTTCGCAAGGGGATCACCAGCTTTCAAGACGCCGGGGCAGGTCTAGCGACGGTGGACCTGTACAAGAGACTGGCCGATGAGGGCCAACTTCCGGTGCGACTCTACGTCATGCTCGGCGGCGGATACGAGCAGCTGGAAGGTCGGCTCGATGAGTACCGCATGATCGGCTACGGCGGGGACCGGCTAACTGTCCGTTCGATCAAACAGGTGATCGACGGCGCCCTCGGTTCGCACGGCGCGTGGTTGCTGCAGCCGTACGCCGACATGCCCTCGTCCTCCGGGCTCGCCACGAATCCGCCGGAGCGAATCGAGCGCGTGGCGCGCTTGGCGATCGAGCATGGCTTCCAGGTAAACACGCACGCCATCGGTGACCGCGGTAACCGAGAGGTGCTGAACATCTATGAACGCACGTTTGCCGATCACCCTTCCGAGACGGATCTGCGCTGGCGGATCGAACACGCCCAACACATCGATCCCGATGACATCCCGCGCTTCGGACAAATGGGTGTGATCGCGTCGATGCAAGGGATTCACGCCTGCTCCGACGGACCGTGGATCATGATGCGGCTCGGGGAGGGGCGGGCGCGCTCGGGCGCCTACGTCTGGCAGGATCTCCGGGCGGCTGGAGCCATCGTCACCAACGGCACGGACGTCCCGGTCGAGGATGTCGACCCGCTCGAGAGCTACCATTGCACGGTGACGCGCCAAGTCGCAGACGGCTCGGCGTTTTTTGCCGACCAAGCGATGACGCGCGAAGAAGCGCTGCGTTCCTACACGCTGAGCAACGCCTATGCGGCCTTCGAGGAAGACCTGAAGGGGACGCTCGAGGTCGGCAAGCTCGCCGACATCACGGTGCTGTCTCGCGACATCCTCACCATTCCGGCCGACGAGATCCTGACGACGCAGGTCGACTACACGATTATCGGCGGCGTCGTGGAGTACGAACGTCAGCCGTAGCGCTCATGGCGACCGCAGGATGTAGAAACAGGATGTAGAAAGGGCGCCGTCGCGGTTTCGCTGACGGCGCCCTTTTCTTGGTGCTGGTTTCGGCCCGGCGTCATGCGCCGAGCCGACTTCCTGCCTATCGATTCACGGTCTATCGATCGCGGTGGATCCGAATGCTCACGGGGCTGTCGGCGCCGTCGCTCTTTTCGAAGAAGAAGTCGAAGTCGCCATCGAAGTCCAAGTCCCCGATGTCGAGGTTCTGTAGCTCCATGCCCTCTAGCTCGAGACCTTCGAAGTCAGCCTGGAGGTCGATCGTGAGGTTGCCCATCTCGTCTCCCAAACCCTCGAGGATCTCGCGCAGCTTCTCGAGACCCTTCCGCTTGAGCTTGTCCCGGTCCTCATCGGAAATATCGGCCCCGAGCTGCTCGAGTTGCATGAACTCGGCGGCGATCTGTGAGGCCACTTCGTTGATCTCTCCGACGGGGATCCGCTCGATTCGATCGACGCGCCGGCTCGAACGCTCGCGCATCTCCTGCCGGCGTTCTCGCAGACGCTGCACGCGCTCGACCTGACGCTCAGCTCGCTCTCGGTCGCGCTCTGCCCGCTCACGGTTCCGATCGAGCCGGCTACTGTGGCGCTCGACCTCGATCTGCGCCCGTCGACGCCACTGGTCCGACGAATGATCCTGGCTATCGAGGTGGATGACCACGTTGCCGTTCGATTCGCTACGCGTCCGGCGTACATGCTTGTGGCGGCGGCGATCACCCCGATGTGCGGAGGCGTGCCCCATCCGGTCGAGTAGTCGCGCCATCACGCGCTCAGGCCCCTGGTGCAGGTGCTCGGCATTGTGCGCCGCGGCCCGGATTCTTCGGGCCGTGAAGTCCTGCGGGCCCGCAAGCAGAGCGGGCGGGCTCAGAAACTCGATCGCATCAGCGACGAATTCCAGCGATGCAGAGCTCGCTTGAGCGGGTCCGATCGCTCCGGTGGTGTGTGATAGGGCGGCCCAGGCGAACGTGACCACGGCCCAGGCGAAGACGGCAACGGCGGCGTGTCGGATCAGCTTCCTCAACGTCCTGCTCCCACGGAGGTAGGGTTCGTTTGTCTGCCGGATCTACGGCCGGCCAGCGCAAAAGGTTTCGGATCTCCTTTATACGACAGGCCCCCGGCCAAAAAGGTTGTGTGCGCGATCCTAGTTTCCGGAGGGGCCCGTCCCGGAGACCTCGAGCAGCTGAATCATCACGGTTCCAGTGGCGTTTTCGATCATCGGACCCGGCTCCCCGGGCGAAAGCGCGAGCGTTTGGAGAAAAATGCGGACCCGGAGACCGTTTGCTTCTCCCTCGAAGCGGAGGGAATCACGCGGAAACGTATAGTTTCCGGGCGTTGACGAGGTGGCGCCTCGGGCCGCCCAGTCGAGAACGCGATCGAGGGGAAGCCGGACCCTCGATCGACCGTTGAGCCGTACGTCCAAGCCCAATCCGTCGAAGCCGACGCCCACGGCCAGGCTGTCGGCGACCTGAATCTCCTGGTTTGTCCCGAACGCGATGTTCGGGAGGACATAGTCGAATCCCGCGACAGGGAACGCATACTCCCCGTATTGTGAACTGTAATGGGTAAACTCTCCCGCACCAGGCATCAGACCATCGGCGGACGTGAGGGCCAAATGCGACATGACGAGGTGGCTACGCCGACCGGCCTCCGACCGCGTCAGGGAGGGCCCCAGGCCGTTGCCGATCGTATCGATCGTGGCGAGTTGTCCGTCAAACCAGCGGTCGATCGCCGAGCTGCCGTGGTGTTCGAACAGGTAGGACAGGATCTCGTTCGTCTGGCGCCAGTCGCCTCCGGATAATTCCGTCGGGCCGACGCTGACCCGGCCATCGACCAGGACTCCATTGGTTTCGAATAGGCGTTCCAGCCGACCGACCTGGCTCGCGCGCGCCACGGAGTAGGCCGACCAAGGGCCGAGATAGGCGACGAGTCCCACGAGCGCGAGGCTGAGGGGGATCCCCTTGATTCCTCGCGATCGCGAACCCGCGTAGTACACGGCGGTGATCGCGAGCCACAAGGCGAGAATCGTCAGGAGGTAGCGGCGTTCGGTGATCCCGTATTGCTCGACGCGCTGCCAGATCGCCAGCAGCAACATCACGACGGAGGGAAGAATCGCGACCCAAAAGATGCGCGCATACCGGTCGATCCAGCGGTGTTCCGATCGACCTCGTTCGGGGTGGATCAAAAGCAGCGACAGGATGCCCAGCGCGGCGAGGGCAGAAACCAAGTACCCGATCCAACCGCTCGGCCAGGTGCGAGTGATGAGGATCCGACCCAAATAAGCGGTGAGGATGACCAGGTAGACCGATACGAGCGGGAGAAGAACGTACTGAGCAAAGACGCGCAGCCCAGCCGGGTAGTCCATCGTCGTTTCCAGGGTGGCAAAACT
>JAJCZV010000044.1 GCA_029262175.1 Gemmatimonadota bacterium
CCAGTGAGTGCGGAAGCCGGAGATAGTAGAGATCCACGCCCTCGCCCAACACGACGAGTTCCCGTCCGGTCACCTGCGAGAACACCGACTGGACTCCGAACGACGCGTAGCTGAGCACAAAGTCGGCGCCGGCGCGACGGATGGCCTCGACGTTCCGCTCGTGCGTGAGACGAGTGAGAATCCGGATCTCGGGGTTCAAGCGTCGACAATAGATCGTCAGATAGATGTTCATGGCGTCGTCGTGCGTAGTGAGCAGCACGGACGGCGCATCCGCGATGCCCGCCTCATCGAGCACACGTCGGTCGGCCGCGTCGCCGATCGAGTAGCGGTCGGTGATCTCGGCCAGGAGCGGCGCCAGGCTCGGGTCTCGGTCGAGAAGGTGCACGCGGACATCCCGCGCGACGAGCGCCCTCGCCGCTGCCCTGCCGACGCGACCGCCCCCGATGATGAGAACGGGATTCGGGTTCGCGTCGTAGATGACGAGGATCTCGTTGAGATCGACGATCTGTTCCGGGGCGCCGACAACGACGGCCACGTTGTTCGGCATGAGTTCCAGGTCGGCTCGAGCGGGGACGAGGCGGCCGCCTTGCCAAACCGCGACGATCGAGACGCCCGTATGCTCGCGCAGCTCGGTTTCGCGAATGGTCTTTCCCTGCAACGGTGTGTCGTGAACCGGAAACTCGGCGAGCTGCAGGTCGTGGGTGTGACCGATCACGTTCACCCGTGTGAGACCGGCGCTGACCCGGTTCGCGAGGTGCTCGCCGAGGCGCTGTTTGAGGGGCAAGACGTGGGTCGCGCCGCTCAGTTCGAGGATGTCGATCGAATCTTCGTGGTCGGCGACGGCCGCGATCGGCACTTCTTTCGCGAGCTCGCGGACGGTCAACACGATGTTCGAGTTGACCGTGTCCGACGCGTTAGCCAGCACGAACCTCGCGCGGTCCGCTCCGATGCGTCGATATGTGTCGACCGAATCGATCTCGCCGTTCACCACGGGGAGTCCCGCGTCCTCCATCAACATCGCGGCCTCGGGGTCGGGCTCGATCAGATACCCATTGATTCCAGCGATCTGGAGGCGGCGGATCAGCGCCCGCGAGATGGGGTCATCCGCGCAGATGAGCACGTGATCGGAGACGCCGTGCGGCAGGGATCCGAGCGCGCGCAGCCGGGCTCGACTCCGTTGTTCGAGCCAGGGCGCGTACACCATCCGAATAAACAGGAAAGGCAGAATGATCAGGAGGAGGAAGACGCCGGTCAGCAGCACGACCGAACTGAACACCCTTCCCAGATCGGTATGGAACGTGATGTCGCCAAACCCGAGCGTGCTCATCACGGTCAGGGCCCAGTACACACCCGTAAACCACGTGTGCTCCTGACCCTCCCACGCCATGATGACGTGAAAGAGCCAGCCGAAGAGCAGGACGAATCCCGTAAGGACTGCGATGTACAGGCTGAACGGGGCGAACTGCCGGCGGTAGCGGGCCCGGTCGCCGACAAGTGAAGCCAGTTGTGCTCCCAGCGTCTTCATGGACGAATGATACGAGACGGGCCGGGTTCGGCTCCAGAGCGAGGGCAGAGTGGTCCGACTCTTCGCAGTGGCACAGCTTCGCCATTCGCCCCTCGTATGGACACGTCCCTCCTAGATGTGGTAGCTTTGTAGTGAAGGTTTTCTCAGCTGTAAGGGGGGGGACTGATGCGCCCCATCACATCGTTCTGCATGACCGCGATTCCCATTTTATTGGTCGCGTGTGGGCCGCCTGCCATCTACGACACCTCGCACCGTTTGGTCCGAAATCCGCTCATTACCGCGTCCGTCGACAACGGGTGGTTGGCCGTCGATTCTACGGAGGCTGGGATCCGGGCAGTGGTTCATCTGCAACTCGCGGGGCCGGCAGACGCCTCGGATTTCGTGTCGCTCCACCTTCTGCGGTTTCACTGCGCGGTTTCAGGCGAGCATCTACCCTCGAGCGTCATGCAGGAAGAGCCACGTTGCCCAGCGTTCGGATCTCGTCCCATTCGATGCCCCGAGGGCGCCTCACCGGGTGAGTGCGACACCATACGTGACGAGGCCGAGCAGACCTGTGTGTATACGATCCGGGCGGAGTTCCTGTTCGACCAGTTGCCCCATCTAAACGAGAATCAGCACTTCTTCACGTTCGGTCAGACCGATCAACCCATCCTCTGGGCGAAGGCGCCAGGTTACTGAGCGCACCTCACTGCTGAGCGCGAACCGCGGCCACCTCGGCCGGCTGGATGACGAACCCGGCGTTCCCCCACTCGCTGTAGACATACGTAAGCACGTTGGCGACATCTTCATCGGTCAGCCGAAGCGCGGGCATGACGCCGTCGAACCTTTCGCCATTCACCGTTAGCGGACCGTCGAGGCCGTTCACCACTGTAGCGATCGCCCGAGCCCTGTCCGCATTCAAATAGTCCGCTCCCGCAAGCGGCGGGAACGCATTCGCCAGCCCTTCTCCGTTGGCTTGGTGACACGCCGAGCAGTTCTGCGTAAACACGCGCTGTCCGAACGCGACGCGCTCCGCATCGTTGGTCGCACGCACGACCGGCGCATCCGCCGGAAGGGTCTGGACGGCTCCTCCCTCAGGAACGTAGACGCCCTCCTGGATCCGACCCGAGTAGATGAGCGAGTCCCCTTCGCCCCCGACCGTCAGCATCCCGAGCGCACCTTTGTTGAAGGCGCGGAAGATCGCGTGATCTACGATCAGGAATTCGCCGGGCACCTGGGTCTCGAACTCGACGATTGCGGCGCCCCCGGCCGGCACGAGCGTCGTCTGCACGTTTTCAGTGACGGCCGTTCCCGCTTCGATATGTACGCGATCAAAGATCTCGCCGATGACATGGAACGATGAGATGAGACTCGGTCCTCCGTTGCCCACGAACAGCCGGACGGTCTCGCCGACGTCGGCGGTGAGGGCGTTGTCGCCAGTCAATGCACCAACGGCACCGTTGAACACCACGTAGTCGGGATCCTCGTCGAGCGCCTTCTCCATATCAAACGGCTGGAGCCCTGGCTCCCCGTAGCCACCGGCCGTGTAGATCTCGCCCTGCATCACGTAGTACTCGCGATCGACGGGCGGGAGGCCGCCCTCTGGCTCGACCAGGATCAATCCATACATGCCATTGGCGATGTGCATGCCGACGGGGGCCGTGGCACAGTGATAGACATAGAGACCGGGGTTGAGCGCCTTGAAGACGAACGTCGCCGATTGTCCCGGGGTAACGAACGAGGAGGTCGCGCCACCACCCGGCCCCGTCACCGCATGCAGATCGATGTTGTGCGGCATCCGACTGTCCGGGCGGTTGTTGAGGTGAAACTCGACCACGTCGCCCTCGCGCACCCGGATAAAACGGCCCGGCACGCCCCCGCCGAACGTCCAAAACGTGTAGTCCACACCATCGGAAAGCGGGAGTACCAACTCCTGGCTCTCGAGGTTCACGACCACGCGAGTCGGATGGTCCCGCGTGATGGGCGGCGGGACGTTGGGCGCGAGGGTGAGAACGGCCTCTTCGGTTCCGGAAACGACACCGGTTCCCCCGCTGCTGGAATCGCAGCCGGCGATGAACGTCAAGACGGCGGTAAGTGCGATAGCCGAGGGGAAGGACGTACAGCGACGTGGTGGTGTCATGCATTGCCTACCGAGGTTCTGGGTTTCCGAGCGATCGTCCCGGGGACCCGATGCCGAACACGGGGGCCTATACCGGCGAACCTGGTCGACATCTGATGTGCGACCCGGTGTGCCTAGAGTGTGCCTGATGGGAGGTACGTCCGCCAGCGTTGTATCTCGTGCGTCGTACCTACTCGGCGTATAACGACGAGGGTTCTAGTCCGCCTGGTCTGCGACGGCCACGCCGACCGTCGGCTCCGCCGCGAGGTCCGTCGAGATGTGGCGACGATACCAGGAGCGGGCGCGCGCGTAAGGGACGATAAAACCGCCGAACCAAACACCGTACAACGGAGCCGGATCGAACAACCCCGCTTCCCCCGAGTTTTCCGGGAACGTGATCGCGTTGACCGTAAGACCAGCGGCCGCGATCGCCATGCCGGCCCACCCGAAGCCCCGCCAGAAACGCGGGTGCGACACGACGTTCCATGCCACGAGGAACGTGCCTGCGGATATGTACATATCGAAGGCGAAGTCCAATCCTAGTTGCGTCGCCATGGTTCCCCGAAAGACGCTTCGCCAGACCTCCACATCCGCTGGATCCGACTGTGCGATGAAGTCGCGGATCTGGAAGATGATCGACCCCTGCATGGTCGCCATGGCCGTGAACATCAACCCGGCGGCCATCATACAGAAGGTGCCGATCCGAAGGCTGACCGTGTCCCGATGCTGGCTCAGGAAGACGAACATCCCGGCGGCGGAGATCGCAAAGAGCGGTCCGAACGCCATAAAGGACAGGTACTCCGGCCGGGGGGGAATCGGGATGAAGACGCCGAAGGCATACGCGACCGACGCGGCCACGCCGCAGACCAGCCCCACGTCGAACCAATGAAGCTGCCTCACCAAGCGCATCCGGGCGCGACCCGTCATGCCGCGCTCCCGGGTCCGAGACCTTGCTGCGCGATATCGCGTTGACGAAGGCGGAGACGAACGTATGGCTGCCAAGCGTTGCCCAACGACTGGAGCTCGGCGCTGACCTCGGCGACCTCTTGGGTCCCCTTCCCCCGCACCGCTTGATTCCGGATCTGCATCTCGATCTCTGAAATACGGCTCATGAGATCGGTGATCTCCGCCAGCAAATCGAGGTCGATGTCGAGTCGTTCGCTGGCGGTCAGATGGAGTTTCGCCATCCGAACGTCCAATCCATCGAACCGGGCGCGGCCAGCACCGGGAGCAGGCAGGATCACTCCGGCTCGCGCCATCGCCTTTACGCGGCCGGCAGAGATCCCGAGGTGTTTGGCCAGACCCGTGGTGGAGTAGGACGAGTTATCGGAGGCATCGATCGAGTCACCGACCTCGAGCCAGACCGCCCGCTGAAGCGTGACCGCCACCTCCGGTTCAACGCCGTGATCGACGAGTTCGAGCACCCGCCGCAACTGCGCGACGGGAGGACGGTCTCCGAGCAACTCCTTGGCGCGCTGAATCGATTCGAGACGCTGGACATGCTGCTCGTCGTACACCGCGGAATTCCGCGCGAGCTTCTTCGGCGGCGGAAGCAGCCCCTCGCGGATGTAGTGCTGCACCGTAGATCGCGGACAACCGGTCCGCTCGGTGAGATGGCGCATCCGAAGTTGCATTCAAACTCCCTGGAACAGATAATTGATTGTGGCACTCTATATAATGAATTACGTGTGGCATTTCAATTCAGAGTCTTGGATGACCCTGATCGATTCAAAGAGCAGAACCATAGTCCGGTGATGAAGACGACTCTTGTGTGTGCCGTTTCGTTCGTGGCGTTGCTCGCTCCGCCGACCCCCGCGATCGGTCAAGCTGCCGATCCTTGGTCCGGTCCCCCGGTACCCGTGGATCTCGTCTTGTGGCCGGGCGAGGTCGCGCGCGTAGGAGACTACATCGTCCCGCATCGAGCCATGTGGACCGTGACGACGCTTACCGACTCGAAGCCCGATTCGCTGCTGGGCTATTGGACAGACGACTACACCATTGTCGAAGCGGAGCCGGCCCCGCACCTGCAAATCCGCCAGAGCTTTGTCGGAGTCGATGGCAGGCTGTTGACCGGCGTGGTCAATACGCTCGACCGAGGTTCGCTTCGTCCGATCGTCGTCGATATCTGGGGAGGCGATGGCGCGAGCCTTCGGGCCCGCTATCGGGACCGTGCCGTGGAAGGCCTGTACTGGAGCTCGCCGGACGCGGAGCCGTCCGAGTTCGGAAGCACACTCCGCCGCCCCGTGTGGGACATCATCTCGACGGGGTATCTGCTATTCGGTCGAGACCTCGAACCTGGGTTCAAGCTGGCGCTCCCGTACTTCCCCATTACACCCGGCTCCGGGGATCTGGTTTGGGAGGTGTTGTCCGTCGGCGAAAAGCAGTGGATCGACGTTCTCGATCAACCCGAGGAGGTCTGGGTGATCACGACGCTCAGGGGCTGGCGGATGTGGGTCGTTCAGCGGCCGCCGTATGTCGTCCGGACGGAAATTCCCGACCGGAGCGGGCGGATGAGGAGATGGGAACTCGCAGAGTTGCACGTGTTCGAAGCCCTCCCGTAACCGAGGAGCGATCGTGGTGAAGACGAGTACGGCGTGGCCGATGTGCCTGGTTCTTCTCTTGGCATGTGCTCCGCCCGACATGCCAGTTCAGACCGGTTCGAGAGCCCTAGATGGCGTTTGGCGACTCGAGCTGACCGAAGTGCTCACACCGGACGGCCAGCGCATTTCCAGGCCCTCGCACGAGAGCTTTCTTCTGTTCGCGGGCGATTATTACAGCATGAACTGGGCGGGAGGCGAGAGCCCCGCCCCCTTCTCCGCGGAGCGGCTACGACCGACGGATGCGGAAAAGATCGCCCGCTATGGCTCGGTGATCGTGAACGCCGGGCGCTTTGAAATGTCCGAGACCGAGTTGACCATATCGCCGG
>JAJCZV010000045.1 GCA_029262175.1 Gemmatimonadota bacterium
CCCGCAAGTTTGCTCCACCCATGCCAGCCGCTCTAAGTTGGGTCTTCTCCAGACAGCGGAAGTTACCGGCAAAGATTCGGGACTTCTCGGATCGTTTCGGGGGGCGAGCCAAGCCATGGTGTGGTGGAAGATTTGGGACAAGAACGGTGGGGGCAGTGGCACGGGGCCCGACTACTATGAAGAGGGCGTCGCGTTGGCGCGTCAGAATCTGCATCACGATGCGCTCACTTCTTTTCGTCTGGCCCTCAAGCAGAAACCGAACGACTCCGCCTGCTACGAGCAGATGGCGGTGGCCTATACCCACATTGGTCAGTACGGTGAGGCGATCCGCTGTTATAGCTCCGCGCTCGAGCGCCGACCGCAGAGTCCGTCGGCGCACTACGGACTGGCCTTTCTTCTTCTGAAGGACGGCGCCCAGCGCGAAGCCACGGGACACCTCCAGGCCTTTCTGGCCAACGCGCGCTCCGACCGTGAAGACACCAAGCACTTGATGCATGCGCGCAGGACCCTTCAACGGCTCGGAGTACCGGCCGGAGACTCGACCGCCTCCTGAACGGCGCCCGCGCGTGATGGAGGTCTCGAACCCGCTACCCGACAGCTATCGGCCCGGGACGCTCGTCGATCTGTTCCTCCGCGGTCTCTCCACCCCCCGCGACGACGCCGTTCGAGTCCGTAGCGAGACGGGCCGTTGGAGTTCGGTCTCCACGGCGGAGATCGGAAACCAGGCGAGAGCCGTCGCCCTGGGATTGCGGGCAGAGGGGTTCGAGCGTCCGGACCGGGTCGCGATTCTCGCGCATTCGCGGCTCGAATGGGCGCTGGCCGATTGGGGCCTCGTCATGGCCGGCTTGGCGTCGGTGCCCGTCTATCCGGTGCTGCCGGCCGATCAAATCCACTATATCCTCGCGGATTCGGGCGCGAAGGCCGTGTTCGTCGGGGATCAGGAACAACTAGACAAGATCGTAGAGATTTCCGGGGAGTTGCCCGACCTACGTCTCGTCATCGCGTTCGACGCGGTCGAGGTGCCGCCCGGCTCGGAGCTCTCGGTCGTCCAGTTCGATGCGTTGTCTCGGGTCGGCGAGGGCGCGCCGGCGGAGATCGCACGCACCTATGAGTCTCACGCTCGAGAAACCCGCCCCGAGGATCTAGCGACGCTGATCTACACGTCGGGGACGACCGGTGACCCCAAAGGCGTGATGCTCACCCACGCCAACTTCCACTCGAACACAGAACTGACGCTGCTGGTCATCCCGCTCGGCACCGATGACGTCGCCCTTTCTTTGCTGCCGCTCGCCCACGTGTTCGAGCGAACGATCGGACACTACGTCATGTGGGTCGCCGGCGTGACGGTCGCCTATGCGGAGTCGACCAAGACGATCGTCCGCGATCTCGGCGAAGTATCGCCTACCGTGATGGCCGCGGTCCCCCGTGTATTCGAAAAGGTCCTCGAGGGTGCTGAAGAGGCGGCGCGCACGGCGGGAGGCGCGAAGGAGGGGATCTTCCAATGGGCCCGACAAGTGGGAGAGCTCCGAGCGACGAGGGAGATGTCCGGACGGTCTCTTGGCCTCGTGCTACGCCTCCAGAGCGCGATCGCCGACAAGCTCGTCTTCAGCAAACTGCGCGAGCGAACCGGCGGGCGTATCCGGTTCTTCGCGAGCGGCGGCGCGCCGCTTTCGCCGGCCGTCGGCCTCTTCTTCTTCGCCGCTAAACTAAAGGTGTTGGAAGGATATGGACTGACGGAGACGTCACCCGTTCTTTCTTTCAACCGCATCGATGCCATTCGTTTGGGCACCGTCGGTCAGGCCATCCCGGGCACGGACATCAAGATCGATGATGATGGTGAGATTCTCGCGCGCGGTCCGCAGATCATGTCGGGGTACTACAACCGACCGGAAGCGACGGCCGAGGCCCTCGACGATGGCTGGTTCCGAACCGGAGACATCGGAGAGATCAGCGAGGATGGATATCTCAAGATCACCGACCGTAAGAAAGACATCATCATCACGGCGTACGGCAAGAACATCGCGCCGCAGCCCGTCGAAGCGGAAATCAAACGCGCGCCCATGATCGCCGAGGCGGTCATGCTCGGCGACGGCCAGAAGTTTCCGATCGCCTTGGTCGTGCCGGACTTCAACGTGTTGCGGAGTCAACTTCACGGCGTGGTCGAAGCGGCCGATGCGGATCTCCTGGCCTCGCCCGCGGCGATCGAACTTCTAGAGCGGGTGGTGCAAGAGCGGTGCACGGAGTTCGCCCACCACGAGCAACCCCGAGAGGTCCTCCCTGTGCTCGGGCCCTTTACGATCGAGGGCGGCGAGCTCACGCCGACGCTAAAAGTCAAGCGGCGCGTCATTGCCGCCCGGTATGCCTCGCAGATCGAAGCGTTGTATGAACGGATCGAGGCGGCATTGAGCGAGCCGGAGAAGGGTCGAGACGGCCCCTGATCGGAGTCAGACCTCCAGCGCGTTTTCCGCGCGATACCACTGCCAGAAAAGGACCCCGATGGCGGTCCACAAGATGGCGCCCCCTCCCAGCCGCATGACGAGCCCGGCGATTCGCTGGTCCTCCCCCGCACTCAGACCGCCGACGGGCGGCGCCAGCTCGTACGTCGCATAGAATGGGAGCTGGGCGAACGTCAGGAAGACGTACGGAAGCGTCATAAGGACCGTGCTCACAATCAGATAGCCGATTCGAACCCCGAACGGAAACCGGGGTCGATGGGGCACGGGGCTGATCACCGGCCACCAAAACAGCATCCCGCCCAACAGCCACGACAGGTCGAGCCCGAGCGACCCCAGTTGGGACCCCATGAGCCCATCCACCACACCAGGCCAATGGGTCGCGATGATGATCGCGTGAAAGGCGAGAAGAGCGATCAACGGGTTCGAGAGCGGACGCAGTCGCGAGACGCCCCGGACCGAGGCCGCGCGTTGCAGCGCCGCGGTGGGCAGCCCAGCGATCAGCAGCGGTGGAGCGAGTAGCGCGATCAACAGAAACTGCACCATATGGATCGACGCCAAGTACCCTGCGCCCAACGCCCCAACCGGCCAATCTAGCGCGATCCAAAGCGTCGCGACGCCCAGCGCGAATCTCGTCCGTCGCTGCGGCGGCACGTGGGTGTTCCGCGTGAAGCGCCAGTAGGCGAGTCCGAGAAGCGCGACGAAGATCCAAACCCCAGGGTACGCCCGCCAACTCCAACTCCAGGGGATGCCCTGGGCTGCACACCACCACTGCATTATTGGCCTCCGGACGCCCCGGCCGCCGTGGAGTTGAGGGCAAGGAGAAGCGGAAGATCGTGTTGCCAGTCGGACTGTCGGATGCCGCTCGGGTACAGCGCGCGAACCTGCCCGTCTCCCGTGATCGCGATGATCGGCGTCGCGTGCCCGACGTAGTAAGCGTCGGGAGCGTTCGCATCGTGAGGGGGATCGATCACGGCGGGTGGTAGCCGAAATTCCCCCTGGATCTCATTGATTCGATCCAGCTCTCCCACCAGGCCGATAAACGATGTGTCAAACCCATCGAGCCACTCGCGCAGTCGTGCGGGCGTGTCTCGGGCCGGGTCTGTCGTGACGAACACGAGCTTGACCTGTTGGCGTTGGACGTAGGCGAGGTCGGTGAGAGCCGCGTCGAGGATCGACAGTTGAACGGGGCAAATGTCCGGGCAGTGGGTATAACCGAAAAACAAAAGCGTGAGAGCGCCCTCGGTTTCCGCGCGAAAGTCGAAGCGGTCACCCTGCGTGTCCAGTAGCGAAAAGTCCGCGGCTTCGAAGGTCTCCTCCAACTCCAACCCGCGCAGACCGTCCGCGCCTTCGCTACGGTCGACGCCATCGTCGACTTGGCCGCAGGCCGCGCACAACACGAGCACGGTCGTCCACTTCAGACCGGATCTTCTCACCCTAGAATCGTATTCACGAGAACAAGCACCACGCCGATGAGGGCCCCCAACACGTATCCCAACCGCACGATGAGATCTAGCTCACGCTGGCTGATATCGCGCACGAGGCTCTCGAGCCGTTGTAGCGGAAAGCCCTCGATCTTGGCCGAGATCCGCTCGGAAATCTTGATCTTGCTGGCGACTTCCGGAACCTGTCGAGCGACCCAATCCCACGTGGGCGGACCCAGCGTGTCGGCGAGTCGGATGGCGGCGTCGTCGCGGAGGAACCGGTCCAATCGGCCGATCGGGGTCGTGAGAATGCGATCGGCCAGAGGTTCGGCGATGGACTCGAAAAGCGTCTTGCCCCCCTCGGACCGAAGACCGACGGCCAGCCAGCCAGCCACGCGATCGGCGGGGACGACACGGAGCACATCCGCCCAACTTCTCTCCCCGAGGCGGCCCAGGGCCCCCTCCAGTTGATCGAGAAGAAAAGCTCGGGAACCGGGATCCCGCGCGGCCCGTGCGACCCAGTCGCCCATCGAATCGAGTGCGGAATGCACTTGAGGGGAGTCTGTCGCGCCCAGCACGGTCGTGGTCGGCCGCCGGAGAAACTCGACGATGCCGTCGTTGACGTTGCGCGCCATCGCCGCTTGGACCTCCGGCTCGCGGAGCACCTCGCTGAGCCGGTCCGCTCCGTCGGACTCCAACGTATCGAGGGCCTTGGAGACCGTATCCTCGGTGACGATCAGTTTGGCCACGACGCGTTGGTGCAGCCGCAAATCGTTTACGAACCGATCGAGAAGGTCGCGGATCATACGCTCGACCCGCTCGCGCGTATCGGGATCCTCGAGCAGGCGGCCTAGCCGCTCCATGGCGACCGGGAGATAGTCCTTGATCGCGTGCTCGATGGCCGCGACGAGACCTGGCGGAATCAACTGCTCGAGGGTCCGACCGGGGCGCAACACGTGCTGCGCGGCCTCGTCGAGGTGGTGTCGGATCGTCCGCTCGAACGCCCGAGAATCCAAGAGTTTTACGAGCCAGTCCTCTAGGGCTTCCCGGACCGCGGCGAGTCTGGGGCCTTCGAGGGCGTTCGATAGCGGCTCTTCGCTCAACGATTCGCGAACCGATTCCAAAAGTCCCGCCGCCTGCTTCCCAAACTCGTCCGAGTCGAGCGACGTCACCAACAACTCGCGCCCCTCGGCCAGCAATCGCATCAGCAACGCGCGGATCTCAGAGATGGCTTCGGCCGGCAGGATGTCCGTCAGCGAGGGCTGTTCACCACCGCTGAGTTCCACCGCGAGCTCGCGGAGACGGTCCTGGAAAGCGTGTTCGAGCCCTTTGAGTTCGGACGCGATGTCTTCAGGCGTGAGAAGCGTGCTCCCGACCACCCGACCGATCGAGTCGGCCAGGCGCGCCTGGTTCTTGGGTACGGCGCCCTGCAGCCACCCCACCGTCCGTCCCATCATCGTGGGCGGAGAGTAGGGATGAAACAGCATCCAGACGGCGATCCGGTTGGTGATCCCACCGGCGAGTGCGCCGAACGCCACCGTGATGAGCGCGCGACCCCAGTCGATCTCCATCAGGGTGACGGAAGTTCTGCAGAGAGCCCGCTAAAACGAAAGCGTTCATCGCCCGCGAAAAGGACGCAGTCGATCGCGACGGTCGGTGCTCCCGGGATCTGAGCCGGCCGAGCTCGAATGTTTCCGCGTAGGTCTGTCCCCGGGATTTCGAACCGCCATCGGGCCGAGGTGCCGACGGAGTCCGCCCGTTCGAAGATCAGCCCGTCCCACGACGAAGCGACGCCGTGGAGCCAGGCGTGGGCCACCGAGGGCGCTTGATCCGAGCCTGCATGGATGACCATGGCGTTCCCGAGCGAGTCGGCGAGCACGAAAGTGCGGCTCGGGTCCACCGTCCCCGGGATCCCGAGGGCTCGGGCGGCCCTGCGAAAGAACAAAACCCCGAGCGAAGACGCACCATCGGCATCGAATACCGCCATGCCAAGGGACTCCCGCTGACCCGTGGGTCCGGTCCAGGTGGAAATCTCTTCGCCCACCCTCAATCTCACTTCTGATCTCACTTCCGCCGCATCCTCGACCTGGAAGGCCAAACTCACGATTTGACCCGCGTCCCCCACCCGAACCTGCATGTCGCGATCGGGCAGGAGGCGCCAACCCGCGCGCGGGACCGGGAGCGTGTCCTGTGTGTCGAGCAACGCCCGCCACGATTCCTCATCGCCGCGCCACGCGCCGTAGGAGCGCGTGAGCTGTCCGAGTTCGGCCGTCTGGTCGAAGGACCCGTAGAACAGGCGTCCATCCGAGCCCGCGAATGCGAGATGGGTCAGGTATCTCGCATCGACGCGGAGCGACGAGGGGTCGGCCGCGTCACCGTCCGAGGCGGCGCGGTCGAGCTCGGGGGACACCTCGGAGCAGGCCGCCAGCGTCGCCAGGGCGAGCACACACGCGCTGGATGCGCAGTTTCTTTTGGCGCGCATCAGGCGAGCGTCGCGCCATCTTCCGCCGGCCCCGAGAGGTCTGCCGCGCCGGGGCGGCGAGGCGGGGCCGCGAGGCGCGCGGAGGGACCGAGGGCGATGTCGAGCGCGTGAAACATGCGATCGATTCTTCGTCGATTGACGCCCCAATCGCCCTTGCCGCGCCGCGACCTCGACAGGGCGTCGACCCGAGTCAGTCCATTGTCATCCAGCGCCACCCAGATCGTCAGGTCATCGATGAAACGGAGGATCGGCGTCGTACAAGCAAGCGTGATGAGACCCAGTTCTTCGTCCTTGTGGAGCAGCGCCCAGCCCCCGCGCTTCTCGACGGCGGCAAGGATTTCGTCCCAAACGCGGGCAAACGGCGTCTCGTACAGACGCGGTTCGGGTCCCCCCGGCCGCCTCGTGTCCGCCACGTTTTCGTTCATCCAGACGCGAAACCTCTCGCGCGTGGGCGTCCTTGAAGTGGCGTTACTCAAGGGCAACGGCCCCGCTCGGGCACATCCGCGACGGTTGGCCTTCCCCGCTTCGGCGAGATAGGTTGATGGGCCCCGAGGCCCGATCCGTGCGGGCGCCATCCCTCGGCTTCCGCGATCCACTTCCAGACAGATAGACGGCTCAACATGCAGGCCATAATACCGTTGGCGGGGAAGGGTACAAGAGTCCGCCCCCACACACATTCTCGTCCGAAACCCTTGCTCCGCGTGGCGAACCGCCCCGTCCTTTCCTACGTCGTCGAGCAGCTGCGGGCGGAAGGCGTCGATGAGATGATCTGCGTGACCGGTCACCTCGCGCCCCAGATCAAGGATTTTCTCGCTACGGAGCACGGAGACATGCCGGTTCGGTACGTCGAGCAGGTCTCCCAGCGGGGGACCGCTGACGCGATCGCGCTCGCCGAGCCCTACGTAAACGGTCCCGTCTTGATCGTATTCGTGGACACGCTCTTTGACGCCGATTTCAGCGTGATCCAGCGGCACCCCGACGCGGCCGGGATCATTTGGGCCAAGGAAGTCGAAGACTATCAGCGCTACGGCGTCGTCCTCACCGACGAGGACGGGTACATGAAGCGGATTATCGAGAAGCCGAGCGAACCGGTCTCCAAGCTCGCCAACATCGGCGTGTACTACATCCGCGATTACGAGTTGTTGTTCGAGGGTGTTCGTCACGTTTTGGCTCAAGACCCCAATCTTGGCGAGTACTTCCTCACCGATGCGTTTCAGTACATGATCGACCACGGTGCCCGATTGTATACGGCGGAAGTGGGTGGTTGGTTTGACTGCGGGAAAACAGAGACCGTCCTGGATACGAATCGGGTCATGCTGGAACGCGGTCACGGGGGGGAGCTTACCGTTCCCGAGTCGGTTGAAATCGAAGGCGACGTCGCGATTGCCGATGGCGCTGTCGTCACCGATTCGCGCCTCGGACCCAACGTGAGTGTCGGCGCTGGGAGCACGGTCCAAGCTTGTACGCTGGTGGACACGATCGTCGGCGAGTCCTCGGTGCTGGAAGGTTGCGAACTCAAAGACTCGATCGTGGGGGACCACGCGATCCTGAGGGGAGTAAAGGGAAGGGTGAATGTCGGCGACCACACAGAAATCGAGGGGCGTCGCGACTAGGTGTCGTCCGAAGCGGTAGTGCCCGGCCTGAGCCGGGATGATCTGATCTACGACTGGAATCTGCTCTCCGGGTCGTTCGACTATCGCGGTTTGCGAATAGAATTGAACGACGAGACCCTTCGCGACGGGCTGCAAAACCCCAGCGTTCTCGATCCGCCGATCGACAAGAAGATCGAGCTTCTTCACCTGATGGTGGAACTAGGGATCCACTCGGCAGACATTGGGCTGCCGGGCGCGGGGCCGAGGGCGTATGACGCCGTGCTGGCGCTCGCGAAGGAGATTGCCGACCATGGCCTCCCCATCGCCGCCGGCGCGGCTGGACGCACCATACGAGCCGACATCGAGCCGATCGCACGGATCCAGCAGGCGACGGGCGTGCCGCTCGAAGTGGGGGCTTTCATCGGCAGCTCGCCGATCCGTCAGTATGCCGAGGGCTGGGACGTGGAGCGGATTCTAACCTCCACACGCGACGCGATCTTGTTTGCCGTAGACGAGGGTCTCGAGGTGATGTACGTCACGGAAGACACGACCCGTTCGCGCCCGGAAGCCCTCACGAAGCTCTACACGGCGGCGATCGAGGCCGGTGCCCGTCGGATCTGTCTTGCGGACACGGTCGGTCACGCCACGCCGCATGGGGTGCGGCAGTTGGTTCGTTTTGCCAAGAAGCTGGTGGCCGATACCGGCGAGCCGGTAAAGATCGACTGGCACGGGCATCGAGATCGCGGCTTCGGTCTGGCCAACGCGCTCGCGGCCATCGAGGAAGGCGTCGATCGAATCCACGGGACCGCGCTCGGCATCGGAGAGAGAATCGGCAACGTCGAGATGGACTTGCTGCTCGTGAACCTTTGCCTCTTCGGTATGCACGACCATCCGATCGACCGGCTGACCGACTACTGTATGCTGACGGCGGAGATGTGTGGGGTCGAGTTGCCCCACAATTATCCGGTGTTCGGCGACGATGCCTTCCGCACCGGGACCGGCGTGCACGCTGCGGCGATTATCAAAGCGATGCAGAAGGGTGACCAATGGCTGCAGGACTGCGTCTATAGCGGTGTTCCGGCTTCGATGGTGGGGCGGACGCAGACCATCGAGATCTCGCCGGTATCTGGACTGAGCAACGTCCGCTTCTGGTTGGGTCAGCACGGACACGACTCGCAGGATGACGATTTATGCGATGCGGTGTTCCGTCTTGCGAAGCGGTGTGATCACACGCTTTCGCAAGAGGAAATCGAGATCGAGATCGAACGGTTCGCGGAAGCGCGACCGTAACGGGCTTTGGTGGGGAGGTGTGCGGGATGAACTGGCAAATCGATCGAAGGCGTCTGGCGCCTGCCGTCGCGCTGGTTTGGTTGTTGATGGGTGCGGGCGGGGCGTGGGCGCAGGACGACGAGCCGGATCGAGTTCCGACGATCCCGAACGGCGTACCCGCGGTGCTGTTCCCCGTACAAAGCACGAGCCCGACCGCCGGTGGAGCCTGGGTTGGCGGCGCGGCTTCGGATCGGGAGGCGATCGAGCTCTTCAACGCCGAACTCGAATTCGCGTTTGGCGAAGAGGAGGGCGCGGCGTCGTGGGCGGTCGGCGAGGCCGTAGCGTACCGGATCTCGCGGAACCCCATGGTCAAAGTGAATCCGAATCGGCTCTCCTACCACGGACTGCTGCGAGAGCCGGAACCCCGTGCCCAGATTTATGAGCCGCTCCACACCCAGCTGCGTCAATCCGCCGCACTGTTCGATGCCCGCATCGTCGTGCTTCCGCTGACGCTCTGGTATCGCCCGCCGACAGAGCAGGAGCGGTTGGACGCGGAGGCCAGTGGTGCCGAGCCCCTGGGCCGAGCGGTGCTCCTGACCGCGATCATCGATGTGCGTCGAAGCGCCGTGATGTGGCATGGGATCATCGAAGGGGAACCGGGCGAGGCGACCTCGCGCTCGCTCTTGACCACGTTGGCACAGCGGGTGGCCTCGCAGCTCGCGCCCTCCTAACGTTCGGGCTTTCGTACCCATTACCCCAGAACCGAAGCGCGGAATGCACGACGTCACACTAATCCCTGGCGATGGAATCGGTCCGGGCATCACCAAAACCACGCTCGACATCTTAGAGGCTGCCGGGGCGCCGGTTCGCTGGCACGAGCACGTCGCCGGCGTGACCGCGATGGAGACCGTCGGAGAGCCGCTGCCCCAGGCGACCTTGGCGTCCATCGAGGAGACGCGCGTCGCGCTCAAGGGGCCGCTGACGACGCCGATCGGGTCGGGTTTCCGATCCGTGAACGTCGCCCTTCGTAAACATTTCGATCTGTTCGCGAACGTGCGGCCCGCCTATACGATGCTCCCCGGCGGTCGGTATGAGGGCGTGGACCTCGTCATCGTCCGCGAGAACACCGAGGGGCTATACGCGGGAATCGAGCACTACATCGGGATGGAGAACGATCCCCGGGCGTGCGCGGAGTCCGTCATGCTGATCACGCGGTTTGGCTCGCGGCGCATCGTTCGGTTCGCCTTCGAGTACGCGCTTTCGCATGGCCGCGAGAAAGTCACGCTGGTGCACAAGGCCAACATCCTCAAATACACTCAGGGGTTGTTTCTCGACGTCGGACGCGAGATCGCCAAGGAGTACGAGGGACGGGTCGTTTTTGACGACAAGATCGTCGACAACACGGCGATGCAACTCGTACTCGACCCCTATCAGTTCGACGTGATCGTAACCGAGAACATGTTCGGTGATATTTTGTCAGATCAGGTCGCCGGCCTGGTCGGCGGACTCGGCTTCGCTCCAGGCGCGAACCTCGGCGAACGAGCCGCGATTTTCGAAGCCGTGCATGGTTCGGCTCCGGACATCGCGGGCAAGGGCATCGCCAATCCAACATCGCTCCTCTTGGCCGCATGTCTGATGTTGGATCATCTCGATGAGGCGGAGGTCGCCACGCGCATTCGGACCGCGCTACAGCAAACGTTCGAGGCACGAGACGCGCTCACCGCCGACCTCGGAGGCTCGACGAGCACGGTGGAGTTTGGCGCGGCGGTCATCTCGAGACTCGATCAGGCGGCGGTCGCATGAGTGAACCGCAACGTCAGGATCTCCACTTCCAGGGCACGGACTGTCACGGTTGTGGTGAAGTCTTTCCCAAGTCCGAACTCGACGATCATCACTGGTGTCCCGGGTGCGGGCCGCGTCTCCGTCGGCGCATGACGCTATGGAGGCATGGCATAGCTCTGGCCATCACGCTCCCGTTCGGAATCTGGATTCTCCAGCTCGAGCGGCTAGAGTTCCTGCCGCAAGCGGCGTGGCTACTTCCGCTCGGTGCGGCCTATTATCTGGGATACCGTATTGGGCGCGAGGTGGTGAAGGGATATTCGCGGTGGCGTCGCACTCAATAACGAGATCGCTCGGCCTCTCGGCGTCTTCCGTCGGTGGTATGGTCGGGTTCGTGCTCATCGCCAATGCGCACCGGTATGGAGCCTTTGGCATTGGCGGCGGCATCGGGCTTTGCCTGGTCGCGGCGGTTCTCGGCACGGTCTGTTTTCGAAACAAACGCAACTGAGAGATAGAAGAATATGAGCTTCGATGGCGTCGATTTTTATAACTTGGATGCGCTTCTCGATGAGGAGGAGCTTGCGATCCGAGGATTGGTGCGCGATTGGGTCGACAGCGAGATCATGCCCATCATCAACCACCACTATATTTCCCGCACCTTCCCGCGCGAGCTGATTCCACAGATGGGCGAGCTGGGCTTTCTCGGCGCAAATCTTCCTGAGGAATACGGCTGCGCCGGACTGAACAACGTCGCCTACGGAATCATCATGCAGGAGCTCGAGCGGGGCGATTCTGGGCTGCGTTCGTTCGTCTCGGTGCAGGGCGCGCTCGTCATGTACCCGATCTTCGCTTTCGGATCAGAAGAGCAGAAACGCGAGTGGCTCCCGAGGTTGGCGAGCGGCGATGCGATCGGTTGCTTCGGTCTCACCGAGCCCGATTTCGGATCGAACCCGGGTGGCATGATCACGCGGGCCGTCAAGGACGGCGACGAGTGGGTTCTGAACGGCGCCAAGATGTGGATCACCAACGGCTCGATGGCGGACGTGGCGATCATTTGGGCCAAGACCGGCGAGCTCGAGGACCAGAGTTCGATCCGCGGCTTCCTGGTCGAGACCGATCGCGAAGGGTTCTCCGCCAAGGATCAAAAGGGAAAGCTGTCCCTGCTCGCGTCCGACACATCGGAACTCGTGCTCCAGGATGTCCGTGTGCCGGCGTCGAACCTGCTGCCGGAGACCGGCGGTCTGAAGAGCCCCCTCAAGTGTCTCACGCAGGCTCGATACGGGATCTCGTGGGGCGCCATCGGCGCGGCCATGGCGTGTTACTGCGAGGCCGTCGAATACGCCAAGAATCGGATCCAGTTCGAAGGCACTCCCATCGGGGCGACTCAGATCCAGCAGGTCCGGATCGCCGACATGCTGACCGAGATCACCAAGGCGCAGATGTTGGCCCTCAGATTGGGGCGAATGAAGGACGAAGGGACCATGACGCCTCAGCACGTCTCCATGGCAAAGCGCAACAATGTGGACATGGCGTGTGAGTGCGCTCGCGAGGCGCGCCGGCTTTTGGGGGCAAACGGGATTTTGGTCGAGTACGCCTCGATGAGGCACATGGCAAACCTAGAGTCGGTATACACTTACGAGGGCACACACGATATCCACGCCTTGATTCTGGGACAGGCGGCGACGGGTCTTTCCGCCTACAACTGACGTCTCGGCACCCCTCTAGAGGGGGCCTCCCACAGGCTCGATGTCTGGAACGCTTCCTGCTCCCTAGTGGGCGTCAGGAAGCTCCGGAACCCCAATCACGGCCTGCAGATGGGTGGCATCTCAGCTTCGCAGCGCGTCCGCGAATTCGCGGACCGGCTGCGCTCGGCCTACGCCAGAGTCGGTGATCGTTTCGCCCATCTCTCGCCCCAGTCGGCCCTGAGAGTTTCCGGGGACATGCGCTGATATGTGGGTCCAACTCCTTCAGCACCCGGCCTCCTTCCCGGTGGCCTGCGGTCTGCTTGGCGCCATGCTCTTCGTTTGGCGCAACTACCTTCTGGTCGGAGAGGGACGACGAGCGCTCGAACTCAAACGCCAAGAGCACGAGTCGCTCTTCAAGCGTCATGTAGACGCCATCGTGGCGCTCGACAGCCACGGTATCGTCGAGCGGGCGAACCCCGCCGTCACGGAACTGACCGGACGTCCAGCGGCAGATCTCGTCGGCGCCCCGTTCATGGACTTGATCGCGGTGCCCGTCCATGTAAGAACCGCACAAGCCCTGCAAACAGCGCTTGGCGGGAAACAAAACACGATCGAGACCCAAGTACCTCAACCGATGGGGGCCCTCGCCGACATCGAGTTGACGAGCGTTCCGATTGTCGTGAACCGAAACGTGGTGGGCACGTTCGAGATCCTTCGTGACGCGACGGCGCGCAAAACGATGGAACGCGAACTCGAGAACCGGGCACTGCACGACTACCTGACGCGTCTACCAAACCGCGCGCTGTTCGCCGACCGCTTGAAGCACGCCTTGCGTCGCGGCCGGCGCGACGGCGAATACGTCGCGCTGCTCTACGTCGATCTCGACCGCTTCAAGCCGATCAACGATCGCGCGGGACACGCGGCAGGCGACGAGCTCTTGCGCGAGATTTCGGCGCGACTCCGCACAGTGGTGCGCGACGCCGATACGGTGGCCCGGCTCGGTGGCGACGAGTTCGCCGTTCTCTTGGAGACCGTCGACTCCGAAACACAAGCGATCACCGCGGCAGAACGCATCGTAGCGCTGGTCCGGGCCCCGGTCGTGGTGGACGGCGAGGAACACCAGGTCGGCGCCAGCGTGGGGATCGCGGTGAGTTCGCCGGAGACGGAACAGCCGGAACAACTCGTCCACCAAGCCGACGTCGCGATGTACGACGCCAAACGTCGCGGTGGATTTCAGTATCGGCTATACAGTCCCGAACTCGAGCAGGTCAGCTCCGACTGGTCGCTGAAGCTCGAAGCTCAGCTGCGCCGCGCGATCGAGAAGAACGAGCTGGACCTGCAATACCAGCCGATCGTCAACTCTAGCACGCACGAGATCGTCGGCGTCGAAGCCTTGGTTCGTTGGACACACCCCGAACACGGACCTCTGCTACCGGCGAGCTTTATTCCGATTGCGGAAGAGTCCTCGCTGATCGCCGAACTCGATCGCTGGGTCCTCGATCATGGCTGTCGGGAAATTCAGAGACTCGTCGACTTCGGGATCGCCGACGAAGGATTCTTCTTGTCGGTGAACCTCTCGGCTCGACATTTCGATGAACCCGATTTTGTTGCCGAGATTTCGGATATTCTGCTCCGCACCAAGTTCGATCCCGATCGACTGCAGCTCGAGATCACGGAGAGCTCGGCCGGCGGCGACATCGAGAAAGTCCGGATGCTCAAGGCGCTCGGCGTCAAGGTCGCGATCGACGACTTCGGGACCGGCTTTTCGTCGCTCTCCTACCTGAGAGATCTCGACGTAGATGTGTTGAAGGTCGACAAGTCGTTCGTCTTTTCGTTGGGTGCCGATCCGGCGTCGGTGGCCATCGTGCGTACGATCTTGACCTTGGCGGAGATGCTCGAGCTCGAGGTGATCGTAGAGGGCATCGAAGACGAGACGCAGCTTCGCCATCTGGAGGACTTGGGCGGGAGCTTCGTACAGGGCTATTTGTTTGGGCGCCCGGTACCCGCTAGTTCGCTGCCACCCATTCTCTCGGCTCGCACCGTGATCCCAGGCAAGGCCATCGTGGCTCCTCAGCCCGCACCACCGGAAGCCACGGATCTTCCGGGCCGCCCCGACTCGCCACGGAAGTGGGTCTCCTGACGCGACGAGCCTCCTAGTGAGCCCAGGCGACGCACCAGCGGATCCATAGCGCGCCCTGCGCGTGGATCACGCGTCGTCATCAACCCGTTGGACAGATCGCCTCTCCGGCGGTCGCATGTTCGATGAGGGCGATGATTTCGTCCACCGTCGACCGACCCCCGTCTTTTTCATACCACGCCATCTTTTTTGTCACGAAGTCGCGGTTGCCGAGCCCCGATCCGGCTCCGAGCGCCCATGTTTGAAGTTCGGCCGGACGCTCAACCCAACAGCCGACGTTTTCGAAGGCTTCGTTGAGCACGATCACCGTCGGCGTCGCGCCGCGACCGTCCGGGGTCGGGTGCTGGGCCATCAGCCCGCTCCCTACCTCCGAGTCGATGATCCTCAGTTCGAGATTCTCGACACGCTCGGCAAGGAGAGCGAGGAAGGGAATGGTGCTTACCGAATCGCTACACCAGTCCTCGGCGATGGCTAGGACGCGCCACGTCCCCGGGACCGCAGCCAAACGGGCGATCGCGGCGGGGTCCACGTCGCCCTGCGCGTAATGTCGCTCCCAACTCGCTTTTCTTTCTTCCGCGGCGGCGAGGAACTCCGTGAAGGGGATCCCCGACCGATACAGCGCCTCTAGGTCGTCTGAGCCCCCGCCCGGGACCGAAGACACCGCTGCGGGACACGCCGAAAACCCGGCAAACATTAAGATCGAGAACGCCGTCGCCAACATTGAAAAACCCCCGAAAGATGAGCCTTATGCTTTCTACAAAGCTAAACGCGAGGCTGCCGTCACGCTCGGGTCCGAGCCGGGCCCCTCTGGCCGAGCCGAAAGCCGCACCACACTTTTTGAGGGTTCTGGCCACGACCCGCACTCCGAGGGAGCCCACAAATGTCGGTAGCCCGTCGTCTCGCCGTTGTACTCGCGATTGTCGCGATTCCGAACTCGATCCAGGGGCAGCAGCTCACATCAGATCAATACGAAGGTCTCGGTTTCCGCCACATTGGGCCGGTTGGAAACCGCGTCTCCTCCGTCGTCGGCGTCCCGGGCGACCGATCCACGTACTACGCGGGAGCGGCGACGGGCGGGATCTGGAAGACGGATGACGCCGGTCTTCACTGGCGCCCCGTGTTCGACGATCAGCCCGTCCACGCCGTCGGGGCGCTGGCCGTGGCGCCTTCAGATCCCGCTACGGTATGGGCCGGGACCGGAGAGACGTCGATCCGCTCGAACGTCTCGATCGGCAACGGCGTTTGGAAATCGACCGATGGAGGCGAGAGCTGGACCCACATGGGGCTCGAGGGGACCGGGCGCGTGGGTCGGATCCTCATCCATCCGCGAGACGCCGACGTCGTATACATCGCGGCGCTCGGTCACGCGTATGCGGACGCGGAAGAGCGGGGCGTCTATCGAACCACCGATGGTGGTTCGACATGGGAGCGCGTGTTGTTCGTCGATGGTGGAACGGGCGCCTATGAGATGGTGATGGATCCCAAGAATCCCAGAAAGATCATCGCCAGCACGTGGGATCTGGAACTCAAAACCTGGAAACGCGACAGCGGTGGGCCCGGAAGCGGTCTCCATTTGACCATGGATGGCGGAAACACGTGGGATGAGCTCGAGGGGCACGGGCTTCCGATCCACCGTCTCGGCAAGATCGGCCTCTGCATGTCGGCGGGAGATTCCGACCGCGTCTATGCGCTGATCGAAACGGGCGACGGCGTTCCGATCGACGGTGAAGAGACCGACAACGGTGAGCTGTGGAGTTCAGACGACGGGGGGCACAACTGGCGTCTGGTCTCTTATCACCACGATCTCGCCTCCCGGCAGGCGTACTACACGCGCTGTGGGGTGGCGCCCGATGACCGCGATGAGGTCTTCTTTCTCTCGTCGAGCTTCTCCGTAAGCCTAAACGGGGGCGAAACGCACACGACGGGCAACTTTCTCGGAGACCCCTCCCAGCCCGGTTGGGATCTTCACGACATCTGGATCGACCCGACCGATGGCGACCGGATGATCATGGCCTTCGATGGTGGCGTGACGCTCACGGAGAACCGCCGGAAGTCCTGGTTCCGCGTCCAGCTGCCGATCGCACAGATGTATCATGTGACCGTGGACAACGCAGTGCCGTACAACGTGCTCGGCAACCGTCAGGATGGGCCTTCGTTCCGCGGGCCTTCGAACACTCGTCTCAACGGCTTGTGGGCACGAGGGATGATTCCGCGCGGTGACTGGCGAGGCGTCGGCGGTGGTGAAAGTGGCTTTGCCACGCCGGATCCCTCGGACCCGAACATCGTGTGGTCGAGCGCTTCAGGTTCTGGCGCGCGCGGCGGCATCGTCGTTCGGCACGACGTCGAACGCGGTCAGTTTCGGGATGTTGAAGTGTGGCCGGAGTCGACGGGCGGGTACGCGGCAGAGAGCCTCCGCTATCGGTTCCAATGGACCTTTCCGCTCCTGATCTCGCCGCACGACACCGAGACCATCTACGTCACCAGTCAACACGTGCACCGGACCCGCAATCGCGGCCAAAGCTGGGATGTGATCAGCCCGGATCTAAGCACCAATGACAAGTCGAAGCAGGGGCTCTCCGGCGGCCTCACGCCGGACAACATCGGCGTCGAATACTGCTGCGTGATCTACGCGTTCGACGAGTCGCCCGTACAAGAAGGCGTGCTCTGGGCGGGGACCAACGACGGCCTGATGCACGTGAGTCGAGATGGTGGCGACAATTGGGTGAACGTCACGGCGAACATCCCGAATCTTCCTCCCGACGGTGTCGTCCGGAGCATCGACGCCTCGCGCTGGGATGTGGCAAAAGCCTACGTGACGATCGAACACCATCAAGTCGGCGACTTCCAGCCGCGAGCGTACAAGACAGACGACTTTGGCCAGACGTGGACGCAGATCACGAACGGAGTCGATAACTACCCCGTCGACTACACGCGCTATCTGCTCGAGGATTCGGTTCGTCCGGGGCTGCTCTATCTCGGTACCGAGACCAAGCTCTACATCAGTTATGACGACGGGGCGAGCTGGCAGGTCTTCATGCCTGACCTGCCGCCAACGCCGTATTACGGGTTGGTGATTCAAGAGCACTTCAACGATCTCGTGGCGGGAACGTACGGCCGCGGATTCTGGATTCTCGACGACTTGAGTCCCATCCAGCAGCTCACGCCAGAAGTCGTTGCGTCTGATGCGCATCTCTTCGCGCCTCGAGATGCCTACCGCTTCAATGACGTGACCGAGCCCATGATCATGTTCGAAGACTGGACCAACGGAGAAAATCCGCCCAATGGCGCCTCGATCAACTATTGGCTGGCGGACGACTCGGATCGCCGCGTTCAGGTCCGCGTGGAGGATGCGAACGGACAAACCGTCAGCACCGTAGACGGTACGAGCGGCGCCGGGTTCAACCGCGTGTGGTGGAATTTTCGTGGCGTCGCTCCCGACCAGATCGAATATCGCACGCGACCGCTGTACGCCGATTGGTTCCCGCTTTCGGCAGACGGCGTGCGAGTCAGCGGGGGTGGGTTCTTTGGCGGCGGCGGTGGCCCGCGCCAACCCCCGGGCTCCTATACCGTAACCCTAGTGATCGATGGAGAAGATCGGGGAACGCATCCGCTCACCGTGCTCCAGGATCCGACGTCTGAGGGCACCCTCGAAGACATCCGACTTCAGAAGGCGTTCGTCGACGAGATCGTGGCGGATCGGAATCGAGCCACGGGCATCGTCAATCGCATCGAGCTTCTGCGTCGCCAGATCCTCGATCTGCGCCCCGTCCTGGAGGCCAACGGAGAGGCCGAGGACGTCATCGCCGCGGGCGAGGCACTCGACGCACGGTTGATCGAAGTCGAAAGCGAGCTCGTCCAGCTCACGAGTACCGGAGGCAGCGACGGCGTCCGCCGGCCGGCGATGATCACGGGTCGGTTGTCGTATCTCCAGGGCGCCGTTTCCGGGGCCGACTTCAGGCCGACCGATCAGCATGTCGAGGTGCAGGTGATCCTCCGACAGCAGGTAGATGAAGTCGAGGCCAGACTGGAGGCGTTGCTCGAGAGCGACCTCGATGAGTTCAACCGGCTGCTTCAACAGCGCGTAGGTCGTGTGATCACCACCCAATGAAGTGTCGAGCCGTGCTGACCCTGGGGCTTCTGGCCCTGGGGTCGCCGGGTCATGGTGCCGCTCAGCAAGGATGGATCGATGCGGATCCATCATCGCAGCTTCCTCAGGACATCGGCGTGGCGGGTGTCTATGGAGCGGTGCAGCGTCTGAGTACGACGGCGAGCCTCATGCATACCACCGCTCACCCCGACGATGAGCAGGCGGGCATGCTGACGTTCCTGGCGCGCGGGCACGGGGTCCGCACGAGTCTGCTGACACTCAATCGTGGCGAGGGGGGCGCGAACGCCATCGGCGAAGAGTTGTTCGATGCGCTGGGGGCCATCCGAACGGAAGAGCTGCTCCTCGCCGGGCGCACCTACGGTCTCTCGCGTCAGTACTTCACCAATGCGGTCGACTACGGGTTTTCGAAGACGCTAGAGGAAGCGTTTGCGAGCTGGGACCGCGAGGCGGTCCTCGCGGACATGGTGCGCGCGATCCGGACCGAGCGTCCTCTCGTCGTCGTTTCTCGCTTCCATGGATCGGAGCGGGACGGTCACGGGCACCACCAAGCGGCGGGCGTTCTCACGCGGGAGGCGGTCGAGGCGGCGGCCGACCCCGCACGGTTCGCCGATCAGATCGGCCGCGAAGGGCTTCGGCCGTGGCGAGTCCGGCGACTCTACCGCGGAGGCGTCCAAGAGGGCGAGGCCGTCCACGCCGTCGTATCCCCGCGCGTCTACTCGCCCATGCTGGGAACGACGTTCGATCGCTTCGCGGCGGAAGGGTGGAGCCTGCAGCGTTCGCAAACCGCTGGGCGAGTCCGCCCCCCGCGTGGGAGTGGAGATCTTCTCTATGAAGAGATCGGTGCGACGTCCGGAGGCGAGACATCCGGTTTCTTCGAGGGGCTGGATACGTCTCTTTCCGGCATCTTCGATTTGACGGAAGAGGTCGGCGGTGACGGAGCCATAGAGCTGTTGCGCGCGGCGGAGCGTGGGGTCTTGGAGAGTCTCGGATCGCTCGGGGCTCCCAAAGACGCGCGGCTCGTCTCCCAGCTCGCCGAGGTGTTGGGGGCGCTTCGAGCCGCTCGCGACGCGGCGTCCGATGCGCCCGAGGCTCGACTGATTCTCGCTCGAAAGATTTCCGACGCGCAGCGAGCCCTCGCGTTGGCCACCGGCATCCGGCTTCGCGCCACCGCGTACCAGCGAGACTCCGTCGACGACGGGGGTGCGGTCAACTCCGTTTTTCGCGTCGCCGGTGACGATCGAATCGATGTCGGGGTCGAGTTTGCCGTCCCGGACACACAGGTCGCTCGCTCCGTGGAACTCGGGCTCGAAGCGCCTCCCGGGTGGTCCATAGATCCGTCGGTTCCGGTCTACACAATGAGCGCTCACGAAGGCATCGTCCGTCGGGCCTTCCGCGTCCACGTGCCGGCCGAGGCGGGGAGGCGCGCCCAGTATTTCGTGCGGGCATCCATCCATGAGAATCGATACGCCGTCCGTGACTCGGCCGCCTTGACCCGTCCGTGGGGTCTTCCCCCCTTGGTCGCGACGGCGTCGGTGTCGGTGGGTGGTCAGCGCGTGACCTCGCGTTCGGTCGTGAGGGGAGAGGAGTCGGATCTTCCCCGCGGCGTGCGGAGACGTGAACTACGGGTCGTACCGGCGGTGACCATCGACCTCGATCCCGCCGTGCACCTCCTCTCGCTCGCGGACGATCGGGACCGACGCTTCGAGGTGTCCGTCCAGCTTCGCCAATCGGCGGATCGCGCGACCGAGGGTGAGGTTTCGTTGGCGGTGCCAGACGGCTGGCAGGTCACCCCGGCGCGACGCGCCTTCACGCTTTCAAACCAAGGCGAAACCGCTCGCCTGTCTTTTGTCGTCGACCCCACCGAGGCGAGCGAGGGTGGGTACTCCATCTCCGCGCTGGCTCACGTCGGTGGCCGCACCTTTTCGGAGTCCGAACAGGTCATTCAACACCCGGATCTCGAGACTCGAGAGTTGTACCGAATCGCCAGCGCGACCGTTCGCATCCTGCCGATCGATATGGCGCCCGTACGCGTCGCATACGTGATGGGGGTGGGCGACGAGATTCCAGCCGCGATCGAGCGTCTGGGGGGCGAAGTGACGCTCCTCGATGACGCGATGCTGGCCGCAGCGGATCTCGCTCGCTTCGATGCCATCGTCATCGGCACGCGCGCTTATGCGGTGCGACCGACGCTCGTGACTCAGAACCCGCGACTGCTCGAGTACATCTCTGGCGGCGGTCATCTGGTGGTCCTCTATCAAACGCCCGAGTTCGATGCGGAGCGATTGGCTCCCCACCACGCCGTACTTCCTCAGCGCGCCGAAGAGGTGTCTGAAGAGGATGCCGTTGTCCGACTCCTGGCGCCCGACCACCGGGTGTTGAACGAGCCTAATCGAATCACTCCGGAAGACTTTGCGGGCTGGGTGGAGCAGCGAGGATCGAAATTCTTTTCCGAGTGGGCCGACGCGTTCACGCCGCTGGTGGAAACGCATGACCGGGGTCAGGCGGAGCAGCGAGGCATCTGGCTTACGGCGCCCTATGGAGTGGGCCACTATACCTATCTGGCCTTGGCGCTCCACCGTCAGACGCCCTACGGCGTCCCGGGCGCGTACCGGATCCTGGCCAACGTGTTGTCGCTCGGCCAATTCGAATGACGAGATAGAGGCCCGTGTCTCTGTCGGCGTTGGATCTCGCGGTCATCGGGCTGTATGGCGCGATCGTTTTCGGACTCGGGATCTACTTCTCGCGGAGGGCGAGCGGAAGCGTCGAGGACTTCTTCGTCGCCGGGCGTACGCTCCCGTGGTGGTTGGCGGGCACCTCGATCGCCGCCACCTGGTTCGCGGCCGACGCGCCGCTGGCGACGGCCGGCATCGTGCGCGAACGAGGCCTCTACGCAAACTGGCTTTGGTGGTACGAAGGGACCGGCGTAATTCTGCTCGTCTTCTTCTACGCAAAGCTGTGGAGACGGGCCGGCATCCTCACCGATGCCGAACTCATCGAGCTTCGCTACTCCGGGAAACCCGCCGCGGTGCTCCGCGTGTTCTCGGCGCTGTATCAGGGCGTGCTCAAGAACGCGATCGTCATGGGCTGGGTCATGCTCGCGATGGTGAAGTTCAGCCAGGCGCTTCTGGGCTGGAGTCCGGCCCTGACTCTGACCCTGTGTGTGATCCTCGCGCTGAGCTACACGGTGGCGGCGGGGCTATGGGGGGTCGTGGCCACGGACCTGTTGCAGTTCGTCGTGGGGATGATCGGGTCGTTGATCCTGGCCGGAATCGTCCTCGCGACGGTGGGTGGGCCGAGCGGTCTGGTCGAAGCGGTGCGCGCCATGCCCGACGCCAACCCGGCCGCGCTGGACCTCGTACCACAAACCCATCACCTCGGTCCGCTCGAGTTTGCCTCCTTCGTCTGTCTGATCTTGTTTCTTTGGGTGCGCAGCGGTCAGGGAGATGGGTATCTGGCACAGCGACTGTTCGCGACCCGAGACGAGCGACACTCGATGATGGCGGCGTTGTGGTTTGCGTTTGCCGGCATCGTGCTCATGACCTGGCCGTGGGTCATCGTCGGTCTCGGCTCTCTGGTGATCCTGCCCATTTCGACGGCCACCGCCGCCCTCGCTGCGGACCCCGAGCTGGCTTATCCGATGATGATCGGCGAACTCATGCCGGCGGGGCTACGCGGCCTGGTGGTCGCCGCCTTTCTCGCCGCTTTCATGAGCACGATGGACACGCATCTATGCTGGGGTGCGTCGTACCTGGTCAACGATGTGTACCGACGGTTCATCCGCCGCGACGAACGCGAAGCCCACTATGTCCGGGCCTCTCGGGTCGCCGTCGGACTGCTCGCGCTGCTCGCCGCGCTTTCGGCGTGGCAGATGACCTCGATCCAGCGCGCCTGGATCTATGTGATCGAGCTCACGGCCGGGGTCGCCTTTGTTTGGCTGTTGCGCTGGTATTGGTGGCGCGTCAATGCATGGGCGGAGATCACCGCGATGTTGGGTTCGGTGCTGCTCGCAAACGGCAACCTTCTGGTCCGCGCGCTCGATCGCATCGGGTGGGTCGGCCCCGAAGTGGTCGCGGGGGCCGCGCGCTTCTATGGCAACGAATACGACTTTGTGCGCGCCACCGTTATCGTTCTCGTATGCACGATCTTGTGGGTAACCGTGGCCCTTCTGACGCGTCCCGATGACAGAGAGGTGTTGGAATCCTTCTATCGAAAAGTGAGGCCGGGCGGGTGGTGGGGTCCCGTGTCGAGCGTGGTCGGCCCGGTCGAATCCGACGCGTCCAGTGGGTTGAACTGGGCCGGCTTCTTTCTCGGCGTGGTCTTTCTTTACACGTCGCTGTTGGGGATCGGGTATCTGGTGACCGATCGACTCGTCGCGGGCCTCGTGCTCTGCGCGCTCTCGATCATCGCGGCAGGCCTGACCCTACTCGTCGCGGCGCGCGAAGCGGCGCGCGCGTGAGGTTCGTGTGAGCCTCACCATCGCGGTCATCGGTGCCGGTAGCCGCGAGTTCGGCCCGGCCACAGCCGCGGACCTCTTGCTCAGCGATGCGATCTGCGGCCGGGACGCGCGCATCACGCTGATGGACCTGGATGAGGTCGCGTTGTCGGTGACCCGAACGTACGCCGAGGCGCTGATCGGACGGCTCGAACGAACCGTGACGCTCGAGACGACCGTCGATCTGGACGAAGCCGTCGCCGGCGCCGACTTCGTGATCCTCGCGATCGAACGTCGACGATACCTCTATTGGTCGCAGGATTTCCATATCCCGCGCAAGCTGGGTTTTCGGCAGATCTATGGAGAAAACGGTGGGGCAGGGGGTCTTTTTCACGCGCTCCGCAACATGGGTCCGTGCATCGAGGTCGTCCGCGCGATGGAACGCACCTGCCCGGAGGCCTGGCTCATCAACTACACCAATCCACTTACGAAGCTCTGTCAGACGCTGACCCGCGAATCCACGGTTCGAACCGTCGGCCTTTGCCATGGCGTGTTCTCCGGCATGGAACAGGTCGCCGCCTTCTTGGAACGACCCGTCGGGGAGATCGCGTTCAAGGCCGGCGGGCTCAACCACTTCAGCTGGTTCACGTCGATTCGGGAACGCGTCTCTGGAGAGGATCTTTATCCCGAGCTTCGTCGTCGCGAGCGCGAGGCGCATTGGCTTTCAAATTGGGATGAGATCGCTCTGAGTCGGACCCTTCTGCGCGTGTTTGGACTCTATCCCTCGCCCGGCGCCAACCACATCGGAGAGTACCTGGGGTGGGGCCAAGGGTTCTTGGCCAGCAGCGCGCTCCAGTTCTTCCACGACCCCGCCGAGCGCGATCCTTGGGAAGAAGGTGAGGCGCCCCCCTGGATCTACAACCTCGAAGACCAGCCCACCGACCTGCCCCTCTATCACCCGACGGCGGAGGGTCGCCTGCGTGATCGCAATCGAGCGCAGGCGGACCCAGGCAAAGCCGCTCCTTCCGGCGAACTCGCGATCCCGTTTATCGAGGGTCTGGCCTGCGGGGTTCCACACGAGCTGGACGCGGTCAACCTCCCCAATCGAGGCGCGATCAAAGGACTCCCCGACGACTCGATCGTGGAGATGCCGGCTCGCGTCGATGCGTCCGGCCTCCACCCGCACCCGCTGCCCGAATTGCCAGAGGGGGTGCTCGCGTTGCTGAGACCTCAAATTTCGATCAACCAGTTGCTGGTCGACGCGTTTGTCGAAGGCTCGCGAACAAAACTCCTGCAGGCGCTTCTTCTCGATCCGACCACACCATCGTACCAAAACGCCGTCTACTTGATCGATGAGATGTCTGAGCTTCAGAAGGACGTCTTGCCGAGGTTGGAGTGGGATCGTTGATCGAGGGTCTCCTCACGCTCGACGGAGGACTCGCGACGGAACTCGAAGCGAGGGGCGCCGATCTCAACGATGATCTGTGGTCGGCGAAGGTCTTGCTCGAAGCGCCCGAAGCGATCGCCGCCGTTCACACCGCATACCTCGAGGCGGGGGCCGACTGCATCGGCACGGCAACCTATCAAGCGAGCTTCGAAGGCTTTCGAAACCGCGGCCTCACGCAGCTGGAGTCCGCCGGTTTGTTCGAACTGGCGGTGCGTCTGGCCGTCGACGCACGCGATGCGTTTTGGTCTGAGCCGCGCAACCGGAAAGACCGCCATCGCCCGTTGGTCGCATCGAGCCTCGGACCTTACGGCGCGATGCTCGCCGACGGATCCGAGTATCGAGGCGACTACGACGTTTCCGCGAGCGACCTCAGGACGTTTCATGAAGCTCGTTGGCGCGCGGTGTCTGGGCACGGCGCGGATCTTACGGCCTGGGAAACGGTGCCATCGGAGGCCGAGGCCCTGGTACTCGCGGATCTCCTCCGTGCACGCCCGCAGGAGGCCGCTTGGATCAGCCTCAGTTGCCGAGACGAACGGTCCATCTGCGATGGGACGCCGCTGAGAGACGTCGCCGCTCGACTCGACTCCGTCGCCAATCTCGTCGCGGTCGGGATCAACTGTACGCACCAAGCGTTCGTCGGACCCCTCATCCGGGAGGCGCGCGCGGTGTGCACAAAGCCGATCTTCGTTTACCCCAACGCTGGCGGGCGCTTCGATGCCGAGAACAAGCGGTGGGCAACCGATGTCGAGGCCATCGATTGGTCGGCGGCCGTACGGAAGTGGTGTGCGTTGGGAGCCACCGGCGTCGGCGGGTGCTGTCGGGTCGGCCCCGCCGACATCAGGGTCATCCGCGAGACCCTCGTCTCCATCGCTCATGACGTCTGATTCCGACGCGTCCAGCGACTTCTTCGACGAAGCGCCCGACGATCTCTTTGGCGAGAACCCCGATGACGTCGCCCACGTCGCGTGTCCGTACTGCGGCGAAGTGGTCGAGCTGCTCTTGGATCCTGGCGGTGGAGCGGTGCAGGAATACGTCGAAGACTGTGAGGTTTGCTGTCAGCCGTGGCAGATCGAGGTGCGCTATGAGGGGGGAACCGCCAAGGTGTCGGCCCGTACGTCTGACTGAGCACCCGACCGACGGCCGGAACGCGCACCCAGCGGATCGGACGTTTAGCCCTCGGACTCCGGATAGATGGAGTCGTACGGCACGCCCGACTCCGCCATCTCCGACCGACACCAGTCCACGATTCGGTTTCGAAGTTCATCGCGTAGATCGCCGTGTCGATCGCTGGTCCCCCGCACGAACATCGGTCCGTCCACCGATAGCAGGTGAGGGGGGTGCATCTCGAAGACATCTTTGTGTTCGCGCATGTACTCGAAGCTGCAGGTCATGGCGATCTCGTCGATCTCCGCGTCCGTGAGTTCCTGGACACCGAGGTGCGCCGCGACCTCGCGGATGATCGAGGGCAAGTCTTGCTTCATGTCTTCAAAGCGAACGAAAAGCACGTTGTCGTTCTTCTTCGAGGCGTCGTACCAGCCGGCCACATGGCTCGGCCACGGACCCCACCACATGGCGTCCGACATGAACCACGCTTCGAGATCTTCTTCGCGCGGTTCGATCGGGCCCGAGTTGGACCGGATGAAATCGGCGCAGCTTGCGAAGCACGAGGCCGGGTGACGTGAAACATAGATGTATTTCGATGCGGGTCTCGGTGGGAAATGAGACACCGGAAGGTGGGTCTTGATCAGTCGAGAAGGGCGCTCGTCGCCGAGCAGTGGAGCCTCGTCCACCGACGCGCTGGTTCGACCTTCGATCCACGGCGAGACGGCATACAGCGCGGTCCCCGACTCCACCAAGTCTCCGTCTCCACGGTGTAAGATCTGATACACGACGTGCTGCATCCAGGTGGTTCCGCACTTCATCTGCGTGACCACGAACACGTCTTCGGGCTGCGCTTCATAGTCGAGGGCGCTCGCAAAGCTCTCCTCGCTACAGGTGCCCCGAGGACCCGGCAGACCCCGTTCCACGAAACTCGCCTTGTCGAACGGCAGCTTCGAAGTGCGACCGAGTAGCCAAAGAATCGGCGACAAGGCGGCCGCGTGTCGCCGCAGCTTGGCCTTGAACGCCCGTCGTTCGTCGAGCGGCCGACCGTAGTACCCGAGTCCGGTGGTCTGTTGATCGGTCGACGTCATCACCACCGAAAGGTGGATGGCCTGAGCGATCCCGAAGACGACGAGGGCGCCGATGCCGAGCAAGATCCAAGTCATGCGGTGCGTTCCGTTGGGTGTGGTTTGGTCACGGTGCGGAGAATCTGGCGCCCGTCCCACTGATGCGTCCAGCGCGGGCCTGGCTTGATTCGTCTACCTGGGCGCACCGAACTTCGAAGAACGACCCGCATCCCGTTCCTGGAGCCGCTCTCGTATGAAAGCTCGCGTACTGGTTTTGATCGCCGCGGTGGCGCTGGGCGGCGTCGCCCTCTGGTTGCGAGCCGCCTCGGGCGCCCAGAGGTCCGCCGAGACCCGAGCGCCGACACCCAGCCAACCGGCCACAGCGGACCGACCGGCCACGGCGGAAACGGCCACAGCGGGTCAACCGTCCGCAGCGACGCGGCTGACGCTGGGTCTTCCTCGGCCGCTCGAAGTCGAGACGCTCGTCGGAGGCCTCGATACCCCGTGGGACCTGGCCTGGGGGCCTGACGACGCCATCTGGGTCAGTGAACGATCCGGAACGATCTCCCGCGTGGATCCCACGACGGGGGAGCGTTGGATGGTCGGCGAGGTGGATGCGCACGAACGCGGGGAAGCCGGCCTCATGGGCCTGGCCTTTCACCCTGATTTTGCCACGGCCCCGTGGGTCTACGCGGCCCATAGCTACCGCGCTGGTCGCTCGATTCAGAACCGGCTCGTTCGCATGCGATTCGACGGCACCTCGCTCGGGGAGGCCGAAGTGTTGCTGGACGAGATCCCGGGGCAGGGGAACCACAATGGCTCGCGGCTCGCGATCGGGGCGGATCGGCTCCTCTATATGACCACCGGCGATGCGAGCGAGGGGTCGAACGCCCACGATTTGGGTTCGCTGGCCGGGAAGATCCTCCGTCTGACGCTCGAGGGCCGTCCTGCGCCCGACGGTCCGTTTGGGTCGGCCGTGTTCTCCTTTGGACACCGCAATCCACAGGGCCTCGTCTTCCACCCAAACGGCGGACTGTATTCGGCCGAGCACGGCCCGGGGACCGACGACGAGATCAATCGAATCCGCGCCGGCGGTGACTACGGGTGGCCGGAAGTGCGAGGCGTTTGTGATGGCGCATCGCGCGAAGAAGAGCGCTACTGTCGAGAGCACGACGTGATCGAAGCGCTCGCGACCTGGACGCCGACGGTCGGACTGGCGGGCCTCGATGTCTACACGGGGTCGCTCATGCCCGAATGGGAAGGGTCGCTGTTGGCGACGTCGCTCAACGGCGGCGGCCTCTACCGACTCGAACTATCCGAAGACGGCGAGACCGTCGTCGAACGGACGACGATCATCCGGGGGCAGTACGGACGACTACGCGACGTTCTCGTGGGTCCGGGCGGCGAGATCTACGTTGCCACCAGCAATCGCGATGGACGCGGTCGACCCGCCAGCGATGATGATCGGATCTTGGTCATCCGACCCTGACTCAGAGAGGCAAACCGATGTTGCTTGGGACCGATGACAAACGGCCTATGATCGCAGCCACGATGGGACTCGCTCTGGGCTTCATCGGGTGCGGCCCCGAAGCCACCGATGGGGTGGAGTCGGGGGTCCGACCCGACGCATCTGCACCATCCCTGGAGATCACCGCCAACAACGCGTTTTGGTACTACGCCGACCTCGAGGCGGCCACCGAGTTCTATACCGGTACGCTCGGACTCAACGTCGCGGCGGATTACGGGTTCGCGAAGATTCTCCAGATCGGTGCCACCTCCTACCTGACGCTCGTCGATGAAGAGATGGGCATGCATTCGTCCGAAGAACCCAAGACGGTGGCGATCGCCCTGATCACCGATGAGCTCGATGAGTGGTGGACGTACTTGTCGGCCGAAGGCGTCGAGATGCGCGGCGAGTACACGCCACGGGCCGAGAGCGCGCACGACGGCTTTGTCGCATACGATCCGGAGGGGTACTACCTCGAGTTCGAGCGTTTCAATCCACACCCGGAAAACGAACGGTTCTTCCCGGTACTGGAGCGCGCGCAGACCATCGCTGCGGACGGGCCGAACTCCCGCGTGCCCGCCGGCTTGGGATTCAAGGCGACCGTGCTCTGGCTCTACTACCGTGATCTTCCCGCTATGGAACGATTTTGGGAAGAACAGATCGGGCTCGAGATGATCGCCGATCAGGGGTGGACGAAGATCTATCAGACGTCGCCGACCGGGTTCATCGGGTTGGTCGATGAAACGCGCGGGATGCACTCCTACACCGAAGACAAAGCGGTCACGGTTTCCCTCTGGACCGACCAACTCGATGCGTGGTACGCGCACGCTCGTGCGGGCGCGCTCGAGATGCGGTCCGATACCATCGAGACCGGGAATCCGCGCTATCGTGCGTTCGTGGGCTATGACCCCGAAGGGTACTTCATCGAATTCGACACGTTCTTGCCGCACGCCGACAACGAAACCCTGCTTCGACCTCGCTAGTCGAGCCGTGACCAGGGACGCGATGTGTCTCAGGTGTCCCCGCTGACGCGTCGCGACCGCAGACCTGGCGCCGATGTGGCGTTGGCGGTCCTTCCCTATGCGGCCGTGCTCGTTGGTCTATACGGACTGCGTAGCGCCTGGGGCTCGATGTTGGCGTACCACATGGGCGCCCTGCTGCTCTTGTCTCGCAGCGCGGATTGGTCCGCGCTGGCGCGCGGCTGGCGACCGCGAGTCGGTCTGCCCCTCGTGGCGTTGTGCGCGCTCGTGGGCCCAGCGCTTTACATCGGATTTCCGCTCGTGTCTCCCGAGACGGACCTGAGCGCCGAGCTCGCCCGCGTCGGCATTACCGAGGCCGGTCTGTTGCCCTTCGCCATCTATTATTGCCTCGTCAATCCGTGGCTCGAGGAAGTCGTGTGGCGTGGACGAGTCGCGAACTCACGCAGGCGGCCGAGCGCTCTCGATCTCGCGTTCGCTGGATACCATTTCTTTGTGTTGCTCAAGTTCGTGTCGCCCCTGTGGGCGCTGCTTGCGGTCGTGGTGTTGGCCCTGGTCGCGGGAATCTGGCGGCGGGCCGCCGCCGACACCGGCGGACTTGCCGTACCGGCGCTCGCGCACGCCGTCGCCAACGTTTCGCTGATGTGGGGCACGTACCTCTTGGCGAACTGACACGGTAGGCCACCGCGATCGACGCGACATCATGGAGCGGTTCTCGTCGCTACATGGAGAAAGACCGGACCGCGGCGGCGGGCATTCGCCCGTCCACCGGGTGTCCACGGTCTGCACTGCACTACGACTTGCGTGAGGTCGTGCAGCGGCGCTTCAAGCGAGACAGATGCAGAGGGAAAAGGCAATCGGCGTGCTCGTTTGGGCGTCGCAACTTGCAACCGTGTTCGGGGCCGCCTCGGCCCGGTGAAGAGCTGGGGCTCTGATCATCGATTTGTTTTCTCAACAAACGCCGTCGTAACGGTTTCCGCGCCGCAATCGGGGTTCGCGCCCCCTGCGACGGTTGGCAAAACGCGCGGCTCGGCGAACCTTGGTTTGCCGCGGCGAACGGATCTGACGAGTTGTGGTTTGTCGCGACGCGTCAACAACAGATCGGTGCGGCGCGGGACGGATGAACACCGAAGACCGATGATTGCCCTAGATCATCACCTAGAAGATCACACAAAAGGAGGCGTTGCCGCATGGCGGGAGTCGAGGGGCGGGTAGCGCTCGTGACCGGAGGTGGTCGAGGGATCGGGCGTGCGACGGCCGAACTGTTGGGGGCCCGCGGAGCGCGCGTGATGTGTACGGCGCGAAGCGAACAAGAGCTCGCGACGATCGGCTTCGACTACGTCGTGGCGGATCTGAGCATGGGCGACGGCTGCGCCCTAGCCGTCGAGCAGACCCAGCGGCGCTTAGGGCCGATCGAGATTTTGGTCTGCAACCACGGGCTCGGTTCCGCGCATGAGCGCGTCGTTTGGGAGCAGGACCCGGACGATTGGCGGGCCTCGATGCGGATCAACCTGGACGCGCCGTTCTATCTATCTAAACTCGTCTTGCCCGGAATGATCGAACGCCAATACGGGCGCATCGTCTATACCAGCTCGACCGCCGGTCTCGTGGCCGAACATTCCGGCAGCGCATACACGAGCGCTAAACACGGCCTGCTGGGTCTGATGCGCTCGGTGGCGGTGGACGCGGGAGCCCACGGCATCACCGCGAACGCGGTTCTGCCCGGTTGGGTGCGTACGGAGATGGCGGAGCGGTCCGCTGGGGAGGAGGCGAAGGACCGGGGCGTCACCACCGATCAGGTTTGGGAGGAACGGGCCCGCCTGTATCCACCAGGCCGCGTCGCCACTGCGCGCGAGGTGGCCGAGATGATCGCGTTCCTCGCATCCGAAGAATCCAGCGGGGTGAGTGGAGAGGCGATCCGGGTCGCGCTCGGCGGTGTGTCCTAGGCTACGCGCGCTCGAGAAAGGTGCCGAGGTTAGCCGGAAACGGCGGCCGGTTTCCTCAGTCTCGCCAGTTCCGCCTCGGCCGCGAGCCGTCCGAACCCAGGCCACCACGGATGCTGAGCGATTTGTTCCATGATCTCCACCGCGCGCGTCGTGTCACCCTCTACTAAGAACCAATTCGCGACACCAAATCCAACCGTTTCCAACCGGTATGGCGCATCTTCTCCCAATATCAGCAGTTCGTCGGCTGTCTTGATTCCTTTGTAAAAAAGCAAGTTGTGGTAGTACGCGATGTCCACTTGGACTGGGAGATCTTCATCTACACTACGGATGAGATCCAACGCCTTTTCCTTCTGCCCCGATCGTCGCAGCGCGCGGACCGCCCACTCTGTCATGGAAACGTACGACTCGACATCGTCGGCGTTTTGGGAACAACTGCGAAAGTCCTCCGTCTGCGCGCTCCGCGCTGACTCGTCATCGGCCAAGTCTAAGCAGCGAACGTACTCCTGCGCCGCAGCTTCGAATTCGCCAGAAAGAAACAGGGCCAGTCCCAGATGGTAAGCCACATCCCAGTTGAGCGGTGCAAGATCCCGCGCTAGACGCAAGTCTTCGATGGCTTGGCCGAAGTTTCGAGTCGATATATGCCGATGGCCGCGGTATCGATACGGTCGCCAATCGTCTGGATTGAGTTCGATCGCGCGGGTGTACAACGCCATCGCCTGGCGATATTGCCAATAGTTACGACGAACGCGGCCCGCCGCGATGATCAAATCCACGTCATCGGGGGAGGCTGCCAGCGCGGAATCAGCGGCCGCGATGGCGCCCGACGTGTCCGGCAGCGCAAACAACTCTTCACCGAAAAGAGACACGGCCTGAGGCTCGGCCAATGGATCTTCTTGCCATGCAGGACGATCAACACTACAGCCGAAGCCGAACGCTATCGAGACTGCCAAGACCAGATAGTGAGACGTTGACACGAGACCATCCGAGGGCAGAAGGAACGTAGCTTCATGCTATGACGGGGCCCTCGACCCGGCTAGCTGCCGAGTCTGAAGGATCTTCATTTTGTTCGGAGGTCGCGGGCGCGTCATCCGTCAGCGAATGCTTCAGAGCAGTTGGTTCGCGACGAATGCGCTCACGTACGCCAGGGTGAGCATGTAGACGAACTGTAGGATGGGCCACTTCCAGCCTGCGGTTTCGCGTCGCATGACGGCCACCGTCGACATGCACTGGAGTGCAAACACGAAGAACACGAGCAGCGCGACGGCGCCCCCAAGGTCCAGATCGCGTTGTAGCGCCGCGCGCAGCTCCAGCGAGGTCTCGTCGGTGTTCTCGACTCCGTAGATCGTGCCCAGTGTGCCCACGATGACTTCTCGAGCCGCCAACGAAGACACGAGCCCCACGCCAATGCGCCAATCAAACCCCAACGGCTCGATCGCGGGTTCGATCACCTGACCCATGCGGCCGAGCGCGCTCTCGTCGACCGGAGGTGGCGCGCCATCCACGCGAGGAAACTGCGTCAGCACCCAGAGGACGATGGTGACCGTGAGGATGATCTTACCCGCTCTCCGGAGGAAGATCTTCGACCGATCTACGAGCCGAAGCCCGAGGGTTCGAAGGGACGGCAGGCGGTAGGGCGGGAGCTCCATTACGAATCCCGAGGGCTCGCCCTTCAAGAAGGTGCGTTTGAGCAGGAACGCCGTTCCGACGGCCGCCACCAGCCCGAGCGCATAGAGACCGAGCATGGTCGCCGCGCGGGTCCCCATCAAAGGACCCAAGATCGGCCTTTCGGGGACGAAAGCGGCAATGAGGAGCGCGTACACCGGAAGCCGGGCCGAACACGTCATGAACGGCGCGACGAACATCGTCGCCAGACGATCCCGATCATCTTCGACCGTCCGCGCCGACAGAATGGCCGGCACGGCGCAGGCGTAGGCCGAAAGCAGCGGAAGAAAAGCCCGGCCCTGAAGTCCGACCTTGAGCATCATGCGATCCGCGATCACGGCGGCGCGAGCCATGTACCCGGAGTCTTCCAGGATCCCTAGGAAGAGAAAGAGGATCAGGATTTGGGGTAGGAAGACGAGAACAGACCCGACCCCTGACCAGACCCCATCGATCAAGAGGTTCCGGACCCAAGAGTCGGGCAACTGACTGGCCACCCACTCCCCCGACGAAGCGATCGCCCACTCGACCCCATCCATCATCGGCGTCGCCCACGCAAAGATCGCCTGGAAGACAAGCACTGCCAGCAACAAGAAGATGCCGGGCCCCAACACCCGGTGAAGGAAAATCGAGTCCAGCCGATCGGTCAGCTGCGAGGGCCCCGCGGGCCGATAGTTGGCAGCGTCGAGCGCCGCATCGATGATGGCTCGCCGGCGGGCAAACGCGTCGATGAGTGGGAGTCCGGCTCGGGCAGCGGGTCCGCGGACCGTGCGCGGCGCAGACAGGTCGTCCCCGACTCCGGCCAGCACTCGATCCAGGAAACTGCCGACCGCGTCTAGACCCCGACCCGTGCGCGCGTCGGTGCGCGCGATCTCCACTCCAAGGCGATCGGCGAGCACCTCATCGTCGAGCCCACCCGCTCGCGACTCGAGTTCGTCCGCCATGTTGAGCAACAACAACGTCGGGATCGACAACTCGAGCACCGGCTCGACCAACATCAGTTGGGATTCCAGCCGGGTAGCGTCGACGACAAGCACTACGGCATCCGGCGTTCGTAGCCCCTCGATCCGTCCCTCGAGCACGTCGCGCGTGATGCGCTCGTCGGCGGATCGCGCGGAGAAGCCGTTCACGCCGGGCAGGTCGACGATATCCACGCTTCGATCGTGGCCGAGACGCGCCCGTCCGATGTGCTTTTCGACGGTCACGCCAGGGTAATTCGCCACCTTCTGCCTCAACCCGGTCATGCGATTGAAGAGCGTCGTCTTTCCGGAGTTGGGCGGACCAATGAGCGCGATGAGCGGCAGCTCGTCCTCAGGGACGAACTCTGACGGACCGTCTTGCGTTCGGGGCTTCGTGGCTAGGCCAGGCATGGGCGGAGCTTAATGATAGTGATTATCATTAGTTGAGAGTGGTTCTCAACTAGGCCGGAGGCTATGCTATGCTGCGTCGAGGAGCAAACCTTGAGCCCGAGGCCGAACCCGGAAATCAGTGGGAGCGTCGCATTGTCATGGACACCGCCGTTGGGTCAAGAAGACGAGGTG
>JAJCZV010000046.1 GCA_029262175.1 Gemmatimonadota bacterium
TTGTCTTGGCGGAACAGTGCCAAATTGCGACGACGCGAATGGGTGTACTGACGATTCATGTGATGCAACTTTGGGATGCCTGAACGCCGCAGACGACACGAACTCCTGCCTGGACGCGGATCTCTGCAACGGTACTGAGACTTGTAGCGCTGGCGTTTGTACGTCCGGTACGGCATTGGTCTGTGATGATGCGAACGCTTGTACGACCGACTCCTGTGACCCGACACTCGGATGTCAGGCGACCAATGTACTTGACGGGACATCGTGCAGCGACGGGACCGTTTGTAACGGACTTGAGACCTGTCAGGTGGGTCTTTGCACGGGCGGGATTGCGCCAGCCTGTGACGATGGAAATGCTTGTACGACGGATAGTTGTGATCCATCGCTTGGATGTCAATCTGTGAATGTCATGGATGGTGTTGCCTGTGACGACGGCACGGTGTGCAACGGATCTGAAATTTGCCAGGTCGGTGTATGCACGGCTGGGACTCCCTTAGTGTGCGATGATGCCAATCTCTGCACTGACGATACATGCGATGCGACACTGGGGTGCGTCGCAACAAACAACACTGCTCCTTGCGATGACAGTAACGCATGCACAACGGGGGACTTGTGTGGTGCTGGTGCGTGCCAGTCGGGTGCGCCGACGGTGTGCGATGACGCGAATGCGTGTACGGATGACACCTGCGATGCGTCTCTTGGTTGTCAGTTTGCGGCCGACAACGCTAATTCTTGCAACGACGGAAATGTTTGCAACGGTTTTGAGACGTGTAGCGCGGGCGTTTGCCTATCTGGCACATCGCTTGTATGCGACGATGTCAATCCATGCACGGATGACACCTGCGATGCGGCGCTGGGGTGTCAGAATACCAATGACGACACAAACACATGTGAAGACGGGAATGTTTGCAACGGCCTCGAAACCTGCAGCGCCGGAGTTTGCCAATCCGGTACACCATTGACATGCGATGATGCAAATGTCTGCACCACTGACAGTTGCGACCCCGCCCTTGGTTGTCAAGCGGCGAACGTCGTTGATGGACTCGCTTGCGATGACGGTACGCTATGCAACGGCGCGGAGACGTGCCAGGCAGGGATTTGCTCACCCGGAACGCCTCTCATATGCGACGACGGAAACGTTTGCACTGACGACAGTTGCGATTCGGCTGTTGGCTGCGTCACGACGAATAACATAGGCGTCTGCGACGATAGCGATGCCTGTACGACCGGTGATATTTGCAGCCTGGGGATATGCCAATCTGGTACACCGACGGTTTGCGATGATGCGAATGCGTGTACGGATGATACTTGCGACCCAGCTCTTGGGTGTCAGTTTACGGCCGATGACGCTAACTCGTGCCTCGATGCAGATGTATGCAATGGATTCGAGACGTGTAGCGCCGGCGTATGCCAGCCCGGTTCTGCACTTGTTTGCGACGACGTGAATCCCTGCACGGACGACACCTGTGATCCGACACTCGGTTGCCTAAACACGAATAACGACACAAATGTGTGCGAGGATGGGGATGTCTGTAATGGACTTGAGTCTTGTGTTGCTGGGGCGTGTACATCGGGGACGGCGCTTGTCTGTAATGACTTGAATACTTGCACGACCGACTCGTGTGATGCGGTCCTTGGTTGCCAGGCGGCGAATGTCCTCGACGGGACTGCCTGCGATGACGGGACGGTCTGCAACGGAGCTGAGACTTGTCAAATTGGCGTTTGCACGGCTGGGACTGTGCTGACGTGCGACGATGGAAATCCTTGTACAACCGATACCTGTGACGCGCTCGGAGGGTGCATCTTTACAAATGATGATGCGAACTCCTGCAGCAACGGGGATGTTTGCGATGGGTTTGAGAGCTGTAGCGCAGGCGTTTGCCTCACTGGTACGCCCTTGGTCTGCGGCGACGCTAACCCCTGCACGGATGATACCTGCGACCCGACGCTTGGATGCCAGAATACGAACGACGACACAAACGTCTGCCAGGACGCCAACGTGTGCAACGGTATTGAACTCTGCAACGCGGGCCTTTGCGATGCTGGTCTACCACTACTTTGTGATGACAGCAACCCTTGCACCGACGACTCTTGCGACGCGACGCTGGGTTGCCAAGTCACCAGCAACGACGCCAACATCTGCGCGGACGCCAACGCTTGCAACGGAGTTGAAACCTGTTCTGCTGGAGTTTGTACGGCTGGCGTTGCGCCGAATTGCGATGATGGAAACGTTTGTACGACTGACACCTGCATTGCTGCAACCGGCTGTCTCAGCGACGGGACGGGCGTCACACTTCCTTGCGACGATGGGAATGCCTGCACGACAGGGGATGTCTGCCAGAGCGATGCTTTGGGGAGCTGCGGAGGTACGGACACTTCAGCAGTCGACTGTGACGATGATAACGCTTGTACAAATGACTCGTGCAATCCCGCCATAGGATGCGGACACGTGATTGACAATACGAATGCTTGCAGCGACGGTAACCCATGTACTGACGACACATGTCAAATCGGGATATGTGTAGGGTTAATTGATGACACGAATTCATGTCTCGATTTTGACTTCTGCAATGGGACCGAATTCTGTTTAACTGGCGTGTGCACGACAATCCCGCGCGATTGCGATGACGCGAATACCTGCACCGTCGACACTTGTGAAGATAGCCCTGGCGGCGGAGGCGGCGGATTCTGCGCACACAACGGAACCGACGTTGTTGATCTGTGCGACGATGGTAATGCCTGCACAACTGGAGATACGTGCCAAGGCGACCTTGGTGGTTCATGCATAGGAGTTGATACATCCGCGGTCGACTGTAACGATTTGAACCCCTGTACCGACGATAGCTGCGACCCCGCGACTGGATGCAACAACCTCTCGGACGATACGAACGCCTGTAGCGACGATAATCGATGCACAGATGATAGCTGCCAGGGCGGTCTATGTATCAGTGTCAACGATGACACGAACTCCTGTCTCGATTTTGATTTTTGCAACGGGTCGGAATTCTGCGAAGCCGGAGTATGTGCAACGACACCTCGCGACTGTGATGACGGAAACTCATGTACGATTGACTCATGTGAAGATAGCCCAGGAGGTGGCGGAGGTGGTTCATGCATCCACAATGGCACTGGAATCGTTAATGCTTGCGACGATGGGAACGCCTGTACGACTGGAGATGTATGTCTAGGCGATGATTTAGGTTCTTGCGTGGGCATTGATACATCGGCGGTTGATTGCGACGACAGCAATGGTTGCACAAACGATTCTTGCGACCCACTGACTGGTTGCAGCAATGCAACAGACGATACGAATCTATGTACGGATGATAACGCTTGCACCGACGATTCGTGTCAAGCGGGAGCATGCATCAGCATAAACGACGACACTAACAATTGTCGAGATTTTGACTTCTGCAATGGATCAGAAACCTGCGAAGCTGGAGTCTGCGTCCACGCGCTGCCTGACTGTGACGACGGAAATCCATGTACATTCGATTTCTGCGAAGAAAGCCCGGGAGGTGGAGGCGGTGGATTCTGCGCTCACGATGGTACGCAGGTCGTAGATCCATGCGACGATGGGTTGTTTTGTACGTCAGCAGATACATGCGAAAATGGGGTGTGCACCGGCACGGCGGAAACTTGCCCCGGGCAAGCATGCGACGAGACAACCAGTGCTTGCGCCAGCTGTTTTACGGATTCGGACTGCGATGATTTGAACCCATGCACAACAGGTTCCTGCAACATCGATACTTGTCAATTTACAAACAATTCCAGCCTTTGCGATGACGGCAACTTCTGTACTTCCGCCGACACTTGTGCGAATGGGATATGTGCCGGCGCGGTCGCAACCTGCGGCGACGACATATGCGATCCAGTCGGAATGCGATGCCTTGGGTG
>JAJCZV010000047.1 GCA_029262175.1 Gemmatimonadota bacterium
GAGGAAGCCGTTCTCAGCGCGGAGACCAAAGGCCTCATGGGTTTCCTCGGCAACGCCGTCGCGGGCGGCGAGGACTTCGCGGTCGTCGGCGCCCCCGCTTCGGAGTTCTTCGAAGGGATCGGGTTCGTTTTCGGCCGGGACGCATCGGGCGAATGGGCCGAGGAAGCGTCGATCGTCGAGGCTGAGTTTGGGCGCACCGCGGAAGTCGGGGGCGAACAGCGCTGCGGCGACGACGGCGCGGTGGCGGGTTTCGACTGCGACGCCGTGGAACTCGTCTCGTTCTTACCGGTCAGCGCCGTGGGCGGTGCACGCGGGATCATGGTCAGCGACATCTGGGGGTGGACCGATCCAGACACGGGCCGTGAGTACGCGATCCTGGGTCGCTTCGACGGCACGTCGTTCATCGATGTCACCGACGCGGAGAACCCGACGTATCTCGGCAACCTTCCGCTCACCGAGGGAGCGACGCCCAACTTGTGGCGCGACATGAAGGTCTACGACAACCATGCGTTCGTGGTGGCCGACAACGCCGGCGATCACGGGATCCAGATTTTCGATCTCACCCGACTGCGCGATGTGACCGACGCTCCGGTGGACTTCGACGAAGATGCGCACTACGCCAACTTCGGGTCTGCCCACAACATCGTGATCAACGAGACCTCTGGCTTCGGGTATGTCGTCGGGGGCAGCGGTAGCGGCGAGACGTGCGGCGGGGCGCTGCACATGATCGATCTCCGCGACCCCAAGAACCCCACCTTCGCGGGTTGTTACTCCGACCCGGCCACGGGGCAGAACGCGCCGGGGTATACGCACGACGCGCAGTGCGTGTCGTACCGCGGGCCGGATGCCGACCACACCGGCAAAGAAATCTGCTTCAACGCCAGCGAGAGCGCGCTGGGTATCGGCGACGTGACGGACAAAGACAACCCCACGCCGATTTCGAGCGCCACGTATCCCAACGTGGCCTACTCGCACCAGGGCTGGCTGTCGGAAGATCAAGCGTACTTCTATCTCAACGATGAGCTGGACGAGCTGTCTGGGCTCACGACAGGGACGCGGACGATGGTTTGGGACGTCAAGGATCTCGACGATCCGGTGCTGGTGAAAGAGTTTATCCAAGACAATCCGGCCTCGGACCACAACCTCTACGTTCGCGGTCAGTTCATGTATCAATCGAACTACGTGAGCGGTCTTCGAATCTTCGACATTTCCGATCCCGAAAGCCCTGAGCCCGTCGGGTTCTTCGACACGGTGCCCGGGGCGCCGGACCAACCCGGTTTTGCGGGTTCGTGGAGCAACTACCCGTTCTTCGAATCCGGGAATATCCTCGTGTCCAGCATGCGCGAGGGCCTGTTTATCTTGAAGAAACGGCAACCCGAACTCGTGCCCTAGCTACCACAGCCGCGGGCTCGTTTGGAGGTCCGATGGTCAGCAATCTTCGACGGGACGCCCGGCGCGCGGTCGCGTGTTGCCTGGCGGCGATCCTCATGCTTTCCGGCGCCGCGGACGCTCAGTCGGCGCCGGATTCGCTACGGCACATTCAGTCGGTGGTCCCGCTCAGCGGTCCGCCCGGCACCGTCGTTTCCGTCTACACGGAGAACCTCCCCCTGCAAGCCACGGTGAACATCGGGGTCGGATCCACGGGCGCAGGCTTTGAAGCGTTGGGAGAGGGATCGCAAACCGAGTTTGGAGAAGTCTCGGCGTCCGTTCGAATACCGGCCAGCGCGTCGTGGGACAAGCCACTCATCGTCATCATCTTCAACGGCAACTTCAGCCCGACCGGACTCTCCCATCCGTTCCATGTCACCAACGAGAACGGACACGTCCTACGTAGGGGTCTCGTCACCAATGAAGGCGCCGACTGCGTCACGATGCGCGACGGAGACGGCTATGTGTACGGCCTCACGGGGGAGACCGAAAACCTTCGACCCGGGCAAGCCCTTACGGTCGAAGGTCTCTACTCGGAGTCCGGCGACTGTGGGGATCTTGGCACGATCCAGGTCACCCGCTTCGTTCTGGACGGCTAACAGCCTCGCTTGCGATGGCTAACAGCCTCGCTTGCGACGGCTAGCAGCGGATCATCCCTCCGGGTAGTCCGCCTGATCTCCCAAAAGAACCGTCGACGTCGGGTGTAGCGCGAGCCATTCGCTCAAGGGCAGCACGCCCGGCTCGTCGACGAACGGAATCGTTTCCCCGAGCCTGGGCCCCGAGATCGCGGTCCATTTCTCATCGTCGAGCGGGTACCACAGGCTTTGCGTCGGCCGGTCGTATAGGAGGAACGTGTTCCGATACACGTAGCCGCTGACGCCAAATTCGAACACCTCTCCGTCGTTCTCCCGTCCGTGCACCACGGACAGATTTGCGAGAGGTCACCACCCGACGGTAAACGGCTTCCCGTTGGACGTTTCGTTCACGACCTCATGTCGGTCGAGGAGCGCTGTCGGATACGCCCGCGCGGACCCATCGGCGACGTAGCCGATGACCATGATCTCGCCGGGTGTTTGCGGTCGTTCGCATCGACGATACGGGCTCGATGGGAGCTCCATGAGTCGCGGGTCGTCGGGGGCGACGAAGTGGGGCACGTCGATCGACGGGATGCGGTCGCGCCCGATTCCGTATTGAAGGCCTTCGGCTTCGATGAGCGCCCCGGTGAACTCGTACCACTCGGCCCCAGGGCCCTCCTCATCTCCGCCGGCCCAGACGAATACCTCGTCGCCGTCCCGCCGAATCTTCGCGCTCTCGGCGCCCAGGAGACCTCGGTACTCCGTCCAAACCGAGCAGCTGTCGGCCACCGCTGCGGTCACCGTCGGCGCGGCATCCACCGCGCGGGCCTCGTCCGACTCCATGGTGCAGGCCGCCGGGATAAGACACAGACACAAACAAGCCAAACTGACTCGGTCTAATCGCTTCATGGTGCCCCTCTGCTGGTTTCCCGTTCCCGCCCAAGGCTCGGTTCCGTCGGCTCAACATAGCCGCGAACGCACTGGGCGGGCGAACGACGAAGGTCGGTCGGTCCTCTCGAGACCAGGAGCCCAGGGGGGTGGGGCTTGACGTCCGAAGCCGCGGGCGCGCGCTTGTGGGGCGATCCGGGAGTGCGCTTTTTGCACCGTGGATTGCGTTTGTATGTTTGGGAGGGGAGTTCTGCGCGTCGACCGGCGCGGCGCTAAGGTCTTGGGGAACCGTGTGGTTGGAGCCGTTCGATGCTGCGTGTCAAACAACTGATTGGCGAGATCCACCGCAGATCTCTGTGGCAGGTACTCGGCATCTACGTTGCCGGGTCCTGGGGCGTGCTCCAGGCCGTGGAAATGGTTGTCGAGAACACGCCGCTCCCGGAGTGGGTACAGCCGCTCGCGCTGGTCCTTCTCATGATCGGCCTCCCGGTCGTCGCGGCGACCGCCTTCGTCCAGGAGGGCATCCACCCCTCTGCTGGCGCTCCCTCCCGAGACCCATCGGACTCCACAGATGCGCGGGAGCGGAGCGGTCGGCGCGCCCTCCTAACCTGGCGTCGCACGCTATTGGCGGGAGTCGGCGTGTTCGCCGTCCTTGGCCTGGTTGCGGTCGCCTGGGTGGTGCGCGAGAACGCGTTCTCGGATCGGGCTACCCTGGCTTCCGTGGACGACGCAGCAGCCACGACCACGTTCGAGCAGGTCGGCGTCGACACGGCCTCGCCGGTTGGTGACGGGCAGGGCGCGGCAGACTCGACCGCAGCCGAGATGGATCCCCCTCAGACGGAGCGTTCAGCCGAGGAGACCAACGCGACGGACCGCGCCGCGAATGGCGCACGATCCGTCGCGGCTCCCGCGCCGCAGACGGCCCCGGGGGGCAGTGACCTGGCCGCCTCGCGCGCGCTGGAGGCATTCGAGTCGGCCCGCGAGACCGCTCGTGCGACCCGAACCGCCGCCCGCTCCGCCCGGATCAACGAGACTGTGCCCGCACTGTCGGCCCAGGCCGATTCGGTTTGGGATGAGGCGGGGGCGGTCGCCGCGACCGGTCGATACGAGGACGCCCGCGGCCTGATGGAGACGGCTGCAGAACTTTTCTTACTCGCGAGCCAACAGACCGAGACGGCGCGAAGAGCGCGCCTCGGCGCGTTGAAGGAAGACGTCGCGCGACTTCGCGACGCAGCGGACGACGGCGCGCCTGAGTACGCGACGGCCGTCACGCTCGAGGAGAACGCCGGACGTAGCGAAGAATCCGGCGAACTATTCGCCGCGATCGCCGATTTGACCGGAGCCGGTGCCTTGTATCGCACCGTTCCCCGTCCGGCCGAGATCGCGCAGCCCGAGCCGGTCGAAGAAGTCCGGCCCTCTCCCCGGGAACTCGTTACGACGACCCTGGCCGAGTTGAGTCAGGCACTCTACGCCGAGGACATTGCGGCGGTTCGTCGCGTCTGGGTCACGCTATCCGGGGAGCAGGCATCAAACTTTGAGACGTTTTTCGAGCGCAGAGGCGAGATTCGAGTTTCGCATGCGCCGGATTGGTCCACCCTCGTGTCTGACGGGGCGAGCATCCGCGTGGAGGTATCGACGACTTGGCGGTACGTGGAGGGGTCCCGGCAGCAAGAGCAACCGGCGTTTCGTCAGAGCTTCAGCTTCGCGGAACGCGACGGTCGTTGGGTGATCGTGGCCGCCTGAGGCTCAGAAAAGGAACTCCAAGCCGAAGGTCGAGGTCACCCTAGACCGCAACCCTCCGTCATTGAGCGCCACCAAGAAGTTCGAGACGAGGACCAGCCCCCCGCCCGTTCGGAACTTGAAGCCGAACGATCCATCGATGATGTCGTCCTGCCGGTCCGGAATGTTGGTCCGCCGGACCGTGCGCGGAAACGGTGATGTGATCTGGATCGGTTCCGGGAAGGCGAGTACCGATTCGCCCATCTTGAAGGCGCCAAGCAAATCCACGGCGACCGTCGCCCAACTCGCCAATAGATGATCGAAGCCGAGTACCACCTCGAGCTCGTTCTGATCGAGATCACTACCTCGAAACTCGAATCCGAGATTCAGGTGCGGCGAGAACTCCTCGTAGAGACCGGACACGATCAACACGCCCTTGGTGTTGAGATCGCCGGTACCCAGAAAGTCCTCCTCTCGACCGGTCGGGATTCGCATCTCGCCCAAAACTCCAACATTCCAGATCGGATTGTCGGTTACCCGGGCCTTGAGACGCACAGCGACGTCGCCAAGCCCGCTCGCAGAACCGCGAACGGCACTCCGCGCGTCGAGCACGGGGTTCTCCGGCGTTCCTCCGAAAAAGTGCAGGGCCTGATCCGTCGTGCTCGCATCTACACTGGCGCGAGAGTTCCCCTCGAGAGAAAGACTCACGATTGGGATCGCGAACGAGAGGTCGACGCGATCCGTGAGGCCGAACGTGCCAAAGAAGGCAAAAATCTCGGCCTCCAAGCCGATGTCGAGCGAGAGATCGATCACATCGTTCTCGACCTGCGGAATCCCGAATTCCGTACAGTCCCCGCCAGCCGCTTCATCGCACCCATCGAAGTCGACGTCCACGTGAGTGAAGGTGAGCTCCAGGGCGCGAAGATCAACGCCGCGCAACGAGTTGAACGGGATCCGGGAGTAGTTGACACCCGCGTTGAATCGTCCGCGACCCACCGTTTGCGCGCGTTCGGCCGTAATCGGGCCGAAGCTGTTCGAGGTCGGTGTCGGCACTCCATCGACAAACCGAAACGTCTCGCTACTTACGGTCGAGGGGAGCGGAAACGAGCTGACGTTCACGGCCAGCGACGACGTCAAGAAGCCGAGCAGGGCTCCGTTGCCCGCCGATTGAGAGGGGATGAAGTGGTCCCCGTGAATCTGTGTCGTCGCCAGTCCGGCTGACCCGGCCAGAAACAGTTGATCGCTGCCGTTTCCGAACACGAACAATTCGTCGAAGACGTCGCGAAGGCTTTGCGCTTGGAGTGATCCGGCAAGAAGAGCGATCGCGGCGCAGGCAATCGCGGGCGACATCGCGCGTCGTCCCATGAGCAACCTCGTATGCGGGTGGAGGATTCCCTCTGACCGGATGTCTCGCGACCGCATCTTGAGGCTTCACTAGATGCGCGTCAACGGCGATGCGTTGACGGGTGTCGCTCAAAAACAAGGCGGCCGCCTGGTGGGAGCGAAGCGAGTCGTTTCGAAGGGCGCCAGCCCGAAATCATCGGGCCTTGCCCAACGCCGCGACATCCCGCCCCCACCGGGGGCCACCTAGTTTCTTACCGTGACTTACGCCTGTCCGTTGGTCGGATTCGCTGACCCGACCAGCGCCTCTATCGATGCGGCTGATCGAAGTGCGCCTGGAGATTGCCCTTCTTCAAATTCCCAGACACGTCCAGAATCGGCGCATCGAAGCTCGGATCATCTCCGACTGCCCAGATCTGGATGGAAACAAGGTCGTTTCGTCCGGGCTCGCCTGCATCGATGAACTCGAAGTGCACCACCGAACCGTCGGTGCCGTCCAGACGACCGGTCGCTACGCCCTGGAAGGTGTCGAAGGGCGCCGCGGGCGGTGCGGGGTCGATCGCAACATCGTCGATGCAAACCGCAGAGTCGATCGGCTTGGACAGGTGCCAGTTCCCGCCAGCCCAGTTGATCTCGAGGTTGTTCGACAGCGTGATATCACAGTGAAGCGTCAGACCGAAATTGACACCGTCGATCTTGGGGTTTCCACCGCCCGTCATCCGGCCGTCAGCGGCCGCCACGGCGGTGTTGTGGAAGGTCAAGACTGCCCCAATGTCGTCGGTGATCAGGCCGGACGCGGTATTCGATCCAATGATATCGACCGAGGTCAGCGGGGTGTTGCTGAAGCTAAACGTCTCCTGCACGATCTTTGTCAGCGCGGTCCCGACCGGCACGTTTTCCGTGACGATATACTCGACGGCCGGCGACGGCGTCTCGGGGATCAGCGGTACGTCATAGAAGATTCGACATTCGCCATCCGCGAGCGGAACGTCCTGCAAGTCCACGTCTGCACCGGGACCGGTCGACGGGTCGTTGACGAGGATATCGAACGAAGCCGCCGTTCCGACCTTGCAAACCTGAAGATGGGCCGCGTTCGCCCAACCCGCGTGACTGAACTGGGGAGACAACGGCGTGTCCTCCTGAGCGCACGCGACTACAGCGACGAGCGCGGTCAAGCTGAGAGCCATTCTGGGAATTTTCACAGGGATTCCTCACAGTAGAGGCCGTCGGACGACGAACCATATGACAACGTTCCGCTGTGCGACCGGGCGGCCTACTGGAGGTCCCTAGTTTTGCGACCCGGCCTCGCGACCGGTGTGCCTTCTACGCGGGTCGATTCTTCGCATGCGAAGGCTATCGAGACATTCAAAGTTCGTTCCACGGGTGAGGGCTCGGTCATCAGGTTTCTGCAACCGATTCGAGGCAAGGGGCTTAGCAGCGATCCCGCTCATCCGACGCAAGGACTGTGGTCTTGGCCCGGCCGGAGCCGCGTGGGCTTACTCCCACCGCAGGTGAGGCGCAAAGGCCTCGATGACGGCGGCGTTGAGGCTGGATTGGTCCCATAACCGACCCACGATCAACCCACGATCAGTCGCATCAATTCGGCAGAAGAACCCTGTCCCAAATCCCAACTTCGTCGTACACGCCGCCGGCCGGGATCACCCCCGACAGATCGCCGGCTCCGACATGGATCCTGCTTGCAGCACTTTCAGATGGGAGCGTGTGTTGACCGGTCGACACCTGCCCGGTCAGCGGGAGTTCTTGACCGTTGATGTAAAGGTGCAGGTTCCGTTCACCGACCGCGGTTGAAAAGTCCCAGGTCATCCGAACAAGAAGCCGATCGCCAGCACTCCAACCATAGCTGGCGGCGTCCACGTTGTGTTCCCAGCGGACGGCATTCCTATCAAGAAAGATCAGGAAGAGAGAGGCCTGGTTCGAAAGGTTGTGTTTGCCGACGTGGATTGAACCAGCCGTCTGATTGGCATTGACCCAGACCCCCAGGCCCGGCGATGGTCGTCCGGTGGCCGCAGCGTGTTGTGCCCCTGTTCATGCCGGCAGGCGTATACTGTCGTGGTACCTAGCTGCATCCTGTGACACGAGGCGACGCATTCATGACGGCAGGACCTGGCAGTAAGGAGTCCTCTTCGTCGGCATCCGTCGGGCTCGACGCTGGGGGTGCCCCGACCCCCAAGAAGCGCCGCTGGCTGCGGTGGGCAATTGGGATCACGGTCCTGTTGTCGCTTTTTTCGTACCTGGAAATGCGCAGCTCTTGGCTCCAGTCGCGGGTCCTTTCTTCCTGGGCCGCCGACATCGGCTATTCGTTGGAATCGGGACCCGCGGGCCGTCCTGTGCTCGCCGCCTCGGGTCCGTACGACCAGAGGTTCGGCTATACCCAGCTTCCGGAAATCGTGTCGCGTCTGGAGGAGAGGGGCTTCGAAATCGTTGCCCAGGCTCAGGGATCAGAACGCTTGGACCGCGCGATCGAGCTTGGGCTCTTCCCGATCTACGATGAAAAACCCCAGGCCGGCCTGAAGGTCGTCGATCGATCCGGGCAGACGCTTTTCGAGGCCCGCTACCCTGAGGCGGTCTACCCGAGTTTCGAGTCGATCCCGGATCCCGTCGTGCGTACCCTTCTATTTATCGAGAACCGTGAATTGCTCGGCGCCGCGTCGCCCACCCGTAATCCTGCGGTAGAATGGGATCGCCTCGCCGGCTCCGCGCTGGCCTTTGTCGGTCGTCAATTCGGTCGCTCTGGCGCGATGTCCGGAGCGAGCACGCTTGCCACCCAAATCGAGAAGTTCCGACACTCCCCGGACGGGGTCACGCGGACGCCGCGAGACAAGATCGGCCAGATGGCAACGGCGTCCGTGCGCGCGTATTCGGAGGGCCCGAACACCTACGCGACTCGCCGTCGAATCGTACTGGATTACGTGAATTCGGTGCCGCTCGCCGCCGCGCCGACCTCTGGCGAAGTCATCGGGCTGCTGGGCGGACTGCGGGCGTGGTACGGCCTGGATCCCGACACCGTCAATCGGCTTCTTCACGAATGCCCGTTGAAACCGGATACGACGCCGAACGCGCCCCGCGTAGACTCGGTGCCGGGGGTCGATGTCGAGGCGATGTGTGGCCTCGACGCTGGCTCGGAGGTGACGACGTCTCTCACACACGGAGAGGCGTTTCGAGCGGTGCTGAACCTGATCCTCGCGCAGCGGCGACCTTCCTATTATCTGGCCAGGGCCGAAGGCCGCGCCGATCTCGACCGGCTAGCCGATACGTATCTCGACCTCTTGGAGAGCCGAGGAGAGATTCGCCAAGAGCTCATCGACGCGGCGCGCGGCGCGCGAGTCCAGCGGTCGGAAAGCGTGCCCGCCGCACAGCCCGCGTCGTTCGTAAGACGGAAAGCTGCTACCGCAGCGCGAACGCACCTTCTCTCGCTGACCGGAACGAGTCGGTTCTATGACCTCGACCGATTCGATCTCGGGGCCGGGAGCACGATTGAAACATCGATTCAGGACTCCGTCACCGCCCTGCTTCGGCGCCTGGGGGATCCGGAGTTCGTACGTCAAGCAGGTCTGACAGACCGGCGGCTCCTGGCAACTGGGGATCCGAGCAAGGTCGTGTACAGCTTCGTCCTCTACGAGCAGACTCCCGACGCCCGCGTCGTGCGCGTTCAGACGGACAATTTCGAGGGGCCCTTCGATCTGAACGCGAGTTCTCGACTCGAGCTGGGGTCGACCGCGAAACTGAGAACTCTGGTCACGTACTTGGAGATCGTCGAGCGATTGCACACCCGACTCGCTCCGCTTGCTCCAGAAGCGAAGCGAGCGATCGGCGACAGCCTCCCCGATCCTTTGACGCGGTGGGCGATCGACTATCTCGATCGGCAGCCCGAGACGACACGGGCTGAGCTGATCACCGCGGCGATGGACCGCACCTATTCCGCGAACCCGAACGAGCGTTTCTTCACCGGCGGTGGTTCGCACGTGTTCCGGAACTTCGACAGCTCGTTCGACGGCAGAGTTCTTTCGGTTCGGGCAGGCTTTCGCCATTCGGTCAACCTCGTATTCGTCCGCATGATGCGAGACGTGGAGCGCTTCTACCGTTGGCGCGTTGCCGGCGCGTCGGCCCAGATACTCGAGGACCCTGCGGACACCCGTCGGCAGGCCTATCTCGATCGTTTCGTTGAACGCGAGGGGAGGATCTTCGTCTCTCGCTTCTACTCCAAGTTTCGGGGCAAGAGCCCCGAGGAAGTCCTCGCCTCCCTGGTCGAGGGCCGGCGCATGACACCGCTGCGACTGGCCTGGGTTTTTCGCTCGGTGCGCCCCGACGCCGAGTTCGCCGAGTTCGCCAGCTTCATAGCGGCAGGTTCGGCCAACACGGCTTTCGCCGAGCGCGCGATGCGGGACCTCTACGATCGCTCCGACGCACAAACCTTTTCGCTGGCTGACCAAGGATACTTGGCGTCCGTTCATCCTCTGGAGCTTTGGGTGGCCCGCCACCGGATCGAGCAACCAGGCGACAGTATTTCGGGGGCGCTGGCGGCAAGCAGCGGAGCCCGGCACGACGTCTACACGTGGCTGTTCAGTGCGCGGCGTCAGAGCGCGCAGGACCGAAGCATCTCGGTGATCCTCGAGCTCGAGGCGTTTCTCGAAATCCAACGAGCTTGGCAGCGGCTGGGGTATCCGTTCGAGAACCTGGTCCCCTCCCTCGGGACGGCGATCGGGAGTTCTGGAGATCGTCCTGGCTCGCTCGCGGATTTGGTGGGCACGATCTTGAACGATGGCATCCAGGCGCCGCTTCGTCGGATGGATTGGTTGCACTTCGCGGCCGAAACGCCCTTCGAGACCTACCTGGCCGCGTCCCCGAGCCCCGGGGAACGAGTCCTGTCATCCGAGCTGGCCGGGGCGGTACGAGAGGCGCTACTCGATGTCGTCGAGCAGGGTACGGCCCGATCGATCCAGGCCGCAGCACCTCGGATCGACGGGGTGCGGGTCCCCATCGGCGGAAAGACCGGAACCGGTGACAACCGATTCCGCGTGCTCGGACCGGGCGGGCAACTGACCGAGACACGCGTCGTCAATCGAACCGCGACGTTCGCCTTCTTCCTGGGTGACCGTCACTTCGGGGTCGTGACGGCACACGTGCCGGGGCAAGACGCGGCGGCCTACCAGTTCACGAGTTCGCTACCGGTTCGCGTGCTTG
>JAJCZV010000048.1 GCA_029262175.1 Gemmatimonadota bacterium
AGCTTCGAAAAACGGGACCTGCGAGGATTCGTAGGGGAAGATGGCGTCGTAGTGCCCGTTCATCATGAGGACCGGTTGCGTGACCCGTGGCGCGTAGGTCGCCGGATCGATGTCGGCCGGGAATCCCTCTATGGCCGCCGAGACCACGAAGAAGCCTGCGCCCGTCAGAACGGCCGTCTTGAGCCGTGGCTCCAGTGCGAGCAGGACCGGGCTCATTCCGGCTCCGAAGCTGGCCCCCCGGTAGCCGACCCTGTCCGCGTCGATGTCGTCCCGTGTCTCCAGATAGTCGATGGACTGACGCAGCTCCTTCACCCATTGAACGTTCTTTTCCCGCCACGCCGGTGCCAGGGAGCCGAGGACCGAGTATCCGTCGGCGCGCTCATACGATCCTTTCCACAACGGGAAGAGCACCGCCCGGCCTCCTCGCAGCATCATCTCCATGCCCCCCCAGTTCTGGATCTGTCCTTCCGTGTCACTCGGCCGCTGACTGAACGAGCCGACCCCTCCCATGAAGATCATCGTCTGGTAAGGAGGCCGTGCGCTCTTGGGAAGGTAGAGGAGTGCCGTCATGCGATCGTCGCCGTAGCCCGCAGCATAGGTGATGCGTTGCTTGGTCCAAAGCGGCGACGAGTCGTCCTCTTCTTCGATGGTCGGCTCGAGCGCGATGGGCTCCCGTTCGAAAAGACCCGTGAACAAGCGGTAGACATCGTCAGGCACCGGGACGGCAGCCCGGGGGTCAGGCTGCCACGCGGTCGGGAGCGCCGCCCAAGCGACGTCCGGCTGCTCCACCTCTTCCAACTGCCTCATGGTCCGAAACCCGTTCCCTGGGTCGCGGTCCAGCGGAGGCAGTATCGGGGGGATCAGATAGAGGTAGGAGGGGTCCGTCCACGCTCCTCCCAACGAGAGGTAGCCACCGTCGCTGGCGGACGCGGTCCACTCCCGCATGTTTCCCGCCATCTCATAGGCCCCAAACACTCCGATCGCCTTCGCGTCGCCCGTCGCTCTCGGGGCTGGCCCCTCGTAATTCGCGACGCGGAGAATGAAGCCGGGCATCAACTCCAGGCTAGCGCCATTGTCCGCTAGGTACCAGTGATACAGGGTCGGCAATTCCTTCCCGGCAAAGGCGGCGTAGGCCTCCGCTTCGAACCAGCTTACTCCGCCGACCGGATGGTCGCCCTGTCCGTCGGGGAAGGTGCCGAACTCCCAGGTGGCGGGCCCCGATCGGCCGGTGGCGTCCACGAACCGTTCCATGGCTTGGTCGAAGGTGAGGAGGGCGTCGCCGTCCCGGATCTCGTGGACCCAAAGCTCCTCTCGTTCGTAGCCTCCGGCTTCGACGAACTCAGCGAACTCGGCGTTGGTGACCTCGAAGCGATCCAGCAGGAAGTCCCCTATGGGCGCCGTGGGGGCCCGAACGCCCCCCAGTGCGTAGAGGCGGACGTTGCGTCCCGGCACGCGGACCATGCTCGATTCCGGACTGTCCTCGGCGTGCAGCGCAAACGACAGCTCGGGCTGCCCGGAGGACCCCACGAACTCGCCGTCCACGAATCCATCGTGCTCCACGCGCCAGCGCAAGATGCCGTTTGGCACTCGTGCGTCGGTCAGCGGCGTCTGACCCAATTCCGTCCAGGGCGCATCGGGATCGAACGGTTGTACGTGGACCACGGCACCACTGGGCGTGGATTCCACGGAGACCCGTCTCGACATCCTCTCCCACAGTTCTTCCGGGACGTGCTCCGGACCGGACGTGGCCGTGACCTGTGTCGCCAGGTCGAACGCATCCAGGTACTCGTTGTTGACCAGCAGTTGTTCGATCAACGGTAGGGTCTGGGCCGCGAACTGCTCGTCCTGGTTTTGGAGCGAGAGGAGCCAGGCCCCTCCGGAGCCGGTGACGATACCCGCGGCCAGCAGGACGACGCCTCCGAGGGCGAGCAGCCCACCTCCCCAGCGGCGGGCCGGGGCCTCCTGAATCAGCTCCGCCAGCTCGGCGTCGGTCACTCCCTGCGTCCTCGCTAGGCGCCCCTCCGGCCGAATCTCGATGAACCAACTAAGGGCCAGAGCGAGCGGGAATCCCACCAAGGCAGAGACGGTTGAAGCCGTGAGCACCGACTGCGGAAGCTGAAGACCCTCGGCCAGCAGGTCGATCGCCTCCAAGACGACGAACGCGCCGGCCCCATAGGCAGCGGCCGTACGAAACACGCGTCGGCGCTTCAGCTCAACAAGAAGCTTCTGTAACGGGGTGATGTCCATCGAGCGAAGATCGCCGGGCCACGATCCCGATGGCAACTTCGCGAGACGCCACGAGCGACGTCGGCACCCTTCGAATACCGCGGAACGAAAACGCGCTCGCTCTGGATCCCCGCCACCGAGCAGAAGTGAGCCACACCCTAAGTGCAACCACCTCGGCGTTCTGTACTTTATAAGCTCTCGGCCTCGGAGAGCCGCCTCTACGCCCCGCGGGCGCCGAATCGGCAAACCGCGTTCCGGTTACGGAGGGGGCGGGGTAACTTGTGGAATGACAGAGATACGTAAGAACGGGAACGGAGAGGCGGAGGACGACGAGGCGTCGCTCCAAACCGGCGCCGCCGGTGTAAGCGCCCTCGTCCGGTTTTCCGGGGAGCTTTCCACCAAGGCCCGGCGTACCCGCGCGCGGTTTCAGAAGAAGCTCGCCCTCAACCTCCGCGATGCGTTCGCCGCGGAAGGGTGCGATGCCCGGCTCCGGCCCGACTGGAGCCGGTTTTGGATCGAGGCCGCGGACGAGAGCTTTCTCGAACCGTTGGCTCGCACGTTCGGGATCTCGAGCTGCTCCCTCGTGATCGGAGAGTGCGCGGCGGATCTCGAATCGATCGTGAGGGTCGGTCGCGAACTGTTTGCCGACAAGGTTCGCGGGCGGACCTATGCGGTGCGCGCGCGCCGCTCGGGGGCGGACACCTTTTCATCCGCCGACATCCACAAAGAGTTGGGCGCCGCCCTGAACCCCGGTGCGACGGTGGACCTCGACAACCCGGACGTAACGGTTTTTGTCGAGATCCGAGACGATCGCGCTCTATTCTTCGAAGATCGCTTGGAAGGGCCCAGCGGATTGCCGCTCGGAGTTCAAGGCCAGGCGCTGGCCTTGATGTCCGGAGGTTTCGATTCTCCTGTGGCGGCGTGGATGGCGCTGCGTCGTGGGATTCGGCTCGACTACGTCTTCTGCAACCTGGGCGGCACGGCCTACGAACGCATGGTCGTCGAGGTGACCAAGATCTTGGCGGATCGTTGGAGCTACGGCACGCGTCCGCGGCTTCACGTCCTCGACTTCGTTCCGGTGGTCGAGGCCATGCAGGAGCGAGCGAAGCCCGCGTATCTCCAAGTCGTGCTCAAGCGACTCATGTATCGCGCGTCCGCGGAGATCGGCGCTCGGATCGGCGCGGAGGCGCTCGTGACCGGCGAGTCGGTCGGACAGGTGTCCTCGCAGACGCTCACGAACCTGCGCGCCATCGATGGGGCGTCGGACTTGCCGGTGCTTCGTCCGCTTCTCGGGTTTCACAAGGAAGAGATCTTGGTGCGCGCGCGCGAAGTCGGAACGCACGATCTTTCCGCGCGGATCCGAGAGTATTGTGACGTGAGTCAAGGCAAACCGGTAACCGCCGCCACACCCGAGTCGGTGGCCGAGCAGGAACTCGCCGTGGGGCGGGAGGAACTCGACGTGGCCATCGCGGGACGGCGCACCGTCGACCTTCGCGCGTTGCGACCGGAGGAGATGGCCGGCGCGTCTCTTTATGTTCGAACGATCCCAGAAGGGGCGACGGTCATCGACACTCGCTCGCTTCGGGCATTCGACACGTGGCATTGGCCGGGTTCCGAGCACCGCGATTTGGTAGATGTTCAGAATAACTTCAAGGATCTCGATCGAAGAGAGACGTACGTCATGGTATGCGCCGAAGGGATCCGGACCGCGTACTTGGTCGAGGAGATGCAACGCGAGGGATACGAGGCGTATTCGTTTCTCGGGGGCGGACCCGGATTGCGTCGATTCGTTACTGCAGGAGCCCGATGAGCCAAGCGACCGCCCCGAACACCGCGACGATCGAGGAAGTGCAGACCGGACCCGTACCGCGCCATGTCGCCGTCATCATGGATGGCAACGGACGGTGGGCGGGAGAACGAGATCTTCCCCGTTGGGAGGGCCATCGCGCCGGAATGTCCTCGGTCCGTGAGATCATCGAGGGGGCCGCAGAGGCTGGTCTCGAGCACCTGACCTTGTACGCTTTCTCCGAGGAGAACTGGTCGCGGCCAGCCGACGAGGTCGAAGCGCTGATGGCGCTCTTGGAAGAGTACGTCGCGACCGAACGCGCGGAGTTGGCCGAGAAGGGCATTCGGGTCACGGTCTTTGGCAGCCTCGAACGCCTCGGGGAAGGCGCCATCCGCGCCATCGCGGAGCTCGAGGGAGCCACGGCCGAAGGGACGTCGCTCCATGTCCACTTGGCGATCAGTTACGGTGCGCGCGGCGAGATCGTCGCCGCGTGCCGATCGTTGGCCCGTCGCGTGGCGGCAGGTGAGCTGGATCCAGAGGAAATCACCGCCGATCAGTTTGCACACGCGCTTTATACGAGCGCTTGGCCGGACCCCGATCTCCTGATTCGGACCTCCGGTGAGATGAGGATCTCGAATTTTCTTCTGTGGCAGCTGGCATACTCGGAGATCTTTGTCACGGATGTGTTGTGGCCCGATTTCTCCCGTGCGCACTTGTTTGGCGCGTTGATCGATTATCGCGGCAGGGATCGCCGATTCGGTTTGGTACGGTCTCCATGAGTTCCGACCTTTCGAAACGGTTGGCCGTGGCGGGGATCGGGATCCCGCTGTGCGCCGGCATCACGTATGTCGGCGGTTACGTGTTCGCAATCGGGCTCGGTGTCGTTGCCGCGCTCGGGTTTTGGGAGTACGCGACGATGATGCGCGGAGTCGGTATGCGCGCCTTCCGACGACTCGGCGCCTGCGCGACGTTCCTCTATCCACTGGTCGTTTTGGTCGGCCAGTTTCATGGTGCGGCGCTCTACTCGGCTGGACTCCTCATGGGGTTTGCCGGCCTGGGGATGGCGACGATCCCGCTGTCCGAAAAGCCGCTCCAGAGCGCGGCCGTCACCGCGTTCGGCATCCTTTATGTCGGAGGGCTACTGGGCTTCGCGGTTCCGATCCGCGAGGGGTGGTTCATGCTCGACCCCGACTTCGCGGAGACGACGGATCGAGTCTCGCGTACGCTACTTCTGTTCTTCCCCCTGGTCATTACATGGATCGCGGACATGGCCGCATATTTTGGCGGCAAAGCGTTCGGTAAGCGAAAACTCGCGCCCGAGGTGAGTCCGAACAAAACCGTGGCGGGCGCCGTGTGCGCGCTGACCGCGGCTGTCGCCGTCGCCAGCGTGTATTCGCGGCTGGTATTGCCAGGCGCCTGGGCGCTGGACTGGGGGCCGACCATCGCGTTCGGGTTCACCGTCGGGTTGCTGGCGATCGTCGGCGATCTGGTCGAGTCTGCGCTCAAACGCGAGTGCGGCGTAAAGGACGCTTCGAATCTGCTCCCGGGGCACGGGGGCATGTTGGATCGACTCGACTCGGTGCTGTGGGCGTTGCCGACCGCGTTCTTCTTCATGGCGCTTTTCAAGTGAGGGTTCGCGCTTGAAGCGAGTCGCCGTCTTGGGTGCGACCGGATCCATCGGTGCCTCGAGCCTCGCCGTCTTACGCAGAAACAAGGATCGTTTTTGCGTGCGCGTGCTCAGCGCCCACCGAGACTGGAGGTCGTTGGATGCATTGGCCCGGGAGTTCGATCCCGAGTTCGTGGTGCTCACCACCCCGCCCCCCGAGGACTTCGCTCCGCGCTGGCCCGGGGCGTGGCGCCACGGCGCCGACGCTCTGACCGAAGCCGCGCAGACGCCGGATGCGGACATCGTCTTGAACGCGGTGGTGGGAATCGCGGGGTTGGCTCCTACACTGGCCGCGCTCGAGGCAGGGAAGCGACTGGCCCTGGCGAACAAAGAGTCGCTCGTGGCGGGCGGGGATCTCGTGCTGGCCGCACGAAATCGGGGAGGCGGGGAGCTGCTGCCGGTCGACAGCGAACATTCAGCCATCCATCAATGCATCGCGGATCGACCCAGTGCGGAGGTTAGACGTCTGACCCTCACCGCGTCGGGCGGTCCCTTCCGGACGTGGCCGCGCGAACGCCTGGACGACATCACGCCGGCCGATGCCCTGGCTCATCCAACGTGGGATATGGGAGCGAAGATCTCGATCGACTCGGCCACCCTCGCCAACAAGGCGCTCGAGGTGATCGAGGCCGCCGTGCTGTTCGGGGTCGACTACGACCAGGTGGACGTCGTGGTCCACCCGACGTCGATCATCCATTCCGTGGTCGAGTTCTGCGATGGGTCGTCTCTGGCGCAACTCGGACGACCCACGATGGAGGTTCCGATCTCATGGGCGCTCGGCTTTCCCGATCGGTTGGATGATCCACCGGCCGAACCGGGCTTCGATCCGCTCCGCGATGGCCCGCTCGAGTTCGAGCCGCTGCGCCACCGCGACTTTCCCCTGTTTGCCGCAGGGGTCGCGGCCGGTCGAAGCGGAGGCGAACTTCCCATCGCCTTCAACGCCGCAAACGAAGTCGCTGTCGAGGGTTTCCTCGCTGGCCGTTTGTCCTTTGGGGAACTTGCACAGGTCGTTCGTCGTACCTTGGAACAGTTCTCGCCCAATACGGTGGATTCGATCGATCAAGTGTGGCGAATTGATGCTCGAGCACGAGATGTGGCTCGACAGGAGTCCGGCAGGGGCGAGGCGCTTCCGACCCGAGCTGGCGCGACGATTTCTGGAGACGATTGAGTGATCTTTACCATTGGAGTGACAATCCTCGTGCTCGGTGTGCTGATCTTTGTGCACGAGCTTGGGCACTTCGCCGCGGCGAAGAGCGTGGATATCGAAGTGCCTCGTTTCTCGATCGGGTTGGGGCCGAAGATGTTCGGGTTCCGACGGGGCGAGACGGAATATGTGATCTCGTGGATTCCGCTCGGGGGCTACGTGAAGATGGCCGGCATGGCCGAAGAAGAGGTCACTTCAAAGCTGGAAGGCGGTAGCGAGCAGACGGTGGCCAGCCCTTCATCGCGTGACTTCGACTCCAAGCCGCTGTGGGCCCGAGTGTTCGTGATCTCCGCCGGCGTCATCATGAATTGGCTGTTTGCGATCCTTGCGTTTTCGGCCATCGCGATGTCACAAGGCGTCGACACGCCGCGGATCTCCGCCGTAACGGAGGGCTCGCCCGCCGAAGCGGCCGGACTCCAAGCGGGTGACGTCATCAGACGCATCGATGGCAGAAAGGTCCGCGATCGCACACAGGTCATCATCGGAATCGAGCGCAAAGGCGGCGAGCCGATCGAGATCGTCGTCGACCGCGACGGCGAATCGGTCATGGCGATCGCCACGCCGGAATCGGTCGAGGAGTTCAACGAGATCCTCGGTCAGTCTCGAACCGTCGGCAAAGTAGGCGTCGCGATCGAGAGCGTCGTCGAGCAAGTCGGCGTGGGCGGAGCACTCGCACAAGGCTGGGGGAACTCCGCCTATTGGACGGGGGCCATCGTCCAGTTCCTCGGCGACCTGGTGACGGGTCGGAGCTCGGCGCGCGAAGTCGGGGGGCCGCTGATGATCGGCGAAATCTCGGGGCAGGCGGCTCGAGCCGGCTTTTGGCAACTGCTCGGCTTCATGTCCATCATCAGCATCAACTTGGCCGTCTTCAATCTGCTTCCGATCCCGGTGCTCGACGGTGGGCACCTTCTCTTTCTCGGGATCGAAGGGGTCCGCGGGAAGGCCTTGAGCATTGATCAGCGACTGCGGTTTACGACCGTAGGGATGGTGTTCGTCATGGGCTTGATGCTGTGGGCGGTCGGAAACGACTTGGTGCGGGTGCTCTTTAGGTAAACAGCGACAACTGCGGACCCGAAGTTCGCGCGTTGACGAGCTCGTCGATCTGGTAGCGTTCGCTGGGTTCGTCCTGAGCCGCAGCGGCGAGCACGCCATCGTATCTCTTTGGCAACAGACCCTGACCGACGCGGTCGAGCGCGAGGTCGGGGTCGTTGCATTCGTGGCTCAGATGTGCGAGCAGAATGCCTCCGAGTCTCGGGTGCGCCAACTCCCGCGCCAGTTCGGCCGCCAAACGGTTCGACAGGTGTCCCCGACTCCCGCCAATGCGCTGTTTTACCCCCCAGGGGTAGGAGCCCTCGCGAAGCAATCTTTCGTCATGGTTGGCTTCGAGCACCAGGAAGGCGCAGCCGCGAAGGGCCTGCCTGACCGGCGTGGTCGCGCGGCCGAGGTCCGTCGCGATCCCTGCTCGAAGATCCGACGGAACGTGTCGTACTACGACGGCGACCGGATCGACCGCGTCATGACACGTGGGAACGGGCGCGATCTCGAGTGCGCCGATGCGGATGCCAGAAACGGGCAGGTCATCGCAGGTCTCCTGGCCGCGCAACAAGGTGGTGCAAGCCCGGCGGGTGCGGGAGCTCATCTTGAGTGCCCAGCCCCACCGGCGAGCGCCCACTCCGATCCCGCCAGAATGATCGCGATGCTCGTGCGTGACGACCACCGCATCGATCGACTCCGGGTCGACCTCGAGGATGTCGAGCCGGCGGGCCAGCTGTCGCCCAGAGAAACCCGCATCGACGAGGATGCGGGTGTCGTCGCCTTCGACCAGAAACGCGTTTCCGCGGCTCCCGCTCCCGAGAGAAGCGATGGAAAAGGTCACGACGCATCTCTGGCGGCGTCCCAGACATCGCCCAGCCAGCGCCGGAAGGATTCATCGGGTTCGACGCCGCGTCGCACTACGACCTTGGCCGCCGTATCGAGAAAGGCCTCGCGCCGGGTCTCGACCAGGTCGTCGCCCTGACCCCAAGAGAAGGGCGGCACCCATTTGGGGGGCAACTCGGATCCGAAGAGATTCGAACCCGCGCCCACGATCGTCCCGGTGTTGAGCAGCACCCCGATCCCGGTCTTGGCGTGATCGCCGATCAGGCTTCCGAGTTTTACCAACCCGGTATCGACGGTCCCCTCGGGCGGCCCCACGCGGATCGTTCCGTAGTTGTTCTTGAGGTCGCTGTTGGTCGTCATCGCGCCCAGGTTCACCCACTGGCCTATATAGGCGTGCCCCAGAAACCCGTCATGCGCCTTGTTGACGTATCCGAGCGCCGTCACCTCTTCGATCTCTCCACGGATGTAGCAGTACGGTCCTCCGGAAAACGCGGAGACCGAACCCCCGAGCAATCGGCTATGTGCCCCGACGTAGATGGGGCCGGCCAACCTCGTCCCCATCCGAACCTCCACGTCGTCACCGAGTTCGATGGGACCTTCACGCGTATCGAACAGGCACCCCGGTTCAACGCGGACGCCGGCCCCCAATCGGATGGGGTTCGAACCGATCACCCAGCAACCCTCGGGCGTGGCGGCGGGGGGAGTGATCGTCGCGGCCAGGTCTGCGGCCAGGCGCTCGGGACCCCGCGCGACCAAATCCCAAGGCGCGTCGAGCCAGACACCCGGGATCTGATGATCGGCCAGGTCGGCGATGGGAGAGGGCGCATTGAACCAGTCCACATCGGGCGCCTCCCCGTCGGGGCCTGTAACGACACCCGCCAATCGTCCATCGACCCAAAGGTTGCCGGGCTCAGGAGGGAGCACGGCGCCTGGGTCTGGAACCGCGCGTGCGCACCAAGACGTGGTCCCGTCTGGAAGGGAGGAAGCGGAGATGACCGGTGGCGCGCCGGCTTCGCAGTAGTTCGATAGCCAGGGTCGGGACACGTGTCCCGCGACCCGGGCCGCAAAGACGTTCTCGAGACGCTGCCGGAGCGTCCAACGGCCAAAGCGAAGTTCTCCGCAGGGACGGGTGAGAGCAAACGGAGCCCAGCCATCTGATACCGCGTCATCGAACATCACGAACGTTCGTGCGGGGCCGGCATCTCTGGTCATGGGTTGCGTGCCTCGAGCTGTTTGATCAGGACGCCCAATTCCGCGGCACGGTCGCGCGGCATGACCAAGATCTCGCCGTTCGCCTCGACGACCACCAGGTCCGAGACGCCGATGACGGTCGCGCGTGTCGCCTCCGTCCAAACGATGTTGTTGCGGGCCTCGAGTAGCCGCGCCGAGCCCACGACCGCGTTGTCGGCAGCGTCGGTCCCGCGCGAACGTGCCACGGCGCTCCATACGCCCAGGTCATCCCATTCAAACCGCGCTTCGATGGTCGCGACCCGCCCGGCGCGTTCCATGACCGCATCGTCGATGGCGACGGGCTCGGTCGTTTCGAAGAAGCGCTGGACGTCTCCCGACGCCAAAGCCGGCAAGGCGTCTCTCATCTCGGGCGAATGCTCGCGGATCGCATCGAGAAGATCCGCGCAGCGCCAGATGAAGATGCCCGAGTTCCAGAGGTGCTCCCCGGATTTCTGGTAGCGCACGGCATCCGCGTGATCGGGTTTCTCGACAAACTCCAAAACCTCGTACGAGCCGTTCCCGAGGTCTTGTCCGAGGTGCACGTGGCCATAGCCGGTCTCGGGTCGGGTCGGGCGCACCCCAATGCAACAAAGATATCCATCGTTGGCGCGGACGATCGCCTCCGCCAAGGTCTCGCGCAGACCTTCGAAGGGGACGATCCGGTGATCCGAGTGCATCGAGATCATGACGGCGCCCGGGGCCTCGCGTTCGATACAATGCGCCGCCCAGGCCAGCGCGGGACCGGTTCCGCGGGCCATCGGCTCCCTGAGCGGCGCGACACCGTGGGCCGTCAAGGCCTCGCTCATGAGCCCTACGAAATGCTCGGAGGCCACGACACGGACCCGGGGCGCCCCGACCAACTTCACGGCGCGCTCGAGTGTCTCATCGATCAGCGGCGTGGGGCCGGCAAGGGGAAGTAGCTGTTTGGGTCGATCCGGGGTCGAAGCCGGCCAGAAGCGACTTCCAACGCCCCCAGCGAGGATCGCGGCGTACGCGTTGAGCTTCGCGGACATGGCTCTCTCTTTCCCGTCCTCCGTCCAGTCCGGCGTAGGCTACACCCCGAACTACCCGTCGTGAGCCGGCAGCGACGCGGCCAAGCTACCGCGGACGAGGATTCCGCGCCACGCCGAATTCCTTGCTCGGGAGCAAGCCGAACCACAGGTTTCAGTGATGATGAGACAACGGGCGAAGTACCTGATGATCGCGGTTGCCGTCGGCGCCGTCATGGGCGCGTGCGACGATCCATTCGCGGCCTTCTTGGCGGATGTGCCGACCATACCGACCGAGGCGACCCTGTTCGACCTCACCACGGGGCGACTCGAGGATCCGCCCGCCTACGATATCATTTTGGAAACCACCGTCCGGGTGGATCAGTCCAGCCAATGGGATTTTCTGTTTCAAATCGACGCCGGGGGCCCTCAGTTCGTTCCGTTCTCGGCCGCCACGGATAGCACCAGCGACTCGGGTCTGGTGCGCGCGTCCGCTTCGTTCGAGGCGACCCTGAATGCGCCGTCGGAGGGCTACACCATCGCCCAGCCGCTCTCGATCAGCGTGGGAGACGTTTTCGTCGTGCGAAGCCGAGCCGACCGGACGCTGGCCTGTAGCCGCTTTGCCAAGATCGAGATCCTCGAGATCGATGTGGTCGCGGGCACGGTGATGTTTCGATTGCTGGGGAACCCGAACTGCGGGGACACGGTGCTCGAGCCCGGGATGCACGGCTCGTTTTGACGCGGGCTTGATCCTTTGCTTGACCTAAAGACACTGCGCAGCGATCCGGACGCCGTCGTGCACGCCATGGAACGGCGGGGCGACCAGAACGCGCTCGCCCTGATTCCGCAGATCCTCGCCGCCGACGCAGAGAGACGCCGACTAATCGGCGAAGTCGAAGCGCTCAAGGCAGAGCGGAACGTCGCTTCGAAGGCGATCGGAGAAGCCAAGTCTTCGGGGCAAGACGCGGGTCCGCAGATCGAAGCGATGCAAGCCGTCGCAGCGAAGATCAAAGAGCTGGACACCCCGCTCGGCGAGATCGAACGCACCATCCGTAGCGCCATGCTGCAAATCCCGAACATTCCCGACGAACGCGTTCCGCCGGGCGAGGAAGGGCAGGGCCGGACCATCGCCGAATGGGGTACACCGCGGAAGGATCAGGTGCCTCCGCATTGGGAAATCGGGGCTTCGCACGGGTACACCGACGGGATGGCGTCCGCGTACCCCGGGGGCCGGCCGCCGGCCATCGACCTCGAGCGGGGGGCGAAGATCGCCGGCGCAGGCTTTCCTCTTCTGGTGGGTGGAGGGGCTCGCTTGAGTCGTGCGCTCGTTCAGTTCATGCTGGATTTGCACGTGCGCGAACACGGCTATCTCGAGATCCTACCGCCCTTCCTCGTTTCCAGAGAATCGATGACGGCGACCGGTCATATTCCGAAGTTCGAGGAAGATGCGTACCGCACGGATCCCGACGACCTTTTTCTCGTGCCGACCGCCGAAGTGCCTCTCACCAACCTGCACCGAGACGAGATCTTGGAGGCAGTAGACCTTCCACTCGCCTACGTCTCGCACACGCCGTGTTTCCGACGCGAGGCCGGCGCTGCCGGGAAGGACACACGCGGGCTGTTGCGCGTGCATCAATTCGACAAGGTGGAACTCGTTCGCGTCTGCAGAGCGGAGGACACGGTCGAGCAGCATGAACTCCTGACCCGACACGCCGAACGCGTCTTGGAGTTGCTTGAGCTTCCGTACCGGCGGGTTCTTCTTCCGCTCGGCGACCTCGGGTTTGCCAACGCCATCACTTACGACCTCGAGATTTGGGCGCCCGGTGTCGGGGGTTGGTTGGAGATTTCGAGCTGCTCCTCGTACACGGATTTCCAGGCTCGACGAGGAAACATCAGATATCGGCCGGCTCCAGGAGAGAGCCCGCAGTTCGTGCACACGTTGAACGGGTCCGCCTTGGCCCTGGCGCGGTTGTTGGTCGTGGTACTCGAGCACGGATACCGGGAGGGCGGGGGCGTAGAGCTTCCCGAGATTCTGCACCCGTATCTCGGGTTCGAGCGACTCGGACCCATCGCGTGAACGTGGCCGCGACGTTCGAGGTCGAGGAGGGACGTGCACGGATCTAGTGTAAGTCGCCGGGGAGCAGCTCTCACCGTGGGCGCCCTCTTCGCGGGCGTGCTGGGCTCCTTTCTCATCTTCACCCAGCAGCAAGCCGCGGTCATGCGTCGGGACGCGGACCTGCTCGAGCAATTGAATGTTCTCAACATCGCGGCCTCGGAGGTCGGGACGCTCGAAGAACGCGACGAAATCTGGAACCAGGCCGCGGCTCTGGTCTTGGCGGCCATGGGTCGGCTCCGTATTCCAACCGTGCTGACAGATACGCTCGGCAACATCCAGAGCTACTCGTTCCTGCCGGACGACTTCCCGACGTTGTCCGATGGCAGCACGCCAGACCCCCAAGCGCTTCGCGAGTATGCCGTGGCACTGGATGCCGAGCGCGAACACATCGCGATTTCGGGTTCGCAGATCCACTTCGGGGAACCCCAGACGCTACGGCGCTTGAGCTGGATTCCGTACCTGCAGATCGCCTCGCTGATCGTGGTCGTCGGAGGCGGCGCATGGCTGATCCTCACGTCGTTCAGAAGCGAGCGCGAGCGTATCTGGTCCGCCATGGCGCGCGAGTCGGCTCACCAGATGGGGACGCCCTTGAGTTCGCTCGTGGGTTGGTTGGAGGTGTTGGAGACCAAGCAGCCGCGTGAAGGCAAGACGCCGGGCGAACCGGACCTCGTCGATGAGATGGCGGCCGACGTACAGCGTCTACAAAAGGTCTCGCGTCGGTTCGAATTGATCGGACGGAAGACCAAACTCGAGGCCGTGTCCGTGCGGGCGACGGTGGACCACCTTCGGCGCTATTTCGAAGCTCGGCTTCCGACGCTCAGCGACGCAGGTAAGATCGACATCGAGGTCAAGATCGAATCGGATGCACCCGACGTATTGGGGAACGACACCTTGCTGGAATGGGCCTTCGAGAACTTGATCAAGAACGCCATGGACGCGCTGGCACCCGACGGCGGCCGCATCGTCATATCCTATTTGGGTCCCAACGGTCGGCGCTCGATCTTTCGAGTTCGCGACACGGGCCCGGGCGTTCAGGCTGGGGTCCGAGACAAGATCTTCGATATTGGGGTGACCACCAAGGAGCGGGGCTGGGGCGTGGGGCTGTCGCTGACCAAGCGGATCATAGAGGACATGCACGACGGGACCATCCAACTCGAGGACAGAGCCGGCGGCGCGAGCTTCCGCATCGAACTGCCGCACGTGCCGACGGGCCGTAGAGCTTGAACGCACCCTCGCTCAACCCGGAGCAGCTCGAAGCCGTCGCTCACCCGGACGGACCGTTGCTGGTCCTCGCCGGTGCGGGTTCGGGTAAGACGCGAGTGCTCACTGCGCGCGTGGCGCGTCTGATCGACGATGGCCTCGAACCGGATCGGATCCTCGCGGTCACATTTACGAACAAGGCGGCTGGCGAGTTGCGGGAGCGAATCGAAGCGCTCACCGGGCACGGCCCGCGCGGACTGTGGGTCGGCACGTTTCACTCGATCGCGGCGCGCCTGCTCCGACGCGAGGCGCCTCACACGACCCGCGACCGATCGTTCACGATCTACGATGAGGACGACTCCATTCGGGCGTTGAAAGACGTCATGGAATCGGCCGGATACGATCCGAAACGTTGGTCTCCACGCGCGGTGCGAAATCGAATCTCCGCCGCCAAGAACGCGCTCGTGTCTCCCTCGGAGTACACGCCCGAGCCCTTTGATCTTCTGGCCGGCGTCGTTGGCGCGGTGTACTCCGGGTATCAGGACGTGCTCGCGAGGCGCAACGCGTATGACTTCGATGACTTGCTGTTCGAGTCGGTCCGACTGCTTGAAGGCGAAGTCGGAGAGCGCTACGCCTCTCGATTTGCACATGTGCTTGTCGATGAGTATCAAGACACCAACCACGCTCAGTACCGGATGGTCAAAGCGCTGGCCCGCCGGCACCGCAATCTCTGCGTTGTCGGCGATGACGATCAGTCGATTTACGGCTGGCGCGGCGCGGACCTCAACAACATCCTCGACTTTGAACGAGACTTCGAAGGGGCGCACGTGGTGCGTCTCGAGCGCAACTACCGATCGACCGCGGCGATACTGGAAGTGGCCAACGCGGTGATCGCGTGCAACGTGGCTCGCAAACCCAAACGCCTCATCGCTCAACGGGAAGCCGGGGATCCGATCCAAGTCGTGCGGTGCGGAGATGAGCGACAGGAGGCGAGCTCTGTCGCGGCCGAGATCGAACGACTGCGAGGTAGTAAGGACCCGGACCAATTTGCGGTTCTGTATCGAACCAACGCGCAGTCGCGCGCTTTCGAAGAAGCGTTCCGACGGTCGGGTATCCCGTATCGAATCGTCGGCGGAGTCCCGTTCTACGATCGGCGGGAAATCAAAGACGTGCTGGCCTATCTGCGGTTGGCGGTCAATCCGTCCGATGATGCCGCGTTTCAGCGGGCCATCGGGTGGCCCCGTCGAGGCGTCGGCGCAAAGAGCTTGGAGCGGTTGGCTCAGTCCGCCAATGAGCACGACGAACCTCTGCTGACCGCGGCCGCGCGAGCGGCCGAGATCGCCGGTTTGTCGAAAACGGCGACCCGCGGACTGCGGCAGCTCGTCGATGGGATGGATCTGGTGCGCGAGACCTTGCCTTCGTCCACGGCGAAGGAGGCGTTGGAGCGCTGCGTGGCGACCTTCGGTCTCGCTACCGCACTGGCCGATGAGGAAGATGGTGCCGACCGATTGGAGAACGTGAGCGAACTGTTTGCGACAGCCGCGCTGTTCGATCGGGAAGACATCGATGATGCGGTAGAAGAGGCCAACGATCTGGAGTTGTATCTCCAGACCATCGCGCTCCGATCCGATTTGGATCAGGCCGATTTCGATGGAAACGCCGTGACGTTCATGACCCTCCACAACGCCAAGGGGCTCGAGTTCCCGGTCGTGTTCTTAGCCGGACTCGAAGAAGGGCTGTTCCCCCTGTCGCGTGCGATGGAGACCGAAGAGGGTGTGGAGGAAGAGCGCCGTCTGTTCTATGTCGGGGTAACGCGCGCCATGGATTCGTTGTGGCTGTCCTACGCGGACCAACGCTGGCGAGCCGGGATGGAGAGTCGCTCTGCCCCCTCGAGCTTTCTTGATGAACTCCCGGAAGAACACATCCAAACGCGTCTGGCATCCGGATTCCGCGTGCGACCCGACCGCGCGTGGCGAGACCCCGCCCTCAAGCGAGACCGCTCAGCCGACCCCCGGACCGTACGGCCCAGAAGTCCGGCCCCCGCCGCGCCTGGAGGATCATCCTTTTCCTGGCACCGGGAAGCAGCCAGACCGAAGGACAGCGCCAAACAGGATGGAGAGCTGCACTACGACTACGAAGACTCTCAGGTCCCGCTCCAATTGGTACCGGGCGTGCGCATCATGCACCCGCGATTCGGAGCTGGAGAGGTGTTGACCGTGCAGGGATTCGGCCAAGACACGAAGGCAGAGATCGAGTTCGAAGAAGTGGGACGCAAGAAGGTGATCGTCGCATATGCGGGCTTGCGACCGGCCTGATCCTAGCGGCGCCCTCCGATGGCTCGCGTCAGGCGGCGCGCCTTGGACGCCTTCTTCTTGGTCCGGCGAAAGCCTCGCAGCAACGAGGCAGTGGAGAGAAACGTTTCCTCCGCCTCTTCCTGAACGACCTCGAGCAGCGCCGCGACCTCCGACACACGGGTCTCTACCAAATCGACCATCCGTTCCGTGGACTCGGTGGCGTTGCGGAGGGCGAGGCCCACCTCGTCTGCATCGCCTTTTAGTCGTGTCGCGATTTGGCTTGCCTGCTCGCTGGCCCGCTCGACGTTGGTGAGCACCGGTTGGAGACGCTTGTTCAACTCTCCCACGGCACCAGAGACTTGGCCAAGCGGCTCTCGCGCCTTCCGAAGCAGACCGATCGCGTAGATGATGCTTACGAGGATCGCGAGGGCGATCACCACCCACAGGCCCATGCCCACGACGATCATTGTCTCGTATGTGTTCACGACGCTCCTCCACCGTCCGCCCTTAGCGGACCATCCCGGTCTGTCGCGGGTTTTCCAGTCCAGCCTGGAAAGTATAGGTCTGAGCTTCGGAGGGCTCAACCGCGTTGGCCGATCCCGTGACGCCAACTACCTTTGGCTCGAGGCGCAAAGAACGGGCCCCGCACCGCCACGCGGGGTCGGCAAACCGGGCGGCCCCGGAGAATGCAGAGGTCAATGACTCACTTTCGCATCGAAGGCGGGGCTCAACTCGGCGGCGTGTTCACGCCGACCGGGAACAAGAACGCGGCGCTTCCCATCTTGGCCGGCGTCCTTCTTACTTCCGAAACCGTGCGCCTGGAGAACGTCCCGCACATCCAGGATGTGGACACGTTGCTCCAGATCCTTCGCAGTCTTGGGGTCAAGGCCGATTGGATCGGATCCAACGAGCTCGAGCTCAACGCGGCGGGCGTCGATGGAGGGGCGAAGTTGGATCGGGAGCTGGCCGCCGAGATTCGCGGGTCCGTGCTGCTGGCCGGGCCGATGCTCGCGCGAACGGGCGCGTTCGAGCTTTCCGAGCCTGGCGGCGATTTCATCGGTCGCCGCCGACTCGACACCCACCTCCTGGCGCTGCGCGCGCTCGGCGCGACGATCGACGTCGGAGACGGATATTTGTTGCGTGCTCCCACCCTCCGTGGCGCATCGATCTTCCTCGATGAGCCGTCGGTCACAGGGACCGAGAACGCGATTCTGGCCGCGGTCATGGCGGAGGGAACCACCCGCCTGCGCAATGCGGCGACCGAACCCCATGTACAGGACCTGTGTCGTTTTCTCGAGGTCCTCGGCGCCCGCATCGATGGAATCGGGACTCATTGTGTCACGATCGAAGGTGTCCAGTCGCTCGGCGGGGGCACATACCGAATCGGGCCCGATCATATCGAAATCGGCAGCATCATTGGTCTTGCCGCGGCGACCGGCTCGAACCTTCGGATCCGAGACGTGCCTCGGGAGGATTTCGACCCATTGCGCGTCGGGTTTCAGCGTCTCGGTGTCGAGTTCGAATGGCGGGAAGACGAGCTTGTCGTTCTGGCCGCCGGCGAGTTGGAAATCCAGCCGGACGCCGGAAATCAAATCCCCAAAATCGATGACGGCCCTTGGCCCGCGTTCCCCGCGGACCTCACGAGTATCGCGCTCGTCGCCGCGACTCAGTGCCGTGGCACCGTGCTGATTCACGAAAAGATGTTCGAGTCCCGCATGTTCTTTGTCGACAAAGTCGTGGCCATGGGGGCGCGGATCGTTCTCTGCGATCCGCACCGTGCGGTCGTGGTGGGCCCAGCGCGGCTTCGAGGGGCGCGGCTGGAGAGTCCCGACATCCGGGCCGGGATGGCGATGCTGATCGCGGCGATGGCTGCCGAGGGCGAGAGTCACATCCACAACATCCGGCAGATCGAACGCGGGTACGAGCGGATCCATGAGCGTCTCACCGAGTTGGGTGCGCGGATCGAACGGGTCGGAGAAGGGGAAACGGCTCCGGCTTGAGCGACACGGACGGCGTCCCGGCCTTGGGGGCGGAAGCGCTCCGAGGTCTCCAGGTCGGGGAGGAAAGGGACGGGCTCTCGCTGCGGCTACGATCTTGGGAGCGGCGTGATCCGAATCTCGTCTGCGGGATTACCACCGCGGAGGCCGGAGACTTCGGTGTATTCGGCGCGCCGGCGGACGACCTGTATGATTCGTTCGCCGGTTTGGCCGGAGATCTTCGATTCTCGGAAGTGTCTGTACCGCTGTTGGTTCACGGCCACGATGTCGTGGAGATTATCGCCGCCGAGCCGGACGATCGGCCGCTGTCGCTCGATCTCCGCGGACGCTTGGACGGCCAGGTGACCGGCGCGCGCGGGTGCCTGCTCGTCGCGACCGCCGCCGACTGCGTCCCCGTCTATCTTTGGCGTCCCGAAGCCGGAGCCGTCGGACTCCTGCATGCGGGCTGGCGCGGCATCGCCGCCGGCATCCTCTCGAATGGGCTGCGGAGCATGCCCGGCGCCCCGTCGGCGGCGCTTCAGCTCCACCTCGGCCCAGCCATTTGCGGCCAATGCTACGAGGTCGATGGTCCCGTGCTCGACGCGTTGGGTCTGGAGGGGGACCGGGCGCGAGTCGATCTGCGGGGCCTGCTCGTTTTACAGGCCCTGGAAGCGGGCGTTTCCCGCGAGTCGATCTCGACCTCAGCGCATTGCACCAGCTGCGGAACCGAGTCCCTCCATTCCCACCGTGGCAGCGGCGGGAGCGCCGGCCGAATGGCCGCGTTCATAGGGCTCAGACGGCCGGCATAAGGCCCGTGGACAGGGATGCGAAGTCAGTTGCCGCGCCCTGAAGGGGTGCGTATGTTCATCAACCGAACTCAATAGCCGCCCGGAGGAAGGTGCTCGGGGCGAATGTGTCACTTGAAGTGGGGAAGCAGTACCGACCCCACTTTTTTGTTGCGGTTAAGGTGCGCCGGAACGGAGGCGCTGTAGGGCGCCGGGGGTAGCTCGGAGTTGGATTCGGCGGCGATTGAACAGGCGATCGAGGCCATGGGCTTCGAACTCGTGACCATGGATCGGGGCGGCGGGCGAAATCGGCCACTGCTCCGGCTGCGGATCGACCATGCCGGTGATGCGGCGGATCGACCTGCAGTCACGGTGGAGCATTGTGCCGCGGTGACTCGGGCGCTGCGGGAGTTGTTGGAGGAAGACGGCACGGACGCTTCGGAGTGGGTCCTTGAAGTCTCTTCGCCCGGGGTGGAGCGACCGCTCGTGAAGGCGCGTGACTACGCGCGTTTTGCGGGCGAGAAGGTCCGGGTGAGGGGGTATCGAGCCCTGGCCGGTCGCGCCAAGCAGTTGGATGGAACGTTGCTCGGTTTGGTGGGCGACGGACAAGACGCGTTTGCATTGGAGATAGACGGAGATCGAATCGAGATCCCGCTGGATGCGGTGGCCACGGCACGCCTGGTCTACGAGTGGGGCCAGGCGCGACATGGCGCCTAATATAGAGTGTGTGCGATGAGCGGTCAGATTCCGGTCGTTGAAGCGTTTCGTATGATGGCGGCTAATAAGTCGTTAACGGAGAGCGAGTTACACGAGCTCATCCGTGAAGGCATCCATGCAGCCTTGGCCCGCCGTTTTGGCGGTCCCGTTGAGGCCGAGATCGAGGTCCACGACACGGGCGATATCTCGATCATGGTGCTCAAGGAGGTCGTGGAGACCGTCGAGGACTCCGCCCGAGAGGTGACGCTCGAGCAGGCCCGATGGGACGACGAAGACTTCCAGCTCGGCGATCTCATGGAGATCCCCGTCTCGTTCAAGGACTTTGGGCGCAGCGCGGTCATGGCCGCCAAGCAACGGATCATCCAGCGCGTCCGAGAAGGCGAGCGGGACCGGATCCGGGAAGAGTTCAACGATCGCGTCGGCGATCTCGTTTCAGGAGAAGTGCAGGCCAGCGAGCGTGGAAAGCTCGTGGTCATGCTCAATCGCTCTCGGGAAGCCGAGGCGATCGTCCCCTGGCGCGAACAGAATCCTCGCGAGCGATTTCGTCAGGGCGAACCGATTCGGGCCGTCCTCAAAATGCTCGAAGAGACTCCGCGCGGTCCCAGGCTGATCCTGTCCCGCGCAGACCCTCAGTTCGTCGCGTCTCTCTTCAGCATCGAGGTGCCCGAGATCTACCAGGGGATCGTCGAGATCAAAGAGATCGTGCGGGAAGCCGGCGGCAGGACAAAAGTCGCCGTCTCCTCCCGCGATGAGTCGGTGGATCCCGTGGGGGCCTGCGTCGGCCTCAAGGGATCGCGCGTCCAGGCCGTGGTATCGGAGTTGAGTGGCGAGCGTATCGACATCGTGCCGTGGCACCCGGATCCCGAAGTGTTCGCGCGGCGGGCGCTGGCGCCTGCTCGCGTGACGAAGGTGCTGTCGGACCAGGCGAATCACGTCATCACGGCCATCGTCGACGACGACCAGTTGTCGCTTGCGATCGGGCGCAATGGACAAAACGTGCGGCTCGCTTCACAGCTGATCGGGTGGCAGATCGATCTGTACTCGAGTCGGGATTGGATGGATCAGGGCGGTCAATCTGGTCTGTTTGCTCCAGGCGACGAATATGAGATGTCGGATTTCCCGCTCTCTGAACTCGAAGGCATTGCTCCGACGACCCTCGCCGCGCTAGAGGCGGCCAGCATCAGCACGTTTTACGGTGTGCTGGACATGGACCGAAACGACTTTCTTCAAGTCCCGGGGATCGAGGAAGCCGATGCCGACGCGCTCGAGGCTTTGATCGACGAGTTGACCGTGGTCGATGAGCCCGCGGGCGAGGAAGCAGTGGCAGAGGAAGCAGTGGTAGACGAAGCAGTGACAGAGGAAATCGCGGTTGAGGACCCGACCGCCGAAATGGAAGTGGCTACGGAAACCGAGGCAGCCTCGGAAACGGAGCCAGCGTAGACGATGCGCGTCGGCGCCGAGAATCGGCGCTCGGTATTTTGGGCCTGGCTCGTCGGGCAGGTCGAGTGGTGATCGGAGTGGATGCCTTGAAGGCGGCGGCTCGGAAGGGTCAGCTTGCTGTGGTGGTGGTCGCCGAAGACGCCTCCGACAATGCGTTGGCCCGAGTCGGTTCAGAAGTTAGGGCAGTAGAACAGGCCCGTTTCGGCACGCGGGCGACCATTGGACAAGCGCTGGGGCGCGGAGCTGTACCGGTTGCAGGCGTGACAGACCGATCTCTCGCATCCCGGCTCCTGAAAGAGACACAAAGGTAGGTTCCTTGACGACGTTGCGGGTCTATGAAGTAGCGGAAGAGTTCGGTCTCGAGACGAGCCAACTCATCCAGATGCTGCGGGAGATGGACATCCTCGTGCGCAGCCACATGTCGACGGTCGAGCCGTCCCATGTCGCACGCCTTCATGCCCGCCTCGAGCGGGAACGACGCGGTGAACCGGCCGCAGCGGCGAAGGGCCCGTCGCGTCGTCGTCGGCGACGCAAGGTCGAGCCGGCCGAAATCGAGGCCGTCGTAGACGAGACGGTCGAGGTCGAGGCGGACGTCGATGAGGCGGTTGTCGAAGCCGAGGTCGAGGAGGCCGCGCCAGCGCCGGCCGAGCAGGTTGAGCCGGTGGAGGTCGCGGCGGCTGAGCCGGCGAAGCCGTCCGAGCCGGCGAAGCCGTCCGAGCCGGCCGAGCCCGTCGAGGAAACCGCGGTCGAGATCGAGCCGCCGGCCGACGCCGAGCTGGAGGCCGTTGAAGCCGAGGCTCTGGAGCCCGCGGTCGAGGCACCGCCCGTGGAGCAGGCCGCGACGCCCCCACCAGCCGAGGCCCCCGTGACTGCAGAAGTCGCGGCGACCCCGCCACCCGCTCCCAAGCGACGTCCCAAGCCGGTCCGACGCGACATGCCGGCGGGTGCGCCACCACCGCCCCCGCCCGCCGCGCCCACGGCGTCCGCCGCACCTGGCGGAACCGTGCGCATCAGCGCCGAGGGCTACACCGTCGACGGTCGGAAGAAGCAGCGCGGCGGCGACAAGAAAAAGCGTCGTCGGGTCGACCGCGATGCGGTGCAGGAGAACGTCAAGAAGACGCTTGCAGCGATGGGCAGTGGCTCGCCGCGCAAGCGTCGCCGCGACGCGCAGGTTCAGCAACGTGAGACCGAACGCGAACAGCGCGAGATCGAAGAAGAGGTCGAGAAGACCACGGTGCGCGTAAACGAGTTCCTCACGGTTTCGGAGCTCGGCGATCTGATTGGGGAGCCGGCCCAGGTGATCATCACGTCGGCGTTCAAGAACCTCGGTTTGATGGTCACCATCAATCAGCGTCTCGACTTTGACCAAATCGAGCTGATTTGCGAAGAGGCCGGCTATCAAGCGGTACGCGAAGAAGCCTTCGAGGCCGATATCGCCGATGAGCAGGAAGAGACGGACGACGAAGGAAACTTGGTGAGCCGTCCCCCGATCGTGACGGTCATGGGACACGTCGACCACGGGAAGACCTCGCTCCTCGACAAGATCCGCAGCGCCAACGTCATCGCCGGCGAAGCCGGGGGCATCACGCAGCACATCGGCGCCTATCACGTCGACTTGGCCGACGGCCGGATGATCACGTTCCTCGATACGCCAGGGCATGAAGCGTTTACCGCTATGCGTGCGCGAGGAGCCGATCTCACCGACCTCGTGATCCTGGTCGTCGCTGCCGACGACTCGGTGATGCCGCAGACGATCGAAGCCATCAGCCACGCCAAGAACGCGTCGGTTCCGCTCGTCGTCGCGATCAACAAGACCGATCTACCGTCAGCGAACGTTCTCAAGGTCAAGCAAGAACTCCTCAGCCACGAAGTCGTCTTGGAGGAGTTCGGTGGCGAGGTTCTGGCCACGGAAGTCTCGGCAAAGACCGGCGACGGCATCGATGATCTGCTCGACAAAGTGCTTCTGCAGGCCGAGCTGCTCGAGCTGAAAGCCAACCCCGAAAGGGATGCCCGCGGCACCGTAGTCGAGGCTCAGCTGGACAAAGGCATGGGGCCCGTCGCGACCGTACTGATCGAGTCCGGCACGCTCCGCGTGGGCGTCGACTTTGTCTGCGGTATGTACGGAGGGCGCGTGAGAGCCCTGCTCGACGAGCGGAGCCGCAACGTAGAGGAAGCGGGTCCGGGGATTCCTGTGCGCGTGCTCGGCCTCGAGGGTGTCCCGCAAGCGGGAGACTCGCTTGTCGTGCTTCCGGCCGACCGGGTGCGCGAGATCGTTTCGCGACGGCAGCAGCTCGAACGGGCAAAGGACATTCGGCGACGCGCGACCGGCACGCGCCTCGAGGACGTGTTCGAGGCGGTGCAGGCCGGGGAGCGAGCCCGTCTCAACGTGGTGCTCAAGGGCGACACGGACGGTTCGGTCCAGGCCCTGTCCGACAGTCTGGAACGGCTGTCCACGAGCGAGGTCGCGGTGGAAGTGATTCACCGTGCGGTGGGCGGAATCAACGAGTCCGACGTGCTCCTCGCCTCGACCTCTCAGGCCGTCATCGTCGGTTTCCATGTTCGTCCGGATCTCGGCGCCGCGCAGACGGCAGAGCGCGAGTCGATTCAGATCCGGATCTACAACGTGATCTACGAGGCTGTCGAAGAGATTCGACTCGCGCTCGAGGGACTCTTGGCGCCGGAAGAACGCGAGATCACCGTTGGTACGGCTGAAATCCGGGAGCTGTTCCGGGTTCCGAAAGCCGGCACCATCGGCGGGTGTTTCGTGCAGTCCGGAACGATGCGCCGCAACCTCGCCGTGCGACTGCTTCGCGATCAAGTTCAGATCTACGAAGGTCGAATGGACAGTCTACGTCGCTTCAAGGAAGACGTACGCGAGGTCAAGGACGGGTATGAGTGCGGGATCTCGATCGAGAACTACAACGACGTAAAGGTTGGCGATCTGATCGAGTGCTTTGAAGTCATCGAAGTCGCCCGGACCCTCTCGGGGGAGCCGGCTGGCTAAGGCACGTCTCGAGCGATGGCCGTCGTGGGGATCTCACGTTGGGTACTGCACCTTCCGGGTTGTCGTTCGCTCAAGATGAAGCGTTCCGTGGTCCGGGGTCTTCGGGACCGAATGATCGCTAAATTCCACGTCTCTGCGGCGGAGACCGATCTCCAGGATCGAGCCTCGACGGCCGAGCTTTCAGCGTGTGTCATATCGGGCGATCTGCGCCACGCGCAATCCGTCATGACCAGCGTCGATTCCTTCGTTCGTTCGGATCCACGCGCCCAGGTCGTGGAAGCCGAGGTCGAGTTTCTATGAATGCGAAATGTGGGCCGGCGTGAGGCACCGCCAGAAGCGACTCAATGAACTGTTCCGTCGAGAACTCACGGGGCTCATACTCGGCGGGCTCAAGGATCCACGTCTGAACGGCGTGACCATTTCCGAGGTGCGCGCGGCCAAAGACCTTTCCTTTGCCACGGTATACATCCGCGCCGAGTCCGGAGTCGAAGAGGCGATCGAGGGCCTCGACCATGCGGCGGGATTCATCCGTCGTCACCTCGGACAAACGCTCAGTCTCCGGCGGATCCCGGAGTTCCGGTTCGTGGCGGACGACACGTTCGAACACGCATCACGAATCGAAGAGCTCCTCCGACAAGCGAAAGAGAACGAAGTCGGCCGTGACGACTGAAGGTGGATTGCTCCTCGTCGACAAAACGTCTGAGAGTAGCTCCCACGATGTCGTTCTCGCGGCTCGGCGTGGCCTGGGTGTGAAGCGGATCGGTCACACCGGAACGCTCGATCCGTTCGCCACGGGGTTGCTGCTTCTACTGGTCGGTTCTTTGACACGGTGCGCCGAATTATTCCACGCGCTCCCGAAGACGTACGTCGCAACCATGCGGTTGGGTCGCGAGACGGATACCGACGACCTCACCGGGGAGACCATACGGGAAAGCGACCAATGGAAAACTCTCGACGCCGATGGAATCGCCTCCGCACTCTCCGCGCGCATTGGTTCGAGCCTTCAAGTTCCGTCCACCTTCTCCGCAAAGCGAATCCGCGGTCAGCGCGCCTATCGCTTGGCTAGGGACGGAGAATCGGTAGACCTCCCGGCCAACCCGGTCGTGATTCATGATCTTCGACTCGACCGTGTGGAGGCCGACGAAGTCCGCTTTCACACGCGCGTATCAACGGGTACCTACATCCGGGCGTTGGCTCGCGATCTTGGCCGCGACCTGGGGTGCGGTGCACATCTCGTCGGGCTTCGTCGCACCGAGGTCGGGCCCTTTACGGTGAGCGATGCCATCGCTTCCGACAAGATTTCGCACGAGGTGCGGGGGTTTGAAACCGCGTTCCGCCAGGGCGCGGCGGTCGTGCCCTGGCTTCCCCGTCGTCGCCTGGACCCCGAGGAGCGAGCGGCCGTACTCCAAGGCCGAGTCATCGCGTCCGCCGAACTCTCTGAAGCCGAATGGTCCGATTGGGGGACCGATGGTCCCGAGAAGGATCTGGTGGCCCTCACGGATGAAACGACGCTCGTTGCGATCGCGGAGCGCGACGGCGAGCGATTGCATCCCCGCAAGGTTTTTGTCGCGTGAGCGCGATCAGCGCGCTCCCGAGCACCGTCGAAGGAACCGTCGTCACGGTTGGGACTTTTGACGGCGTCCATCGCGGGCACCAGGCCATCCTCAGCGAGATCGAGGCGCGAGCCCGGGCGCGTGGCCTGAGCTCCATGTTGCTTACGTTCGATCGTCATCCGCTCCAGGTCCTGCGTCCCGACGACGCGCCACGGCTTCTGACGACCGCCGACGAGAAGAAGGCAATTCTTGCCCAGTCGGGACTGGACTACGTCGCTTTCGTCTCCTTCACCGTGGAATTCTCCCGCTACTCTCCCGAACAGTTCGTGGCGGAAGTGCTCGTGCGCCGTCTGAGGGCTAAAGAGCTCGTCATCGGACACGATCACGGGTTTGGCCGGGGGCGGTCCGGCGACGTCTCCGTGCTTCGGCGGCTGGGAAAGATTCACGGGTTCGACGTCGACGTGGTATCGGGGGTCGATGTCGATGGGGCGTTGGTCTCCTCGACTCGCGTGCGCGAGGCGATCGAGCAGGGGAGGGTCGAGGATGCGGCGTCGGGGCTCGGGCGTCCTTATTCGCTGCGGAGCACCGTCGTGCATGGTATGGGACGGGGACGGGACTTGGGGTTCCCGACGGCCAATCTGACCCCGCCTCCTTCTGACAAACTCTTACCGGCAGAGGGCATCTATGCCGTCCAGGCGAGCCTGGGGTCGGAAATCCGCGAGGGCCTGCTGCACTTGGGACCACGTCCGACATTCGCGGGATCTCCGCCGAGTATCGAGCTCTACCTGTTCGATTTCGACCGAGATATCTATGGCGACCAAGTGATGGTGGAGTTCCTCCACCGCCTCAGGGGCGTCCAGCCTTTTGACTCGGCGGCGGCCCTCGTGGCCCAGATGCGCGAGGATGTGGTGGCGGGCCGGAAGTTCTTTGCACGTTTACAGAACCGGCCTGGGGATCTATAATTACTGACTTGTACATGAACCGAACCCGCACGGGTTCAAGGCAGCCTGCCCAGCAGCGCGGTCCCACGACATGGGCCCGCCCCGGGCAAGAGATCGAGGCAAGTGGAAAAAGCGAAGAAGCAGGAAATCATCGAGAAGTTCTCGCGTGGCGAGAACGACCAAGGGTCCGCGTCCGTACAGGTGGCCTTGCTCACCGGTCGGATCGAGGAGTTGACGGGGCATTTCAAGGATCACCCGAAGGACCACCACAGCCGCCGAGGGCTGCTAAAGATGGTGGGTCGTCGGCGCCGTTTACTCAATTACCTCCGCCAAACGGATCTGGATCGGTACCGATCGGTTATTCAGGAGCTCGGGCTACGCCATTGAGGTGCACGCCCACTCCGTATCCACGCACCAACAATCCCTACCCAACGATTTCGGGCCCAACCAGCCCCGCGTTCCTCGAGCCCGAGGCCGCGATCGCGCGCGATCGCTCGTAAGCGGTCGCTCGGCGCCAACGATGCGTCGCGCCAAGAGATCAGACCGAGGTAGGCAACCACGTTCGTTTCGTTTGAGAAAGCGCTGAGATGAAACGCGCAGCGTCGCACCGTGCGGCGCCCACATTGGAAGACAAGAGAAGAAGAGAATGGCACACAGAATCGAGAAAGAATTTCATGGCCGGCCCCTGATCATTGAAACGGGTCGGATGGCTCGACAAGCGGATGCGGCCGTGTACATCCAGTATGGCGAGACGGCCCTGCTGGTTACGACGACCGCGGACCGCAAACCGACCCACCTCCCGTTCTTCCCGCTTACCGTCGAGTATCGCGAGAAGACCTACGCCGCCGGAAAATTCCCGGGCGGTTTCATCAAGAGGGAGACCCGCCCCGGCGACAAAGAGACGATCTCTGCCCGACAGATCGATCGCCCGCTGCGGCCGCTCTTCCCCAGCGACTATAAGAACGAGACGCAGGTGGTTTGCTTCGTCATCTCCGCGGACCAAGAGAACGATGGCGATGTCATCGGCCTGCTCGGTTCCTCGATCGCGCTCAGCCTCTCGCCGATCCCGTGGGACGGCCCGATCGCTGCCGTCCGCGTGGCACGCATGGACGGGAAATGGCTCGTCAATCCGACGTTTCAAGACCTGGAGATGTGCGATCTGGAGATCGTCGTCGCCGGATCGGAAGATTCGATCGTCATGGTCGAGGGCGCCTGTCTTGAGGTGACCGAAGACGAGTTCCTCGAAGCGATGGAAGTCGGACAGAAGGCGATCACGGAGTTGATCGCCATCCAGCGTGAGTTCGTCGAGGCGGTCGGAGCGACGCCCAAGTTCGAGTATGAGCCGATGGGACCGAACGCCGACGTCGTGGCAAAAGTCATGGAGCAGGCGGCGGATCGTGTCGGGGACGCGCTTCGCATCGCGGACAAAGAGGAGCGCGGCCGCACGCTGTCGGCGCTTCGCAAGGACCTGACCGCGGGTCTCGAAGAGGAGTTCCCGGACTGCGGCTCCGACGTGGGCGCCGCCCTTTCGAAGCTCGAGAAGCAGATCATGCGTTCGCGTATCCTGGACGACGGGGTGCGAATCGATGGACGAGGGCCGACGGACGTTCGGGACATCACGACCGAAGTCGGCGTGCTGCCGCGAGCCCATGGCTCGGCGCTATTCACTCGAGGCCAGACGCAGGCGCTCGCCGTGACGACGCTCGGTACGGTGCGCGATGAACAGCGGATCGATTCTGTCGACGTGAGCGAAGAGACGTCGAAGTCGTTCATGGTGCACTACAACTTCCCCGGGTTTGCGACGGGTGAAGTGCGGTTCTTCCGCGGGACCAGCCGACGTGAGACGGGACACGGGATGCTGGCCGAGAAGGCGCTCCAAGCGTTGCTCCCGGCCTATGAAGATTTCCCATACACGATCCGCGTGGTCTCGGACATCCTCGAATCCAATGGTTCGAGTTCGATGGCTTCCGTGTGCGGCGGATCGATGTCCCTCATGGATGCCGGCGTGCCGATGCGTGCGCCTTGCGCTGGAATCGCCATGGGGCTGATCAAAGAAGGCGACAAGGTCGCGATCCTGACGGATATCCTCGGAGTCGAAGACGCCCTCGGCGACATGGACTTCAAGATCGCCGGCACGGAGCAGGGAATTACGGCCGTCCAGATGGACATCAAGGCCGAGGGACTTTCCGTGGATACCATGCGGGCCGCATTGAGCCAGGCGCGCGAGGCCCGACTACACATCCTCGGCGTCATGAAGAAAACGCTATCCACGGCGCGCGAGGAGATGTCGCCGCACGCACCGCGGATCGTGAACATCCAAATCAACCCATCCAAGATCGGCGAGGTCATCGGGCCAAAGGGTAAGACGATCCGGATGATTCAAGAGCAGACGGGCGCCGACATCAACATCGAAGACACGGGCATCGTTACGATTTCTGCCGTGGATCGCGACGCGGGAGACCGGGCGCGAGAGATGGTCGAGGCCATCGTCGAAGAACCGGAAGTCGGCCGCGTCTATCGCGGCGTCGTCAAGAATACGACGGACTTCGGGGCCTTCGTCGAGATCATTCCGGGAGTCGAAGGTCTGTGCCACATCTCCGAGTTGGAGGAAGGGCGGACCGAGAGTACCGAGGATGTCGTGAAGCCCGGCGATGAGGTGAAGGTCAAGCTTCTCGCCGTCGACGACCGGGGCCGTCTCAAGCTTTCCCGCCGAGCCGCGATGGCACCGGCCGAGGAGAGTTAACAGAGGCTGTTCAGACCCGAAACGGAGCGGCTCGACAAGGCCGTTTTCCGAACCGTATTGCCCTCTGGGGCGACCGTGCTCACCGAACGAATGGACTCGGTGCGATCGGTCGCCCTGGGGATTTGGGTCCGTCAGGGCCGGATCCATGAGGGCCCTCGCGAGCGGGGAGCCTCGCATCTGCTCGAGCACATGGTCTTCAAAGGGACCGCGCGACGCTCGGCTCGAGATCTCGCATGGGAGCTCGAACGCCTGGGCGGTGCGTTGGACGCTTATACGACCCACGAGGCGACGGCATACCAAGCCCGTGTGCCTGCATCGGATCTCGAGACCGCCATCGATGTCCTATGCGATCTCACCCTCCACCCCCTGCTGCGTGATCGTGATCTAACCGTCGAGCGCGAAGTCGTACTCGAGGAGATCGCTGCGGCCGAGGATGATCCAGAGGACGTCGCTTTCGAGCACCACGCGCGGTTTCTCTACGACGGACACGCGTACGGCGAACCGATCTTTGGGACCCGGGACTCCGTGAGCGCGCTTTCAACTGAAACGCTCTCGGCCGTGCACGCCCGTTCGTACCATGCGGGGAATCTCGTGATCGCGGCCGCCGGCGCGGTCGATCACGAGGCACTCGTCGCAGCATTCGCAAAGCGACTCCCCGCCGAGGCGACGCCGTCGACTCCCGATGACATGGAGGCGCCCGCCGGTATCGCGGGAACGCGGCGGGTAGAGCGGGACTCAGGTCGACAAACGCACATCATCACCGGAGGTCTCACCGTTCCGTATCGAGACCCTCTGCGCTATGCCATCGTCGTCACATCGACGGCCTTGGGCGGAGGGATGAGCTCGAGGTTGTTTCAAGAGATTCGCGAAGAGCGTGGGCTCGCCTACTCGGTCTATAGCTACCACGGATTCTTCGCATCGATCGGTCACGTAGGCACCTACGTGGGTACGCGACCGGAGACGGCGGAGGAAGCGAAAAACGCGCTCCTCGACCAGCTCTCGACGTTTGCGGCCAGCGGCCTGGAGCCCGATGAGTTGGAAGACACCCGTACTCAACTCAAGGGCCAGATCTTGATTTCGCTCGAATCCCCGTCGGCGAGGATGAATCGTCTCGCCGGCATCGCGGTGTACGGGCACGAATACCGCGCGCTCGACGAAGTCGCACGCCGGATCGACTCCGTCGACCTGGACCAGTGTCGAGCGGCGGCCAAGTTCTTTGATCCGGACCGCTGTGCAACCCTGGAGTTGGCGCCCGCCTAGCGGCGAGCGGAGGTGCCACATCGCGACGGGACGCGTACCATATCGGCTGCGCGGTGCCTGTTGATCTTGATCGAGACCCCTGTATTCATGACGCCTTTATCGGAGCGACCGAGATGATCGTTGGAGTGCCGAGGGAAATCAAAGCAGACGAGAATCGCGTGGCGCTGGTTCCGGCCGGCGCGGAGGCGCTGGTCGCGAGCGGGCACGAAGTCTTGGTCGAGACGGAGGCTGGCGTCGGGAGCGGGTTTACCGACGAGGCGTATGCGGAGGTCGGCGCCACGATCTTGGACACGGCCGATGCGGTGTGGGCCAAGGCCGACATGATCGTCAAGGTCAAGGAACCGACCGAGTCGGAGCACCCGCGGATGCGGTCGGGTCAGGTCGTTTTCACGTACTTCCATTTTGCCGCCGACGAGCGGCTGACGCGTGCGGCGCTCAAGAGTCGGTGCGTCGCGATCGCCTATGAAACGGTGGAGCATCCGACGGGCGAGCTGCCGCTTCTCACCCCCATGTCCGAGGTCGCCGGTCGGATGGCCGTCCAGGAAGGCGCAAAGTATTTGGAGCGCACGGTGGGCGGGTACGGGATCCTGCTCGGGGGGGTCCCCGGGGTGCTCCCGGCGGAGGTGGTCATCCTCGGCGGGGGGGTGGTCGGAACAAATGCGGCGACCATCGCGGCGGGATTCGGGGCCCATGTGACGATCCTCGACGTGAGTTTGCCCCGTCTCAGGTACCTGGCCGAGGTAATGCCAGCCAATGTCGACACCCTGTACTCGAACCGGCACACCATCCTCGAGCAGATCTCGAGGGCCGACGTCCTCGTGGGCGCGGTCTTGGTTACCGGCGGCAAAGCGCCGATGCTGGTCCGCGAGGAGGATCTGAAGCTCATGAAGGACGGATCCGTGATCGTCGACGTGGCGGTGGACCAAGGGGGGTGCGTCGAATCCGCCAGGCCCACGACGCATAAGGACCCGACCTACACGGTGCACGGTGTGATCCACTACTGCGTGGCCAACATGCCCGGCGCGGTGCCTCGAACGTCGACGCTCGCGCTTACGAATGCGACATTCCCGTATCTGCTGCGGCTGGCCAACCAGGGGTGGGAGGATGCCTGCCGCGCGGATCCAGATCTGGCATTGGGGGTCAATGCGGTGGATGGGAAGCTTACGTACCGGGCCGTGGCCGACGCGTTTGGCCTGGACTACACGCCGCTGACGGACGTCCTGAGCTAACCGGGACCGGGGCCGACCCAAAAGCTCCTTTCCTCTGTTGTAGAGCGCACTTACATTGCTGCGTTCTGCGCCGTTCGGGCGCTTTGTTCGGAGTCTGCTGAGCTGTCCCACGACGGGCTCATAGGGCTGGGATTCGCGGGAGGGCAGCGCCGAGCGTCGTCTTCGGGACGGCCGGGACCGGCGAGATGTGGATGCACGCGTTTTGCGTTGACGCGGAGCACTGGGAGGGGGGCGGAGATGACGAAGTGCCAGTGGTTACGGCCGGTTTTTGCGGTCCCCATCCGAAACACAAGACTCCAGACATTCTCCATGGACCGTTGGAGGCCAGGCGCCTAAATGCCGAAATGGTCGCTGCGTGGCAGCTTTCTGCCGATCAACAAGATCGGTGTTGACCTTGGAACCGCGAATACGTTGATCTACGTCGAGGGCGAGGGAATCGTCCTCAACGAGCCGTCGGTCGTGGCCATCGAGAAGGAAACTGGTCGGATCCAAGGCATAGGATTGGGTGCGAAACGCATGCTGGGCCGTACGCCAGCCGGCATCGAGGCGGTCCGACCTCTCAAAGACGGGGTGATCGCGGACGTCGATATCACGGAGATCATGCTCCGGTACTTCCTCAAGGAAGTCACGGCCAACCGATTCTTCAAGATTCGACCGTTGATCGTCGTTGGCGTGCCCTCTGGAATCACCGAGTTGGAGCGCAGGGCCGTGAGGTCCAGCGCGCACGCGGCGGGGGCCAAGGAAGTCTACATGGTGGCGGAGCCGATGGCGGCGGCCATCGGGGTCGGCCTTCCCGTCGAGACGCCGACCGGCAACATGGTGATCGATGTTGGCGGCGGGACGACGGAGATTGCCGTCATCGCGCTCTCCGGGTCCGTAGCCGACACCTCGATTCGAGTCGGCGGAGACGAACTCGATGCTGCGATCGTGACCTTTCTACGGAAGAACTACAACCTGTTGATCGGAGAGCCCACGGCGGAGGCGATCAAGATACAAATCGGGTCCGCCTATCCGATCGATGAAGAGAAAGAAATGATGGTCAAGGGACGCGATTTGGTGTCCGGCATCCCGAAGACCGTCCGCGTTCACTCCGCGGAGATTCGCGAGTGTCTCCAAGAGCCGATTCAGAATATCGTCGCCGCGGTGCGCCGTGCGCTCGAGATCACGCCGCCCGAACTCGCTTCGGATATCGTCGATCGAGGCATCGTGATGACCGGCGGGGGCGCGATGGTTCGCGGTCTCGATACGCTCCTGCGTGAGGAGACCGGCCTGCCGATTCACGTCGACGAAGAGCCTTTGACTTGCGTGGTGCGCGGTTGCGGAAAGATCCTCGATGAAATCGAACGATATCGCGGGGTTCTCACGACCTAGCGTGGTGAATCGGAAGCCCCGAGGACCGTGACGTGAGCTACCTCGGTGTGCCTACGAAAGGCCGTAGACGAACCGATCTGATCGTCGCCGTCACGCTGCTCGTCCTCGGCGGCCTCGCCTCGGGACTCTCTCGCGAGGAGCAAAGTCGCGTCGAAGCGTTCGTTCGCGGGACCGCCCTATACCCCTTCCTCGAACTGCACCGGGCTTCGACCGAGCGCACCCAAGTCGCTGAGCGCGCGACCGACCTCCAATTGGAACGCGACTCGCTGGTCGAGGTCGTCAGCCGGTACCGGGCGCTCGCGGGTCAGGTCGCGTTCTTTCGCTCGAGCGCGGGTCTGGACAGCATTCAGCTCGGCACGGTCATCCCCGCCGAGGTATACCCTGGGCGTCCTCGAGTCGGAGATCCAGACGTGTTTGTGCTCCGCGGCGCGGGGCTCGAGGATCTCGAGTTTCCCGTTGGAGTGTTCACGGGCGCAGGTCTCGTCGGCGTGGCGCGTGGCCCCTACGGACGCGGCGTGCGCGGAGAGTTTTGGAGTCATACCGATTTCCGCGTCAGCGTCGTGACCGAGGACGGCACGGTGACGGGCTTGGTTCGCGCGACGCGGGCCGAAGGAGATCAGGCCGTTTTGCTTCTCGAAGGGGCACCTTTTCAGGGCGACATTCCGGCGGGGACCCTGCTGCTGACCACGGGGGGATCCGGCGTCTATCCGCCAGGGATTCCCGTGGGTACGGTGCGATCGCTCGCGAACTCGGAAGCGGGCTGGATGAAACGCTATATCGTCGAGCCTGCGATCCGCCCCGAGGCCGCCGGGATCGTGCTCGTGTGGCAACGTCCGGATCTTCCTCCGGTTCTTCCGAACCTCGACCTCGCGAACGAGCCGGATTCTTCGGACTCGCCGTCCCCTAGTCCATGAGGGCCGGCGGGCGGTGGATCGTCATCGGGTTATTGCTCGCCTTCCACTTTGGGCTGCATCCGGTTTGGAGCGGTTGGCCGGCGGGTCCGGATCTGCTCGCTGGCGGCGTTCTATTGGGCTCGCTGCTGCTGCGGTCGGGGCAGGCCGCCATTTTGGGGTTCGTGCTCGGGCTGCTCGAGGCCTCGATGTCGCTCGGGCCCTTGGGCCCGACGATGCTCGTGCTCGCGACGGCAGGCTTCGCCGGAGCTTGGCTGCGAGATGTGTTCTACTCGGAAACCGGCCGTTTCGGGCCGGCTTTTCTTCTGATCGGCGTGCTCATCCTCCAGCAAGCCCTCAATTTGGTCGCCGGGACCGGTTTGTCGGTGCAGGGTGTCTTGGTTTGGGGGCCCATTTCAGCGGTGCTCACGACGATCGTGTGCTGGGCACTGGATCGGTTGATATCGGTGTTTGTCGCGTGACGGTTAACGGGGAGGGCAAACGCAGTGAGATCTGATAGTCAACGGATGTCGATGCGGCGTCAGCGCGGGAAGATGGCCGCGATCGCCGTGGGGGTGACCATCGCCCTCCTGGCTGCGGCCTTCTTTCGGCTACAACTCTTGAGCGGCGATCAGTACACGTTGCGATCGGAAGAGAATCGTCTTCGCGCGATCTCGCTGCCCGCGCCGAGGGGCACGATTTACGATCGCAACGGTTTGGTGATCGCCGAGAACGTCCCCGGCTACGTCGTCTCGGTCCTTCCTGGACGGCGAGACACGATCGCATCCACGCTCAAGCGGTTGGCGGGACACTTGGACCTCTCGCGCGAGCGAGTCGACGAGTTGATCGCGACCAACCGCGCGCGACCCAACGAATCGCTCGAGGTGCTCGATGACGCGAGCTTTGCTCAAGTCACGTTTATCGAAGAGCGGCGCCCCCAGTTTCGGCGCGTCGTGGTGGAGCCGCGCCCACAGCGCCGCTATCCGAATGGGCCCGCGGTGGCGCACATCATCGGGTACGTGGGGCAGATCAGCCCCCTCGAGCTCGAGAATCCGCGGTACGAGGGATACGAGGCAGGCCGGACCATCGGCAAGGACGGGCTCGAGGCGCAGTACGAGCCTCTCTTAGCCGGGGATCGCGGCGTTCGATACGTCGAGGTGAACGCGCTCGGTTCGGTCGTGCGCGACTTTGATGTCGGGCGCGGGCAGCCGGCGATGCCGGGGAACGATCTCCAACTCGGCATCGATCTCGAGCTTCAAGTCATGGCGGACTCGATCTTTCCCGAGGGCATGCGGGGCGCGATCGTCGCCATCGACCCCGCCAACGGCGAAGTCATCGTCGCGTACAGCCACCCGACGTTCGACCCCAACGGGTTTATCGGGGGGATTCCGACCTCGCTGTGGAACTCGCTTCGAGACGATCCCGACAAACCGATGCTCAACCGGGTGTCGACGGCGACGTACCCACCGGGCTCCACATGGAAGCTGGTGATGTCGACCATCGGCATGAAGACGCAGACCCTGACGATCGATACCCGCCACCAGCACGCCTGCGCCGGCAGTCTGAGATACGGCAACCGTGCGTTTCGATGCTGGAAGTCGTCGGGTCACGGGAGCCTGGATCTTTCCGGCGCGATCAAGAACTCGTGCAACGTCTATTTCTATCAAGTAGGCCAAGGCATCGGCCTCGATCCGCTCATGGCCGGCGTCGAGGCCCTCGGCTTCGGCGAGCGAACGGGAATCGATCTTCCGTTCGAGATGGCGGGCAGATTTCCGCAATCCCGGGACTACTTCGATCAGCAGTATGGTCCACGAGGGTGGACCGAGTCGGTGGTGTGGAATCTGTCGATCGGTCAGGGCGAGAATGACCAAACGATGCTCGGGATGGCCCGTTTTTACGCGGCGCTCGCAACCGGGGAGTCACCGGTGCGCCCGCACTTCGCCCGCTACGAAAACCTGGCCGAACAACGGGTCGACTGGGACCTGGATCTTCCGGAGGCGCGACGCATCGAGTTGGTAGATGCCATGGCTCGGGTGGTGAACGAACCGGGCGGAACGGCGTACGGAAATCGACTCCAAAAGTGGACGTTGGCCGGCAAGACCGGGACGGCGCAGAACCCCCACGGCGCCCCGCACTCGGTGTTCCTAGGGTTCGCGCCAGCCTACGACCCCCGAGTGGTCGTCGCCGCCATCGTCGAGCAGGGTCACCCGGATGGAAGACCGTCGCTCGCCGTCCCGCTCGCGTCCCGCATCGTAAACCGATATCTGGAGTCGATCGGCATCCCGCCCGAGGAGACGCCCGGCCAACGGCCGGTCGTCGCGGCGCCGGCGGGCGTCGTCGTCACGGCGCCCGAGGTCATTTCGCCGTGAACTGGGACCGCCGGATTCCCGGTTTGGGCGACCTGAGGTTGCTGGCGCTGATGCTGTTCATGACAGCGCTCGGGATGGCCATGATCTATTCAGCCGGACAAGTCGAGGTCCGGTCGGTCGCGACGGGGATCTGGGTGCGCCAGTTCGCCTGGTTTTGCGTGGGCGCGGTCGCCTTCGTCGTGACCTCTCGGCTGCCGCTGCGGTTTCTGGAATGGCTTGCGCCCGCGCTCTATGGATTGTCTTTGGGCCTGTTGGTCTTGGTTCTCTTCATCGGCACGGGTCCCCAGGGAAGTTGGTTGGAGCTGGGTCCCGGTCGGTTACAGCCGGCAGAAGTGGCGAAATTCGGAACGATTCTCATGCTCGCTCGGGTACTGAGCGCGAAAGAACTCGAATTCCAGAATCTCTCGCAGCTCGTGCGACCGGTCGTCATCGTCCTCGTTCCGTTCGCGCTTGTTCTGCTGCAACCGGATCTGGGTAGCGCCATTATCTTCGGCGTCATTCTGATTGCCGCGCTCTTTTGGGCGGGCGTTCCGCTCGTCAAAATCTTCCTGCTCGTGAGCCCCGCATTCAGCCTGCTGCTCGGCTTCAATTGGATCGTATGGGGGATCTGGTTCTTGATCGTCGCCGCATCTCTCTATGTCCATCGCCCGTTTATTCTCGAGTCGGTGAGTGTCATCCTGGCCAATTTTGCGGCGGGAGCCTTGACGCTCCGTCTTTGGAACAGTTTGGCGGAGTACCAGCAGGATCGACTCCTGGTGTTCATGAATCCGGAGGTGGATCCGCAAGGATCCGGTTGGCATCTGATCCAATCAAAGGTGGCCATCGGGTCCGGTGGCCTCTTCGGGCAGGGCTTTGCTGCCGGACCGCAAAAGCGGCTCGCGTTTCTTCCAGAACAACACACGGACTTCGTATTCTCGGTCGTCGGCGAAGAACTAGGGTTCGTTGGCGTCCTGTTCTTTCTCGGTCTGTTCTGCGCGCTTCTTTGGCGCATGCTTCGCGTCGCGACGGATTCGACCGACGATTTCGGGAGCACGCTGACGTTTTGCCTGTTCGGCGTGTTGTTCGCGCACCTGGTCGTCAACCTCGGCATGACCGTCGGGATGCTGCCGATCACGGGTCTTCCGCTCCCGCTCATTAGCTATGGGGGCAGCTTCCTGTTGTTGTTGTATGCCGGGTTTGGCGTGGTCCAGCGGGTGGCCGCCGAGCGGTGACCAGGCGCTTCGAACACGCCCGGCCAGAGCACGACTCCGGCGGGGTCCGGTCGCACTGACCCACGCCGGATCCGGGACGTTCACGTATATTACGCTGGGTCCGATCCGTATCCCGAACCCCGAGGACCTGGTGTCCTGGTTTAAGAAGCCCAAACAGAAGCTCGTTTCGCAGAAGCGGGAATTACCCGGCGAGATGTGGGACAAATGCGCCGGCTGCGGTGAGATCCTCTATAGCGGCCGGCTCGAGGAGAGCCTTCATGTGTGCCCGAATTGCGGGCATCACTTCCGCATCACGGCCGAGTCGTACGAAGCGCTGCTTCTCGATGGTGGGCGACTGCAGGAGCTGTATGACTCACACCTTCGGTCGTCAGACCCGCTGAAATTCGAAGATTCCAAGCGCTATCGCGATCGAATCGCTCAGGCGGTGGCTCGCGGTGGCGAGCACGATGCGATCCGTACCGGGTGGGGTACCCTCGACGGACGCGAGATCCATCTCGGCACGATGGACTTTCAGTTTATCGGCGGGTCGATGGGCTCGGTGGTCGGAGAGAAGATTCGTCGACTCGCGCTCCGATCGGTCGACACCGGTCGACCGCTGGTCCTCATCTCGGCTTCCGGTGGGGCGCGGATGCAAGAAGGAATTCTGTCTCTCATGCAAATGGCGAAAACGGCCGCGGCGTTGGAGCAGCTGGCCGAGGCTCGTATCCCGTATATCAGTCTGTTGACCAACCCGACGACGGGGGGGGTGACGGCGTCGTTCGCCATGCTTGGAGATGCGATTCTCGCCGAGCCCGGAGCGCTGATCGGATTCGCGGGGCCGCGCGTCATCAAGGAGACGATCCGTCAGGACCTGCCCGACGGTTTTCAAACGGCGGAGTTTCTGGAGGAGCACGGGATGTTGGACCGTATCGTCCCGCGCCACGAGCTACGGGGCGCCATAGGTCGGCTCCTCGAGCATATGTGTTAGAAGCCTGTTGAAGAAGTACGACGGGCCGCGTACCGGCGCCACGAGTCCCAACGATGGAGATGGGGTCGTGCCGCCGGTACCCGTCGGTCATGCGTGCCCGGGCTACGTGTGGAACGGGCACAGGGGGTTGCGTGGTTGATCCGGCGTTGCTCGTCCTCGACGTAGCTATGGCTATGACTCGTCCTCGCGCCTTGGCTGAACCACGCAAGACCCTGCGCGCGGCTCGCCGTACTTCTTCAACAGGCTTCTAGGGTCATTTCGGAGTCAAAAGATGGCCTGGCCGCGCTTCTCGCGGACCGACCCGTCACGGCTTCGCGTTGGGGACTCGAGCGGATCGAATCGCTCGTGGCGGAACTGGGCCACCCCGAGCAAGCCTTTGAATCCTTCCACATCGCGGGCACGAACGGGAAGGGTTCGACGGCCGCATTTGCCTGTTCTGTCCTGCGAGCAGCGGGAACTCGGACGGGGCTCTATACCTCGCCACACCTCGCGGACTTTCGGGAGCGGATCCAGATCGACGGTCGCTGGGTCAGTCGAGAAGCGATCGACCGCGCCGCCCGCCGTCTCCTCGACTCCAAAACGGTTGCGGAGGCTACGTATTTCGAGGTGGCCACCGCGCTCGCGTTCGTCTGTTTCGCCGAGGCCGGGGTCGAAACGGCGGTGATCGAAACGGGGCTCGGTGGGCGTTTGGACGCGACGAGCGTCGTGCAGCCGGTGGGCACGGCGATCACGACCATTCAGCTCGATCACACGGACCTTCTCGGTGGCACGCGGGAGGCGGTGGCTCGGGAGAAGGCCGGGATCTTCAAGTCGGGTGTCCCTGTGAGCCTCGGGCGGATCGAAGGGCCGGCGCTGGACGTGTTGTTGGAACGCGCAGACGAGGTGGGAGCCGCGGTGCAGCGTTTGGGCCCAGACGCCGATGCGGAGGACGTGACGGTTGGGGAAGGCGGCACCGTATTCACATACCGGTCTGCCCGGTGGCCCAGCGGATTCCGTCTCTCGACCGTCCTGATCGGTCGGCACCAGGCGGACAACGCTGCGCTTGCCCTGTTGATGCTCGAACGCGCGCGCCCACGGTTGTCCGAGGAGGCGGTGAAGGGGGGGATCGCGTCCGCCCAGATCCCCGGTCGATTCGAGACGATTCGCTCTGGAGAGGCGACGTGGATCTTCGATATCGCCCATAACCCCGAGGGCGTCGCTACGTTGAACCGAACGCTGCGTGTCGTGGCGCCCCCGCGGCCGTGGATCGCCGTGGTGGCGATCCTCGCGGATAAGCCCTGGGGCGATATGTTAGCAGGCATCCGGGCGGAGGTAGACGGCCTGGTCGTGACGCAGGCCAACTCGTCGCCGGAGCCCCGCCGATGGGACTTGAAGCAGGTTGGCAGGGCCCTGGCGGACGCACCGGGCCCCGAGGTTCGGGTAGTAGAGCATCTCGAGGCGGCGCTCGCGACGGCGCGTGATCTGTGTGGCACGGGGACCGTGCTCGTGACCGGTTCCGCTCACACGGTTGGGGATGCGCGAAGCATGTTGGGCGCCCGATAGCGCCGGGTACGCGAACGACGTAGTAGCACGAAACAACGACATCAAACAGGAAGACGGCGAATGCCATACGATCCGAATCTAGTACAGCCCATGCGGGACGAGCTCACACGCCTTGGCGTACGCGAGCTGCGCACCCGCGAAGAAGTCGACGAAGCCATGCTCGAGGACGTGGGGACGACCGTTGTCGTCGTGAACTCTGTCTGCGGCTGCGCAGCGCGTAACGCACGGCCGGCCATTGGTCTGGCCATGGCCCACGGCACCCAACCCGACCGCGTCGTGACCGTCTTTGCGGGTCAGGACGTGGACGCGACCGCTCGCGTCCGGGAGTTCTTTACGGGCGTTCGACCGTCCTCTCCGGCGGTGGGACTTCTCAAAAGAGGAGAACTCCAGTTCATGCTGGAGCGTCATCAAATCGAGGGCCGCGAAGCAGGCGAGATCGCGGCCGATCTCATGGCGGCCTACGACGAATTCTGCGGAGACGCTTGAGTCGCACGCAGACCCTGGCGGGCGTTCACGAGGTTCAGACCAGCTGGGAGCCCCTCGCGCGTACGCGGGGGGCTTTTTTCGTTGCGGCTGAGATCCCCGCCCGTAGATTGCTCGGCCTATGACCCCCAAGGAAATCCAGGGCCTCAAGGGCTTCCGAGACTTCTTTCCCGAGGAGTTCGCGCTGCGGCAGCACGTGTTCACCGCATGGCGGCGCGTGGGAGCCCGCTACGGCTTTGCCGAGTATGACGGCCCGCCTCTGGAATCGCTGGATCTCTACACGAAGAAGTCCGGCGACGAGATCGTCGGCCAATTGTACCATTTCGTAGACAAGGGCGGTCGACCCGTCGCGCTGCGTCCGGAGATGACCCCGACCTTCGCCCGCATGATTGCCTCGCGAGCATCAGCGCTGCCAAAGCCGATCCGCTGGTTTAGCATCCCGCAGCTGTTTCGGTACGAGCGGCCCCAGCGAGGCCGCCTTCGAGAGCACTTCCAGCTCAACATGGACATCGTGGGGGAGACGGACCCGCTTGCCGACGCCGAGATCATCGCGGCGGCGATCGATGCGCTGCGCGAGCTGGGACTCGACCATACGCACATCGTCGCACGGATCTCGGATCGGCAGCTTCTCTCCGCGATCTTGAACGCGAACGAGATTCCGGCTGCGGAGCACGCGATCGTCTTCGGCGCCCTGGACAAGCTTGAAAAGGAGGGGCCCGAAGCGATCAGGGTGCTTCTTCAGAAGGCTGGGCTGGACTCCGAGACCTCCACCCGGTTGCTGTCCCTCGAATCCGCATCGGTCGAGGACCTTCGCGCACAGTATTCAGAGGTCGAAGGGGTTCGGGTCGCCGCCGATCGCGTGTCGACCGTGATCTCCTACCTCGAAGCAGGTGGCTTTGGCGAGTATGTGCGGTTCGACGGCAGCTTGGTACGCGGTCTGGCGTACTATACCGGAACGGTGTTCGAGATTTGGGAGCGCAGCGGAAAGCTACGAGCGGTCTGTGGTGGTGGTCGGTATGACGATCTGCTGGGCGCGCTCGGCGGTGTCCATCTTCCCGCGCTTGGCTTTGGCATGGGAGATGTCGTGCTGTGCGAACTCCTGAAAGATCTCGATCTGGTTCCGACCGAGGCAAGGCGGGTAGAGGACTACCTCATCTGCGTGACGGAAGCCGAGCGAGCACCCGCCCTCGAGTTGGCGAGGGCCCTGAGGGAACGCGGTAGACGCGTCACATACGATCTTCGCTTTCGCGCGGTGGGCAAACAACTCAAGGCGGCAAACCAGGCGGGGGCAGCGCGAGCCATCATCTTGGGCCCCGACGAGTTGGCGCGAGGCGTCGCATCGGTCCGCGACATGACTTCGGGCGAAGTAAGCGAGCGAACGCTCGAGTCCTTGAGGAAGGGTGACCACCATTAGCGGGGGGAGGGAAGCGCGTTGAGTCGTGTTCTCATCTTGGATTTCGGTTCGCAGTTTACGCAGCTCATAGCCAGGCGGATTCGTGAAGAGGGCGTCTTCTGCGAAGTGCACCCACCCACTCGAGACGCGGAGTGGATCCGGGCGTACGACCCGGCTGCCATCATTCTCTCGGGCGGTCCGGCCAGCGTGTACGACGAGGGCGTGCCCACCGCCGACCTGGAGGTCCTTTCGATCGGGGTTCCGATTCTCGGCATCTGCTACGGGATGCAGCTCATCGCCCGTCTTCTCGGCGGCGATGTCGTGAAGGCCGACCGACACGAGTACGGCCGCGCCGAGTTCCAAGTGCAACGCGCGAGCGGACTGTTCGAAGGGTTCGCCAACGGCGACGCGACCCAAGTCTGGATGAGCCACGCGGATTCGATGACGGAGCCACCCCCGGGCTTCCAGGTCTTGGGTAGGACCGAGAACTCGATCGCGGCCATCTGGTCCGAGGAGCGGGACATCTGGGGCGTCCAGTTTCACCCCGAAGTCGCGCACACGACGCGCGGCGACGAGATCATCCGAAACTTCCTGTTCGAGATTGCCGATTGCGAGCGGAACTGGACTCCGGCCAGCATCATCGATCATCAGATCGCCACGATTCAAGAGAAGGTCGGCGGCGCAGAGGTCATCTGTGGGTTGTCCGGTGGGGTCGACAGCTCGGTGGCGGCGGCGTTGGTGCAGAAGGCCATCGGCGACCAGCTCACTTGTATCTTCGTCGACACGGGTTTGCTTCGAAAAAAAGAGCGAGCATCGGTCGAGAAAATCTACAGCGATCACATGGGGCTGCGGGTGGAAGTGGTCGACGCCAGCGATCAGTTCTTGTCGCAGCTCGCGGGTATCGAGGACCCGGAGGAAAAGCGAACGCGGATCGGACATACCTTCATCGATGTGTTCGAAGAAGCCGCCGGTCGTTTCGGAGATGCGAAATTCTTGGTTCAAGGCACCCTCTATCCCGACGTGATCGAATCGGTGTCGGTGTGGGGTCCTTCGGTCACGATCAAGTCGCACCACAACGTGGGGGGGCTCCGCCCCGATCATCCGTTCGAACTCATCGAGCCTCTTCGCGAACTGTTCAAAGATGAAGTGCGGGCCGTCGGTCGAGAGCTCGGATTGGCCGAAGAGATTGTCGGCCGTCACCCGTTCCCCGGCCCTGGGCTCGCGATCAGAATTCTCGGAGCCGTCACGCGCGAGAAGCTCGACACGCTCCGCGAGGTCGACGCGATCTACATCGAGGAGATCCGAGCTTCCGGTCTGTACGACGACATTTGGCAGGCCTTCGCCGTCCTGCTTCCGGTCCGCTCGGTCGGCGTGATGGGAGATGCGCGGACGTACGAAAACGTGGTGGCGCTGCGAGCCGTGACGAGTCGAGACGGGATGACGGCGGATTGGTTCCCGTTTCCACACGAGGCGCTGTCTCGCATTTCGAGTCGGATCATGAACGAGGTCGAAGGCGTGAATCGAGTCACGTACGACGTCTCATCGAAACCGCCGGCGACGATCGAGTGGGAGTGACCCGAGCGATGACTACGACATGCGATGACGTGAGCGCTTGGCTCGATGCGTACTTGGACGTCGACCGTATCGAGGACTACCCCGGTGCGCTCAACGGCCTGCAGGTTCAGGGGACGAGGCCGGTGCGACGGATCGCCGCGGCGACCGATGCCAGCTTGGCTACGATCGAGCTCGCGATCGACGGCGATTGCGACCTCTTGTTGGTGCATCACGGATTGTTCTGGGGCGGCTCGGAGCGACTCGTAGGGCCGGCCTTCCGGCGGATTCGAAAACTGATCGAGTCCGGCACGGGCGTCTATTCGTCGCACCTGCCCCTCGATGTTCACGCTGAAGTGGGCAACAACGTGCTGTTGGGGGCGGCCCTCGGCATCGCGGAGCCGGATCGGTTCGGGACCTTCAAGGGCAACGAGGGCATCGGGGTGATCGGTTCGGTGTCGATCGACCGAGAGCGCTTGGTTTCGAACATCGCCGAAGTATGTCAGAGCAAGCCGCTCGTCATCCCCGGTGGACCCTCAAAGGTACGTCGCCTCGCCATCATTACAGGAGGCGGCGGATCCATGCTTTCGGACGCCTCAGCCGCCGGCGCCGACACGTTCGTCACCGGAGAGGGCGGTCACCATACCTACCACGAGGCGATGGAGATCGGCTTGAACCTCATTTACGCGGGCCACTATGCGACGGAAACGATCGGCGTCCGCGCGCTCGCGGAGAAGGTGGCGGAGAAGTTCGACCTCGACCACGTGTTTCTCGACGTGCCGACCGGGCTATAGGTCGGCGACCGCCCAATGCTGCCGTCGACGTCGAAAACTCCCGGCGTCGATGTCGAACTAGAAGACCGAGATCTTGATGTCCTTGAGATATCGGTCGGGGCGCTCGCGAATGTCTTTCGTGAGGATGGCGATCTCTTCGCTCGCGGCTTGCAGGTTCGCCAGCGTTTCGGTTAGTCCATCATAGAGAGCGTCATCGGTCATCATCTTTCCGAGACTCCCCTCGCCGTCCGCCAGCCGCGTGGTGATGATCCGCAGCGATTCGCTGGTCTCGTCGAAGTTTTCGCTCGCGGCGGCCAACCGAGTGGAGAGGGTGTCGAGGTTGGCCAACGACCGATCGAGTTCGTCGGAACCCGTGAGTTCAGCGAGCTGAGCAGAAGCCGCGTTCATGTTCGTGACCAGGCTGTGGATCGCTTCGCGCTCGCTGGCCAACAAGCTCTCGAGCTGTCGCATGGTCGAAGCGAAGGCTTCCGAACTGGCGTTGAGGTTCTCCACCATCCGCTCGCTGAGGACTTCCTCGGCCCGCTCGAGCAAAAGGTTGGTCTGATCCCCGAGCCCTGACGCCAGCGACGCGAGATCCGACGTGCTCCCGAGTTGGATGGTGTCGCCCTCGGCGAGTGAGGTGCTCGAACTCCCGGGCACCAAGTCGATCATCTGGGCGCCAAGGAATCCGGCCGGCTGGATGGTACCACGGGTATCGGCTGGCATGTCCACACGGGCGTAGAGCGTGAGGCTGAGTACCACACGGGAGGCCTGGAGACGAATCTCGTCCACATCGCCGACCTCGACCCCGCGGAGAAAGATTTTCGAGTCGGTCGTCACCTGCGAGGCGGTCGTCGCGACGCCCGTGAGACGCATCGACGGCTGACCGATCCGAAAGTCCGAAATCCAATAGAGGCCGACGACCAGGGTTGCGAGGGCCGCGAGAACCAGCGCACCTACCCGGAGTTCTGAACCTCGATCGCGCAGCCCAGGGTCCCTCATGCGACCCCCGCGACGGGCGTCGCATCGAGAAACTCTCGAACCGCGGCGTTATCCGTGGCTCTCAGCTCGTCCGGCGTCCCCTCCGCCTGGACCACTCCGGCGGACAACAGAACGACCCGGTCGGCAAGGAAGAAGGCGGACTCGATGTCGTGCGTGACCACGATACTGGTCGCGTCGATCTCACGACTCACCCGCGCGATGAGTTCGTTGATTCGCGTCGCATTGATGGGATCGAGGCCAGTTGTCGGCTCATCGTAGAGGATGTAGCGCCGTTTCCCGATGATCGCGCGTGCGATGGCCACCCTCCTCAGCATGCCGCCCGACAGTTCGGCAGGTAACAGCTCCATGACCGCTTGGTCCAGGTTTACTTGCTCCAACGCCGAGCGCGCCAGGGCGGCGCATTCCTCAGCCCGGCCGTCGCAGTACCCCGGTGGGAGACCCATAAACAGGTTCCCCCTGACGGTGAGGGAATCGAACAGCGCCGAGTTTTGGAATACATAGGCGATTCGCGACCGGATTTTGCCGATCTCTTCCCGGTTCGCATTGGGTACCGAAATGCCGTCCACGATCACGTCGCCGCGGTCGGGGTCCATGAGGCCGACGATATGCTTTAGGAGCACGCTCTTTCCCGTGCCCGAGGGCCCCATGATGGCGAGGGTCTCACCGGACCGCACCCGCAGGTTGACGCCAGCAAGGACCTGTTTGCCACCTAATTCTTTATGTAGATCGACGATCTCGATCACGTGAGTGCCTTGTAAACCGGTGCGAGAACGACATCGAGAATCATGATGCCCACGATAATTGCGACGACCGCGGACGTCGCGGTCCGACCCACGCCAGCTGCGCCGCCCCCTGCGCGGAGCCCGACGTAGCTGGCGACGAACGTGATGGTAAACCCGAACGCGACGGCTTTCACGAGCGAATAAACCAACGCTGCGTGATGATAGTACCCGCGGGCTCCCGAGGCGTATTGATCGGGGGTAAGGCCCAGCAGAGTGGTGGAGATCGCGAACCCGGAGAAGATCCCCATGGCATTGGCCATGATCACGAGGGGCACGAGGATGATCGTGCCCGCGACGACTCGAGGAACCACGAGTTCGACCACCGGGTCCCGGCCGAGCGTGAGCAGGGCGTCGATTTGGTTGGTCACCTTCATGGTGCCGAGCTCAGCTCCGATCCCGGCGCCCATCCGCCCAGCGAGAACGATGGCGGTGAGGACGGGACCGAGCTCGGTCAGCATCCCGGCCACCACGCCGCCGGCGACGATTTCGACCGGGAGGCCGGGCGACAGCTGCTGGCTCGTCTGTTGAGCCATGACGACGCCGGACAAAGCGCCCATCAGAAGTACGAGGCCCAGCCCTTCGACCCCGATCCGTTTCGCCTGGACGAACGACTCGGCCAACCAGTCCTTCGGCTTCCGCAGTGCGAGGATCGTGACCCAAAGCAGCAATCCAGCCCGTCCGGAATGGAGCGCCGCCATACGTACGGAGTGGCCAAGCCGCGCCACGAGTTCGGTTGGGTTCACCGGCCGGAAGTCCCGTCTGCCAGAGAATCCAAACGCAGCATTCCATCGCGTCCGTCCGAATCCCGCGTCCCGTCGAGCGCTTCGACCCGCAGCCGCACGGCCTCCCAGATCCTCTCCATACGATCCACTTCGGCACCGTGCCGGTCTGCGAACTCCAGCAACTCGGCCCCCGTCACCCCGAACTCCTCGAGGACGGCGGCCCGCAAAGAATCATCTTGCGGGGTTCCCTCGAACTGTACCCGCGACCACGTGAGTCGTGCGACGACCTCCACGTACTGGTCTTCACTCAGCGCGGTAGTCGTTCCGTTGCAGGCGGCGCCCGAAGCGCACGCGATGAACAGCGACAGCGTCGCGATGACCCTACCCCGTCCGCTCACTCGCTTGAACGCAGTGAAACGCGCATCAGTCGCTTGAACGTAGGGAAACTCGATAGAGCCAAAACGTGAATCCGATGCCAGCGGCCATGCCGATGACTTTGGCGAAGTTCTCGAAACCGGCCGGGGCGATGTTGAGGACGTCGGTGCTCTGCGCCGCCGCAAAGGGAATCGCCAGTAGAATCCCCACCAGCGCCTCGCCGGTGATCAGTCCCGATGCGAACAGGAGACCCCGTTGGCTCGCGCCTGCCAGCGCATCGTCATCCCCGCCTGATTTCCGGATCGCGCGCGCGACCAGCCACGCGACGACGCCACCGGCAAAGATCGGCACTTCGAGTTCGAGCGGTAGATAGATCCCTACGGCGACAGCGAGGACGGGGACTCGGATCTCTGACCCGCGCGCCTCGAGCGTCTTGTCGAGCACGATGACCGCGATCGCGATCAAGGCCCCCACCGTGATCATGTTCCACGGCAGGTTACGCGAGAACACCCCGTCCGCGACCGACGCCATTAGCGTGGCCTGTGGTGCGGTCAGCATCTCGGCGGCGTCCATACCCGCGCGGGGAAAACTCCCGCCGAGTCCATAGGCGTTGTATAGAAGGCTGAGGATCGGTGCGATCGCGAACGCCGCAGCCACGACGCCGAGAATCTGCATGATCTGCTGTCGATAGGGGGTCGCGCCAAGAATCCGGCCGGCCTTGAGGTCCTGCATGTTGTCGCCGGCGATGGCCGCTGCGCAGGCTACGACGGCCCCGACCAAGATGGCGGTTGCGGCCGCAGACAGCGCTTGCGGACCCGAGACGGTGAAGTCGATCTGCGATCCGAACAGGAAATAAAGCAGAAGCGAGATGGCGAGAATCGTCGCGATGGTCACGCCGGAGATGGGGTTGTTTGAAGAGCCGACCAGTCCCGCCATGTAGCCGGCCACCGACGCAAACAGAAAACCGGCCGTGAGCGCGAACACCGTCCCGAGTGCGAGCGCCGCCCAGTAGAGACCTGCTGTGATCCCGAGGGCCGACCGGTCCACCACCAGCATGAACACAAGCAGAATCGGGAGGGCCAAGGCGAGCGTACCGATGCCGACGAACGTGATCGGAGTGTCCTGCTCGGTGCGGGGTACGGCGCTTCCACCGCCACCCGTACGCGCCGTCCGAACGGCCTCGAGAGAGGATTTAACGCCGTCACGGATCGGTCCGATCAAGGACAGCAGCGCCCACACGCCACCCACCACCATCGCGCCGACGCCCATGAAGCGGATCCGCGCGCTCCAGATCGCTTGGGCAGCGGCGTACCCCTCGCTCTCGCCCACGATTTCGGCGACCGTGGCTGGATCCGCGGTGGCCATGAAGATCGGAATCCCAAACAGCCAGGACATGAGCCCACCAGCGAGAATGAGGGCTCCGACCAGCGGTCCGACGATGTATCCGACGCCCAGGAGTGCGGGGGAGAGGTCGGTCCCGAAGGCAAAGATCGACTGACCGGCCGTTACCGATCCCTCGACGGAGCCCCGGGCGATCTTCAGCCCGGTCTGGGACAACTTCAGCAGCGCCGCTGAAAGTCCGCCGATCGCGATGAGCTTCGCACCCGAGCCGCCTTCCTCTCCGGCCTTCAAGACCTCGGCGGTCGCGACCCCTTCGGGAAAGCGGAGGTCGGCTTCGACGATGAGGGCGCGTCGGAGCGGAATCGTGAAGAGCACGCCCAGGATGCCGCCGCAGAGGGCGATTCCCATCGTGGGAAGAAACGGAAACCCGGACCAGTGACCGAGGAGGATCAGAGCGGGGAAGGTGAAGATCACCCCTGCGGCCAACGATTCTCCAGCCGAGGCCGCCGTCTGCACGATGTTGTTCTCGAGGATGTTGTGCTCTCGAAACATCCGCAGGATGGCCATCGAGATCACGGCGGCCGGGATCGATGCAGACACCGTCAGACCCACCTTGAGCCCGAGGTAGGCGTTGGCTCCGGCAAGAAGCGCGGAGAGGGCCACGCCCAGAATCACCGCCTTGACCGTGATCTCGGGGAGGCTCTGAGAGGCGGGGATATACGGGCTGAACTGGTCCTTACCCGCCTTCTGGTCAGCCATGGGATTCTCGATCCAGGTTCGCGAGGTGCGGGCGAGTCTCCATCTCCCGCACCATACGGGGAAACAGCCGTGTGGAGGCTAGTTTGGCCGGTAGTGGTGGTCAAGCTGTTCCAGGTCGGGAGAGGCGTGCGCCGAGGCGATCGCTGGGGTCCGCCCGCCCGCGGATATGCCGATGTGGCAGCGAGCGCACCGGGCGCCGGCGGCGGGCCCGCCTCATCGGCGGTCGATCCGCCCTTTTTGTCGCGAACGTGTCGAAATACCGCCGGGGGGGGACGTTTTTCAGGGCATATGACTTGCCCCTTGGGAGCACCACGAGAAGCTGGAATGAACCGACGAACGAGGTCAACGTGACGAACGAGACCCAGGACAAGAAGGAAGAGCAGGGGCACGAAGAGATGGAGCAGGGTGCCGAAGAGAGCCGCTCGGAAGGATGGGCTCCTTGGGGCAACACCTTCTCCGAGCTGCAAGAGGCGGTCGGCGGCCTGGTCGACGGTGCGCTTCGCAGCGTGGCCCCAGGCTCCGGGCGCTTCCCACGTTACGATCTCATACAGATCCCGAACTCGGGCTATCGGGTGTTGCTCGACCTCCCCGGTCTCGACAAGGCTGACGTCGAGGTGACCATTGCCAACGGCGAACTCACCATCGCCGGCGAGCGGAGTCGTCCGCCGCTTCCCGAGGGCGCGGAGGTTCAACGTAGCGAACGGGCCTACGG
>JAJCZV010000049.1 GCA_029262175.1 Gemmatimonadota bacterium
AGCGTGCTCAACCCCAAGATCGCGGTGTTCTTCCTCGCGTTCTTGCCGCAGTTCGTGGTTTCGGGTCGCGGCCCGGTCGCGCAGCAGGTTTTGTGGCTAGGGCTCACGTATGTTCTGTTGGCAGTCGTGACCGATAGTACCTACGTCCTGATCGCGGGCGGTCTGCGAGAGCGCTTGAGCGCGCGCGTGGCGCAGAGCCCCTGGCCGCGCTACGCAAGTGGGGCGGTCTACATCGGATTGGGCGTGAGCACCGCAGTGACGGGCCGCCGCTAGCCTCCGCGCGCCGCGACGCTAGCTTTCGCGCCAGAACGAGTGTTGCGCACCAACCCCCACCGTTTTTCCGGGAGCACATGGCGAAAGAGCGCAGATATAAGGAAGAGGAGGCGAAAGAGATTTTCGGTCTCGCCGTCCATCGCGACGACCCTGAACCCCTCGCCCTATCCGATGAAGATGGATTGACGCTCGCCGAACTCCAGGACGTCGGACGTGAGATCGGTGTGACCCCAGGCCGAATCGCGGAGGCGGCCCATGCCCTGGAGTCCCGACGGGTAGGGGCCGCCCGCGGGAAGTTCTGGGGCGTTCCGATTTCCGTGGACCGGACGGTGGACCTGCAGCGGGACCTGACGGACCGTGAATGGGACGTCCTGGTGGGAGAACTTCGAGAGACGTTTGGTGCGCGCGGTCGGGTTACGTCACACGGTGGAATTCGCGAATGGACCAACGGCAACCTGCATGCGTTCTTGGAGCCGGTGGAGTCCGGGCATCGGCTCCGCCTCGGGACCTTCAAGGGGACGGCGAGGCCAGCGCTTCGGCTGGGGGGCGTCGGTTTGTTTCTCAGTCTGATGTTGCTCACGCTGTTTATCGGTGAGCAGCTCCCGCCTGCGGCGTTCGTGGCATCCTTGCTCGTGCTAGCCAGCGGCGGGGTGTTGGGCACCACTATGATCAAGTTGCCTCGGTGGGCGCGCGAACGTGAGGACCAGATGAACTACATCGCGGGTCGAGTCGTCGCGTTGATTGCCGACCAACCCGAATAGGCTGAGCTCAGCCGGCTCCGGGATTGGGCGGCCCGACCATGTGAGCGGTTTTCCGGGAGAGAAGATGAGAACGAGTCGGCGGTTCTTTTGGGCAGTGGCCGTCATACTGGCCAGCCAAGCGAGCTTCACTCCGGCGGCGGCGCAGACCGCCTCGGAGCTGGACGCGTATTGGGCGGAGGTATCGCGGACGGTGGCGGAAGGAGATTTTGAAGGCTACGCCGCGCTGTACCATGACGATGCGGTGCTCGTGGCGAGCGCGGGCAGTCATCCCATCGCGGCAGCGCTCGCGGATTGGAAACAAGGCTTCGTCGATACGAAGGCCGGCAAGAACAAGTCGTCCGTCGAGTTCCGATTCTCGCGGCGACTCCATGACGGCACCACGGCCCACGAGACCGGTATTTTCAGCTTCCGTCTTGAGACCGCGGCCGGCGACGTCACGGTCGGGTACACGCGCTTCGAGGCCCTGCTCGTCAAGAAGGACGGTTGGAAGATGGTCATGGAGCACCAGCAGTCGCAGGCGACCGCCGAGGAATGGAACGCGTTGCACTAGGAGAACCGCATGAGTGAGGTCACGCTAAAGGTAAACGGCGAGACGCATACCCTCGACGTCGACCCCACGACGCCGTTGCTCTATGTGCTTCGAAACGACCTCGGGCTACGGGGACCGCGATTCGGCTGTGGGCTGGGTCAGTGCGGAGCCTGCACCGTCCTCGTCGATGGAACGGCCGTTCGTTCTTGTACTCGGTCGACCTCCAGCGTGACCGGCGAAATCACGACACTCGAAGGTCTCGCGGTGAACGGCGAACTCCACCCCGTGCAGAAGGCGTGGATCGAAGAACAGGTGCCGCAGTGCGGGTTCTGTCAGAACGGGCAGATCCTCACCGCCAAGGCCATGCTCGATCGCAATCCGAATCCGACCGACGCGGAGCTTCGCCGCGGGATGAACGGTGTCATCTGTCGATGTATGACCTACTACCGCATCCATGCAGCGATTCGGCGAGCCGCGGATTCCATGGCGTCTCAGGACGCCCCCGAAAGCGGCGCGGAGGCGGGTCTATGAAACGCGTCGACGTGATTCCGGAACATCTGAACAAGGCGCTCGAACCGTGGACGGGAACGACGTCACGTCGAGATTTTCTTCGGACTTCCGGGCTTTTTGTGCTGGGTTTTGGCGGGGTGGGCTTTGTGGGACCGAGCGTACTCGGCTCGGGGTTGGGGTCCTATGACGTCGGCCCTGACAGCGCCGCGCCCTACCCTCATCCCGATTTCCGTCTGCTCGATTCCTGGCTCGTCGTCCACGAGGACGGAACGGCGACGTTCTACGTCGGAAAAACCGATGGAGGGCAGGGGACCGGGACGGCGTTCCGTCAGATCATGTGCGACGAACTGGACCTCGCGTATGAGAGCAGCACGCTCGTAATGGGCCGTACCGACATGACGGTCGACCAAGGCGGCTCGGGTGGTTCCGACGCGATCGAACGCGATGCGGTTGCGGCCCGTCGGGTCGCCGCAGAGGCGCGTCGGGTATTGATGGAGATGGGATCCGAGCGATTGGGCGTGGCCACGAACGAGTTGGTCGTGAGCGAGGGCGTCATCTCGGTGCGGCGCGATGCCTCCAAGACGGTGACGTACGGAGATTTGATCGGAGGGCGACGCTTCGACGTGGCGCTGACGGGAGACAACGTCAACGCGACGGCTGGAGTCGCCAGCGTCAAACCGGTTCAAGACTTGAAGCTCGTGGGTCAGCCGATCCCCCGATACGACATCCCGGCGAAGGTCGACGGGTCGCTGGAATGGGCCGTGGACGTTCGTCTTCCCGGGATGGTTCACGCGCGCAACGTGAAGCCGCCGCTTGCGGGCGCGCGGGTCGTTCGGATCGACGAGTCGTCGATCCGAGAGATACCGGGCTTGCTCCGCGTCGTGCACAAGGGCAACTACGTGGCGGTCGTCTGCGAGCGCGAAGAGCAAGCCGTGCAGGCGGCGACCCAGCTCGACGTGCAGTGGGCGCCTCCGAGGACCGCGCCGTTTCCTTCTTCGGAAGACTTGTTTTCCTTCCTGCGAGACGCGTCCCCGATGTCGCGAACTCGCACCACGGGATCGCGAACCGTACCCCTCGCTCGCGTTGAGGGCGATCCGGAGCAGGCGTTGGCGGCCGCGTCGACGATCGTCGAAGCGGAGTACGACTTTCCGTTCCAGGGACATACGGCGATCGGTCCGGCGCACGGCCTGGCCGATCCCTCCGACGGGCAGATGACGATCTACACAAACGACATGAAGCCCTACAGCCTGAGAACCGGGGTCGCGGAGTTTCTCGACATGCCGCCCGAGCAGGTGCGTGTCATTTGGATGGACGGTCCGCAGTTATATGGACGCACGGCCGCCGACGACGCGGGCTTCGAGGCGGCATACCTGGCCAAAGAGATCGGGCGTCCGGTCCGGGTCCAGTGGATGCGGCACGAGGAAACCGCCTGGGATACGAAGGGACCCGCCTTTGCCTTCAACTTGAAGGGGGGACTCGACGCTGATGGCGATGTGGTCGCCCTGGATTATCGAGCCCGCGTGGCCGACTACGCCCACGTCGGGTACAACCAACCGGACACCGTGTTGATCGCGCAGCTCATGGGGATCAGGCCGAATCGGCCCGCGCCCGGAGGCGCCCCCGGGCCGTCGGAGATGTACTCGATTCCGAACCGGCGGGAGGAGACACTCGTGGTGCGCTTTCCTCTGGCATTCGAGACGCCGCTCCGTACCGGGAATCTGCGAGACCCCAACGGACCGCAGACCACTTTTGCGGGCGAGTCGTTTATCGATGAGTTGGCGGTCGCCGCCGGCGCCGACCCGGTCGAGTTTCGACTGAGACATCTTCGCAAGAGCGACGATGACGACGCGGCCTTCTTGCGCGCGCGCTCGATCGCGGTGATCGAAGCCGCGGCCGAGGCGTACGGGTGGGAGGCCAGACTTTCGCCGAAACCGAGAGGGACGGGGACGATCCTCACAGGGCGGGGCATCGCCTATGCGCACCGCGCCCGCACGACCGTCGCCGAGATCGCGGAAGTGGAAGTGGATCGCACGACGGGCCGCGTATGGGTAAAGCGCATCGTGTGCGCACACGACTGCGGGCTGGTGATCAATCCCGACGGACTGCGAAGTACCATCCAGGGCAATCTCCTCCACGGCATCAGCCGAACCCTGTACGAAGAAGTGCAGTTCGATACTGAGAAGGTGACCAGCGTCGACTGGCGGACGCACCCAACGCTGAGACACGCGGACACGCCCGAGCACATCGACATCGTGGTGGTGAACGGCGACCCGAATCCCCGACGGCCCGACTTGCCGGCCTATGGCGCCGGTGAACCGTCCATCAAACCGCTCGGCGCCGCGGTCGCGAACGCGGTCTTCGACGCGACCGGCGTCCGCTTCCGTCGCGCGCCGTTGCGACCCGAGCGGATCCTCGCGGGCCTCGCGGACGCCGACGGATAGACGTCAATCCACGCCGCGCTTGCATCGCCTTAGCGCAGATCGCGAGTCGAGGCCAGCCGCGCCCGACCGATGCGCTCTACAGAGGTATAAACGACGGAGTCGGGACCGGCCCAATCGGCCACCGCGACATGCTCTGTGGCGGCAACGATCGATCGGCTCGAGCCGCCCTCGGCCGAAACGACATAGGCCCCAACGCCTCCTTCGCTTTCCGCGACAAACAGGACCTCGCTGCCGTCGGGCGAGAGTCGCGGATGGAGGTGCGGGACGGCTCCGCGCGTCAGGACTTGAACGTCCCCCGTCGTTAGACTGATTCTCGCCAGTCGTGGGAGGTCGTCCCCGCCTCCGCGCGTCTGGTGGAGCGAAGCAACGACCCAATCCCCAGAGCGTGGGCAATCGAGCCCTCCACGCTCGATGACGTGGGCGCCGACGCGGTGGGCGCTGCCCCCTTCTTCGACGCGCCACAGCTCGAACTGTTCTACGTAGGCGATCTCGGCCCAGCCAAAGACGATCGCCTCCGGCCCGCAGAACGAGGGAAAGGCAACGTTAGAAAGATCTGTCCAGCGCTTCGACCCCCCTGAGCCGAGGTCGTGAACCATGAGCTGCGCATGGGTCTGGTCGCCGCCGCTCGTAACGTAGACGAGGCGCTCCCCATCGATGGCGAAGCGAGGCGTCCCGTCGTTGACGCGGCCCGCGCTCAACCGTGTCTCGGTGCCCCTCGTCACGTCGCGGAGGACGACGTTTCCTTCGTTGCCGAACCGGTTCGTCTCGAAGGCAAGGGTGCCTCCGTCCGGCGACCAATCCGGGTTTCGGTCTACGGCGTTCGCTACAGGTTCGCCTACAGGAGTCCGGTCGCCTCCGCGCCGAGACGTGACCACAAGGCGGGATTCGTACGAATCTTCCACGTAGATCAAAGCCTTGCCATCGGGCCTCCAATCCGGGTAGTCCGCGCCGACTTCGGGATCGGCGACGAGAACGGGCTCGCCCCCCTCGGCGGGAACGACCCACAGTCCGCCTGACTCCGTCCGGTCGGAGGCGAATGCGATCCAATTGCCGTCCGGACTCCAGGCCGGGCGGTAGTCCTCGAATTCGCTACGCAGGACCTCAGTGACATCGCCCCCGGACACGCCGACCGTCGCGATGTCCGTCCACCCGTGCCACGTAGGATAAAAGGTGATGCGGGCACCGTCGGGCGAGAACTTCGGCTGGTACTCGCTGCCGGCGTGAGTCGTGACCTGCCGGGCGCCGGCTCCGTCCGGTTGAATCACCCAGACGTCCCAGCTTCCCGCCGCTTGCGACACGTAGGTGATGAGGTCCCCTCGAGGCGACCAATCGGGCGTTGAATACATATGGGCCGGGTCGGTGAGTCGACGAGTCTCGCCGCTCTCGATGTGGATCGTCCAAAGACCCGCATTGCCATCCTGGTTGGTTTGATAGACCAGCGCCTTTCCGTCGGGCGACCATGCCGGCCGCGTTTCGTCGAAGGGAGGGCCCGTCAAACGATGCACGCTCTCATCGGTCGTACTTACGATGTAGAGGTCGAGGGTGCCTTCCCGGTCCGAGCTGAATGCGATCCATTGCGCGTCGAATGAATAGCGAGGACGAACGACGGTGCCGGGCCACTCGAGCAAGACCCGGGGTAGTTCCAGCGAAACATCGATCGGCGGCGCGGCTCCGCATGCCACCGCAAACAGGAGCGTCCCCAGAAGCAGCGAGCGAGGACTCGTCATGCTAGCGTCGCCGGAAGACCGAGCGGTCCTGAACGCCCCAGGTCTCTCCCTGGTCCAGGGAGAGCTCAAAGGTGTAGACGAACGACTCGTCGTCCTGAACCGCAAACCGCTGTCGTGCGCAAACGAAGGCGGCCTCACCTGGACGATGAAACAGCTCGGACTCATGATACATTTCGGTTTGATACAACGTCGGAACCCCGCTTTCGATCCCACCATGATAGAAGAGAAAGAACGGCGTGCTCGACGAGTCGACCCACGTTTGGCTCCAGCGCCCTGCCTCATCCAAGCCCACGAAGGCTCGTGCTTCGTAAGGCCCCGACGTCGCTTTCCAAACCATCTCGAGCACCTTTCCGTCGAACGCCGGCGTCACGGTCACACGTGCCACGTCGTCATCGACGCTCCACTGTCCGACAAGGAAGTCGAAGGCGTCCGGCGGCGCATCGAACGCTCGGCCGGCCGATTCACAGATCGCTCGTTGCGCCGCAAGAGGGTCGGCGGTGAGCGTGCCCAACAGCACTCCACCGACGATGAACAGGGCTACACTTCGGTAACGCATGGTCGCTCACTTTCGCTACGTGGTCGGGGGCTTGAGCTAGCGTCGAGACTTTCCCGCCACTGCCGGTAGGCTTTCGCTCGCCCCCCACTCGTTCCAGGAGCCGTCGTAGAAACGCGTGTCGAACCCGAGGTGTCGGGAGATGAGGTACGTGTAACTCGCACGCATCCCGATATAGCAATAGTTGACGACGATCCCCTCGGCGTCCGCCCCCGCCTCGGCCCACCGAGCCTTGACCTCGTCGAGGGCACGCAGGACAGGCTCCTCATCGGAAACCATGAGGTCGCCCCAGAAGAGGTTATAAGCCCCCGGAATGTGGCCCGGACGTTGATCTTCTCCGGACCGTTCGCCGGTGTACTCGTTTTCGGGGCGGGCATCGATAAGCGTCACCGATCCGTCTTCCAGGTGCTCGAAGATCCAGTCCGAGGTGACCAACACGTCGTCTCGAACATGGGCCGTGAAAGAACCCCGGGCGCTCGGGCTCGCCTCGGAGGCAAGCGCACGCCCTTCCGCCTTCCACGTTTCGATCCCGCCATCCAAAACGGAAGTGCGATCTCCAAGTCCGAGGTAGTCCAAAGACATGAAGATACGAGCGGGAAGGTGAGCCGAGCCGCTGCCGTAAACCACGACGCGGCTGTCATTCGAGACACCTGCTCCTTGGAGCGCTTCGACCATCTTCTCTACGGGCGTCAATTCGACGATGAGGCCGGTTGGCCCTTCATCGGCGAAGTCCCGATAGTCGATGAATCGCGCGCCGGCGATGTACTCCTCGGGCATGCCTCGCATGCTCATCCCGACGTGAAGCAGCACCAGATCGGGATCCGCAGCATGATCCGCAAGCCAATCGGTCGAGACCAAGACCTGCGGCTCCTGGGCGGTCGCGCGCGCCGGTACCGTGATCAATCCCGTGACAACGACGAGGGCGGCGAGGCCGACGCGGGCTCGACCGAGCGAGTGTCTTGTTTTGGTGAGAGCTGTATCGATCATGGGTACCGCTCCGTTCCTGGTTCGATGTGAGGATCGCCTCTGCAAGAGGTCGGTTTGTTCGAGCGTGTTGTCGTTGTGAGGGCTCGCTCGCACCCCTTTGCCGTCTCTGTGGTTGATCGCCGTCGGATCCTGTTCACCGCCGATCATCTGAACGGCTCGTCGAGGGCCCACGCCGCGTTGAGGCGAACCTGGTGCTCGGGATCGCGGAGTGCGTCGAACACGGCTTGCCGAGCTCGGTCCTCCTCCAGCGCGGCCAGCTGAAGAAGCGCTTGGTTTCGAACACGCCATCGTGAATCAGACATCGCCGCTAGCCATACGTCGATTCGTCCAGGGTCATCAATCCGTTCGAGGGCTCGAACGGCGGTGCCACGCACTTGTTCGCTCTCGTCGGTGGTCGCGAGTTCGGCGAGCGCGGAAAGCGCTCGAGGATCCCCTGAGAGGCCGAGGCCCATCGCGAGATCGGTCCTACGCGACGAGTCCGCCGTCGCCAAGCGCTCGATGAAACGGGGTAGAACGTCAACGTCGGCGATACGGGTAGCGGCCATCACCGCCATGTGCCTGGTATGGGGATCGGGCTCTGCATCGATCAAGCGGAAGAGGGCTTCGGCGGCCTCCGCACTTCCCACTTGACCCAAGACCCAGGCGGCAACTGCCCGCACGCTTGGTAGGTCGTCGGACGTGAGCTGGACGACCGCCCGGGTCGGGCCGGGTCCTCCGAAGTTCACCAGCGCGACCGCGGCGTTCTCCCGCACATAGGGGTCTACGTCCGTCACAGCCGAGATGAGCGGCTGCACCGCCGCTGGATCGCCTCGCTCGCCCAGTGAAAGCGCCGCGACCCCGCGCCGCTGCGGATCCGCGTCGGCGAGTTGTGCGAGGAGCACCTCGAAAGCCTCGGGAGATCGGTCGCCCGTGAGCGCCCAAATTTCCTCGACCGATCCGGGTGTGGTCGGGGCGGCCGCGAAGGTGGCGCCGGCCACGCCGAGCCCCAGGAGCAGGGCTGTTGCCACGCCGACAGTTGCCGATGGAGCGGACAATGGGGCGCGATTGAACGAACTGTTGAGGATGTCGCTCACGCGTTGACCGAGCTCGCTTTCGCGCGACGCGGTCCGCGTCAGGCTTGGGCGGGGAGAGGATGAGGTCCGGGCGATCTCCACCAAGTGCTCTGCGTACTCTGGCGAGGTCGTCCCACCCAACAGCACAGCATCGTCGCAAGCGCGCTCCTGTTCTTGGCGCATCGCTCTTCGAGCCACCCACGCGAATGGGTTGGGCCAATGACATGCGATCGCGATGTCGGCCACGGATTGCCAGACGTAGTCGTGACGCGAGACGTGAGCGAGTTCGTGCCGCACCGCCACACGCATGCGCTCTTCGCTCCAGAACTCGACGCCTGGAGGCAGGAGAAGCACGGGTCGGAGGGAGCCCCACGTCACAGGCACGCTGGTCCAGTGCGTGACAAGCACACGCGGCCGACGACGCATGCCAAGGGCTCTCGCACAATCGAGCACGTATTCTCGTTCTCGAGACTCCGCGGGGGTCGAGCCGAACCGCGTGATCATCGCGACGCGCAAGCGACTTCGGCCGCTGAGAAAAAGAAGTACGAGGACACCCGAGCCCCAGACCGCGAGTATCGACAGTCGAATCCAGCCCGCCAAGATGTTTGTTGCCTTCCGTTCAGGACGCACGAACGAGGCGCCGGTCGTAGTGACGTCGACCGATGGGGCCACCGGCTCATGCCAGTCGATCCGATCGGCGTATCCCGATGTCGCGATCGTCGTCTCGTCAGCAGATAGGCCGTGGGCGGCCGTCGGCGACGGAGCTCCAGAGGCCATCGGTGCCCGCGCGGGGGCTCGAAGTCGAAGCTCTGGCGCCGAGATCAAGCCGAGAGGCAGCAGAGCCAGGATGACCAGAGCTACCGTCCAAATCGTATGCCGCTGCGAGGCGGAAGAACGTCGTGCAAACCGAATCGCGATACCGGCCGCCAAAACGACCGCGGCCCCTTTGAGTAGCAGCTCCGCGAGGAACGCGGCGGGGGCGGTCTGAAAAACGTCGAGTAACATGTCAGACCTCCTCTCGCGCGTGCGCGATCCGTTCGGTGAGTTCGTCGAGCTGTTCGCTCGTCAGTCCTTCTGCGGGTAGGTCGAGCAGCGCCAAGATGGCTTGCGTCGGCGAGCCCTTGAAGAACGTCTTCACGACGTGACGCAGCGCTGAATCCGTGGCTTCTGCATGGGCGATCGCTGGTCGATAGACGTTTCGTTGCCCTTCTCGGGTGGCCGTCACGTAGCCTTTTTTCTCGAGGTTACGTAGCGTCACGCGGACGGAGTCGTGTCCGGGAGGGTCGCTCAGTCGGGCTCTTACGTCCGCCGAGGATCCCTCGCCGAGAGCAAAGAGCGCGTCCATCAACTGGCGCTCACGCCGGCTGAGCTGATTGGATAGCGGTACGTTCATGTTTCCCCAGCTTGATAAGGGCGGCCCGACGGAGACTGAAAAAATCTTTTCACCTGTAGATATACTGATGTACGCAACCGAGGGCAATAATCTTCAACGCGGCTCGCCCCTTCTGCGGACGCGCGTTTGCTTGGCGCTCACCGTCTCGTGGCTGGGGGCGTTCGCCACGGGTGCGCTCGCACAGCAATCCGGGTCGTTCAACTCCTATCCAGACTGGTCGCCGGACGGAGCGAGCATCGTGTTCAGCTCGGATCGACTCGGCAGCTCAGACCTCTTTTTGATCGCTGCCGACGGCTCTGGTCTCCGTAGGCTGACGACGAGCGACAGCGTCGATTCGCATCCTTCGTGGTCTCCGGATGGGCGACGTATCGCGTTCGACTCGCACCGCGATGGGAACCGCGAGATCTATATGATGAGTTTGGACGAACCCGCGCCGATCCGGCTCACGCACGATCCCGCTTGGGATGGTTCGCCGTTTTGGTCGCCTGACGGCACGCGCCTTCTCTTCTACTCCGAGCGCGATGGCAACGCGGAGCTGTATGAGATGGATGTCGCGGGCGGGGAGCCGACGCGACTCACCCGCACATCGTTCAACGAGTACTATGCGTCGTGGTCCCCGAGCGGAACGGAGATCGTCACGGAGGTGGAGTCCGAAGATCAGCGCGACATCTATGTTCTGACGGGTGCTTCGGGAGTTCGCGAACGGCTGACCCACGATCCCTCGCGTGACCACCTGCCGGCTTGGTCGCCCGACGGTTCCGAGATCGTGTTCGCGTCGCGGAGAGCCGGGAACGATGACATCTACGTGATCCAAAGAGATGGGACGGGAATCTGCAACCTCACCACTGATCCGGCGGTCGATGTGATGGCGAAGTGGTCTCCGGATGGTAGATATATCGTTTTTGTTTCCAACCGCCGCGGCGCGTTCGACCTCTACATCATGACGGCCGCAGGCACGGACGTTCGCCGGGTCGAGGGGTGATCCGTGGTGGAAGCAGGATTCGCAGACCGGATCATGTTCGGTTCCGATCAAATGGTTTGGCCCGAAGCGATCGCTCGCGGCGTGGAAGCGATCCATGAAGCTCCCTTCCTGACAGAGCCGCAGAAACGCGCGATTCTTTACGACAATGCCGCGCGGTTCTTACGTCTTTCGGATGCAGAGCGAGACCGGCACGCCGGTCGATGAACGTGGCCGCGCTCTACCAGTAGGCTTGCCAGCGTCGAACTACAGTAGGGCGACGACCATCCAGCAGATTCCGGCGAGCCACAGATGCTTTCGGGGCATCCGCTTTCGGCCCTCGGGACGGTTGAGGATCCCGGGGCGGATCGGAATGACCTTCGCCTCACCGGTGGTCGTGTCCGACACGAGTGTCGGAGCGAGCCACGGCCCGATCGAGATGATGTCTGGGTCCGCGTGCATTTCCTTACCCCAGCCCATGCGTCGTCCTCTCCTGATTCTGTTGAAACCTCGACGGCTCTCCAGACCGTACGACAGCCAAGCGTCCCAGTCGCCGGTGCCGAAGACCGCACTCCTACAAACGTGGTCTCGGTCGAAAGCGGCTCGGACTGAAGCGTTTGCGAGATTCACGCCAGGTTGAGGAGGCCAGAGAGTGGTTTGTGGAGGGGAGGGGAAGCGCGCCCATTCGGAGGTTGGTCTTCGCCTACCGGCGGCGCATCTTGTGGAGATGAGACCCGACGATTCTGCCCTTCGATCTGCCCACGCATCGGGACCAGGCGGAGGACGTCCCCCGGAGGCGTTCCATTTACTTCTGGAGATTTTCCTGAGTCCTATCGCAGATCGCCCGTCATGAAGCCTGAGCGTCCTTCGGCGGGACCGGGCGTCGCCGACCGAGAGCTCGATATCGCGCTGGGCCAGCCGCCGTTTGAACTCCGGCCTCCATCGGTGGCGGAGTCGCGGGACTTGGATTTCTCGCGGGCCGTCCTCGAAGACCTGTACCGATACCCAAAAAAGAAGCGGAGCGTCGCGATCGCGTTTTGGGCCCTCTCTGGGCTCATGGGTGGGCATCGGTTCTATCTCGACCGCACCGGAACGGGCGTGGCCATGCTCTTCAGCATTGGCGGAGCCGGGCTCTGGTGGTTTGCCGATCTGTTTTTTATCAAGCGGATGGTCCGCACGTTCAACGAGGATCAAGCGCACCGGCAGGCCACCGGACTGCCGCCACGGTCGCTTTCGTTCATGCCCCCTCTCCTAGGAGCTACGCTTCCTACGGAGCCGGCGTGGGTCGCCAAGCGCCGCGGTCCCCGGCGTCTCGTCGGAGATCTCATCGTGGTCTTCACGGCAGGGATCAGCATGGGCGCGTTCGCCGCGTCGAATGGCAACCCAGAGCCGATTCTCGCCGTGCTCGCCTTGATCGCGATTACCATCTTGGGTGCGCGCTGGGACGCTCTGGCTACCCTACCGCTCCTTCGCGGGTTCGATCGGTGGAATCATCGTCTCCGTCTTTATTACCATGTGAATGACCCGGGCAGCGCGCTTCAACTCGTGTTTCGACCGCTCGGCATTCTCGTGGCGCCGTTTCGTAGACGAGTGCGCGCCGAAGCTCGGCTCTACCTTCAGTTGGGTGCTTGGTTCACGATCCTGTTTACGGCGATCGATGTGATCCAAGCAGCCGGCATCGGGACACCGGGTGGAATCAACCCCGGCGTATTCTTTGCCGATTTGGGACAGACCTTTTTCTCGGTCTATGCCTTCACCGCCCCCATCGGCGCCGTTCTCACCAAACACGTTCTTATGGAGAAACGCGACGCGATTCTCTGGGTTCTTTGCGGCGTCACGATCTTCGCGATCGCGAGCGGCCTGTTCGGCGCGTTCTTCTAAGACTTCCACCACCAACCCGCGGGCCCCGTTCAGTTTGACCTCGATCGACCGATACTTCGACGTCGGTCGGTGAATTCGCGCGAAGGGTCAACATGTTCGACATCCGTGGGAGATTCTTGGCGGCAACCGCGTATGCGGTCGCGCTGCTCATCATGGGCACGATCGGCTTCGCGCAGCTTCCCGGCTGGAGCATCTTCGACGCGCTCTATATGACGGCCATCACGATGACCGGACTCGGATACGGCGAGGTCCACGCCTTGGATGGGGCGGGGCGAGTCCTGGCGATCATGATCTTGGTCTTTGGTGTGACGGCGATGGGGATCTGGTTTGCATTGATCACCGCGTCGATCGTGGAGATGGATCTTTCGGAAAACATGCGGGGACGACGACTCATGAAAGAGCTGGAAGCACTGGAGGATCATCTGATCGTTTGCGGTGGCGGACGCATGGGGCGCCAGATCGCAAAGGAGCTGGCCGACTCGCGGATTCCGTACGTGGTCATCGATCACGATGAGGAGAACATTGAACAGATCCGCCACATCGATCCAAATGCCATCATTATGGACGCCGATGCGACGAAAGACGACACCCTCTATCGAGCTGGGATCATGCGTGCTCGAGGTCTCGCGGCCGCGCTTTCAGCGGACGCGGACAACCTTTATCTGTGTCTCTCCGCGCACTCGATCAAGCCAGAACTCGAGATCGTGGCTCGTGCGTACGAGGATGAATCTCGAAAGAAGATGCTGATGGCGGGGGCGGATCACGTCGTGAGTCCGCTCACCACCGGCGGGCATCACATGGTTTCGTTGATGCTGCGCCCACACGTGATGAACTTTCTCGACGTCGTGACCTCTTTGGAGGATCAAGCTCGGCTGGTGCTCGAGCAGGTGCCCATTCCTGAACCGTCCCCGGTCGCCGGGCTGCGTCTCGAACAGGCGGATTTCCACAAGAAAAGCGGACTGGTCGTCTTGGCCATCGAAAGCAGCAACGGTGGCCCCGTTCGATTTATCTACAACCCTGGCCCAGAGGAGCGGCTCCGGGCAGGCGACAGTCTCATCGTGATTGGCGAAACCGATCAAATCGATCGGCTACGCCGGGCGGTCGCGTAGGCGAGCGAGCGGGAGGCGCGTCCCCCCGCTCGCCAACGATTCAATTCAAGGGGTGAGACCGACTAGCGGATCCAATCGTCGAGTAGACCTGGGCAACTGCCGTTCGCCTGCGGCCCTTCAACGCCGGACACCGTAAGCGTAAACGCTCCCGAACCACCCGCGCCAAGTGAATTGACCACCACCGTGTGGGGCTCGTCTTCGAGCGTAATCGCCATGCGTGAGTTGCACGCGCCACCCGAGTCGTCGTCCGTGTTGTAGTCGATCCCGCCGGGCTCTACGACGAAGAGCAATGTGTCGAACGCTCGAGACGCGAGGTCGATGTAGACCGTTGTGCCAGGCGTACCGCTCACGAGCCAACCCTCGACGTAGCTTCCGTCGGCCATCTCGACATCGTCGGGACCAAGATCTCCTGTGGCTGAATTCGTTCCGTCCAGGGAGAGAGTCCCAACGGGAACGAGACTGTCGATGACGTCGAGCACCTCGCCACCACCGTACGCATCGCCGCCGCAATCGCCGCCCGCTGGGGGGCCCTGACGACTGTCGGCCAGCAACGTAAACGCGCCGGTCTCGCCAGACAGTGAGGATGCGACGACCAAAAAGGTGCCGCTGGCTTCGAGAAACGCTGAGATCCGAGCGTTGCAGGCGCCGCCGCTGTCATCATCGCTGGCGACCTCGCGACCGTTCGGTCCCACAAGCGTAAGGTAGGAGTCGAAATCATCGCTCAGTAAGTCAAAGATCACGGGGTCGCCCATCGTGCCCGCGAACTCGAAGGCTTGCACGCGCCGCCCGCCCGCGATGTAGTCCTCGGCAGAAAGACTTCCCGACAATTCATCACCCAAAGAGACCGACCCGGTGACCGGGAGCAGCGTGAGGATCGACCGACCCTCGTCCATCTGTGCCGCCCCTGGTGTGGCCATCATGCCGCAAAGAAGCGCCATCCCGACCCACAGACCGGAGCCCCTGCGGGCCCCACGCAATACGCGGTTCTCACCCATATATCCCCATCCCCTCGTCTGGTCTTCGAGCGGGCTCGCCGCCCTCTAAGCTACTTGCACTGCAGAAGTTGCGCCTTGAGCGCCAAAATCGACTCTGGACGGCGCTCCCGGTCCTTTTCCAACGTCGACATGACGACAGCGTCGAGCTCTTCCGGGATCGAATCGGAGAGCATTCGAGGCGGTAGTGGATCGGCGCGCATGATCGCGTTGATGACCCCAGCGATCTTATTGGCCCCGAAGGGCTTTTCGCCGGTGAGCATCTCGTAGAGCACCACACCAATGGACCAAACATCTGTACGAGGATCTACCCGCTCGCCGCTCATCTGTTCGGGGGAGATGTAGGTCAGGGTCCCCATCGCCCGCCGGGTTCCGGTGAGCGTTATGTCGGGAAGTTTCGCCAGACCGAAGTCGAGGACCTTTACCGTGTCGTCACGCGTGATGAACAGGTTCCCCGGCTTTACGTCGCGATGAATAATCCCTGCTCCGTGCGCCGCGGCGAGACCTGAGCACGATTGAATCGCATAGGAGAGGGCCTTCTCGATCGATAACGCACCGTCGCGCAATTTGGATCGCAACGTTTCGCCCTCGTACAAGGCCATGACCAGAAACGGACGACCATCGTCGGTCTCGGAGACCTCGTGGATGATGCACACGTTCTCATGATCCAAGGCGGCGGTCGCCCGCGCCTCGAGCATGAAGCGCTTGTACGGTTCGGAGTCGGGTGCGAAATCAGGCAGGAACTTCAGCGCCACGCCGCGCTGAAGTATGGTGTCAAGCCCCTGATAGACTTGCCCCATCCCGCCCTCTCCCAGGAGTCGCGAGATTTCGTAGTGCTTGATCTTCGTTCCGACGACCGGGTCGAAGGTTTCGTGCAGCGCGTTCGAGGCGCGCCCGCCGTCGTCGTCACCGCCGGCAAAAAGCTGAGCCCCCAGCGAACCGAAGAAGTCCTCGGCCGGTCCCACGCCCTTCAGCAGCCCGCTCACTTCGGCCTTCAACGGCTCGTCTCCTGCGCACTCCGCCTGAAGAAAGCGCTCGATCTCCTCGGAATCGAGATCGAAGGCGCGATGAAACAGATCTTCTACTCGCTTCCAGCGTTCGCCTAGAGGCTCGGTCATGGGTCGGCTACGCTGTGGGTCGTCGGTTGGAAGCCTCGGGCTGGACCTGAATCTCCTGATGAAGCCAAGCCTGAGCCATCGCCCAATCGCGTTTCACCGTAGCCGGCGAAACGTCGAGGGCTTCGCTCGTTTCGGGGATCGTCAGTCCGCCGAAGAACCGACACTCGACCACGCGCGCTTGTCGGGGGCTACGATCGGCAAGGCGGTGCAGACAGTCGTCTAACAGAAGGAGCGCGTCATCCTCGGTGTCGGTCCGCGGGTCCGACGCGGCCAACAGTTTCTCGATGTCGTCGAACGTGACGTTGGGGGCGCCGCCGCCTCGCTTCTTGGCTTGCCTCCGGCGCGCATGGTCGATCAGAACCTGACGCATCGCGGTGCACGCCACCGCCATGAAGTGGGAGCGGTCCCGCCAGTCCGGCGATTCTTGCACCGCCATCTTTACGTAGGCCTCGTGGAGGAGCGCCGTCGTGTTCAAGCTGACGTCGCCGTGCCAGCGAGCGCGCTGGGAGCGGGCAAGCGCACGCAGTTCGTCGTAGAGCAGCGGGATCAACTCGCTGACCGCGTCGGAGTCGCCCCCGCGAGCAGCATGTAGGAGTTTTTGGATCTTCGGGTCTACCGGTGGTCCGTCGTCCAACGCCCGTCTCCGCTTGGGTGCCGCTCGCTGCTGCGCCATGAGGCCGGACTCCACGCTACGTCCTGCAGCGCGCGCCGTCCATGAGATGGGTCCGCGGATGAGCCGATCGGGGCCGGTACTGCGTGGCTTGAGGCGGAGGGCAGGGCCTGGCCTGCTACGACCGCCTTACTGGGAGCTACCCATGATGCATAGAAGTCTCCACATGTCCGAGAGAACCCGAGCGCTGGTAGCGGCCGTCGCGTTCCTCCTGGGTCTTCTACTCACGCGATAGTGGACCACTCACGCGATAGAGGACCACGCACTCGTACGGGGCGCCGCCCGATTCTCGCGGACGCCCTACGGCACGAGGGCTCGGGGCGGCGACAGCAGGTGCTCGAGCGTAAACACCTCGCCGTTCTTGATCACGATTCGCGCCCGTCGCAGGTCGCTAATGTTCTCGAGCGGGTTGCCGTCGACGATCAGCATGTCCGCCAGCGCCCCTGACGTGAGACTGCCGATCTCGCCCTCCATGGCCAGAGCGGATGCTGCGGTGGAAGTCGCGGCACGGAGCGCCTCGTATTCCGTCAAACCGCCCCAGACATAGTTCTCGACCTCGGCCACGAGTGCCGCCCCGTAGGGGATGATAGGCGAATCCGTGCCCGCTACGACGCGCCCGCCACCCCGGACGACCCGGGTAATCGTCTCGCCGGCGTCGGCCAGCATCGCGTCGTTCCCGCGGCGCATGCCGGCCATTGCCCTCAGCTGCGCCTGCAACGGCGCGGGGAAGAGCCCCATTCGCGGGTCCTCCAGCCAATCGGAGTCCTCGCTCGCCACCTTGGACCAGCCGCCCATCAGCGCCATGGTCGGTGTGATGGTCATGCCGGATGCGTTCAATAGCTCGACCACATCATCGTACGTGCGGTACATGGCCGTGACCTTCGGAGAATATCCGCGGCGACTCGTTCCGGAGATGTGTTCGACGTGATCGGCGCCATGTGCCACGGATGGATAAATCTCGTGGCTCGACACGGGAATCCCGATCGAATGAGCGAAGTCGATGACGCGTCGCTGCATGAGGTCGGGCATCCGGACGTACGTTTTGATCAACGAGTAGTCGAGCTTTTGTGCGCGGTCGAGCTCCAGCTCGAGCGACCCGTTCGGACCCAGCGCGGAAGCGATCGGATAGTAGATTCGCGATCCGTCCATGATCCTACCGGTGGCAAACTCCCGTGGTCCGATGCGGCGACCGTGCTCGACGGCCTCGCGTCGTTCGCGGATCTCGTAGGAATCCGAGGACGGGTCACGGATCGTCGTTACCCCGTATGCGAGGAACACGCGTCCGAGCGCTTCGCCCATTCCGTATCCGAGGTGCGCATGCATGTCGACGAGTCCGGGAATCACCGTCTGGCTCCCGGCGTCGACGACCTCGCCGGTGTGATTGGCGTTGTCATGCGGCAGGATCGACTGAATCCGATTGCCTTCGAGGATCAAGTCGACGTTGCGATCGACTGCATCAGATGTCCCGTCCCAAACCCGGGCGGCGTGTACGACCACCGGCGGCTGGTCGGTGGCCGCTCGCTGCCACGTCAGATCGAGCGGGATCTCTTCGATTCGGCCGTCGTCGAGCCAGATCTTGCGGAGTCCTTCCACCGCTTGATACACGATGGAACGGGAGTCGGCGGTCCAGGAAATCGCGTCCGCGTGATGGTTGGTGAGGCGCTCCGGCGGGCCGAAGGGGACGCCGCTCTCGTCGACGTCGACGACCCATAAGAGGCCATCGCTGACATAGGCCATCTGCCGTCCGTCGGGCGACCAGAGCGGACCATCGAGCGCACGCACGCCCATGTTGCGGTGCTCCGCGGCGGTTACTCGACGCGGCGCCCCACCATCCATGGGTTGGAGCACAATTTCGTTTCGCCCCTCGCGAAAACGACTCGAGTATGGGGTTAGCGCAGACAGCGCGATCGTCGAGCCATCCGGAGACCACGACGGCCGGCTCGGACCGAAGAGGTCATCCCGGATGACGTCGACTTCTCCCGTGCCGAGGTTGACACGTTGGAGCGCGCTTCCGAGTCCTTGGGCCGCGGTGAAGATCAGGTGTTCTCCATCGGGCGACCATGAGGGAGCAACTTCTCCCCCCGCGAGGGTCGTCACGCGCCCCTCCGCTCCGGACGTCATATCGCGCACCCAGATGTCGAGGGTTCCTTCGCGATCGCTCGCGTAGGCGAGCTGTCGCCCGTCTCGCGACCAGGCCGGCTGCGTGTCGACGAACGTGTCGTCCGTTAGTTGTCGCGGCGTCGGGTTCCCGATATCGAGAAGCCAAAGATCTCCGAGGGCCCCGAACGCGACCTGGCTGCCGTCGGGCGAGACCGCGGGAGCCACGATTCCGCGCACCGGCTGGGGTCCAGAAGGGTCGAAGGAGCGCGGCTTACGATCGTAGGCCTTGCGGGTAAACGCGAAGGTGGCAGTGAACGGTTCGCCTTCGCCCTGCTGCCCATCCAAGTCGACGCGTTTGATGACGCCATCGGACGTGTACAAGAGATCGCTTGCCGAGGCCCAGTGCGGCCGGAAGGGGAACACGTCGTCGCCAGGCTGACTCAGCATCGTCGGTTCCGTTCCGGAGCCGGCGGTGACCTCCGTCACATACAACCCGGTTTGTCCCTGAGAAACGCCGGCAAAAGCCACGAGCTGGCCATCTCGGCTCCACGCGGGCGAGGTGGCACCGCGCGCGGTAGCCACCATGGTCTCGGGGACGTCTTCGCCACGCCGGATCCAGATGCTGCCGTCTTGGCGTGAGGAAGCGTAGGCGATCGCCTCGCCGTCGGCAGACCAGGACGGCGTGAACTCGTGCTCGGAGGTTTCCGTCACCTGGAACATCTGTCCGTCATCGATGCGGAGAACCCAGACGTCGTAGTTGCCCGTCCGATCCGACGAGAACGCGATCGCCTGTCCGTCGGGAGAATACTGCGGTTCCCGGTAGTCGTACGGCCCGAACGTGTGCTGCACGGGATCGGATCCGTCCCCGGCGATCGACCAGATGTGCCAGTTTCCGTCGCGATACGATTGGAACACGATCCGGTTGCCGTCCGGCGACCACTGCGGCTGCCGCGCGTCGTAATACATGTCGGTGATCGCGCGCGCCTCGAGCGCCCCGGCTTCGCGAACCCAGAGCGTCCCTTGAAGGTCGATCACGATCCGTTGTCCGTCCGGCGACACGGCCGCGGCCAAGTTCGTCCCTTGGGAAACGGTTACGCGGACGTCTCGATCTTGGGCAGCCGCAGTTCCGCAAAAGAGACCCAACGCCGAAAGGACGGTCGCGGCGACTCGTGGGGCGATAGGTCGAGGGCGAAGCGATCTCACGGTTCCTCCGGGTCGATTACGTGACGCGTCAAGGCAAGATCGAAGCTAGGGCCGGTCCATGGGCAAACGCGAGTGCGACCCAAGGCGGCGACCGTGGACGTGCGGGCCGTGATCGCGTAACCCCTCGACGGGGACGCTTCGAGGTTGCATCTACAAGACATGAAATCGAGTGATCTGACGATAGACCGTTCGGTCCAGCCCGCGCGGCTGACCTATGGATCGAGTTTCAACGCGGCGAGCTGGTACATCGACCGGCACGTGGTCGAGGGTCGATCCGCAAAGCTGGCGATCCGTGCGACCGGTGTCGACGTCACCTACGGCGACCTCGAGGCCCGAGTGAACCGAGCCGGCAACGCGTTAACGGGTTTGGGGCTGGCGCCCGGCGACCGGCTCCTCATGGTCGTGAAGGATTGTCCGGAGTTCTTCTACTTCTTTTGGGGTGCGATCAAGGCCGGCATCATCCCCGTTCCGGTGAACTTCATGATGCGAGCGCCGGAACTCGAATTCATGATCGAAGACTCGGGTTGTCGGGCCGTCGCGTACTCTCCGGAATTCGCCGCCGAGGTGGTCAGGGCGCTCGTATCCGCGGCGACGGGGGCGCAGGGCCTTCGCCTCGACAGCGACGGCTTTTTGGACGAACTCTCTGGTGCCTCGCCGACCCTCGACGCCAGCCCAGCGGGGCCGGAGGACGTCGCGTTCTGGCTCTACTCATCGGGCACGACGGGTCGCCCGAAGGGAATCCCGCACCGTCACCGGGATCTCGTCGCGACCTGCGAACACTACGCCGTCGGGGTCCTCGGGCTTACCGAGGACGATCGATGCTACTCCGCAGCCAAGCTGTTCTTCGCCTATGGAATGGGGAACGCGATGACGTTCCCGCTCTATGTCGGCGGCACGGCGATGTTAGACGAGCGGCGCCCGACGCCCGAGACGACCTTCGAGACCATCTCCACGTTCGAGCCGACGGCATATTTCGGCGTGCCCACCTTGTACGCCGCGCAGTTGGCGTGGCTCGACTCCGAAGCACCAATGGACCTCGGGCCGTTGAGGCTGTGCGTGTCTGCAGGCGAAGCGCTGCCGCCTGACTTGTTTCGACGCTGGAAGGAGGCCACGGGGATCGAGATCCTCGACGGCATCGGATCCACCGAGGCGCTGCATATCTTCATCTCCAACAGGGTTGGCTCGGTCGAGCCGGGCGCGACCGGCCGGGTCGTGGCGGGATACGACGCCCGTGTCGTATCCGAAACGGGTGAGGAGGCGGCTCCGGGCGAGAACGGCCAGTTGGAGATTCGAGGGGATTCGATCACGCCAGGCTACTGGAACCGTCCCGAGCAGAATGCGGCGACCCTTGTCGACGGGTGGCTGCGTACGGGCGATGAATACATTCGCGACGAACAAGGCTTCTTCTTCTACCAAGGTCGCGCCGATGACATGATGAAGGTGGGCGGCATCTGGTGCTCTCCATTCGACATCGAAGCACGTTTGATCGAACACCCCGCCGTTTTGGAGGTGGCGGTCGTCGGCCGTCGCGACGAGCACGAACTCGTGAAGCCGGAAGCGCACGTGGTGCTTGCAAATGACTTGCGGGAGACGGCGGGCGCCGAGTCCGCACGCAACGCACTCGAGGCCGAGCTCGTGGCCCATTGTCAGGCGGGACTGCCAAAGTACATGTATCCGCGATGGGTAAATTTCTTGTCGGATCTTCCCAAAACCGCGACCGGGAAAATCCAGCGCTATCGACTGAGGAAGGAATGACAATGGACGGAGACTCGGATACAGGTGGGTTGGATCGGCGCGCGTTCATGGCGTCGTTGTCCGCGATGGGTCTCGGTGCGACGGCCCTACCTGCGGAGCTGTGGGCCCGAGCCGATGCGGGCCAGGCGGTCATCACCAAAGGCATGATCTCGGCTGCGGCCAGCCTCGCGGGTCTCGACTTCACCGATGCGGAGCTCGAACTCATGGTCGAGGATCTCGGCCGAACCCGCGAGGGGTACGCGGAGCTGCGTTCGGTGACGATTCCCAACTCCGTGCCTCCCGCGCTGCATTTCGAACCTGCACTCCCGGGAAGCTCGTACCCGAGCGAATCGACCGTCTTCCGGTACTCGAGACCACGAGGGCTAGAGCGCCCGGCCAGAACCGAAGCGATGGCGTTCTGGCCGGTCACCCACCTGGCGGAGATGGTGCGCACCAGACAGGTCACTTCGACGGAGTTGACCCAGATGTATCTGGGTCGACTCAAAGCGCACGGGCCGACGCTCGAGTGCGTGGTCACGCTCACCGAAGAGCTCGCGCTGCGTCAAGCCGCTCGCGCGGATGCGGAACTCGCGCGCGGACACTACCGGGGTCCACTCCACGGCATCCCGTGGGGTGCCAAAGATCTTCTGGCTGAAGACTCGTACGTGACCACGTGGGGCGCGAAACCCTACGAAGATCAGCACGTGCCGGACGACTCGACGGTCGGTCGACGGTTGGAGGAGGCGGGGGCGGTACTCGTCGCCAAGCTCACGCTCGGCGCGCTGGCTCAGGGGGACCGCTGGTTCGGGGGTCGTACCAACAACCCCTGGAACCTCGAGCAAGGTTCGAGCGGATCGTCCGCCGGTCCGGGCTCGGCCACCATCGCGGGATTGGTGGGATTCTCGATCGGAAGCGAGACCTTGGGGTCGATCGTCTCTCCGTCCACGCGATGTGGCGCGTCCGGTCTCAGACCGACGTTTGGTCGGGTGAGTCGGGCGGGCGCCATGGCGCTGTCTTGGAGCATGGACAAGCTCGGACCGATGTGCCGATCCGTCGAGGATTGTGCGATGGTCCTCAAAGTGATTCACGGGGCCGACGGCAAGGATCCGACGGCCCGCGACGTGGCGTTCGACTGGGATCCCGATCGACCACTGTCGGATCTGAGGGTCGGCTACCTCGCGTCTGCATTCGAAGAGGACCGGACGGACACCGAATGGAAGGCGTTTGACGACTCGACCCTCGAGCTGATTCGCAGCATGGGGATCGATCCGATCCGCATCGATCTGCCAGACGACATTCCGTACGGCGCCATGCGCATCATCCTCAGCGCCGAGGCCGGCGCCGCCTTCGACGAGTTGACCCGAAGCGGTCGTGACGATTTGCTCGTCCGCCAAACGGGGGGTGCGTGGCCAAACACGTTCCGCAAAGCCCGAATGATTCCGGCGGTCGAGTACATCCAAGCCAACCGATTGCGCACGATGGCGATGCAGCGCTTCGCCGACGTGATGGATGGGATCGACGTCGTCGTCACCCCGAGCTTTGGCGGTGCGATGCTGCTGCTGACCAACCTCACCGGTCACCCGCAGGTCGTCATCCCCAATGGGTATCGCGCGGGGGATGGAACGCCGACGAGCGTGTCGTTCGTGGGCAAGTTGTTTGGGGACAGTGAAGCGTTGCGGCTCGCAAAGGCCGTGCAGGACGCGACCGATTTCCACCAGCAGCACCCGCCGTTGTTTGCGGTTTAGAGTGCGGGAGATCGTCGGGATATGATCGACCTCCGTAGCGATACCGTCACACAGCCGACCGACGCCATGCGCGAGGCCATCCTGCGCGCTCCCGTCGGCGACGATGTGTACGGAGATGACCCGACGGTGGTCGAGTTGGAGCGTCGGACCGCGGAGATTCTCGGCAAGGAAGCGGCCGTCTACATGCCCACCGGCACGATGACCAATCAACTCGCGGTGCGGGCACATACGGAGTCGGGGGACACGGTGCTCACGGGTCCCGGGGCTCACCTTTGGTTTGGTGAGGGCGGGGCGCCGTCTCCCATCGCCGGAGTCGTCATCCAGCCACTGGATGGCGTCCGGGGTGTGTTCAATGGGGACACGCTTCGCGCCGCGTTGCCGCTAGGCGAACCGTATCGACCCGCGCGCTGGTCGGGGCCACCTAGGCTGGTGTGTACCGAGAACACCGTCAACGCGGCGGGTGGTTCGATCTGGCCGCTGGAGACTCAACGGGATGTGATCGAGGCGGCGCGTGAGGCCGGGCTGGCGACACACCTCGACGGCGCCCGACTCTGGCACGCCACCGCTGCGACCGGCATTGCCGAGATCGAGTACGCCGACGGATTCGACACCGTCAGCGTTTGTTTCTCGAAGGCTCTGGGCGCGCCGATGGGTTCGGCCTTGGCGGGGTCCGCAAGACAGATCGAGCGAGCTCGTCGTTTCAAGCAGCTCTACGGCGGCGGATTTCGACAGGCGGGAATGATGGCTGCCGGCGCCCTTCACGCGCTCGACCACCACCGGGATCGGCTCGGAGAAGATCACCGACGCGCGCGCGTGCTCGCCGAGGGCCTCGCGAAGATGCCTGGCATCGACATCGACCTGAAAGCGGTGCAAACCAATATCGTTCGCTTTCGACTACGCGAGATGGCTGCGCCACGGCTCGTGGATCTGTGCGCCGAGGCGGACATCGCGTTGCTAGCGAGCGACCGGGAGTCTCTCCGAGCGGTTCCACATCTGCACACGACCGACGGAGACATCGAGCGTGTCCTGGACGTGGTCGGGCGGGCCCTGACCTAGTCCGCCGCCGGCGTGCGTGTCAGGCGCTCGGCTGCAGATCCGCGGAGGCTGGATCGACGCTTGCGGACGCGGTTGCCAGCGCCACCTCGGCGTCGATCGCCGACATCAATTCCAGCGACCGGTCCGATCCCAGGATCACCGCGATCCAGCGCGTGCTTTCATTCGTCCCGAGTACGATGCGGAACATCACCGTAAGCGGCACGGAAAGCAGCATCCCCACCGGGCCGAGTACCCAGCCCCACAGGACGAGGGAGATGAACACCACGAGGGTGGAGAGGCCGACGCTGTACCCCATGACGCGCGGCTCGATGATGTTCCCCATGACGACGTTGACGACCAGGAATCCGAGTGCCGCGACGACGGCCGTACCGAGCCCGACCGACAGCCACGCCAACAAGACTGCGGGGACGGCAGCGATGATCGAGCCGATGTTCGGGATGTAGTTGAGCAAGAAAGCCAGCACGCCCCAGAGGATGGGATAGTCCACACCCAGGAAGGCCATCCAAACGGCGATCCCGATTCCGGTGCCGAGACTGATCACGGTTTTGAGGGCGATGTAGCGTCGGATCGCGGCGCCGATTCTGTGAAAGCCTTCGCGCGCTTCGGTGGCGTCCTTCTCTCCGAACGCCGCGCGCACCTTCATCGGGAAGCTCGCCATCTCGAACAGCATGAACACCATGGTGAGAATGATGAGCGCACCGTTGGTTAGAACCTGGCCCAGATTCGCGACGAGCAGTTGCAGGAGACCGAACAGCCGGCTGGGCGAGAAGTAATCGCTCACAACCTGCTGCGATCCCTCGACGCCAAACCGTTCGAGGAATCCACCGATCACCTGTTCGAGTGCTGCGACCTGAGTCGCGAACAGTTGGTCGTACCGGGCGTCGGAACGGGTGAGGTCGAGAACGGTCGTGCCCAACAACCCGCCGATCAGCGTCCCCGCCGACAAGATGACGAGGACGAGGGCGATCACGCCGACAAAGCGCGGCACCTTGTGCTCGGTCATCCACTGCAAAGGAGCAGAGCACAGCACTGCGAGGAAAAGTGCCAGAAGGAAGGGAACGAGGAGTTCGGATGCCGCCCGCATACCGGCGACGACCACGACAAACGCCGCCATGTTGAGCAGAGTACGAGTAACTTTTGCGGCGTCGTCGCCCATTTCCCCCTCACCGGACGCGGTTCCGCTCGACCCGCATAACAGGTCGCCCGCACATTAGTACTCTCGAATCGACCGGTTCGATCCGCAGATGGTTGCGCAATTTCCAACCGCAGGGTGCCGATGAGGACTTGTACGTGCAACCCCCGGGCCTTTCGATCCGCGTTGCAGGGCGCGCCGTTCCGCCCGTAACTTCGGGTTCGGTCTTCACCCCCCCCGAAACAACGATCTTGAGAGGACGCCGTTTGACGGAGCGCAAAATCCGCGTGCTGGTCGCGAAGCCTGGACTGGACGGCCACGACCGGGGCGCCAAGGTGATCGCGGCGGCCCTCCAAGACGCCGGAATGGAAGTCATTTACACGGGTCTTCACCAAACCCCTGAGATGATCGCCACCACCGCCCTGCAGGAAGACGTCGACGTGGTTGCCCTCTCCGTGCTGTCTGGGGCGCACATGACGCTGTTCCCTCGCGTCAAAGACCTCCTCGACAAGCAAGAAATGACGGACGTGCTCGTGACCGGCGGCGGCATTCTACCTGAGGAAGATATTGCCGCGCTCCAGGCACTCGGAGTCGGTCGGTTGTTCGGGCCCGGTACGGCGACGGCGGACGCGGTGGACTACATCCGATCGTGGTACGACGAGAATCGCGGCGACCGCGCCGGACCCTCCGAATGACGGCATGACTTCGCCCGAGTCCCCAAGGACTGCCATCGACGGATCGCCCTCCGGATCTCAGCCGGGCTCCGCCGGCAACCGATTCCGCGGGCTGGTCGCGGAGTTGCGAGCCCTGGAGGCGCGCGTGCAGCGGGGCGGCGGCGAAAAGCGGGTGGCTCGCCAGCACGACCAGGGAAAACTGACCGCGCGCGAGCGGATCGATCTCCTCATCGACGACGAGGGCGGCTTTCTGGAGATCGGACTCCTCATCGCCCACGATCAGTACGATGGCCAGGCGCCCGCTGCCGGCGTGGTCACGGGGATCGGCGAAGTGTGTGGTCGAGAGGTCGTCGTCGTCGCCAACGACCAAACCGTCAAGGCGGGGAGCTGGTGGCCAGAGACGATCACCAAGATCCTCCGCGCCCAAGAAATCGCGATGCGATGTCGGATTCCGATCCTCTACTTGGTCGACTCCGCCGGCGTGAACCTCCCCTACCAGGGGGGCGTTTTCCCCGGGAAGTATGGCGGTAGTCGCATCTTCTATTACAACTCGATCATGCGTCACTATCTGAAAGTGCCACAGCTGTCGGCGGTGATGGGGCAGTGCATCGCCGGCGGCGCCTATCTGCCGGCGTTGTCAGACGTCATCGTGATGATCGAGGGCACGAGCTTCATGGGGTTGGGTGGCCCCAACCTCGTAAAGGGAGCGACCGGCCAAGACGTCGATTCGGAAGAGCTCGGTGGCGCGCTCACCCACAACGCGATCAGCGGCGTGGCGCACTACCGGGTCCCGGACGAGCAGGCCTGTATCGAGAAGCTGCGGGCCTTGGTCAAAGGTCTTCCGGCTTCGACCCGGCCGGCGCGGCGCACCGAACCCCGAGAACCGGCACGAAGTCCTTCGGACGCCTACTCGATCCTGCCGGAAAACCATCGACAGCCGTTCGAGATGGAAGAAGTACTCGCCACGATTTTGGACGACGGTCCGTTCGATGAGTTCCAAGCCGACTACGCGCAGGAGATGCTCACGGGCATGGGCCACGTGGACGGGTTCAAGGTCGGGGTGATCGCGAATCGGCGTGGCATGTATCCGACCGAACCAGGGAAGCCGCCGAAGTTTGGCGGGATCGTCTACGCAGACACTGCCGAGAAGGTCGCCTACTTCATGGATCTGTGCGATCGTCACGAGACCCCACTTCTTTTTGTGCAGGATGTGAGCGGTTTCATGGTCGGGCCGGACGCGGAACATTCCGGGATCATTCGGGCGGGTGCTCGAATGGTGGAGTCGATGGCCACCGCCCGTGTGCCGAAGGTGGTTCTGACCATCAATCACGCGAGCGGGGCCGGATACTACGCGATGGCGGCTCAGGGCTTCGATCCGGACTTCATTTTCACCTGGCCCACCGGCCGGATGGGCGTCATGGAAGGCGAGTCGGCCGTGCGCGCCACGTTCGGACGAAAGCTGGATGAGGCGGCCGCGCCGGGCGGATCGTTGGACGAGGAGACGGCCGCGGCCATCGAACAGACGCTCGGCGACTACGAAGACCAGCTGGACGCGCGGTATGCGGCGGCTCGCGGATTCGTAGACGCGATCTTGTCGCCGGAAGATACACGAGCGGCCCTTTCGCTAGCGTTGCGCTGCTCGCTGAGCAATCCTGCGCCCCACCTTGGCCCCTTCACACTGCCGGATAGCGCATGACGGACGATCGAACGAAGCCACCCGAAGGCGAACGCGGCGAAGGATCGGCGGATCCGTCGACCCCGCAGACCGATTTTTGGCGACCCGGTCACGGCCCGGACGTCACATCGTTCGGCATGGATTCGGGCCCCGGCGCGGCCTTGCTGGATGTTCCGGACGACGTACTGGACCCCGAGGAAGAACCCGAGCCCGATCCGCTGGAGCTGGGAGCCGACCGCGTGGTTCGGATTGGTTCCGGCCAGGGATTCTGGGGCGATTGGCAAGAAGCGCCCAAGCTTCAAGTTCGGCGGGGCGCGATCGACTATCTGATGCTCGACTATTTGGCCGAGATCACGATGTCGATCATGCAGAAGCAGAAAGAGCGGGACAGCGAGGCGGGATACGCAAAGGACTTTGTCACGCTGATGGCGGAGCTGGCGCCCGACTTGATGGAGAGAGACGTCAAGGTCGTGTCCAATGCCGGCGGCGTGAACCCGACGGGCTGTCGGGCCGCACTCGGTCAGGCGTTGGCATCTCACAGCCTCCGTCGTCGGCCGCGCGTAGCCGTGGTGCATGGTGACAATCTGATGGACTCGCTCGACGATTTGATCGCGGCGGGTCACGAGCTTCGGCACATGGAGACCGGCGAGCCGCTTTCGACCGTGCGTGATCGAGTGGCCAGCGCCAACGCGTATTTGGGCGCCGAGTCGATCGTCACCGCGCTCCGGCAAGAGGCCGACATCGTGATCACCGGTCGTTCCACCGACACGGCGCTGACCTACGGGCCGCTCATCCATGAGTTCGGCTGGGCCGTAGACGACTGGGACTTGATCGCCAAAGGCGTCGTCGCGGGTCATATCAACGAATGTGGATGTCAGGCTTCGGGAGGGAACTCTCTGGTTGATTGGCGGCAGATCGATCTCACGGTGCCGGGCTATCCGATCATCGAGGCCAAGGGCGACGGTTCATTTATCGTCACCAAACATCCGGATCTCGATGGCCGGGTCACATGGGCGACGGTGAGCGAACAGCTGGTCTATGAGATGGGGGATCCGCAGGACTACATCACTCCCGATGTCATCGCGGATTTTTCGTCCATCAAGGTTCAAGACTTAGGCGATGACCGCGTCCGGGTGACAGGAGCGCGCGGCCGGCGACGGACAGACCAGCTCAAGGTCTCGATCGCTTATCACGATGGGTACAAGGCGACGGGATCGCTCACGTACGCATGGCCCGATGCCTATGAGAAGGCTGAGCGGGCGAACGAGATTCTGCGCGGACGCCTAGAGTACCTGGGGCTCGAGTTCGACGAGATTCGAACCGAGTACGTCGGGGCTGGTGCGTGTCACGGCCATCTCGCGGGCCCGCCGCTCGACGATCTCCCCGAGGTCACGCTACGCGTGGGCGTACGCAGCCAGGATCGCCATTCGGTGACGAGATTCACGCGGGAACTGGCGCCGCTCATTCTCGCCGGGCCGCCGTCGGTCACAGGCTTCGCGGGAGGGCGCCCTCGGGTCCAAGATGTGGTCGCATACTGGCCGGCACTCATCGATCGCGAGGTCGTGGAAGATGGAGTGACGGTGGAGACGATCTCCTTATGAGGATCGAACCATGAGAGTCCAACTCGTCGAGATCGCGTTCGCCCGGTCCGGTGACAAAGGGGACACGGCGAACATCGGATTGATCGCCTTCCGTCCGTCCGTGTATCCTATTCTGGTACAAGAGGTTACGGCCGAACGCGTAAAGCTGCACTTCGCGGAGATTTGCCGAGGCGAGGTCGAGCGTTTCGAGCTACCCAATCTGCATGCGCTCAACTTCCTGCTTCACAATTCGCTGGGCGGTGGCGGCACGGTTTCGCTCATGCTCGATGCGCAGGGAAAGACGTTCTCCACCGCGCTCCTCCGCATGGAAATCGATGTTCCCGAGGACTTGGCCGAACGCGTCGTCGGCGACCGCTCGTCAGGCGAGTAGGAGGAGAACCGACCGTGTTCGAGTATCTGATCGTCGACATCGATGAGACGACGGGGGTCAATCGGATTCAGCTCGATCGTCCCGAGCGAAGAAACGCGCTCTGCGCCGCGTTGGTCGCCGAACTCAAAGAAGCGCTCTCGCTCGCTGCGGCCGATCCGCGAGTGCGTGTGATCGCGATCGGGGGCGAGGGCCCGGACTTCTGCGCCGGCGCGGACCTCGCCGAGGTACACGCCACCGTGGAGGAAGGTGTGCTCGCCAGCCTTGCCGATGCCGAGTCGCTAGGCGAGTTGTTTACGCTGCTGCGGAAGGTGGAGAAACCGGTGGTGGCCGTCGTTCACGGACGCGCTCTCGCAGGGGGGTGCGGTCTGGCGTCGGCCTGCGACCTGGTCATCGCCACGGAGAGCGCGAGCTTTGGATATCCTGAAGTCAAGCTCGGTTTTGTTCCGTCGATGGTCGCCGCATGTCTACGTCGAAACTTGGGAGAGAAGCGCGCGTTCGAGCTGATGGCGTTCGGCGACTCGATCTCCTCGCCGGCTGCGGCGCTCCTTGGACTGGTGAACCGTGTCTACGCCGACGAAGTGTTCGAGGCGGACGCGGCGGTGTTTCTCGAGGCGTTGGCTGGACGAAGCGCCTCCGCCCTCGCCCTGACCAAGCGCGTGTTGTATCAGACGGAGAACCAGAGCTTCGAGGCGGCGATTGCGACGGGCGCGCAGATCAACGCGCTCGCCCGCATGACCGACGACTGTCAGGCGGGAATCCAGAAGTTCCTCGACAAGTAGGGGTGGCGGGATGAACGATCACGAAGTGCCGACGTTGCCGGGTTCGCCGTTTCTGTGGAGAGCGGTGGCTCTTGGTTCGGGCGGTGCGGGCGCCTTTCTTCTTGGGACCGGCCGCGGGTCGCTCACCGTCGCCGTTCTGCTTCTGGTTGTCGCGCTCGCGACCAGCGGGGTTCTGCTCGGCGCCGGCTCGCACGGTACGGCGATCGAGGGTCGGCTCGACCTCAGTGCGCGGCTGGGCCTGGGTCTTCTGGGAGGCGTCTTGGGAGCGCTGGCCTCAGGCGTCGCCCTTTCGGTCTTGCTCGGGTTCGGAGTTCCGGGGGCTTTGGGAGTCTCACTCCAGAGCGTGCTGGCCGATCCCGGTCTGTTCGCGCATTTGGGCAGTGGTGCGGTGTGGGGGCTCGTCTTGGGCATTCTGTACGTCGACATGCCGGGTGCGTCGCCCACAGCTCGCGGAGCCCTGTTCAGTCTCGTACCCACTTTCTATCTGCTGCTCAAGATCTATCCCGTCGATCGGGAGCTCGGCTACCTCGGCGTGGAGCTCGGAGCCCTCACGTTCGTGTTCGTGATGGGAATGAACCTTCTTTGGGGTGCCATCGCGGGCGCGACCATCGGGTGGGGACAGACCGCCGATGAGGCTCCCGTTGCCCGGCCAATCGACGCGTAGCCGGCCATGCAGCAGCGCCCTGAGGGCCAACCGTCGGGCGAGCCAGGCTCAGACCCCACCGCCGCCACAAAATGGTGGCTCAAGATGCAGATCGGATTGGGGATCGGGGGAGGGGCCGTGTGGTTTCTCGGAACCCTCGTGGAGCAGAACTTTATCGCGGGGCTCGGCTTTGGTCTGATCGCCTCCGCGCTGATCCTTCGCATCGGACGTGCGGCCGCCGACGAGGCGTGACTCCCGAATGGAAGCTGCGATGAGTCCGGCTTGATGGCGTCGTCGAGGCTTGGGCATGACCAAGCTCACGCGTGCCCGGCAGTTTCTAAACGATCGATTTGGCTACACGGATTTTCGTCCTCGCCAGGCGCACGTCATCGAAGCGACGCTGGCGGACAGAGACGTATTGGCCGTCCTCCCAACCGGGTACGGAAAGTCGGTGTGCTTTCAGATCCCAGCCGCGCTGCGTGACGGGACGACGTTGGTCGTCTCTCCCTTGGTCTCGCTCATCGAGGATCAAGTCAAAGGGGCGCGACGACGGGGGCTCACGGCGTTCGGGTGGACGCAGGGCGCATCGAAGCCGGAGGTCGATAGGGCACTTCGAGCGGCGGCGCGGGGCGAGTTGGACTTGCTGTATGTGTCTCCCGAACGCCTGGGGCAGGGAAGTGCCCGCGCACGCCTACGCGAGACGCGCGTGTCGGGGATCGCGGTTGACGAAGCGCACTGCGTTTCGCAGTGGGGTCACGAGTTCCGACCGTCTTACCTCGAGGTCGGCGGAGCCCGACGCGCGCTCGGGATGCCGCCCGTGCTGGCGCTCACGGCGACGGCGACCGCGCAGACTCGCCGGGAGATCGAACGTCTCCTCGAGATCCGCAGTCCCGTCCGCGTACTCGCCCCGGCCGATCGCCCCAATCTCTTCTGGCGCGTCGAGGGTGCGTCTCGTCTTGAGGAGGCCTATGTACGTATCAAAGACGAACTCCTGGGGCGAGCCGGTGCCGCGGTCGTGTACGCACCGACACGCGAACTGAGTGCCAGACTGGCGATCGCTTTATCGAGGCGCGGGTTCTCCGCTGCCGCATATCACGCCGGGCTTCCGTTGGCGCGTCGATCGAAAACGCAGGCCGCGTTTCTGTCCGGAAAGCTGCGCGTGGTATGCGCGACTACGGCGTTCGGGATGGGGATCGATCATCCGAGCGTGCGGCTGGTGGCGCACCTGGGGGTTCCACCCTCCATGGAGGCCTATGTGCAAGAGGCGGGTCGGGCAGGCCGTGACGGCGCGGCGGCAACCTGTTTGCTGGTCTCGGTCGCGGGTCGTAGGGGTCGACGTTTACCGGACACGACCCTAAGAGCGCGAGCTCGACGGGCGGCGATGCTGGGATACGTCGACACGCGCGAGTGCCGACGAGCGGCGATTGCAGCCTACTTCGATGAGCCTCCGCCGAGATGCGCCGGTTGCGACAACTGCGATTGACTGCTGGTGTCGATCGGCTGGAAAGCCGTGACCGTGAACGCCATCTCGTCATCGACCGCGAACTCGATAAAGTCGATGGAGACGCTCGTGGGGAACCCTTGCGTTTGGTCGTACGTCGCGACCAAGAGGAACGCTTCGCGATCGATGGCGGTCTGAATCTCATCGAGAAGATCGTCGATGGTCGGAATGTCCGCCGCCGGTAGCGTCACCGGTTCGCTCGTGTCGACGTAAATCGCGCTGTTCACGACGTCTCCCAACACCTCGATCCGCATCTCGCGGACGAACTCCGGTGGACAGAAACATGCGCGACGAAACTGGTAGGTGTACCCGTCGAACGAGAGGGCATTCCACCGGGCACGCGCCGACGCCAGCGAGTCTCGCTCGGGCCCCAGCGGGCTCGAGCAGCCGACGACGAAGAACGTCAAGACGAGCCAGCCCGCCCGCGAGGGTCGTTGTACCGCTCGACGTGCCAGCGCCTTCACGCCGGCCACGACTGCGAATCCGCTGGCCAAGATCGCGATGCCGTTGGCCAACGCTTCCGCGCTTTTAGAGAGGGGCGAGCGCACTCGCGTCGATTGCCACTTCATCGTCGATCACCTGTAGGTCGTAGTCGATACTGATCAGCGTCGGGTAGCCGAGGGTCCCGTCGTAAGACACCGACAGCGACGCGGCGTTGCGACGGATGGCATCTTCGATCCGTTGGAACAACTGTTCAACCGTCGGGAACAGTTGGCGCGCGGTGGCCGGCGCCTCTCCGCCCGAGTCACGATAATTGACCCGTGCCACCGCTCCGCCTCGCACCTCGACCACTGCCGCCTCGGCCAATGCGGGGCCACACTCGCACTGCTGTCGGAACTCGTAGCGATAGTCGCGAATCCCGGCCGACACCCAACGAGCCCGAGCTCCCTCCAACGTCGAACTCGACAGCGCGGTGGGTCCCTCTCCGCAGCCATTCATTCCGACGAGCGCGAGGATCACCGCGGCTCGCATCACTCCATCTATTTTCAGCATGTGGTTTTGTCCTCCCAGTGCATCAACCCTGCCCCCTACTGACGTACAAATCGCGGGTCGTGTGACACGCGTGCGCTAAGTGTGCGCGACTCCGTTAGATGCCACGATGAATGTTGAAGGCGTCAGAATGACCAGGCGATCCCGAACACCGCCAGAAAAGGCACCGAGGCGAGCGGAGCGGTCTGCGTGGTCTCGCCGCCGTCCGTCTGATAGAAGAGCGCATCACGCCGGTCGAGCGCGTTCAATACTCGCACGTATGGGGCGAGCTCCATGCGCGAACTTCCCACACTGGTGACCCAACGCCGAGAGATCTCCGCGTCGATCCGCAGGTAGGAATCATCGGGTGCTCCCGAAATCGCCGATACCGGCGGGGCGTCCGATCGACCACCGAGACCCGAGTCCGCTTGGTTCGCCTTCGAGACCGAAGAGAACGGAAGGCCGGCGCCGTAGCTGAGGCGCAGGCCGAAGTCGAAGCCGCGATAGTCCGATGAGAGACCGCCGCTCAAGAGCTGCCGTCCGACGAACTGGGTCTGCTGCCCCGGGTCGTTGTCCCAAACCCAAGCGAGTGAATAGCCGAGCCAACCACGTACCGGCCCCTCTTTGGCTTGCACCCAGATGTCGGCGCCCGAGGAAAACAGCCGCTGCGCTCCCGGCAAATCATCGAAGGACTTGAAGTAGCCTTCCAACCCGAGATCGATTCCGTTCTCCAGTTTGTTCTCGAGCCCGACCACGACGTGCGTCGCGCCCGCGATCCCCAGAAGCGGGAGTTCGCCAATCGGGACGGCCGTATCGATGACCGGTCGCCTGCCGCGCAGGGGGCCGGTGAGGTCGCTGGAGAGAATGGATTCAGGGCCTCGCACGACCTGGAAGAAGCGGCCGGCGGAGACGCGGAGGTCTGAGGTCTCGTTGACGTGCCACGTCGCGGTGGCCCGGGGCGCGAACCGAGCGATGTCCTCCGGCGCGAAGTAGCTGGCACGCATCCCCGCGCGCAACTCGAACTCGGGTGTCACGTCCCAAATGGCTTCGGCCCAGGCGCCGCCGACATTGGCGCGACCGCGTGCGCGGGCCGTCGTATCTCCGAACACCGTGCTTTGATCGAGCAGTGTTTCGTGCGTGTCCAAACCCGCCCCGCCGGCCCAGCGGATCGTGCCCGGCGCCGACTCGTAAAACACTTCGCTACGCGTGCGCGACGTGCGACCCTCCGCGTTGGCAAACGTCACCAGACCATCGCTATCGCGCGGAACCGGAAGTCGGGTGGTGAACTGTCCGAACGCACCGGTCACGTTCAGCGTCCCCGAACCCAACGGAGTCCGATAGCGGATCGAACCGGCTTGGTTGCCCCAGAACGCCGACTCCACGGCCCCCGCGTCCTCGAGCTTTCCGATGTTCAGCTGGACGGACTCACGGTTCAGGAAGCCGGTCGCCGAAAGTTTTCCCGCGCCGACATCGAAATCCACTCGAGCCAGCACGTCCTCGTACCCATAGGGGAGATCGCTCTCACCGGTGACGATGGGGTACCCGGCCCCGTGGAGCGTCCGCCCGCTCAACAGGGCTCGGCCAGCCGAGCCGAGGGGCCCCTCCACTCGCGCCGTCGCCCCCAACACGTCCACCGAGCCGGCCGTCCGGAATCCGTTCTTGTCTCCCTCTCGGATATCGAGATTGAGGACGTAAGAAAGACCTCCGTCGTAGCGAGCCGGCGTGCCTCCGATGTAGAGCGACGCGCTGTCCAGGACGCCGTCGGGGAACGCGTCGAGGAGTCCGCTAAGATGAAACGGTGCGTACACCGGCGCGCCGTCCAAGAGGGTCAACTTGAGATCGGCGGCGGCTCCGCGGACGTACAGCACGCTCGACGGATCCCGGGGGTTGGGGTTGCCTCCGCCGCTCAACCCGAGTTCCGCCACGCCGGGCGTACCCTCGAGCGCCCGCAACTCCGTCTCGCCTTCCTCGCGGAAGCCGTCACGAGTAAGACCTGGTGGGGACAGACGCCGGGCTTCGATGGCGGCGAATAGACTCGGCATGATCACCGGCTGAAGCGTCAGGCTGAAGTCGAGCGTGACCGCTCCGCCCGACGGAAGTTGGACGGAGGTTTGAAGCATGCCGCGGTCGAGCGCCCGTGCGACCACGAGAATGGGCCCCGCCGTCAGACCGGATGCGCGGTACACCCCGAATTGGTCGGTCGTCAGGAATTTGAAGACGCCGCGATGCCGGATCTCGATCGCGGCCCCCGCCACCGGCGCCGCGGTCTCGGCGCTCAGCACGCGCCCGTGGACCGTTCCCGTGGCCTGCTGAGCCTGCGATTGAGCGGAAGTGGGCAGGGCGGGCCACCCGCACAAAAGCAGCCCAAGAACCCCTACGAGGGGTTTCGAGCTCACCTGCTGATACGCCGCCCGCGACTTCATTCGTTCGGAACGCCTCCGCTGAGGCCTCTTATGCCGTCAGCTGCTACCCGTCAGTCCGAACGAGGATCTCCGCTGGGACGTTCCCCGCGGCGGGAGTGCGAACGAGCTGGCCGTTCTCGAATCGTGCAACCACCGAGCCATCGACCTCGACCGTGGCGCCTTCCGCCCCGCGCGGGAGGGCCACTTCGAGCTCGCCCGTGGGGTCGCTGATCTCGAGCAATCCGGCCTCGACCCGAAATCGCGGGTCTCGGGCCGTAACCAGCGCGCTCTCACCCGAGGTCAGAAAGACCGTGACGCGGAGCTCTGAGGTCGCGCCCAGGATGAGGACGCGGACCGACCCATCTCTCAGATCGACAGCGACCCCTGCGGGACCCGGATCGACCGGTGCTTCCTCGCCAAGACCCACGGCGGAGGCAACGGATGCAAGGGCGTTGTCGATGAACCCGCGGATAGGCGAACCAGGGATGGCGTAGGCGCCAGCGGCCAAAACGAAGAACAGGCCTGCAGCCGTCGCAATCGACCGCCGGCCGATTCGGCCCGCTCGGCCCGCGCGAGCGGATCGCGCACTGGAGATGGGTCGTACCGCATCAAGAGACGCTTGTCGCAGGCTCTCCGGCAACTCCGTCCAGGGGCTCGGCGCATCGAGCGCTTCGAGCCCATTGGACACGTGTTTCGCCACAAAGCGCAGCTCGTCGCGCCGCCCGGCACACTCCGAACAGTCCGAGACATGCGCTTCAAGCGCATCTCTTTCCACGTCTTCCAGCTCTCCATCGAGGTACGCCAACAGCGCCCCGTCCTCGATATGAGTGCCACCCAAATCGTTCATCTCAGTCCGTCTCCAAATTTATCGGTCGCACCGCGCGCCCCAGGCGCACCATACGCCCAACCTCAACCGCTCGAGCGCGACTCATCTTCGAGATGTACGGGGTCGACGACTTTGGCGAACCGCCGAAGAGCGCGCGCCAATAGCGTGCCCACCGAACCCGGTGCCACATCGATGACCTTCGCGATCTCCGAATATCGAAATCCTTCTTCTCGCATCAACAGCATCTGCCGATCCCGTTCGGACAACTGCTCCAGCGCGTCCCGGGCCGCTTTGACCCGCTCGCGCCGAATCGTCACCTGATCGGGTATCTCGATCGGATCACTCGCTAGATCCGATCGATCGTACTGCTCGGCCAGCAGTCTTTGACGACGCGACCTCATCCTGGCGTCATCTCGGACCAAATTCGTCGCCACCGTAAACAGCCACCGCCGTACGTCCTCATCTGGCAGCGGGTTGCTCAGAAGCCTGACGAACGACTCCTGAACGACATCCGACGCCAGGTCCGAGTCACCGACCAGTCGGTGAACGTACCGAAACAACGGCGCCTGATGGCTGTGAAAGGCTGCTTCGAAGTCCACGGATCTCCTCGTATCCACCGTTTCCGGCACGTGAAGAACGCCGTGGGCTCTCCGTTTCCCACAGGCTCAACGCGCGCACCTAGCCAATCGTGACGGTTCAAACCGACCCGTTCCGACAGCAGTTTTCCACAAGAACCCGGCGCAACACCTGTGCTCGTGCGCCCAAGAGCGTCCTCCCAGGGGCGATCGGCGGCCGATGTCCCGCGGGTCCCGGCGGTTTCAGCCGTTTTCGCCCTTCGCTCCCAACCGGTAGCTTAGGGCCAGACACAGGCCTGGAACACCACTAGAGGGGAGCTACATGGGAGATCTGAGTCTTTTTCTCGAAGATCACCACGAGATGATGCGCGATATGGTACGAGAGTTTGCCGAGGCAGAAATCGCTCCTGTCGCTGCCCAATACGATGAATCCGAGGATTTCCCCTGGGATAACGGCAAAAAGATGTCCGAAATCGGGCTCTTCGGGATCCCTTTTGAAGAAGAGTACGGCGGCGCCGATATGGACCTGCTTGCCGCCGTCATCGCCGTCGAAGAACTCGCGCGCGTGGACGCGAGCCATTCCATCATGGTCGGCGCACACACTTCGCTCGCCTGCACGCCGATCCACCGCTGGGGGACCGAAGAACAGAAGCGTAGATTTTTGAAGCCTCTGGCGAGCGGACAGGTTCTCGGCGGTTTCGGGCTGACCGAACCCGGTTCCGGCTCGGACTCGGGGGCCATGCGGACCAGCGCGGTCAAGAAGGGCGATCGCTGGATTCTAAACGGCCAGAAGACCTGGATCACGCATGGTGGTGTGGGTGAGATCTTCATGGTCGGGGCGGTGACCTCTCCCGAAAAAGGCAGCCGCGGGATCACGGCGTTCCTGATGACGAAAGAGTCGTGCGAACTGGAAGAGGCCAAGCGGGTCGGTTTCGGCCACTCTGACGATCTCGAACCGATGCCCGGCTTTACCGTCGGCAAGAAGCTTCGCAAGCTCGGGTGGAACGCGTCCGATACCCGCGAACTGATCTTTGAAGATGTCGAAGTGCCGGAGGAAAACGTGCTCGGTGAAATCGATCGAGGCTTCCCGGTCTTCCTCGACACGCTTGACGGAGGTCGGGTGGGGATCGCTGCCCACGCCATCGGGATCGCTCAGGGCGCGCTCGAACAAACCATCCGGTATACCGGGGAACGGAAACAGTTCAACAAAAAGATCCACGAGTTCCAGGGCGTACAGTTCATGCTCGCCGAGGCCCAAACTCGCATCCACGCCGCTCGCGTGATGACCTATCACGCGGCTCGGTTGCGCATGGATGGAAAACCGCACAAACAAGAAGCGGCCATGGCGAAGTACTTCGCTTCCGAGGCGGCGATGGATACGACGATCATGGCCGTACAGCTCCACGGCGGATACGGATATTCGAGGGAGTATCCCGTCGAACGCATGATGCGGGACGCGAAGATCACGGAGATCGGAGAGGGAACGACCGAGATTCTCAAGATCGTCATATCTCGCGAAATGCTGAAGGCTTACGGCGAAGTTACTTAGGGAGAACGACACCCGGCTCGACCTACCCTGGCCTTCGTCGTAGTTTGCCAGTATCGGACGCGGCCCAAATCGAGTTGCGTCGGAGAATAGAGACACAGCCAAGCAGTCATCGATATACGAGGTCACCGCCGGTCACCCGGTGCTGCCCCACCCGAGACACGAGTCCGAATAGGATGCCAGCTTCATTAGAAGTCGGTCGGACGGCGAGTCTGGGCGCGATTTGAGCTAGCGTGCGCCGAGAGATCGTCGTCAATGCCGCGAACCGTGAAAAACGGGTCGCGATCTTGGAAGACCACAAGCTTGTCGAGCTCATGCATGAGCGTCCCGACGAGCGTCGAATCGTCGGAGATATCTATCTCGGCGTGGTCGAAGCGATCGTGCCCGGTCTTCAGGCGGCCTTTATCGATATCGGGGCCGCGAAAGCGGCGTTCATCCACGCGTCGGACCTCGAGCCTGACGAAGCCGACGAGGATGATGACGATGGTTCCGAGTCGAATGGGGACACTGGCGGCGGAGGCCGAGGTCGCGGGAAGCCGGCCGGCCGGGGTCGGGGACGTCGTCGCGATCGCAGCTACCCACCCATCCAGGAGGTCATCTCCAAGGGCCAGACGCTCATCGTCCAGGTCACCAAGGAGCCGATCGGGACCAAGGGTGCGCGCGTCACCACGCAGGTTTCGCTTCCAGGGCGCTTCTTGGTGTTCATCCCGGGGTCCAGCCACGTAGGGATCAGTCGCAAGATCGAAGGCCGGGAAGAGCGCGCGCGGCTGCGAAAGATGGTTCGAGAGGTCGTCGGCACCTCGGAGGGTGGCGTGATCGTCCGCACCGTCGGCGAAGAGTTGACGCAAAAGACCTTCGCCGACGAGCTCAAATCGCTGCGCAAAGCTTGGGAGAAGGCGGGGCGTCGGGCGCAGGGCATGAAGGCGCCGGCTCTGGTCTACCAAGATGCTCGCATGACGTCCGGTCTGATCCGCGATCTCTTCAATGATCGGATCGACCTGCTGACCGTGGACTCCACGGAGTTGCACCACGAGATCAAGTCCTACTTGGGCCAGGTGGATCCCGAACTGCTCGACCGTGTGACGCTTTACGATGGGCAGGCACCGATCTTCGATGAGTTCGGGATCGAAGCCGAGATTCGGCGTGCCTTCCGGCGGAAGGTGGACCTGCCCTCGGGCGGCCACATCGTGATCGAACAAACCGAGGCCCTGGTCTCGATCGATGTGAATACAGGTCGCTATACGGGTAAGAAAGATCCCTCCCAGACCATCTTCCGTACCAACACGGATGCGGCGGTGGAGATCGCCAGACAACTGCGTTTGCGCGACGTCGGTGGGATCATCGTGATCGACTTCATCGACATGGACGAGGAGAGCAATCGCTCGAAGGTTCTCCAGCAGATGAAGATGCTCCTGGGACGGGACCGTGCGCGGACCAAGGTCTTCCCCATTTCCGAGCTGGGATTGCTGCAGCTGAGCCGACAGCGGATGAGCCCGAGTCTCCACCAGCGGATGATGGAGCCCTGTCCCTACTGCGAGGGGACCGGAAATATCCTGGCCCCGGAGACCGTCGTCAGGCGCGTCGAGCGGGCCCTGAATCGCGTGGGTCTGGCAGGCAAGGAGCGGGGATTGACGCTCCTCACCCACCCCGTGATCGCGCTCCACCTGCTCGAAAACGAGCGCGACTTCCTGGCTTCGCAGCGGAAGGCGCTCAAGATGCCGGTCGAGGTCCGGGACAACCCTCTGCTGGGGCTCGACGAATTCCGGCTCCTCGCCCAGCCAGCCGATACCGACGTCACGAGCAAATACGTCACGGGCTGACGCTCGGCCTCTCGTTGACAGTCGCGGCGGGCTCGGCTAAACTCCTTGGCTGAGAAATTTCTGCCAAAACCGCCCAAGGACCGCGTAAATTCGCGATTCGCGCGGGATCTGATCCGAACCACGGTCTAGCTATATGTACGTCATATTCCGAGCTCTGGGAAAACAATTCCGGGCAGTCCAAGACGGGATGATCCGTATCCCTACGCTCGAGGCCGAGCCGGGCGATAAGGTCGAATTCGACGAGGTGCTCCTCGCGGAGCGCGACGGAGAGATCCACGTCGGAGCCCCGGCGCTCAAAGGCGCCTCGGTGGCGGCCGAGGTCGTGGCGCATGGGCGCGGCGACAAAATCATCGTCTACAAGATGAAGCGCCGGAAGGGCTACCGTAAGAAGCAGGGTCATCGGCAGGGGTATACCGATATTCGGATCGTGGATATCACGGTCCCGGCCGGAAAGCCCACGCGGCCCGTGGCGAAGAAGAAGCCTGCGGCTCCCAAGCCGACGGCCGAGCCCGTAGCAACAGCGCCGGTCGCAGCCCCAGCGGTAGCAGCTCCAGTGGCCAAGAAGGAGGCGCCCGCCGCCAAACAGGAAGCGGCTCCAACTCCGGCGCCGGAGGCAAAGGCCGAGAAGAAGCCCGAGCCAAAGGCCGAGGCGAAACCTGCGCCCAAGCCGGCGGCCGATGACATCGATATCACGGACGCCGCTCGTGAGTTGGCCGAGGCGAATGGGTTGGACCTCGCCACGATCAAAGGCACGGGCAAAGAGGGTCGCATCTTGAAGAGCGACATCGACAAGGCGATCAAAGCCAAGGATGGCGACTGATGGCACATAAGAAAGGCGTAGGATCGAGCCGGAACGGGCGCGATTCGAATGCGCAGCATCTCGGAGTAAAGCGGTTTGGCGGACAACGTGTGCGCGCCGGCAACATCTTGGTGCGTCAGCGCGGGACCCCGTTCCACCCCGGCGACAACGTGGGCCGCGGTCGAGACGACACGCTCTTCGCCCTGGCGGACGGCCACGTCCAGTTCCAGGTGCGGCGCGGTGGACGCAAGTACGTCAACATCGTCCCGTTGGCTTCTTAGGCCGAGGCCTCAGAACGCATTGCGCATGACAAGCAACGCCCGAGGCCGACGGTCTCGGGCGTTTTGTTTGCCTCCGGTTAACTCCCGGTAAACTCGGGCTTCCGCTTCTCGAGAAACGCTCCCACGCCCTCCGCCATGTCATCGGTCGAGAAGAGCAGCGAAAACCAACCGCGCTCGAATTTGAGGCCCTCGTCGAGCGGCATTCGGCGCGCCGCGAGGATCGACTCCTTCGCCGCCTGAAGCGCCATGGGGCTGCGGCCTGCGATGTTCGACGCCAACGTCATCACGTGCGCCTCCAGTTCGTCGGGTTCAACGGCAACCTCGACCAGCCCGATTTCGGCAGCCTTTTCCCCCGAGATCAGCTCGCCGCTCATGACGAGACGCATGGCCCAGCCCTCGCCGACGAGCCGCGGGAGTCGCTGCGTGCCTCCGGCTCCCGGGATCAGCCCCAGGTTGATCTCTGGCTGGCCGAGCTTTGCCTTGGTCGACGCCACTCGCATGTCGCACGCCATCGCGAGCTCGCACCCGCCGCCGAGGCAGAAGCCGTTGATCATCGCGATGACAGGCTTTGGAAACGTCTCCAGCGCGACGTAGATGTTGCCGCTCTGCATGCTGCGGTACTGCTCGACCGGTCGCGCATCCTTGAACTCGGAGATGTCCGCGCCGGCGATAAAGGACTTCTCGCCCGCACCCGTGATGATGACCACCCGCACGTCATCGTCGCCCGCGAGGTCCTCCAACGCCTCGAACATCCCCTGCCGAACCGCTTTATTCAGCGCGTTCAGTTTGTCCGGTCGATTGATCGTGATCTTCGCGATATGTCCGTCTAGCTTCTCAACGAGAAGTGCGTCGCTCATGTGTGTGATCCATTCGGTGGTGGAAGACGACCCTACCTCGCCAGAAGAATAGCCCCGCAGTGCGCGCTTCAGCGAGTCCAGATCACGACCGCGCCGCAGCGTCCGTCGAGGAACTCCGCCGGCGTCGAGGAGGCTCCGGGGTAGACCTCGACGGCTTCGATCTCGGATGGGCGCACGAGCTCGTCAAGGCTGATTGCGTTCCCTCTCGATTCGCGCAGGGCGAGGGTTCCATTGAGATAGACGTTCATCCGTCGGCAGTCCGCGCCCCGACTCGATCCGACGACGCAGTTTCGGCCCGAGCAACTCACGCGAACACCCGCCACGTCCCCGAGGAGGGAAGTGGTCGTCGCGGCTCCGCGTCGATCGATCGCTTCGGCGCCCAGGAACTGTCCCTGACCGGTGCGATCCCCGCGGGTCCGCCGCTCGTAGTATCCACGACGTTCCAGCCGACGGTCGCGCAGCGCGGTCACGACGATCGGCGCGAGCTCGATCGGGTCGGCGCTCATGCTCACGCTCATCTCCACCGTGCGGTCGGCGACAATGGAGACGGGCTGGGTGATCGCCTCGAAGCTCAGGTGGTTTACTTCGATCTCGTAGTCACCCGGTCTTACATCGGTCAACGAGAAGAACCCGAGTTCATCGGTTTGGACCCTCGCGGCGGCCCCGACGACGCGCACGTCCGCCGCCACCACCGGGTCACCGGTCTGCAGACCGAGGACCCTTCCCACGACGGCGCCCGGCCCCGCCAGGCGGATCGCGAGATCGTACTCGACGTAAGCGGCCTCGACCGGTACGAACACCTCATCGGTGCTCCGTTCAGCGGTCGATGCTTTGATGGTCAGCGTATTGCCTTCCGGTACATCGCACACGCGGTACCGAGCATTTTTGTCCGAGATGATCTCGCGCGTGATCGCGGCCCTCGTGTTCCCCGCCGGATAGGTCGTCACGAAGACGTGAGCCCCCGGGAGAAGGACGTCGGTAAACTCGTCTCGGATCGTGCCCTCAACCGTCGAGGCGCTGGGATCGCGTGGCTCACAGAGATCGACGTCGGCCCCGCCCAACTCACGCGTTCGTCCCCGCCATCGGTTGGTCCAGATCACGATCACCCCACACGCCGCGTCGGGAGACAACGCGAAGTCGGGGGACCCAAAACCGTCCGAATAGACCTCGACGGCGCCGATCGTGTAGGTGGACATCATCGACAGCTCGCTGCTCGGCCGTCCTCCGAGCTGGCCATTGTCATCGAAAACGCGGCGTCCATCCACGTAGGTGACCGGCCCGCCGCACAGAAGGGAGCCGTGGAACCTTGGCACCATGTTCTTGATCAGCCCGACGAATTCGTCGGCGCGAGCCCACGTCCCCACGTTCCAGCGCTCGACGAATTGCGGGTCGAAGTATCGACCCACCCCGTGCGCTCGTCGGGCGTAGAAACCTTTGTCTTCCAAGAATCGCGGGCGGCTCTCGATGAGGACGTTCAGCGGGGCCACGGCCACCGCCTCAGGGGTGAGCTCGACGCCGATGATGACCGTCACCATGCTCTCGACGTC
>JAJCZV010000050.1 GCA_029262175.1 Gemmatimonadota bacterium
ACCGGCGGCACTTCGACGTCGTGCGGTAGCGATTGCTCGCTCTCGAACACCTCGAGTTGGCCGACGGGAATTGCGAACTCCTGTCCCCGCGCCGAGAGGGTCATGTCGACCCGCCAAGTACCCGTCGCAGACAGGGTTGGCGTCGCGGTGAACACGCCAGGTCGCGACGGCGCGTTGAGGACGATCTCTTCGCGGGCTCCGCCGGGGCCGCGGAGAAGCAGCGTCACACTGCCTTCCAGAACCGGCTTCCAGTCCGCGAGCCAAGTGAGGTGGATGCCCCACGGCTCACTCGGGGTGTCGAGGACGTGCGGCGGGTACTCGACGAAGAGCTCGAGCGAGTCCGTCCACAGCGTGACGACCCCACCACCCGCGTGGGTATGATCGTCCTCGACCACGACATCGGCGCCTGGTCGGGCACATCCGCTAAGAACCGCGGAGCCGACGACCAGGGTCGCGAGCCTTCGCGAGCGCGGAGCTCGGTTCTCGAATCGTGACATCATTGTTCTTCCTCCGGAGAGCGCCCCATCGCGCGCAACAAGTCGTAGTAAGCGATCCAGGTGTCCGCCCGAAGTGAAACGGCGGTGGACCTCGCATCCCGAAAAGCGCGGGCTGCATCCAACAGCTCGAGAAGCGTCATCTCGCCCTCGCGATACGCGACACTCGCGGCCGCGAGTAGCGCATCGGCATCTGCCATAAGCCCCTCACCCAGGCTGGCCAAGCGAGCACGCGTCGATTCGTAGCGATCGGCAGTCGCGAGGACATCGCTTCGAGCCCAGCGTCGGCGAAGGTCGAGTCCGGCGGCCGCGGCGGCGGCCTGAGCGCGGGCCGCGTCGCCTGCTCCGCCGTGACGATCAAAAAGGGGGATCGGAAGCGTCAGGCCCAGCGCCGCCCCCGAAAAGCCATCGGCTTGTTCCTTGTACCCCAGCTTCAGGGTCGGATCGGGCACCCAGCCACTACCCGCGATCGACGCCTGGGCGCGTGCGGCCGCTAACGCCGCGGTCGCCGCCTCCAAGTCGGGTCGCTCCTCGAGCGCGGCCAGAGCGGTCGCGCGGATGATGGACGGCGGTTGGCCGACCAGAGGGTCCGCGGGGCCGAGCTGCACGACGGACTCGTCGCTAACGACAAGCGTGGCGAGCGTTCGTCTCGCAGCAAGCGTTTGGAGTCTGGCGACCTCGAGTTCCCCTTCGATGCGGACCCGCTCTAGCCGGAGGCGTCGCGCCTCGTAGCCCGAGAGGTCGCCCTCCTCCAACCGTCGTTCCGCATCGGCGGCAATCGTGAGGATGACGTCGGCCGTCCGGCGCAAACCGAGCTCACGCTCCTCGGCGGCCCATGCCTCGCTGTATGCATGTCGAACGTCAAACGCGAGCCGCAACGAGTCCGCGCGCAAACCCGCTCGAGCCGACCCGACCCGGTGGCCCGCTCCCCGGCCACGGGCCGCCGTCCGGCCCGGCCATTCCACTCGCTGCTCGAGGCCTACCGTGGTCTCCCAGTACCCCTCGCTTCCGCGCCCTAGATCCTCCCGTGCCACCGTGAACGCCGGGTTGAAGTACGCGCGCGACTGACGGGCCATGCCCTCGGTCTGCCGAGCGTCAGCGCGAGCAATTTGGAGCGCTAGGCTGTTTTCGCCAAAGAGCCGCAGCGCCTCCGCCATGGAGATGCGCTGGAGAGACTCCTGGCCGGCGGCCGGGTTTGCAAAAACGACGGCGCAGCCCAAGACCACACCGATCGACGCTCGGGTCGCGTGCACGACACCTCCTTGAACCCACTGATGACCTACTGGAATTCGCTTCGTCGCTACGCTCGGCGTAGGACGTACGGGTACGATGCCCGTTCGCGCGGATGCGCGAGCGTGGTGGGGCTAGACGGGGGGTGCGCGCGGACTCACGCCGGGAGGCGCCCGGCACTCACAAAAGTCTTCGTCGCGCGCCGGCGGTGCGACGGTCAAGACGAGGACTTGCAGGACACTGGATGCGGAAGGCGTCGCCATGAGCGCAACCACGACGGCCGACCGCTCAAACTCCATTTCGTGCTGAACCAGCGTGAAACCGTGACCGTGATCGGAGGCCCCGAGCTTGTGGATCCCGTCGTCGTGATGGGTATGCCCAGGTACGGGCACACCCACGGCGAGCGCGGCGACGAGGAGCGCCAGCGAACCTATCCTGCAGACCCGGCCGAATCGTATAGAACTCACCAATAGAGAGTGTGGAGCCAGACGTTCGAGGCGCAACCGGTCATCATTCCTGCTCGCTCGTGACACCGCCCATGCCTCGAGCGGCTAGCATCGCATTGAACGCGGCAAGTTGGTCGCGGACAAGCGCGTTGTACTCGGCTTCCGCGGCCGCCAACTCCGCCTTGAGCTCAGTGCCCACTTCACCATGCTGTTCCGTCGGCGCGAAGTCCGAGCCCTCGACGTTCCGGAGCAGCGCGGCGATCTGCTGGGCCGTTCCAGACGGCCAACGCAGGCCGTCCCCTCCTCGGCCGGTCAGATTCAGTTGAAGAAGCTGGACCTCCACATCGGTGAACTGAGCTTCCAATTCCTGCGCGGCCTCCTGCAACTCCGACGATTCATCTTCCTCGCTCAACTGCTGAATCGATTGCAGTTGTGCGCGGATGCGCTCCGCACCATTGATCACCGCCACGGCTCGATCCAGATCCGCACGAAGTTCGCTCACCATCTGCGCGTTCTCGAGCACCGTCGCTGCCGTGCCTCGTGAGTTGGGGTCTTTCAAGACCTCTAGCGAAGTCGAGTATTCGTTTCCGCCTGCGGTCAGCGTGACCGCATACGTGCCGGGCACGACGAGGGTCGAAACGGGGCCGAGGCCAGGCGCGTCTCGCGTTCCGTCCTCTTTCAGGACCACCCACGAGGCGTACCGTGGCTT
>JAJCZV010000051.1 GCA_029262175.1 Gemmatimonadota bacterium
GTGCGTCGAGACTACATTAGGCGGCCCCCGAGATCCTGGTCTCGGTTGGCTCGGGTGGCGGAACTGGCAGACGCGCAGGACTCAGAATCCTGTGGGAGCAATCCCGTGGGGGTTCGACTCCCCCTCCGAGCATGAGTACGAGGAACACGCAGCACGAGCACGAATACATCGACATGACACGTTTCAGCTGAAACGTCTCCGCGGAGACGTTTCTTCGACCGGCCGATCAGGCCGGCACCACGCGCCCGTAGCTCAACTGGATAGAGCACCTGACTACGGATCAGGAGGTTGGGGATTCGAATTCTCCCGGGCGCATTTTTCTTCCTTCGGAAGAAAAGAGCACGCGGCAGAATTCTCCAGGCGGTCGCGTTGCTTCCTTGCCGAATTCTCCCGGGCGCATTACATAACTGGTTGGTGCACAAAGAGTTGGGGGACTCGCGATTGAGAGTTCCCCTTTTCTTTTGGTGGGCGGACGAGAACTTGAACGAGGATCACTAGTGGTGGTGACTTGCTTCCAGCCAGTCGAATGCAGCCCGGCTCGAATCGCAAGCTTCAGGTCATGGGTTGAGCTGGAGGAGAGGTCGATCCGAACCGCTTGATTGATAGGATACACCGAGCCCGTCTGCTGGCCTTTGCTGAAGACGAACAGCAGATACTGGGCGTCGGGGCCTTGAAGGTGCCCGACGTTGGCTACCGCAGTGGGGTATTCCGGGACGCCGTGGCCACGGTGTCCCCGGATTCATTCGGACTTGAGCTCGGTTGGCTCGTCGTCGACTCAGAAAGCCGAGGTTTGGGGATCGGTAACGAACTCGTTGCGGCCAGCCTTGCGGGCGCTCAAGACGAAGCCGTGTTCGCAACCACAAGCACTAGTAATCCGGCGATGCGACATCTCCTAGTGAAGCATGAGTTCTCCAAGCACGGTCAACGGTATTCCTCCGGACGGGACGCCGATACGCGGCACCTATTCATTCGAGTGGTCGCCTAGGCGCGTCCCCGAACCGATCTCAAACCGCGAGCTACCGAGCTTTCGGGCCACGGACAACCTGACCTGCCAGTTCGCAAAGGGGGTGAGCACGCTGACTAGTAGCGAATCGGTAGGTCGGGCTCACCCTTAACGGTCCGGGTTGTTGGCCGTACAAGCCAAAGGACACACCATCTGTCTCTTGAGATAACCATGTCAGGAAACGGCGTCCCAGGAATGCTCCCGCCGCCCACGTCACGAGCCGAAGTGGAGTTCCGGAAGTGGGCTAAGGCACTGGCAAAGAGAGAACTGACTGCCGACCAGCAGCGTCTGCTGACCCTTCTTCTAACGAGGTTCTCCGAGATGGCCGACCTGGGCACAGCCCACGGCCGACGTGCAAAGTGGATTGTTGAACGGTGGGACACAACCGCATCAGAAGACTTGGATTTACTCCTCTCGGGAGCTGCAGGAGCCGCGGCCGCGACGTTTCCTATCAAGTCGTTGAAAACGCTCACGGTGGGGCCATTCAGGGGGTTCTCCGCCGAAGAGATCCTTCCCCTCGATCGACCGGTCACCTTCGTGTACGGGCCGAACGGTTCGGGAAAGTCGAGTCTATGTGAAGCACTTGAGTTCAGAATGCTCGGCTTCATTGAAGAGGCCAAGGCAAAGAGGATTGAGCTCGCAGAGTACGTTAGACATGTGCCGACTGGCGCATATCAGGCACCATCGTTATCGGCGATAATGCTCGATGACTCGGAGGCGGAGGTGCATTCAAACCCGGACGCCTTCCAGTTCTGTTTCATCGAGAAGAATCGGATCGACTCGTTCGCGCGGTTGACGGCTACCACACCTGCAGCACAGGCCCACCGGATCGCGTCCCTCTTTGGCCTGGAGGACTTCGGTCAACTCGTCGACGGCTTTACGGAAGTCTCGCCCCGGGGCCCCCATCCGTGACGTCTACGGCCAGCGTCGTCAGCTGTTCGACGCGCAGACGGGGGACGAAGTAGACGAGTTAGAGCGAACGCGCGTCCTCTCGATCCTCGACGGCGAGACGGCGGATTCGACCACTGCGATGAGGTAGCCAAACGATCAACGGCATGGCGCTACGGGAGCGTCAGTTCAACGTCATGTAAGGGTGCTCTTCGGGCCGCGCTTGCACGTTGACGATTGGACGGCCAAACACCTGCTTGGCGGAAACGTACTCAACATGCTCAAGCTGCGCGGACGTGGCGCCGCTAGCACGCTGCACGGGCCCTTGCTGCCAAGTTGTGTCCGCGAGCAGAATGCGAGCGACCGTCAAACCCGAATCGGAGGACGAATGGGTCCCAAGGTCTGGCTCTGCGCCGCGCTCGTGTCTCTACCGACTCCGCTCCTCGCGCAGTCGGCGAGGTTCGCAGATCGACCGCCGGTCATCGACCTCCACATTCACGCCCCGATGGCCCCGGGCTCGGTCGACGAGTCGCTCGAGGCTCTGCAGTCGCGGCTCGGACGAATCGACAGCCTGAACATCCGGGCCGTCATGTTGACCGGTGTACCCGACGTGCTCCACCCGTGGCGGGAGATCCTCGAAGAGCACGTCACGGTCGTTCCCGGCCTGCTCTTCCCGTGCATCGAAGGACGCGCCGTGATGCACGGTCGACCCTGTTTCGAGCACGGCGGGGACTGGCCAGACATGGCCATGCTGCGGGCGGACATCGAGGCCGGGCGTGTACAGGCTATTGGCGAGATCACGACGCAGTTCCTCGGACTGAGCCCGTCGGACGCCGCCTTCGAGCCCTATTTCGCGCTCGCGGAGGAATACGACCTCCCGATTTTCGTCCATATGGGCCCGGCGTTTCCCGGAGTCGCGTATCCGGGGGCCACGAACTTCGTCGTTCCGAACTACCGGGGTGCGGCAGGCAATCCGCTCCTGCTCGAGGACGCCCTGCTGACGTATCCCGGCGTACGCGTCGTCGTCGTACACGCTGGGTGGCCGCGGGCCGACGAGATGGTGATGACGCTGCACCAGTATCCACAGGTGTACGCGGAGATCGGGCTCCTCCAGTACTCGGATTTCTTTCCGCGTGCCGAGTACCACGCGTTCGTTGAGCGACTCGTCCGAGCCGGATTCGCCGACCGAATCCTCTTCGGGTCCGACTCCGCGCTGACGGACGGGGTCGAGGTGGGCATCGATGCCGTGCTCGAAGCGGACTATCTGACCGAAGACGAGAAGCGGGCCATCCTGTGCGACAACGCCGCCCGGTTCCTGAAACTCGACGAGCGGACCTGCCGCTGAATCGACGTCCTTGCCTCCCGTTCGGAAGCCGCAGCTTCGCAATCCCCACCGTCTCGTGCAGACCCCTACGTTTGCGTACTGGAAATGTGGTCGAGGATGGATCGGTGGGAGTAGACAGCCATGCACTCCACCCGCCCCCCCCGATATCCATTCTCCGCTTGCTCTGGCGGTGGAGCTCGCATGTCGTCGTGTGGCGCCCACGAGGGGTGGTGACGAGAATCGTGACGAGTTTGGATGCCGGATTCTCCGGTATCCGAGCCGGGCCCACGCCGGAGAATCAGGTAGGAAAGCCCCAACCGTAACGGAAAACCCTGTAGACCGGCCCCTCCGAACCCTGCCTACGGATCAGGAGGTTGGGGATTCGAATTCTCCCGGGCGCATTGCGTAAGTGGTTGAAAAACAAGGAGTTGGGGGGGGCTTTTAGGCTTGGAGCGTCCCCTTTTTTTGTGGGCGGACGAGAATCGAGGCTCGGAGGAGGAAAGGTGGCGCTCTCGGCCCGCGAGGACGGCACGAGCGACAGTGAAGGACGTGTTCCAGGGACTCGAGCAGCCTACGTACTGTCGGGCGTCGCGTCGGTCGTGGCGGTGGCCCTTGCCTTCTTGCCCGCCCTCCTGGGCGAGACCGAGTACGACCCCGAGCTTGCGGTTCTAACTCTCACACTCGTCGTGGTCATATGGTATGCAGCCTTCACGTGGGTGATTGCTCGGCACGCAAGCGCGCAGGCGAACGCCGCAGAGCGCGCCGCCGACGCGGCATCGGATAGCGCGTCTGCGGCCACCGAGGCCGTTCACGAACAACGGCGTGTCGCTCGCCTGGCCGAACGCGCCGGAGCCCCAGACCTCGTAGCCAAACGGCAGGAGCTTACGGGACTGCTGAAGTACATGATCTCAGCAGTCGGCAGCTTTACGCACAACTACCTACGAGGGGGCGGTGAAGGCCGACTAACCGCCCGGCAACGAAGTGCGTGGACACGACGTTGACTGCCGAGTTTGTACCCTCGATGAGTCCACCTCACTCCCGCGACGGCATCTAATGTTTGTTCAGCGTAGCCGCCGCCTAGTCACGAAGTTGTCCTTCATCTTGATCTAGCGGACGCCGCCCTTTCTCTCGGCCCTCTTGATCAGAGTGCTCAATTTGGTTTCGAGGCCCTCAGCAAGTCGAAACATCACCACCACCGTTGGGTTCCGGACACCTCGCTCGACGCCACTTACGTATGTGCGATCCAGTCCGCTGCGAAAGCCGAGTTCCTCTTGGGAGATATCCAAGCGAGCCCGCGCCTCTCGAACAACCTCGCCGAAGGTTCCTAGGGCCCTCCGACGCTCGGCTTCTGCAGTCCTTGACATCGGATCAGCCTGGGCCCGACGTTGCCCATGAGTCTACGGACTATGAGTCACATATCTTTGATGACCTTGCGATTTCGAGTGAAGAAGGAAGTTCCAATGCAGAATCCGACGTGTCCGCACTGCGGCAAGACCGTCCCGCCAGAGGCGGTGCTCTGCCCTTCGTGCGGGAACTGGTGGAAGATCGATCCTGCCCCTCAAGCTCCTCCGACTACTGGCCACGAGACTCGCAGGAGTTTGAACAACATGCCGGTATGGGTGAAGGCTCTGTACGTCGGAGTAATCGTTGCGACCGTGGGCTGGGCGATCCGACCTTCAAGCGCGGGCTCCAGCGAGCGTTCGACACCGTCGGCGTCGGAACGCGCCCGGTCGTATGGAGAGATAATCGCTGCCGAAATGGAGGGTCACCTGAGCCCCGACCTCTCACTAGTCCGTCGATTCGAAGGTCTCATCGAGAACTTGGATATCCGTTGCGCGGGCAGCAGGGAATCAATCTCCGATCAGATTCTCGCTGGTCACCGGACCTTCATGAGCCGCGGCGGAAAAGCAACTCTTCTGGACGTCGCGGTCGGTTGGGAGCGAGCCACGAGGGGGATGGCAGAAGTCGGTGTTGATTGCACGCAGATGTTAGCGGGGGTCCTCGTGCTGTTAGAAAAGGACTAGGAATCAAAATCCTGTCTCCTGGCTGACCACCACGCTGCCCGGCGGACATATCGTCCGGGCATCTCTGCTTGGTCGGCTTTGCCCCGATCGTCGCCGGAGGAACATGGCTGACCGTGCTGCGGCCGGTTGAGTCTCGCGGTCGACCCAACCGGCCTGTTGTTCCTCCGGCTGTACAGCATCAGAACCCAGGGCGGTTGTCTCACCGCAGTCGGCAACCGAACGACGCCCCGCAGAGTAGACCGAGAATGCCCCCTACGATCACGATCAATGGACTCGGCGCAGCCTGAATCACCAGCAGAGGCGCGGCCAGGAACGTGAACAGGATCGCCGCCACCTGTTTGTCCGAACGCGATCCGTGTCTGTCCCCGAGAAAGCTCGCTATTGCCGAAGCCGAGCAGGCATAGAGCGAAGCCGTCAGCACAAAGGCCCAGAACAAATCCGCCTGTGTGAGTTGACCCGCTCCAAGCCATTCGGCGCAGAGCCTGACGGCCATTGGGATGGGGAACATCAGGACGAGTACAAGGAAGGCGAACGCGCCGATGAGTGCCGACCTCAGCTGCCCTTGGCCGGGCTTGCTCACCGGGCTGGCATAGAGGAACAGGGCCGAGCCCCAGATCGCGGCAAGCACCAGCGTCCACGGCCCCGGCATTCCGATCTCCAGGTCCGCCGAACCCAGCCGGGCGTATGCTACTGTTCCGGACAGCATAGCTGCGACCACGGCGGCTGCAGCGGCGGCCGGCGCTCTCCACCATCCCCAACCGGCGGCCCCGCGCACCTGGGACCGTGCATAGGAGATGGTCTCTCGACGAACTCGGTCTGAGGGGGGAGGTATGGTGTCGGCCGTCACGAGGTCGAAGGTGCCCCGAAGCTCTTCCACCTCAGTCCGACAAACGTCACAGTCCCCGATGTGGGCGCGAAGCGAGTGTGTGGCCCGGCCCTCGAGCAGCAAAAGGAGTTCGCTCCGGTCCTCGGGACACCCATCTGCCCTCATCATGCGCCTGGTCCTATCATGCCCTGCATCCTCTTCCGCAATGTCTTGAGGGCGCGATACACCTTCTGTCTGACCGCAGCCTCCGTCGACTCGATCATGATTGCGATCTCGGCCTGGGTGAACCCGTGCAAGCGATGGAGCACCAGAACCTCGCGCTGATCAACCGGAAGTTCGGCAAGCAATCTTTCGACGTCGGTGCGAGCCAGCAGGGCGTTGTCTGGCGACGCGAGTTCGTCCGAACTGTCGACGCGGGTCAGAAATCTTTGCTCGGTATTCGAGACACGGAGCCGGTCCATACACGTGAACCGCACGATCGTGAAGATCCAGCTGCGAAAACGGCCTAGCGGTTCGAAGCTCTCGCGGCGATCGACGACCTTCGCGAACGCCTCCTGGAGGGCGTCCTCAGCCTCGGCCCGATTCCCGAGCAGCCCCATGCAGAGACCAAAGAGCTGGGCTTCGTAGCGATCGTACAAGCCTTCGAAGGCCGTTGGATCTCCGCCCTTGAACCTCATCATGAGGTCGTCGTCCGTCGCGGGTTCCTGACCGGGAGTCATGCGAGCTTACTCGTGTCACGTCCGCCGGTCGCTGGCCCTCGTGGCAGTCTGGTCGTAAGAGACTCCACTCTCCCGAAAATGATCGAGTCCTGGAGGTCGAACGGGGCGAGGCCCCCGAGACGTCCGTTCCGACACCGTCCCGGCCATCCACGACCCGCGCCGAAGGCCGGTGTTCGCGAAGGCCGCGCAACGGCCGGAGCCGCCAGTGGACCTGCTATCAGACTTGGCACCACCGCGGCCGGTCCGGTGGAGACACGCGTTGCGGCCCGGTCACCGCTGCAGCGCCCCGGAATACAAAGCGACAAACCCGATCGTGTCGTTGATCCCGTGGGCCAATATGAGCGGCCACAAGTTCCGTTTCAAGATCAAGAAGGCTGCCCCATAGACAAGCCCGCCGATCCCGATGGAGATCGCCTGTGCCGGACCTTGGTAGGCATGGACGAGCCCGAACGCGACGGCCTGCACGACGAGGGCTGTGATCCATGCCCTCCGAGATCCACCAAGACCCTGAGCGATCAACGTCAGAAGAAACCCGCGGAAAAAGAACTCCTCCCCGAACGCGGCGATCAACCACATCAGGGGTAGCAGGAGGAGCAATAGCGGGAGGTTCCCGGGCACCTGTGCGAAGCGTGCTACCTGCTCTGCCTCGCCGAAAACGCCGCTAAGAACTGGCGTAGCGACCCCGACGGCGAGGTAGTCAACCGCCATCGTGCCGATCACCCATTTCAATACTGTGGGTGATAGCGAAAAGGAGCCCAACCCAACGTGCGCCAACGGGATCTTCCGCCACCGCATCCAGTACACTGCTAACAAAACGACTAGAAAGTTCAGCCACGCGGCTTCGACAACGGGAATGAATGACAAGGCTTCGGGAACCAAACCAGCGTTCCGGGCAATTGTGAGTCCGAAGTACGCGCCGACGAGCATGAGCGACGCCACACCAGGCAGTCTCTTCTGGTGCTCGATCACACGCGGCACTGCGCTGTCCTCTCACGTTCAGGTCGTGATCGCACCCGATGAACCTTCCCCTCCAGATCGCAGTACGCCTGATTGCAACCGCGCTTGATTTAGAAAACGGCCTGAGGGAGCCGGACATAACGCGTGTCCGTCGTAGCGGGACCCGGGGCCACTCGGTGACCGAGGCAAATCGTAACCGAGAGCGTTATGCCGAACCGCGCAATGTCGTTTTCTCTATGGTGCGACGTGATTACGAATGGAGAAACCCTTGAGAACGGCTAAGATGGCATGCGACAGCGACAGGCTTCCGGCGAAGAGCCAGCGGGGTCAGGGATGAAAGCGCGCCCCGTCGGCCGAATTCTGCGCCTGCTGACCGGCATCGCTCTCATAGTGCTTGTCGGGCTTCGCCTCAGAGGTGCGCCACTCTCACTCCTTGCTGCTACGGCAGCCGTCTTCGCGGTCGAACTCGTGTTCTACGCGGCAATGCATTTCGTCATTTCCCGCTACGTCTCGGCGCTGAATCCCTGGATCGGCGCTGTTCTGGCCGTCACACCCGTGGCGATCGTCTACTTCGTGGGTGGCGCCCCAGCCCAAGTCGGGAGCCTGGCGTTCGTCGGGATCTCGCTGCTGTTCACAGCGGCCCGAAACGACGCGGGGTGCGAGGTCATGACGCTTCCCGCTTTGCTCTTCGCCCGTCGGACTCACCTCGTCTGTATCGCATTCTCCCCCATCGACTGGTTGGAGGAGAAGATGTTCGGAGACTCATCCTCGGGCTTGCCCGAGGCGGGAGCCGCTCATGATTGACCTACGGAAGTGCTGCATTTGGTGCGCCTGTTCACTGGGACCGTGTCTGTTGGCCCTGGCCTGTATCTGTTGCGCCCTCTGGCTCGCCGGCATCGGAGCCAGTGCTTGGTAAGAGCTCGTGGGAGCGTGCTTGCTATCGGTATCTCACTAATGGCCAATGGCGCGTGCGCAGAGCAACGACCGCCGGTCCCCGAGAACGCCGAGTACCTCTCCGAACGCGTGACGTTTTCCAGCGAGGGAATCAAGCTATCCGGGATCCTGTGGACGCCTCGGAGCCCCGGCCCGTATCCGGCGCTCGTGCTCGTCGAAGGGTCCGGAAGAACCACGGCGGATCGGATGGAGCCCTGGGCGCGGAGGTTCACGGAGTGGGGGTTCGCCTGCCTTTCCTATGACAAGCGGGGGGTCGGGGAATCCGGCGGACGATTCATCGGCGGCTATGCGATCGACATACCTCTTCTCGCGCGAGACGCCGTGGCGGCGGTGGACTACTTAATGACCCGGGAGGAGATCGTCGCGAGCCGAATCGGCCTGCTGGGGCCGAGCCAGGCCGGGTGGGTGATTCCTGTAGCTGCCGTAGAGTCCGATGCCGTGTCCTTCACGGTCATCTACTCCGGAGCCACCGTATCCTTGGGCGAGGAGCAGTACTTCAGCCGACTATCTGGAGACGATCCGTTTTGGAAGGTCGTGTACGGGGATCTGTCTCTCGCTGAGATCTCGCGGAGAATGGAGGGGCGGGAGCCCTCGCTGTTCGACCCCGTGCCATACTTGCAGCGCCAAACCGTACCCGGCCTATGGTTGTACGGCGAGCTCGACAGAAGCCAACCCACCCGCGAAAGCGTCGAGACCCTCGATGACATCATTGCGGACTACAACAGGGACTTCGGCTACGAGGTGTTCGAGGGGGCGGATCATAGCCTGAGGGTTGATGGAGAGCTGGCTCCCGGCGTGTTCGAGTTGGTCCGTGGCTGGTTAGCGGAGCAAACAGGATCGGCCGACCGCTGACCTGCCTCGGAGCACGCTCGGCTTGCCGGACTCATGCCACCTTGTTGGGAGGCTGAATGGACGAACGACCGCTGGATCCCCTGGAGACACAATTCGAGTCTACCGGTTCTCTGGCGCCACCGCGGCGGAAGGTCGGTTGGTCAGGCTGCTGATCGGACAATCCCGAGGCACTGTTTGGCAGCGCACCCCCGCAAAGGAACAGGGTCCGCTGGTATCTCCGAGGTTTGGCGGGGGAAGGCACTTCGCGACCTTGATCGGCCTCCCAGCGTGCCCGTATCGTGAATCCGCACACTCGGTTGTTTCTTCTTCGTGCCTGGAGGCACTCAATGCGCCGTTCCGCCCTCTTTGTCAGTATTTGGCTCGCCGTCGCCCTTCCGGTTCTTGCCCAGGAGCGCGGGCTCGAGCCCGTGGACTTCTATCGGGAGATCGGCGTTGGAGGCGTCGCATTGTCACCGGACGCAAGCATGGTCGCGTTCACGGTGACGACGATCGAAGAGGAGGAGAACGCGCGCCACAGGGAGATCTGGCTCCAGCGACTCGTCGACGGGCGTGCCGATGGTGAGCCGTTTCGGTTTAGCTC
>JAJCZV010000052.1 GCA_029262175.1 Gemmatimonadota bacterium
CTCCCCGGCTTTATCGGACTCGTCATTAGCGGTGCCAGCATCCGGCCCACCGGGCTCGCAAAGCCGGCCCTCGTTGCGATCGCTCGGTTGCTCTCCGGCATCCTACCAAAGTTTTCGGTCAATCTGGGGATCCCGGCAGAAGCTCTGTCGCATGAAGCCGAGATCGTGGCGAGCTACACAGACGATCCGCTCGTCGGGCGCGGGGCGACGGTCCGGTGGGGCACGGAAGCCCTCGCCGCCATAGAATCCATCAAGCGTCGTGCGAGCGAGATCGATGACCCGATGCTCATCGTACATGGCGGGAAAGACCCGCTCGCCGAAGCGGAGGGCAGCCGCTGGCTGGCGGGCGTCGTCGCGGGAGACGCAAAGCTCTTGATCTACGAAGGCGCGCTGCATGAACCCCACAACGACCCTGGCTATGCGGATGTCGGGGCGGACATGGGGGACTGGATCGATCGTCGACTTGCGGAGACCGATGCACCCATGACGTCGCACGAGAAAGTGGAGGGGGAATGAGCGATCCCACGCTCACCGCCGGAGCGGATGCGGCCTATCGCGATGCGCTGATTGAACGGTTGGACGGCGCGGACCCGATTCAAGAACTGTCCGCGCTGTTCGAACGTTTGCCAAAGACGTTGGTCGGTCTCAGCGAGGAGCAACTTCGCGAGGCCGAGGTGCCGGGAAAATGGTCGATTCTCGATGTCCTGCGACACCTGGCGGACGTCGAACTGGTGCAGGCGAACCGAATCCGTCACATCTTGGTAGACGACAGACCGACCCTGGCAGCCATGGACCAGGATCGGTGGGCCGAGCGTCTCTGGACCGACGAAGGGACGCTGGAAGACGCGCTCGAACCGTTGCGCGCGCTTCGAGTGGCGAACCTGCGTCTCCTCAAGTCCCTCCCGGAAGATGCGCTCGACCGGGAGGCTGTCCATGAGGAACGCGGGGCCGAATCGCTACGCACCATCTTGAAACTGATCGCCGGGCACGACCGAGTGCATCTCGACCAGATTCATCGCATCCGTGAGTCGATCGGGGCGACCTCCACCCTGGAAGATTAGTTCGGCCTAGATGACGACCCCGTTTCAACCCGTTCCGCTCACCACCTTCGAACGTCTCGACGAGTCCGAGATGATTGCGCGCGCGCGCGCGTTTCGAACGAAAATGCAGCAGCGCCGCACGGTGCGTGAGTACTCGAGCGAGCCGGTCCCCGACGAGGTCATCGACGCGTGCATCGAGGCGGCCGGAACCGCGCCGAACGGGGCCAATTTACAGCCCTGGCACTTCGTCATCGTTCGAGATCCCGAAGTGAAAGCGCAAATTCGCGAAGCCGCCGAGGAAGAAGAGCAGGACTTCTACGAAAACCGCGCCCCTCCGGAATGGCTCGAAGCCTTGGCGGCGCTCGGAACCGATGAACACAAGCCGTTCGTAGAGACCGCGCCCGTCCTCATCGCGATCTTTGCCGAGAGCTATGCGATCCGCGGAGATGCCAAGGTCAAAAACTACTACGTCCAAGAATCGGTCGGCATCGCCACCGGAATCCTGATCACCGGACTCCACCACGCGGGGCTGGCGACATTGACTCACACCCCGAGCCCCATGGGGTTCTTGAACAAGATCTTGAACCGCCCGAAGAACGAGCGTCCGTTCCTACTCTTGGTCGTCGGGTATCCGGCGAGCGATGCGATGGTCCCCAGCATTACGAAGAAGCCGCTAGGCGAGATCACCACGCATCGCTGAGCACTCGGTGACTAGTTGGCCCGCACCGTTCGGCCCTCGGCCCACGCGCGCAGCTTGTCGACTTTCTCGCTCATCATGCGGGACAGTGGCTGGGTACTAGCGATTTCGCTCAGAACCCCTGCCGTCGTCAGGGCCCCGTTCTCCGAGAATGCGGTGTACAACCCCGCTACGATTGCCTGTTCGATCTCGGAACCGGAGAAACCATCCGCCGCGGCGGCCAGGGCCACGGTGTCGAACTGCTCGATACTCTGGCCGCGCTTTTCGAGATGGATCTCGAAGATCTGACCGCGCGTTGCCGAGTTCGGAAGATCCACGAAAAAGATCTCGTCGAAGCGACCCTTTCGAAGAAACTCCGCCGGGAGTTTCTCGACGTCGTTTGCCGTCGCCACCACGAAAACGTCGCCGCGACGATCTTGTAGCCAGGACAAGAAGGTTCCCAGAATGCGTTGAGTGGTGCCGCCATCCTGATCGCCGGCTCCCGCAAAGGCTTTCTCGAGTTCATCGATCCAAAGAATCACCGGAGACATGCGCTCGGCAGCTGCGATCGCGCGCTTGAAATTGTTCTCGCTCTCTCCAATAAACTTGTTGTAGAGATTGGAGGGGTCGAGTTTGAGCAGGGGCAAGCTCCACTCCATCGCGACGGCCTTGGCGCATAGGCTTTTTCCGCAGCCGGGAACTCCCAGAAGCAGCACCCCCTTTGGGAACTCCAATCCGAACTCTGCCGCACGTTCGGGCGTCGAGATGATGGCTTGCCGTTTCCGCAGCCAAGCCTTGAGCGAGGCCAGGTCCGCGACCGCGTCCATTGACTCTTCCACCGGATAGTACTCCAACAGGCCTTCGCGCTCGACGAGTTCTCGTTTCGCGTCAACGACGAGTTGGATGTCCTGCATGGAAAGACGCCCGTCCTCGACGATGGCCTTCGTAAGAATCTTCTCCGCTTCGAGCAGCGTTAGACCCCGCAGATTCTGAAGAAGCCGGTTCATCTCCTCGTCGGTCAAGTCGACCTCGACACCCTCTTTGCGATTGAAGTCTCGTAGGATGTGCAGGAGTAAGTTGCGAAGTTCCTCTACGTCCGGGGCCGGCAGCCGGACCGTGGCGACGTGTGGACGTAGCGATTCGTCGATGTTCAGATCGGTCCCCGTCAGCACGAGGGCACCGGCGATCGTCGTGTAGGGTTGGCTGGCGTCGCGGAGACGTTGGCGGAGGAGGCCGTCCTCGAGGTAGGGCCCCAATCCACGAAAATGATAGATCGCCGGGAACCGCGCGCTCTCGACGTGAGCCAACGCTTTTGCCGGCTCCGCCGTGTCGTAGATGGGAGCGGGCTTGTCGGTCCGACCGAGTCCTTTTGTCGCGCTCCAGACGAACAGAGGGATATGGAGTTGGTCGGCGAGGTGCATCAGTAGCAACTCCGCGCGGTCTTCCTCGATGGTCTCGAGCGCCACGATGGCGTATCTGGATCGCACCATCAGTTCGAGATCGCGAAGGGACTCAGATCCGAGGGGGGCGCGGCTCTGGGAGGGGTCCGCCACCGTCAGTCGCTGGCCTCGAGAAATCGCCGCGCGCGCCCGTTGGCCGCGAGCATGGGCGACTCGTTTGAAGCGCCGGCCTCCTCATAGATCGCGCGCAACGACCCTTCGATCGCGCGTACGCGTTCATGCAGTCGGTCAGTGTCGCGCTCCCCGAGATGGATATGTCCGAATGCGATGGCCCCGCCCGCATTGATCACGTAGTCGGGCGCGTAGAGGATCCGTCGCGCATGAAGCGCTTCTGCGTCGGCGGGAGAAAGCAACTGGTTGTTTGCGGACCCGGCGACGATCTTACAGCGCAGGCGAGGCACCGTGTCGGGGTTGAGCGTGGCCCCGATCGCGCAGGGCGAATAGATGTCGACCTCGAGATTCCACATGTCGTCGACATCTACGACCGTTGCGCCGAGTCGATCGGCCAGGGCTTGGACCGCCGATGGTTCGAGATCTGTCAGGAATAGTTCTGCCCCCGCCTCCGCGAGCATTTCTGCCAGCGGTCTCCCCACGTCCCCCACGCCCTGGATCAAGACGGAACGTCCCTGGAAATCGTCGGAGCCAAAACGTTCGACAAGGGACGCGCGCATCCCGACGAACACGCCGAGGGCGGTGTACGGACCCGGATCCGCCCGATGACCCTTGATGATGCCGACGGCGTGTCCCGAGAGGGCGCCGATCCGATCCATGTCCTCGGGTGTGGTGCCAAGGTCGACCCCGGTCTGGAAGGCACCGCGGAGTGAGATCAGCCGTGCGGCGTACCGGTCCAGGAGACCGGCGCGGGCGTGTGCTTCGAGCGGTCCGGGGATCGCGAGCACGGCCTTCCCCCCACCAAAGGGCATTTGCACTCCGGCCCACTTGTACGTCATGCCTTCGGCGAGCCGAAGCGCGTCGATGAGCCCGTCGACCGGTCTCGGGTAGCTCTTGAGCCGAGTGCCCCCCGACGCTGGCCCCAACCGCGTGTCGTGCAACGCGATGAAGATCCAGCTCCCCGTCGGCTCGTCGAACGAGACCACGACGGACTCCCCGTGCCAAGCCCGGATCGTAGATTCGAAGCTCTCGGTCATAGCGCGGTCGCCGGTCTCTACGGGCGTGATGCGAAGGACGTCGACACCTTCACAGGCCCCGACGTCGGCTCGACAATGGTGTCAGTCCCAAGGGGGACGTGTCGTCGGCCCCATGGATAATCCCAGCGAGGTTAGCGACCTCAGCCCGTGTAGTAGACGATGAGGTAGATCGCCAACACAACGATAAGCAGCCCGTAGATCATTTTGCGGTTCATTCTCCGTGCCCCCTTTGAGGTCGTGCCCGGTCTTCTGCCGCCCCGCTCGTCATGAGCAGGGTGCCGTCGGCAATCTCACCGGGCGTAGGACGTAGTTTCGGTCTAAAAGGTTCGCACCCGTAGCCGCGAAGTACTCCGTCCAAAATGACTTCACACGCTGCGCCGCCTCTGTGTCGACGCGCGCACCCACCACCACCACACAAAGGCCGGTCAGGTCCGGGAGCCTCCCGTCCACCTTGGCCTCGTCCACCCACCCGGCTGGGGGCATCTTGCGCAGGCCCTCCATATCGATCTGCCGGTTTGATTGGAGCATGTCCGTAAAAAGGTACAGGGTCGCGACATGGTTCGCATACGCCCTCATTTCCGCCGCCACATCGTGGAGTGTAGAGAGGATGTCGGTGCCATTCACGTCCTCCCGATCCGCCGGATCGGCCAGGCGTCCCAAGAGCACGTTTGCGTCCATGAGAAACCGGGCCCGCGAGATCGAGTCTCGCATCAGCTCGTGTCCTTCGACTTCAAGCTCCGGGAGCGACTCGGACCACCGTTGGGGTGCCTCTTCGAGCGACATTTGAAGCAATTGCATCCCCGCGATTCGGTCCCCGTGATCAAGCTCCAAGATTCGAGTCTGCGTGAGCTGGCTCGCCAACTCCAACGTGTGTTCGGGAATGCTGGTCGACCTGTCGTAGACGAAAATCACCAGATCGGGGGGCTCCGCGGGCGTCGTGACCGTCGGGGCTGCGTCGCTCCCGCAGCCGGCGGCAACCGGTGATAGCGCCAGCAGGCAGGCCACTGCGCGCAGAGACATCCGTCTCACCAGGAAATCGCTTCTTCGTTGAAGCGCTTTCGGGCAATCTGAAAGCGTTCCTGCAAATCCCGGCGCTCGTCGTCGTACTCTTTCGGAGATCGAAGTGGTTCGGCCACATCGTCGCCATCTTCGGCAATCTCGATCCCGAGCCGGATCGGGGTCTTGAAGGCCTCGATCGATCGGGGATCGATGCCTCGAGCCCGTCCGTTCTCGGCCCGATATAAGGCGACGACCGACTCCAGCTCGCGCGCGACGCCCCGCCGATCCTCGAGCCCCGAATTACTCGAAAGCCCTTGCAGCCTTCGAATGCGTCTGGCCAGGTCGGAAAGATAGCCCGAAATCTCTTCGGCCGTCTCTTCGCCGGCTCCGATGATCCCGAGCCGATCTCGTTCGAACGGGCTGTCGTTGAAGTGTTGTCGTCGGTAGTCGCGTCGATGGAAGTAAGCGGCGCAGATCGCACAGATAATCAGCGTGAGATTCAGCAAGAGAATCGGGAAACTAAGGCGACTCATCGACTGCGCGTATTCATTGAGATTGGTTGCGGCCGCATTGAGGTCCTCTGCCTGCGCGCGCAGGGCATTGGCTTGCAACAAGTCTCCGTCGGAGACGAGCAGCGCGGCCTCGCGGCGCCACTCGTCTACCTGTCTCTGGTCGGTCACGTATTGGGTCTCCCCGACATCGCCAAGTCGGATCCTCGCTTCGTACAACACGGCGAGCACCAGGAGAAGGCCAAGGCCGGTCAGCGCCATCGGAATGACGTTCTCGAGCTTCGAGCGGGCCGCAACGGTGTGATGTCGTTCGGCGTTGTCCGAGAGCATCACGAGTTCGCGTAACGAATGACCGAAGAAATGCGCGAGGACACAGAGGAACGTGACGACGCCCAACGCGAGCAGTGCGGCGTCCGGCCGCAGCACGAGCTGCGCGAATACACGTTCCGCCCCCGCGAACCACCCGTCGGACGTTTCGGTGACGAGCCGAATTTGTCGCTCTGTCAACACGTCCCTGGGCAGGAGCGCCGTGAACACGGGCGCATTCGCGAAGAACTCGACCAACCCCAGAAACGCGATCGCCGACAAGTATATTTTCGTCGCGAGTCCACGCTGTCCGCGGGCGTCTCCCTCAATGTCGTTTGTCACCTCTCGGTGACGAACCGTGCGCCGAGCTTTGACGCGCATCATCTCGTTGGTTAGGCGTTCGAACTTGTCAACGGCGAGTTCGGCGCGTCCCAATCGATCCGCGATCGCTTCCTCGTCGTCGGCGACCTGGTCGCCGACTTGCCTTCGGTATTGGTTGCTCCAGCGGTCATAGAAAGCCCGACACCGCTCGCGGAGGTCTCGTTCGCGCTGTGTCTGTCCTTCTGCATCCGGGTCTGGAACACCCGCCTGGGCATCGCCGCGTGCCGCAGACGCGGCTTCATCGCGGAGGCGTGTGATCCCTGCCGCTTCCAGTTCCGCTGATGGGTTCGAGGGTGCCGCGGCCTCGGTTGGGATTCCGATAACGGGCGACTCCGATCGGCGTGGCGAACCGACGCTGTAGGGCGACGACCCTACGTCGTGCCCCTCGCGGCTCATGGATGGAGCGTCCAACGTTGGCTCCGTCGGCTCGGCGAAGCTGCGGATGTCGCCGCTCGACCCGGTAGGCACGCCCAATGGCGGGGCAGGGGGCGCTAGAGGAGCGGTCGGGGAGGGGTCTAGCTCGCCCTCTGGCCGACGACGCCGCTGACGGGTGTCGAGACCAAACGTCCAAGGTCTCGAACCCTTTGGGTCATTGCTCGCCATGGGTGCGCCTCAACCAGCCGGGGTCCGGTCGATCATTCGGTCTCCGGAACGTCCAAGAAGTATGACCGGCAGGCCAATTCGAGCATACGCCGCGAGGCCTCCGGTTCGACGCCGAGGTATCGCGCCAAGTCCAATACATGGTTAACGATATCACGGGGGTGGCAGGCGCGCGCGGGAATCCCGCGACCTTCGTAGAACTGCTCGAAAACCACGTCGACCGCGCCGTCCGTGACCTTGAGGTTCGCCGCCGCGCAACAGTCGTCGAAAATCTTCGTGTACTCTTCTCTTGACGGGTTGTCGACCAAGATCTTGTACTGAATCCGTCGAAGAAACGCCTCTTCCACAAGCTCCGTCGGATTCAGGTTGGTCGCGAAGATCAGTAGGCATTCGAACGGCATGGGCAGCTTGTGTCCCATGGGGAGGCTCAGGAAATCCATGTGCCGATCCAGTGGGACCATCCATCGATTCAAAAGATCGCGCGGCCTGACGCGCTGGCGCCCGAAGTCGTCAATGATAAAGACACCGCAGTTTGCTTTGACCTGCGGAGGGGCCCGAAACACGCCCATCTGTGGATCGAACTGAAGCTCTAGCTCGTCGAGTACGAGTTCACCGCCCACCATCACCACCGGACGACGCACCTGCGCGAACCGAGGATCCGCATCTGGCACCGCGCGTAGGAAGGAGTGCGAATCGTCGGGCGACTCTTGCACCGGTCGATCCGGGGATCGATGCGCGACGGGATCATAGATCTGGATGACTTGGCCATCGACTTCGACGGCGTAGGGCACATAGATCGAAGTGCCCATCATCTCGGCGATCGCTTCGGCGATGGATGTTTTTCCGTTGCCAGCGTGGCCGTACAAGAACAGCGACTTCCCGGAATTGATGGCGGGCCCGAGGCTGTCGTAAAAATCGTCTTCGAAGACGAGATTCCCAAACCCTTCGCGGATCGCGTCTCGACCGATCTGAAGCCCGCGCGTGCTCTGGAGTCGAACCGATTCCCAGTACTCTCCGAGAGGAATCGGGGCAGGCCCGGCATAGCGGCTGGTCTGCATGATCTCACGGGCTCGGGTTCGCCCCTCGCCGGTGATGTCGAAGGTATAGCCGATCCGACCGTGCCCTTCGCTCCCGCGAACCTCGATCAACTGCCGTTCCTGGAGGTCGACCAAGATCGGATCCAGGATCGAATAGGAGAGGCGAATGAAGGCTTCGAGATCCGTGCCCTTTCGGGCCCCCTGGAAGTACAGCGTCTTGAGCAGCAGGTCCGACACGAAGCTGGCAGCGAGCCCCGTATCCTCGAGGGTCTCAGGCACCGGGGGCTTTGCCCCTAGTCGCGCGTCAGAGGAAAGCCCTATGTCTGTGGCTGCTTGATTCATCGGAATTCGTCTCAGTTTGCGAGTGTCGCGCGAGGGTGCCGACGCTCCGTTAAGCGGCGGCCGATTCGGCTTCCTGCCAACTCACGAGGTCGCCGAGCATCGTGCCGGTCGCCTCGAGCGTACCGGCAGGAAGCTCCAGGGCTGCCGTCGCCCCGCGGTGCGTCTTTGAAAACCGCCATGGCTGCAGCGCGTGATAGATCGCCAAGACGCGTCCATCGGGATCCAAGAACGCAATGTCCAGCGGATATTTCATCCACTGCATATGGACGCCCTGACAAGGTCGAATCAGGAGCCCCTCCCCAGATTGCAGTTTTGCATGACCAATGAGACCGCGAAGTCTCGGCCACCATCGGTCGGCGAGACGAATGTGTGTGCCCAACGATTCGCCCCGATCTTCGTTGCGCATCTCGAAGTAAGTCATTGGAGCCCTCCGAAGAAATCTCGGAAGAGGAAAATCGCCGGTCCGACGAGGACCACGAAGATCGACGGAAAGATGAAGAAGATGAGAGGGAAGAGCATCTTGACGGTGGTCTTCGCTGCCGCTTCTTCGGCTCGCTGCATTCGCTTGGAACGCAAGGTTTCCGCGTGTACTCGCAATGCGTCGGCGATCGATGTTCCAAAACGGTCGGTTTGTAGAAGCATGGACGTCAGGGCTCGGATGTCATCCACGCCCGTTCTGGCGCCGAGCCTTCTGAGGGCGTCATCGCGCGGGGTGCCGGCCCGGATCTCCAGGTTCACGATCGTCAGCTCATCGCTCATTTCGGGGCTGATACGGTCGACCTCATCGGAGACGCGCACGAGGGCCTGGTTCAAACCGAGCCCCGCCTCGACGCATACGACCAGAAGGTCGAGCGTGTCGGGCAGCGCCTTGGACAGCGCCATCTGGCGACTCTTGACCTTTCCATCGACCCACATGAACGGAATCATCCAACCGAACAGCGCGACGAGCGCGACGCTCAGCCACGTTCCCAGACGAGGCATCGCTACCCCGACCTGGGGCAGGACGAGGACAAAGACGACGAAGCCCGCGAGTCCCAGAACGATGGCCAGGAGCACCCGCATCGCAGCGAAGATGCCGGCCGCATTCGGATGCCTGAACCCACCGTGGACGAGCCACTGCTTCGTGTTGGAATCGGTGGAGCGCGCGGCGCTGACCTTCTGTCCGAAAGCTTCTAGGACGGCAGCGAGGCGTTCGCGTTTCGCCTCGCGTCGTCGTCGCTCGGTCAGGTCGCGATAGCTCGTGGCCCCCGTTTGGAGAGCGGCCAGTCGCTTACGAACGACCCGCTCGTCAGCCGGCGAAATGCTCGTGAGCCCGAGAACGAGGAGCGTGACCGAAACCGCCGTAAGGGCGACGACCAGGAAGATCATAGGTCGACGTCCATGACCCGACGGATGGCGACAAAGCCGACGAGCTGTAACCCGACCGCCGAGGCCAGCATGAGTCGCCCCAAAGGCTCGATGAAGAGGGTATTCATATAGTCTGGGTTGAGGACGAACATTCCGCCCCCGGCCACGAAGGGCGCGCTGGCGAGAACCCAGCCCGTCATCCGACCGTGCGCCGTGTGTACACGGAGCTGACGTCGAAAGCGGAATCGATCGCGGATGATATGTGAGAGATTGTCTAAGATCTCCGCCAGATTACCCCCGGATTCGATCTGAATCAGGACCGCGGTAACAAAAATCCGCACGTCGAGCAGATCCATTCGATCCGCAAGAGAAAGCAAAGACTCCGAAAGCGGCAGACCGAACTTCTGCTCCTCGTAAACCTGTCGAAACTCCTCGGAAATCGGTTCCGGGGACTCGTCGGCTACGACGCTCAGTCCCGTAGAGAACGCATGACCCGCTCGGATCGCACGTCCAAGGAGATCGATGGCCTCCGGAAAATGTTCTTCGAACTTGTCGAATCGCTCCTGTCGCTTCCGGCTCACGTAGGCGTAAGGCACGAGCGCGCCGAGCATCGCGGCCATCATCGGAGCGATCCAGCCTCCACGCACCACGATCAGGGCCCCGAGCCCGAGTGCCGCGCTGAGTCCGATCGTAAGCATTGTGAACGCGCTCACGGTCATCCCCATGTCGGCCTGCGCCAGGAAATGCGCCATGTCGTGCCGGTGAGGAATCTTGAGCATCGCATGCTCGATCCAGTCCGGCCCGCTTTGGCGTAGTTCGCGGAGAAGGGGGGACCCGCCGCGCTGCTGCGCGACGTTGTCTCCGCTCAGCTTTTTGAGCTCGGATTGCACGTCGCGCTGCCCACCCCACTGGCGGATGGCTTCGTATACCAGATAAACCGAGACGATCGCCAGAACGACCGCGACAAACGCGATCAGCCCGACGACGATCGGCGACGTGCCCGTGTTCATAGACCGATGCCGCTGGCGAGGCCGATGTTCGAGAACAGCGTCTCATCCAGATCGATCCCGTATTCCATGAGGCGCTCGGCCGACTTCGGACGGATCCCGGTAGCGGCGAACGTGCCCTGCACGATGCCCTTCTCGTCGACGCCTTTACGATGATACAAAAAGATGTCTTGCATCGTGATCACGTCGCCCTCCATTCCCACGACCTCTGCGATCGATAGGATTTTTCGCGTTCCGTCCGACATACGTTGGACGTGGACAACGACATCGATGGCGCTCGCGATCTGCGCGCGGACACCCCTCTCGGGGAGGTTGAGCGCGGCCATCGACACCATCGTTTCGAGTCGATGCAGCGCATCGCGTGGGGTGTTGGCGTGGAGCGTGGTCAGGGACCCATCGTGACCCGTGTTCATGGCCTGAAGCATGTCGATCGCCTCCGACCCTCGGACCTCTCCCAAGATGATTCGATCGGGCCTCATTCGGAGCGAGTTGATCAACAAGCGTCGCTGCGTGACTTCACCCACACCCTCGACGTTGGGTGGTCGCGACTCCAACCGCACTACATGTGGCTGGCGAAGCTGGAGCTCGGCCGAGTCTTCGATGGTGACGATCCGCTCATCCAACGGAATAGACTCGGACAGAACGTTCAGCAGCGTCGTCTTACCCGAACCGGTGCCGCCGGTGATCAGAATGTTCAAACGGGCGGCGACCAACCCCTGTAGAAGTTCGAGCATCGCCGGAGTCATCGAATCGTTCCGCAGAAGATCTTCATCCGACAGAACATCTCTGCGAAATTTTCGAATTGAAAGGTGAGGGCCGTCCACCGCGAGCGGAGGGATGATGGCGTTCACGCGCGAGCCATCGGCCAGTCGCGCGTCCACCATGGGAGATGAATCATCAATACGGCGACCGACGGCCGACACGATACGATCGATCACCTGCATGAGATGTCGATTGTCTCGGAATCGTACGTCGGTTCTGTGAAGCTTACCATCGATCTCGACGTAGACGAGCCCCGATGTGTTGACCAAGATGTCCGAGATCCGCGCATCGCGTACGAGCGGTTCGAGCGGCCCCAAACCAAACACTTCGTTGATGACCTGCTCGACGAGCATCTCGCGCTCTTCGAGGTTGAGAGGTGTTTCTTCGCTCGCCAAAAGATCACGAACGATCTTGCGCACCTCATCTTCGACTTCGCCTTGATCGCGTTCGCTCAGATTCGCGAGATTGAGACGTTCGAGAAGCCGCCGATGGACGCGGGTCCGAATCTCTTGCATCTCGGTCGGATACGCGCTGTCCGACCAACCTGTATCGACTGGTTCGCTCTGATTGCGCTCCCATGCGGGCAGGGAGGAATCGGCGTCTCTGGGCTCGTTGAAGCCGCCGTTGCTATCCATTGCGTGCCTTCATTGGGTTACTGCTCCACGGTTTCGCGACGCCCGTTACGGCCGAACAGCCCTCCAAACAGACCGCCTTTGCCTGGTTCGATCGGCGTGTCGGTCAACCTGGAGGCCAATGCTCGAATGTCCTTCGCGAACACCGACTTCGGATCTGAGACAGCCGGACGCCCTGAATTGATCGAGGCCATCACGGCGCGGTAGTCGTTCCGCAAGGTCCAAAACACGTCGATGCCAAGCGTTTTTTCAATCTCACTCGTAGTGACCACTGAACTGGCGTCGAAGCGGTTGACGATCACGCGCATCCAGTCGTCGCCTCGGCGTCGACCGAAACTGCGAATGAGTTGGACACACCGAGTGAGATTTCGAAGCGACGGGATGTCTGCGGTGGTCAGCAGGTACAACTCGTCAGCCTCCTCGAACGCGCCCATGGCCGCAGGCGTAAACGTCTTCGGCGAATCAACGACGATGTAGTCGTAGTGTTGTTTGAGAAACTGGAGGACCTGTTTGATCCGATCGGTCGAAACCGCCTCGTAGTCCGCTGGTTGATACGGAGCAGACAGGATTTCGACGCCCGTTTCGTGGCGTTCGATGTAGGAGGCGAGAAGCCTTGAATCGACCCGGTGAAAGTTGCGCACGAGGTCGACCAGCGAGAAGCGCGGCTGCACGCCCATGACGAGCGCAGACTCTCCGAGTTCCAGATCGAGATCAACGAGCAGAGTCCTCTTACGCGTCAGGCGGTGCATCTCGGTAGCGAGGTTCACCGCTGTCGTCGTAGACCCGGTCCCGCCTTTGGCCGAGAAGATCATCAGCAGGCGACCGGGCTGCCCCGTTACGCGCTTGGCCTGACGACCCGACTTTCTCAGCACCCGCTCAATCGCCGCGTCCAGCGCTTCCGGAACGATCGGTTTGCCGACGAACTCGGTCACCCCCGCCTGCATCGCCGCGAGAATCAGCTCCGGCGAATCGGTCGAGCCGAGGGCGATCAACGCCCCCGAGAACCCGGAATCGATGATGAATTGGGCGAACTTCAGTCCTACGTGCGGTTCTTCTTCCAAGTCGAGGAAGGTCACATCGGGGCGCCCCTCGCGGAGTCGCTCGAGATGCGAGTCATCGATCTCGGTGTACGGTTGCGTGATGGCCATCTCGATCGTGAGATCGTGGCCGGTTTCCACTAGGCTAGAACGCAGCGACTCCGGGAAATCCGGGTCCGCTGAGATGATCGCCGCACTCAGCCCCTGTCCCGCGGCTGAGCCCTGGCTGGAAGCTTCCGTGTTCAAGTTTACCCTACCTCGCCTTGCGTGATCAGGTTTTGTTGTCAACGCTGCGGCGGAGGGGGACCCCCGCCGTCGCCTGGATCACGGACCGATTTGTCCCAACTCCAAGTCTCGGGCTCACCCGTCGGCAGAGCCGGCTGTTGATTCAGCGGCTGCACGATCCTGGGCGTCACGAGCACGAGGAGTTCGGAACGATTCTGTCGAAGGTCGCGCGACTTGAACAACTCTCCAAGAATTGGAATGTCTCCGAGAAACGGGACTCGACTGACGTTCTCGACAATCGAATTGTCCACAAG
>JAJCZV010000053.1 GCA_029262175.1 Gemmatimonadota bacterium
GGCGTCGTACAGCGCGACCACTGCATCGGCTTGCTTTGCGCTGGCGGCGGCGTGATAAGCCGTGGCGGCATCGCGCAGCGCCGCTACGTCGGCCTCCTGATCGACGGGTGGTGGTGTACATCCCAGGATGCCGATTGCGGACGCTGCGACGAGGGCTTTGTACGGTGTCATAGGTGGTCTCGGCGTGTGAACGGTTGGCGTTGATCACTCGAGCGCTACCGAGCGAAGCAGGCTAGATGTGCCACGACCACGGCTTTCCAACAAGCGACCGCTACGGGCAACCTCGAGGTGAGGTATGCGCCCGGCAGTAGGGCCGTCCGTGCGGGAGAGCAGTGGGAGCCTTGAGCATCGACCAGCCAAAAACGCCGGCGCAGGCACACGCTTTGCAGTGCAAAGTACTTGACGGTTCCAACAGCCTGGATCATATTTGCCTCTATCATGCTCAAACTGACCGAAGTCGATCGGAGTTCGGAGCCCATCGCCCTGGGCGACCGAGCCAAGGAGGACCTGCGCTTTATCCGTCGGACGATGGAGCGGGGTGCCACCTTCACGGCAGTCCCAGGGTGGGGTGGCGTCGGAATGGGAATCACGGCGCTGGGCGCTGCGGCGTTCGCTTCGAGCCAGCCGACGGCGGAGCGATGGCTTCTCGTTTGGATGCTCGAGGCCGTGCTGGCAGTGGCGATCGGGGCGCTTGCGATCCACCTGAAGGCGCGCCGGGCGGACCTCCCGGTTCTCACCGGCGGTGGTCGCACGTTCCTGCTGAGTTTTCTGCCTCCGGCGCTTGCCGGAGCGGTCCTCACCGTCGGGCTTTGGCAGGCCGGCGCCTCGGCAACTCTACCGGGCGTGTGGCTTCTCCTCTACGGCGTCGCCGTCGTCGCGGCCGGTACGTTTTCGGTCAAGATCGTCCCGGTGATGGGGATCAGTTTCATGATCGCCGGCGTGATTGCGCTTCTTGCTACGCCTGCGGCTGGCGATGTCATGATGGCCGTGGGATTCGGGGGACTGCACATCCTGTTCGGGACGATGATCGCACGGAGGCACGGTGGCTGAGGGTGCGCGGGCCCGTCGAAAGGACCCGAACCCGGCTACGGGGAAGGGATCGACCGTGAGCATCGATGTACAACCCAGGAAGACCAATCCGGTCGCACTCGACCCGATCATCCACGTGCGGGTTCGACTCGGGATCGTAAGCGCACTCGCGGTGGAGAAACATCTCACATTCAACGAACTCAAGGAGCGTCTCGACACCTCCGACGGGAATCTCAGCGTGCACGCCAGGAAGCTGGAAGAAGCGGGCTACGTCGAAATCAAGAAGTCCTTCGAAGGTCGGATTCCGCGCACGGACTATCGCCTCACCAAGACCGGACGAGAGGCGCTCCAACGCTACCTGGACCACATGGAGGCGTTGATCGAGCGCGTACGAGACGAATGAAGACGTGGCTGAAACGGTTCCGCGGTGCGATCGGTGTGGGCCTGACTTGGGCGGTCGGATGGACGGTCGTCGGTATGGCCACCATGCTCTTTGCGGGCACGGTTCTCGGTCTGAACACGGACGTCGTTGATATCTGGATTCCCGTGTTCGCCTATCCCGCTTTCCTTGGCGGCGTGACGTTTTCTACCGTGCTCGGGATCGCGGGTCGCAGTCGAAGATTGGATGAGATGTCGTTGCGCCAGTTCGCTGGGTGGGGAGCGTTGGGTGGCGTGGTTCTAATGGTACCCATCGTCGTTGGCGCGGGCTTGGAACCCCTCTTTCTCGTCATTGGCAGCATCGTGACGCTGTTGTGCGCAGGATCCGCTGCCGGTTCGCTGGCGCTCGCCAGAAGAGCGGAGGATCGCGCGCTTCTGGCTGCGAGCGCGGAACTGGCCGAGGTCGGGCTTACGGGAGATGAGGTTCAGCAGCTGCTCGGAGGCGGAGCGTGATTGAAGGTCCAGGGAGCCGGTAGATGCGCAGCCTTAGCAAGCGACGTAGACGCGTCGTCCTTCTCGGAGCGGCCGCCGCTTTGCTCTTCGTGGCCTTCACGCAGTGGCGTGCCGCGATCACGAGGGGCCGCTCAGTGCCGGACGAACCGTTTCGCATCGCGGGCAACCTCTACTATGTCGGCCACACCGGCGTCACAGCCTTTCTTCTCACTGGGCCCGATGGCCACGTGTTGATCGACGGCGGGTACCCCGAGAACGCCCCGCTGATCATCGAGAGCATCTCCAAGCTTGGGTTCGACATCGCCGACGTTAAGGTGTTACTCAACTCGCACGCGCACTCCGACCACGCGGGCGGTCTTCAAGCCCTGCAGGAGGCCTCGGGCGCCGAGCTATGGGTCAGCGAAGGCGACGCCGAAGTCATGACCGCCGGCCGACACGGCGGTGACCCCGCGCTCGGCCCGATGAGAATTCTCAGGTTTCTCGGACTCGGCAGATTTCCCGCCCCGCGCGTCGACCACGAGTTCGAAGATGGCGCGACGATCCGCCTCGGGCCGCTCGCACTCACTGCGCATGTGACGGCCGGCCACACGCGCGGATGCACATCATGGTCGTTTCCTGTCCGCGACGATGATCGTGATTTGCTTGCTGTGAGCATCTGTAGCCTCACGTTGTTCCCCTTCGTCTCGTTGGTCGAGCCGGAGTCGTATCCTGGAATACGTTCTGATTTCGAACGCAGCTTCCGAACGCTACGCAGTCTCCCGGCGGACATATTTCTGGCCTCGCACTCCAATTGGTTCAGTATGGTCCGCAAGCGGGGTGAACGCGCGACCGCCGAGAACCCCGCGCAACCGTTCATCGATCGGGACGGCTACCTCCTTCATATCGATAGGGCGGAGGAGAGGTTCCGCGAAGTGCTCGCAGACCAGCAGCAACAGAGGTAACCGTCGCAGAACCACGTTTTTTTTTGAGGGGTGACTTTACGATGCGAAGTACTTTAGACTTGAAGTGGCCGGAGCCGAAACCGCCGGAATCCGTGTCCCCCGGGCGCTTAAAGGTGATCGAGGCGGGACAGGACCGATTCCATGTTGCGATCAACATGGATGGGAACGGCCGTTGGGCTCAGAAGCGAGGTCGACCCAGGTCAGTAGGCCACGTCGCGGGAGCCAAGGCGGTCCGAGTGGCCGTGGAGTCCGCGCCGGCTCTGGGGATCACCACGCTCACGCTCTACGCGTTTTCTTCGGATAATTGGCGCCGGCCGCCCGACGAAGTAGAGAACTTGATGCTGCTGTTCCAACGGCACCTCGATTCGGAGGCCGCCCGCCTGACCGACAGCGGCGTGCGGCTGAACGTCATTGGTCGGCGCGACCGCCTTCCGGAAGCTCTCATACGCCGGATCATCCACGTCGAGGAACAAACGCGCGGCGGAACCTCTCTTCACCTTCGGATCGCGATGGACTATTCGGCCCGCGAAGCGCTCCTCACGGCGGCGGGGCGTGTCGCCCTCGGCATCACTCCGACTCGCGAGGCGTTCGAGCGGTCCGTGGGCGAGGCGGTCCACGCGCCGCCGGGTACACGCGAAGTGGACTTGCTCATCCGCACGGGCGGTGAACAGCGAATGAGTGATTTCCTGCTTTGGGAATCGGCCTACGCCGAGCTCTTTTTTACGGACATCTTGTGGCCGGACTTCACGGAGGCCGATCTTGCTGCCGCGGTACGGGCGTTCTCCGCCCGCGATCGGCGATACGGAGGCATCTCTCGAGGACCGGCCTGCCAGGTCGAAGCTCAAGGGTGATGGCGATGAGCGAACACATCGACAGCTATGAGGGTCCGAGCGGCGACGGCGCGCTCGTACGGCTGCTATATCCGGCGCCGGCCGAACGTCGCACCGGCGCCATCATCAAGTGGTGGGAAAAGCGCCGACTTCCGTACAACCTCATTGTCGGCGCGTCCGGAGTCGCGACGCTCGGCGCCCATTGGCTCGTCCATGGGCTGGTCCCCGGAATCTTCGGAGACGTTGTGGCTATCGGCCTCTTTGCGAACGTGGCCTACACGGTGGGGTCGGTCGTCGAAGTCACGGCCAACAAAATCTGGGACAAGAAGATGCTGCCCGTCGGTCCTATGCTGTTCCGACAGGGAGTTCTGTTTTCGGTCGGTATCGCCTTCGTACTGCCGATGATCATCATCACCATCGGCGCCATCGCCAAAACCCTAGGCTGGATCTTCGCAGGGTAACGGCCCCTCCTCACCCATGCGGCCCTTTCTCGTGTGTCTCCACGATGCGACGCCTGCCTATGCGCGCGAGACTCGGTATATGATCCGAGACTTGGCGCCGCTGATCGGGCGTCGTCTCTCGCTTGGGGTGGTTCCCAACTGGAACGGCGAGTGGCCGCTGGCGGCGCACCCTGACTTCTGCCGGCTGGTCCAAGAGGGCTCCGAC
>JAJCZV010000054.1 GCA_029262175.1 Gemmatimonadota bacterium
CTAGGGCGAAGGCGACCGTGTCCTTGGCTGGTAGATGTGTCGGAGCGCCCGAGTCAGCGCTACAGGGACCACCGAAGTGTGCGACTCGCCCTCGGCGATGAACGTGACGAGGTCGAGCGATGCGTAGCCACGCTCCCGCGTCCGTTGCGCAAACTGCTCGAGGTTCGAGACCATCTTGAATGGTGCCAGTGCAGGAATGTCCGCTCGCTCCTCCTCTCCTCCGACCGCCAAGAACAACTTCGTCGCGAGATCGTCGCGCGCTTCCGCGAACGCCTCTTCCTCCTTCATCAATGCGGTGTCGTCCCACCAAATCGCCGGACTGACTGCAACGTAGGCGTCGAACGCATCGGGGCGTTCCATCATCGCGTACAGCGTGAACAAGCCTCCCAGTGATGAGCCGAAGAGCGTGGCTCCGTCGTCCGCCACCTCATACCTGTCTGCGATGAGCGGACCGACCTCGTCTGTCAGGAACGCCAAGAACTCGGCCGCGCGACCGAGCCGACGACCTTCCGGCAGCGTCGGCGCCGGCGCTCCCGGAAACGAGCCGGCTATCGCTTCCATTCGGGCGTCGACACTCGGCGTGAAATCCCTGGCTCGTAGTTCGGCCTGGACCGTTGGTTCCTCGGTGTCGTACCCGACGCCCACCACGAGCAACGGCGGCAATTCACCGTAGAGCTGGCTCATGATCCGCGTCATCTCGACGGCGGTGCCAAAGAACAGGTTCGCGTCGAGCACGTAGAGTACCTGCCGCGGGCCCGGTGGAAGGGGCATCACCCCAGCGATCGGTGTTGCTACCCATAGCTGGAAGTCTGCATCGGCATGCTCCGAGTGGAGGTTGATGACCTCGGTCTGTGGGATGGTTACTGCAGCAGTCATGGCAGACCTCTCTTGGGCGCCGAGCAAAGTGTGGCTTCCCGCAATCAGGCCAGCCGCGAGCGCCGCTACCGTTTCGCATCGCATCGTGCCTCCTGGGTGGCGATTGTTTCCCCGAGGCTAGCGCCTCACGCAACGTGAGAGTCAAGTGCCCCCCGACCGGGCTACCGCTATTATCGATGCGTCTCTAGCCAGGAAGCCGCTCATGATTTCTCTGTCCGTCAACGGCCAAACCCATCAGGTCGACGCCGATCCTTCTACGCCGCTCCTTTGGGTGCTGCGCGACCACCTCGGGCTTACCGGCACCAAGTTCGGGTGCGGTATCGCGCAGTGCGGCGCGTGCACGGTGAACATCGACGGCGCGGCTCGAAGGACTTGTCGTTTGCAGGTCAGCGCGGTCGAGGGCGCCGAGATCACGACGATCGAGGGGCTGGCCGAAGACGGACTGACGCCGATTCAGCAGGCGTGGATCGATCACGACGTCGTCCAGTGCGGGTACTGCCAGTCGGGCCAGATCATGTCGGCGACCGCGCTCTTGAAGGAGAATCCGAGTCCGACGGACGAGGACATCGACACGGCCATGAGTCGCAATATCTGCCGCTGCGGTGCATACACCCGGATCCGTGCCGCCATCAAGCAGGCCGCCGGCCAGGGAGAAGCCCGATGAGCCCGCGCACCGAAGTCTCCCGCCGCAGCTTTCTGCAGATCTCGGGCGCGGCGACCGGGGGTCTTTTGGTCGGGTTCAATCTGCCCGGCGTTGGGGCGCAGCGGTTTCTCGCGGCGGAGGCGTTGCCCTTTGCGCCGAATGCGTTCATCCGCATCGCCACCGACGAGACCGTGACGATCATCTGCCACAAATCCGAGATGGGGCAGGGGGTCTACACGTCGCTGCCCATGCTCATCGCTGAAGAGCTGGACGCCGACTGGACGAAGATCGTGGTCGAGTCCGCCCCCGCGGATGAGGCGTACTCGGGCATCATGGGGATGCAGATCACCGGCGGAAGCACCAGCGTGATGACCACCTGGGATCAGCTCCGAAAGGCCGGAGCGACGGCGCGGTGGCTTCTGGTAGAGGCGGCCTCAAAGCGCTGGGGTGTTGCGGCTAGCGCGCTCAGAACCGAGGCCGGGTTTGTTCTCGAGGGCACGAACGGGCGGCGGGCCTCCTATGGCGAGCTCGCCGATGACGCGTCGATGCTCTCCGCGCCGGCGTCGGTCGCGCTCAAGGATCCCAGCCAGTTCAAGTTGATCGGGACGAACGTCCGTCGAGTCGAGGGACCGGACAAAGTCACAGGCCGCGCCGAGTTCGGGCTCGACGTGAAGCTCCCGGGGATGCTCACCGCCGTCGTGGCCCATCCGCCCGTATGCGGATCAACCGTACGCTCGTTCGACGGCTCCGCGGCCGAGGCGCTTCCGGGTGTGCTCAAGGTGAAACAGATCAGCTCCGGCGTGGCCGTGATCGGTCGCGATTTTTGGTCCGCCAAGCAGGGTCGCGACGCGCTGAAGATCGATTGGGACGACGCGGCGGGCTCAGGCTTTTCGACGGCAAAGCAGCGCGAAGAATATCTCGCGCTCCTAGACGAGCCGGGGGCAGTGGCGGAAGACGAGGGCGACGCCGCGGCGGGTCTGGCCTCGGCCGCGCAGAGGATCGAAGCGACGTATGAGGTGCCCTACCTGGCGCACGCCCCGATGGAACCGTTGAACGCGACCGTTCACGTCACGGCGGACGGGTGCGACATCTGGACAGGGACGCAGGCACAGACGCTCGACCAAAACGCTGCGGCACGGATCCTCGGTCTGGACCCCAAGGACGTGCGCATCCATACGACCCTGCTCGGAGGTGGTTTTGGTCGCCGGGCGACGCCGACGTCTGACTTCGTCACCGACGCCGTCGAAGTCGCGAAAGACGAAGCGGTCCCGATCAAGATGGTTTGGACCCGCGAAGACGACATCCAATGTGGGTATTACCGACCCATGTTCGTCCACAAGCTCGAGGCCGGCCTCGACGACGCCGGGATGCCGGTTGCGTGGCACCAGCGACTGGCCGGCCAATCGATCATGGCCGGTATGGGCTTTGTTGGACCGGATGGGGTAGACACTGCTTCAGTCGAGGGCGCGGCACACATGCCGTATGCGTTTCCGAATCGGCGCGTCGAGCTTCACTCTCCCGAAGAGCTCGTCACCGTGCTGTGGTGGCGGTCGGTCGGACATACGCACACCGGCTTCGTAAACGAGAGCTTCATCGACGAAGTCGCACATGCGGGCGGGCATGATCCGCTGGAGCTTCGTCGCACGCTCCTCAAAGATGAGCCGCGTCATCTTGCGGTCCTCGAACTGGCCGCCGAGAAGGCGGGTTGGGGGACGCCGCTACCGGCGGGACGCGGGCGTGGCATCGCGATACGGAAGTCTTTCGAGAGCTACGTGGCAGAGGTCGCGGAAGTCTCTGTTGATCAGGGTCAGGTGCGCGTGCACCGCGTCGTATGCGCGGTCGACTGCGGTATCGCGGTGAACCCCTGGAACATCGAAGCGCAGATGCAAAGCGCGATCGTCTACGGCTTGTCGGCAGCGCTCCATGGCGAGATCACGCTCGAAGGCGGGCGCGTTCAACAGAGCAATTTCGACGACTATCCGGTGCTACGAATGAGCGAGATGCCGGAGGTCGAGGTCCACATCGTCGAGAGCACCGAGGCGCCGACGGGCGTCGGAGAGCCGGGCGTTCCACCCATCGCCCCGGCCGTCACGAACGCGATCTTCGCGTTGACCGGCAAACGGGTTCGCAAGCTTCCGATTCGTCTCGACGAGGCCGACTAACCGAGGAGAACGACATGCTCCGCAAGCACACGGCGACCATCTGCTTATTGACGCTGGCTTTCATGGCGGGCATGGCCGCCCGCAGCCCTGATGCGATCGCGGCAAAGAGCGCGGACCGCGTCTACGAGCTGCGGACCTACACGGCCGCCGAGGGCAAACTGCCTCTTCTTCTGGCCCGTTTTGGAGGTGGGGAGATCGACCTCTTCCACAAGCACGGCATGACCAGCGTCGGCTATTGGGTGCCGGACGATGCAGAACTCGCGGGCAACACGCTCGTCTACATGCTAGCGCATGAGAGCCGCGAAGCCGCCGCAGCTTCCTGGGCGGCGTTCCGCGACGATCCAGACTGGCAGAAGATGTCGGAGACCTCTCAGGTCGAGGGTCGATTTCTGGTCCCCGGTGGCGTGAAGAGCATGTTTCTGAACCCGACCGACTTTTCCCCAGCCAAGTAGCCGCAGCACTTATGGCTCGAAGGCGGCAATGATGTATCGCAGGGCCGTGTCACGAGCCGTGGCGTCGTCGGTCCAAGCCCCGCCCGGCGAGAAGGGGCGGTCGATTGCGTGAAGAGCACAGATCTCAGCCGCCGACCGAGCCGCTGCCGGAAGATCCGGAGGCTGGAGTAGATCGCCAACTCCACATCTGAGCTCGAGGAAGCGCGTGAGCCGGAGGATGGCCGGATCACGTAGCTCCGTAACGAGAACAAACGCGAGTTCGGGCCAGTCCCGAGCGGAGCGGTCGAGCATCCGTATCGGGATCCTGAACCGTTCGAGAGCGTCGTACAACTCGCCCACGACGGCCTTCAGTTCCGAGATGGCGTTCGCACCGGCCGGCCCTTCGAGAGCCCCGAACAGGAGGGGCAGGTTGTGTTCCGGCTTCAGCTTCGATCGAGTGAAGCTGAGTACCGACTCCTCGAACCCCGTGCCGCCGCTCGCGCTCCAGAGGGATTCCAGTGGCCCTCCAAAGCCATGTCGGAGCGCCAGCTCAAACAGTTCCTCCTTGTTTTCGGCATAGCGATACAGCGTTGCCAGGGCGACGCCGGAAGATTCAGCCAGCAGAGACATATTTGCGCGATCGTAGCCCAACACGGCAAAGGCGCGGCTGGAGCCCTCGACGATCATAGCGAGCTTCTCGCGAGACTTGACTCTAGACATGCCTGATTATAACTATAATGAATGATTATCGCAAAGATTCTTCCACGTCGGATCGCCAGAGCGAGGTCCCTCAGGGAAAGCAGGGTCGCCTCGTCCCTCGCCGTTGGTCTAATCCTGGTGGCCCACGGAGCGTCGAGCGCCCAACAGGGATCTTCGGAAACAACGATTGTCCGCGCGTGGGTGGATGAGTACCTGGAAGGTCAACTACGGGAGCTTCCAGCCGCTGGTGCCGTCGTGTCGATCGTGCAAGATGGTCAAGTCTTACACTCACGCGGGTACGGCTACTCGGATGTTGCGCACGGGGTCGACGCGACACGCGAGACGCTGTTCAGAATCGGGTCCGTCTCGAAGCTCTTCATCTGGATCGCCGTGATGCAGCTACTCGAGGCCGGCGAAGTCACGCTCGATGAAGACATCTCCGAGTATCTGGGGTCGGACGCGCCAAGCAGTTCGTACCCGCCGCTCACGCTGGCGCACCTCATGACGCACACCCCGGGACTCGAGAATCTCGTAATCGGGATGTACGGTTCCGAACCCGAGACCCTAAGGCCCCTCCAAGAACTCATTCGCGCGAAGGTGCCGCGTGCCGTACGCCCTCCAGGCGCGGTCGCCTCGTACAGCAACTACGGTGCGGCGCTCGCCGCGCTGGTGGTCGAGCGTCTCACTGGTGTCCCGTTCGAGTCTTATGTCGAGGAGCGAGTCCTGTCTCCTGTTGGGATGCTTCACACGACGTTGACCCAGCGTCCTGAGGGACCTGCTGGTACCGAAACGGCACGGCCGTATCGCTGGTTGGGCGGCGTTTTCGAGGAGCAGGCGTACGAGTATGTGCCGCTGGCCCCTACGGGTGGCGCGAGTTCGTCGGGCGATGACATGGCAAAGTTGATGATGGCGTTTCTCACCAGATCTGACGAGCCGGCGGGCTTCCTTACGCCAGCGACTCGCCTTCAGATGATGTCTCCACTCTTTCGCCACCATGAGTATGTGAATCCCTCGTTGTACGGTCTGATGGACATGAGCCGAGACGGACACAGGATCGTCGGTCACTCGGGTGACACGCTTTGGTTCCATTCGCTGCTGGCTCTTCTTCCCGAGCATGGAATCGGCATCTTTGTCTCCTACAACACCGATCGCGCCGGCGACGCGGGAACGACGTTCCTGCGGGCCTTCCTCAAGCGTTTCTTGCCGAACGTCCCGCCACCTCCGATTGAAGTCCCAGCTGGGGCGGCGGAGCGGGCGAATGCCTTCGTCGGTGCCTATATGGTGACCCGCTACTCACATTCCGACTTCACGAAGATCGGAGCGACCGCGGGCGTGATTCGCGTGACCCAGGGCGGGGATGGCAGCCTGAAGACCGACGTGACCGGCGATGCCCGTCTTATCGAGATCGCGCCAGATGCGTACCGTGACGAAGGTGGCCACCGCCGGATCGCTTTTCGACGGGATGCCAACGGGGACGTGACGCACATGTTCTTCGACCCTTATCAGGTCAACGCCTTTGAGCGGTTACGAGGATGGGAGACCCCCCGGTTTCAGGCGGTCGTTCTGTGCTTCAACGTCCTCGTGTTTGTGCTCGCCCTGATACTATATCCCGTCAAATGGATCCGTCGATCCCGACGCGGCCCCGAATCTCGAGGGGCAGGCGGAGCTGTGCCGAAACCGGTCAACTTGATCGCCTGGCTCGCGGCCCTTGGCTTTCTCTCTTTCATCGTCAGCTTGTTGCTCGCAGCGAATGAACCGTCTCTAGTGGCGTTGGGTGAACTGGGAGCGATGAAGCGGACGCTATGGGTCGGGCTGTTCGCGGCGGGTTTCGGGGGGCTCAGCGTCGCCGGCGCCGTCTGGGTCTGGGTTCGTCGGCGTGGGTCATTGTGGGACCGGGCGAGATGCACTGCGCTCGGACTTGCCTGCGCACTGAGCATCTTGCTGATGCAGTATTGGAATCTCCTTGGACTTCGGTACTAGCCCAAGCTCGTGACAGACGGTGCCCCGGGAACGTACGCTTCGCAGATGGCCTCTCCGCTGACACGGGAAGGCTGCAGCCGCGCACCCCGGGAGGTCTATTGATCCGCTCGACGCTACTGGCCATCGCGTTCGCCGCTATCGGCACTTCGACAGCGGCGCAGGCCCCGCAAACACAAACGGACGACTACACGCGCTACGAGCTTCAAGAACCGGGGAGCGCGGCGTTCCGGATCATCTACGACGTGACGGCGACCACTCCCGGTGCGCGGTTCTTCTACAACGGGATCCGTGCCGGCGCCGAGGAGGAGGTCCACCGCGTCACCGATCTCCACACCGGGACGCCGCTGGAATGGGAGGTCGTGGACGGGGCCCATGCACGCGAAAACGGGCACCCACGCGCGTCGCTCGACGCTCGGTTCATCAAGGTCACCCTTGCTCGTCCGGTGCCAGAGGGTGGGCAAGGGCGCGTGAGGATCGACAAGACCTACTGGGACGAAGAGAGCTACTTCGACGACGCGGACGAAGAGGGCGTCATCGTCTTTGATCGTTCGCTGGGCATCCGGCGGAACGCCGTAGTCCTGCCGCTGGGGTACGAGTTGGTCGGGGCGAACTATCCCGTACAGGTAGAGACGGAAGACGACTCGCGCATCCGCGTGAGCTTCATGAACCCGGGACCGGGCGGGATCCCGCTTCGAGTTCGCGCGCGCCCGCTCTCGACTCCAGCGTCCGTGGTCCCGTCTTCGTCGTCTGGTGGTGGGGACGTCCCGACATCAGGCGGCGGATCGCCGACTCGCGCCCGCGTCGACTACGTCGTGTCGGAGCGGGCCTTCCAGGACCGGGACATCACCTATTTCTTGCAACAACCCGAGACCAACTCGTTTCGACTGTTCCACGACTACACCGAAACGCGGGTCGGGGTGGACCGATACGTCAACATCGTGCGAACGGGCAGTTCGGCGTCCGACCCCGAGGCGTACAACCTCGATACCGGCGAACGGCTGGACGTAGAGCAGCTCCGAGGCGCGGAGATCGCCGCGAAGGGCATCGATGTCGGGGGCGCCGCGGGTCCGGAGACCGAGGTCGTCGTCATCTGGTTCGACCCCGTGGCCGAGAGCGCGTCCGTGCGGCTCCGGATCTGGGAGACGTACACCGATCCCGGCCGCTACGTCGCGAACGGAAGCGAGTTCGTGTGGGATCGGAATTTTGGGCGACCCCGCAACACGGTGGTACTGCCGGACGGCTGGTCGCTCACCGCCAACTCGATCCCCGGCGTCATCGACGAAGATGGAGAGGGGCGGATTCGGATCCGCTACGTAAACCCACGTCCGGACGGCATACAGGTCTTCGTGAAGGGACGCAGACGCTAACGGGCGTTTGCGGCTTTGCCGAGCCGCCGAAGACGGCTTGAGCGTTCTGGACGCGTCACTGCCGTAGTCGAGACATTGCGCCGACTCGCGAACTCCTGCACCCTCCGTCCATGACCGTCTCCTATGACAATTCGAAAGCTGTCTTCGACGGGATTCGCGCGGCCGGTATCAAGAGCATTTCCGCGCTCCCCGAGACCTGGCTGGGCCTTCTTCTCCAACGCGCGGAAGACGACCCCGACGTCGAGCTGATTCAGGTCGCTAAGGAAGAGGAAGCCATTGGAGTGGCGGCGGGCGCCTACTTCGCGGGCGAGCCCCACGTTCTTCTCATGCAGAACCATGGGTTCTTCGGCGCGATGAACGGCGTCATCTCGTTGGCGCAGCTGTATTCGATTCCGCTTTGCATGCTCATCGCTGTCCGGGGCCATTGGGGTGAGCCTTATCCTTGGCATACGCGCGGCGGGATCGTCACGGAGGGTCTTCTCCGCGCGCTCAACATCCCGTACGAACACGCGCGCGATCCCGGCGAAGTCGGACGACAGATCGCCGAGGCGTATACGTTCTCGCAGAGTTCGCTTTCGCCCGTGGCGCTGCTCCTCACCCGCGACTTGATGGAGGAGTGATGGAACGCGCCCAATGTCTCGAGCTGATCTATCCGGAGATCGAAGACAAGCTGGTCGTCACGATCATGGGTGCCTGCGCCCAGGAGTTATACGATCTGGGACACAAGGAGAACTTTTTCTACCTACAACACGCGATGGGTCTCGCTTCTTCGATCGGTCTGGGTCTGGCAACTCACTTGCCCGACGAGAAGATCTTCGTTCTGGACGGAGATGGATCGGTGCTCATGAACCTCGGTACGCTTACGACGCTGGCCAGGTACAGACCGAAGAATCTCGTTCACATCATCTTCGACAATGGAAGTCTTCTTTCTACGGGCGGATTCGACTCGCACACGACGTCGGGCATCACCGATCTGGCGGCGATCGCCCGAGGCGCGGGAATCGAACACGTCGTTTCTGTCGATGGGCCGATGGAATTCGGGGAAGCGTTCGTCGAGGCGTCAGAACGAGAAGATCTGAGCGTCATTGTCGCCCACGTAGAGGCCGTTGGCCCGGACAACTACGGGATGGACTTCGCTCTGCCGGAGAATGCGTTCCGATTCAAGCGATGCATCGCGGAGCGCCGCGCTGCGTCAGGCAGCTGAACGAACTGGAGTCGTACGGCTTCTTCGGGTCGTAGCGGCTCGTCTGGACGGGCCTAGCGATCGCTGACGATGCGGCGGGGGTGCACTTCGATCGTCTCGCCGATCGTGATCATCATCAGGTCGTATCCAACCGCCAGGGGCCCGTCGTACGTGCTCCGGGTCGGCGGCACGAGATCCTCGGCCAGGGTGGGCGAGGGCACGATGTGGGAGTAGACCGCAAGCCGGGGTGCCACGCGCGAAAACAAGGTCCCGGCCTGCTCGGGACTGACGTGGTGCCCGATGATCTGCTCGATGGCCTGGTCCGTGTGGACCGCCGCCCGACGTAGCTCCACCTCCGGGCTGATGACTTCCATGACGAGCACGTCGACGCCCCTCGCGTGATCGACGATGGGTTCGAAATACTTCGTGTCCCCGGAGAAGGCGACCGAGTACCGCCCGTAGTCGACTCGGTACCCATAGGCGGGCTCGACCTCGTCTCCATGGTCCACCGCAAAGGCCGTGATTCTGAGCCCGTCTTGGTCGAAGACGACGCTCGGCTCGATGTCCGCCGCGACGAGCTTGATCCCATCGGCGTGGAACCGATCATCCCGGCCGCGAACCGCCTTGTCGAAAGCGAAAGCTTGGTCGAGGTGCGAGATCATCGATTCGGTGCCGGGGGGACCCAGCACGCGAAGGGCGTGGTCGCGACCAAAGATCCAGCCGGACAGCCAAAAATCCGAAAAGCCGACGACATGGTCCGAGTGCAAATGAGTGAACAACACCATGTCCACGTCGGCGACGGCAGCAGCATGACCGATCTGGAATAGCCGCTGGATCGCGCCTCGGCCGACGTCGATCAGAAAGGTGGTCTCGCCGGCTTCGACGAGGATCGACGGTCCGAAGCGCTCCATTGAGGGCCGCGGATTTCCGGTGCCGAGGAGCGTGACCCGGAGTTCGTCCTGCGCAATCGAGGGACTCGCGCACCACAGGCAGCAAATGGCTATGGCGATCGCTTTCATCCGGACACTTTAGTCGAAGCCGCTCGCGCCTGCGCAACGAGATCGTCAAACAGACGTTGTTGCGTTGCGTCGACCTCTGCGGTCAACTCCGGGTGCCACTGCACGGCGGTCACATGTTCGTTGCCGCGGATCTCCACCGCCTCGACGACGCCATCGGCCGCCCGGGCCACCACGTGCAGATCGGCGCCGAGCACATCGAGCGCTTGGTGGTGCCACGAAGCGGTCGTGACCGTTTCCGCACCCATGATCTTGGCGAGGCGCGAGTCGGGAGCCACGTCCACCCGGTGCTGCGTCGCGTCTCGCGGCGGTTGGGTGTGACGCACGGTCCCGCCGATCTCATCGGGAAGGTGCTGGATCAGCGTGCCGCCGCGCGCGACGTTCAACAACTGCATGCCGCGACAGATACACAGCAACGGCATCCCGCGATCGACGGTGCGTCTGGCGAGTTCGATTTCGAATCCGTCGCGTTCCTGGTCTACCCAATGAAGAAGCTCGTGAGGCGCCGCCGAGTAGCAGGCCGGGTCGACGTCGCCGCCTCCAGAAAGCACGATCGCGTCGAGCGTTTCCAGTAGCGCTTCGATCGCGGATTCGCCCGGTTGGATGAGGAGGGGCAACCCGCCCGCTCGCCTCACGGCGTCGGCGTACTCGCCGGGCAACGTGATGTACCCCCGCTCGTCACGGTGATACGTCGTGATTCCGATCAGTGGCAGGCGTCCGGTCATCTCACGAGTCCAAGGGATCTGCGCTGGAATCCAGCGGATCTAAGTAGGCGTGCGCCTGTTCGCGCTCGAGTCTCACAGACTTCGGGTCGAATCGAAAATAGCTACGGGGGGGAAGCGTGCCCCACGTGTTTGATGAATACGGCGTGTCGGCGTGCGTCACCGGTTCATGGTCCGGTTCGAGTACCTGCATATCGCAGTAAAGTTCGATGAAGACTTCTTCTTCCCACATCCGCCAGTAGGAAGCGAGGTTCTGCGCCATGCCATGTCGGAGCGGGCCCCAAGTAAGGTACCGACCGTGTTTCGCGATATGGTCGAGGGCGACGCGCATCTCCCCCCAGTCCACGAGCTCGTACGCGACGTGATGGATGTGGTCGAGGCCTTTGTCGAGGAACGCCACGACGTGATGACGGGCGTCGATGTGGAGCCACGCTGCGCCATCCCCGATCCAGTCCGTAACCCGAAAGCCGAGTACCTCGGTATACCATTGCACGGCGCGAGGGGCATCGGTCGTCAAGTAGTTGACATGCCCCAACCGCCTCGGATGGTAGCCCTTGAGCGAGTCGGTCTCGATCATGATGGGCGGACGCGGATCTTCGGGCCGGCGACGCTCTACCAGAACGATCACGTTGCCGTCGGGGTCCGTGACCGAAAGCGCGGCCCCACGACCTGGGACCTGTACGTCCGTGACTCGCGCACCCCGGCGCTCCAGCTCGGCTCGTGCTTCTTTCAACTCCAGCCCTGGTCTGAGTTCGTATGCGACGTACTCGAGAGAGGGCGAGAGGCTGCCGCATTGATGTAGGACCAGACAGTAGTCCTCATGCATGCAGCGCAGCACCGCATGATCTCCATAGTTCTCGCCGTGGAGGCCGAGCAGGCGCTCATAGCGGTCGAACGCTTCTGCGACATCCTGCACGAGAAAGGCAGTGTGGTGCAGGTTCACGCACAACGGGGTGGGCGTCATCGGGCTACCGGTAATCCTCGGCGCGGCGGGCCGCCTCGTCCTCGGGGAGCGCCAGGGCGACGTGAAGCGTGGCGGCCGTGACTTCGGGTTGGTAACCGATCTGGACCAGGTCGTGGTCCATCTCTACCACTGTATTGCGAAGCCTGCCGATGCCGCTGACCTCCACCTCGACCACGTCGCCGGGTTCGACGGGGCGCGAATTGGCCGGGGTTCCCGTGAGGATCAAGTCGCCCGGCAACAGCGTGATGTGTCGCGTGAGGTCCGCGACCTGATACGCGATAGGAAACATCAGATCCGATCCCGTATGTGCCTCCTGAACGATCTCCCCGTTGACGTAGGTCCGGAGCGTAAGATCGTCGGGATCCAAGTCCACGGCGTCGACCAGGTACGGTCCGATCGGACAGTATCCATCGATCCCCTTCACCCTCGTCATGGCGCCTCGATCAAGGTGCCGCAGGTCGTGAAGACCGAAGTCATTGGCGATCGTATAGCCGCGGATGCGCTCGAGCGCCACCTCGGGCGTCACGTTCGAGCATCGTTCACCGATCACGACCGCGATCTCCCCCTCGTAGTTGAGAAAATGCGTGCCGCGCGGACGCTGGACTTCCGCGCCGTGATGAGAGACCGCAGTGGAAGGCATCATAAAGAAGTGCGGCTGCTCGGGGATGTGCGTCATCTCATACTCGACGCAACGGCTGCGGTACGTGAGGTGCGGGGCGAGCACCTTGCTGGGTTCGGTCACTGCCAGGAACGCGGCATCGATCTCGGCGACGGACGCGCCGTTTTCCAGGTGCAGCCGATCGCCCTCGAGGTGACACCATTGAGGCGTCCCATCGTACAGGATCCTCGCTCGCTTCATCGGTGCGCGTCCTTGTCGTGCTGTGCGACCACGTCGCCGCCGTGGACCGTGTAGCCAAAAGAGAAGCGATACCCGTTGATGATGTCCCGGGGTGCGATCGCTTGGAGATCTTCGATCGTGTCCTCGAAGAGCGTGAGTTCGGCGTCGCCTTCCCAAATCTCCGTGACCTCGCGGTCGAATCCCCTCGACTTCACGAGCTCGAACACATCGGGCCGAAGCCCGTCGTAGGCCGGAAAATGACGCGTATTGTACATGGGCGGGTCATTGACGGTCGGGCCGGTCTTTGAGATGCCGCTCAGGCTGAGGGTCGCTCGCGCGATCTGTCGATCGTTTGCGGTGCAGGTCGCGCCGAACCGGCTCCCGGCTTCCATCCGTGGTGTCGCCTTGCCCACGGGAAAGACGCGGGTCATGTGGATGGACCCGAGCTTCTTCGGGAATCCCTGGATCCATCCGCGGAACATCGCGAAGTCCTTATCGACCCAGATGTACACGCACCGACTTACGGGCTGTCCGTCGTGCTTGGCACCCACCACGAGGAAAAATTCACGATACTGAGATTGGATGGGGTCGACGAGTTCGTGCGCGTCATCCGAGCAAGATTGCCAGTCCGCGAAGATGGCGGCGACGGCGCCAGGATCGTCCGCCGGCTCGAGCTCCGGAGGCAACAGAGCGCGCACCGCATCGGCATCCGCATGATATTCGACGATCAAGAAGTCGCCGGAGTAGTGCCAAGGCGGGGGCGGCACGATGCCGGCGCGTCCGTCTGGGGATAGGGGTGCGGTATAGCCTCGTATGGTCACGCGCGATCGCTCCGGACTAGGCCCAGGTGACGTGAACCGGCATGTGCTTGATGCCGGAAATGAAGTTCGAGCGCAGCCGCTCGAGCGAACCAACCGTGTGGATCTCCCGAATTCGCGGGAGCAGCTCTTCAAACAGTACGCGCACCTCGAGTCGGGCGAGATGCATCCCCAAACACATATGGATCGACTTTCGGCCAAACGCCGCATGGGCGTTGGGCGATCGTCGCACATCGAATCGATACGGGTCGGGAAACTGCCGCTCATCGAAATTGGCCGAGATGAACCAGATCACGACCTTTTGCCCCGCCTTGATCTCCCGACCGCCGAGCTGCGTATCCTGCGTCGCGGTGCGCCGAAAGTGCATGGTCACGGAACCGTACCGCATCATCTCGTCGGTTGCGGTCGGCATGAGATCTAGATCAGACTGGAGCGCGGAGAACTCCGCCGGTGTATCGAGCAGCGCGTCCAACCCGGCCGCCATCGTATACCGAGTCGTGTCGTTTCCGGCGGCGACCAGAAGCGCGAAGAAGTTCTTGAACTCTTCGTCGGTGAGGAGCGAGCCGTCGTCGCGCGGCGTGAGCAATCGGGTGACGATGTCCTCGCCGGGGCAGGCGCGTCTGGCCTGAGCCATTCGCTCACCATAGTCGAAGAGTTCGGCACTATGGGGGCTTCGAAAGGGCAGCAGGCGATAGTCCTCCGTGTCGACGAGGTCGACAGGGTGGGACGTGTACTCTTCATCGCTGTTGCCGATCAGCGCGTCGCCCAACTCCACCAGACGCGGGCCGTCCTCGTCAGGGACGCCGAGAAGTTTGCCCAGCATCCGCATCGGGAGTTTGCGCGCAATGTCGCTGACGAAATCGAACTCGGTTCGCTCGTCCAGGTCTTCGATCACCTCGACCGTGAGCGCCCTGAGTTCGTCTTCATACGTCTTCACGACACGATTCAAGAAGGCCGGCTGCACCAGGCGTCGATACGAGAGGTGCTCGGGAGGGTCCAGCTCCATCATGGTTCGTCGTGCTTCGAGCTCGTCGGGCTGCATCTCTTCGAGGCGGATTCCCTGAGCGCTCGAAAAGACTGCCGTGTTCTTCATCACCTCGACGATGTCGTCGTATCTCGTGACGGCCCAAAACCCCGAGCCATCGCGCTCGTCCTGCCAGCTGACAGGGTCGGTATTGCGCAGCCGCTCGAACGTGCGGTGAGGAACGCCCTTCACATAGACATCCGGGTCGGTGATGTCGACGTGACCATCGTCCCAAGACAGATCCTTCATGGTCGGCCTGCGGATATCTGAACCATGTGGCTACAGGAAGGGCAGATAGTAGTCGAGCTCCCAGTCGGTCACGGCGGCCGAAAACTTCTCCCACTCGAATCGTTTGTTCGCCACGAAGTTCGCCACGATCTCGGAGCCAACGGCTTCGACCAGGGCCACGTCCGCTTCTAACGCATCAAGCGCCGCACTGAGCGTCGAGGGCACATGCCGATCCGTGCTTTGGTTCTCGAGGCAATCCAGTTCTTCCGGCGGGGGCGCCTCCGAGCCGGCGACGAAGCCGAGACGAGCTGCGTGCAGCACGGTCGCGGTCGCCAGATACGGGTTGGCCGCAGCGTCTGCCATGCGGTGCTCGAGCCGCGTCGCCTTGTTGCGTTCGATCGGGACTCGAGTCGTCACGCCTCGGTGGTCGTGGCCCCAATTCGCCCAGCAGCCAGCCAGCGCCCCCGGAGTCAGACGTTTGTAGGAGTTCACGGTCGGCGCGAGCAACGCGGCCATTCCCTCATGGTGATCGATCAGGCCACCGACGCACCCGTGCGCCAGTTGCGACAGGCCGTCGGGCGCATCGGCATCGAGGAGCGGGTTTACTCCAGACTCATCGGTGAACGAAAAATTGACGTGGAGCCCGCTTCCGCCTCGATCGCCAAATGGCTTGCCGAGATAGGTCAACAACAGTCCATGTTTTGCTGCGATTTCTCGAGCCATGAGCTTGAACAGAAACACGTCGTCCACGTGTTTGAGCGCTTCACCGTATCGCAACGTCAATTCGAACTGCGGCGTGTCGTATTCGGAGTTGATGGTTTCGACCGGCAGACCGCACGAATCCGCCGTCTCCATGATCTCGTCGAACAGGCCCACCGGATCTACGCTGGGGCCCGTCCCATAGACGAAGGCTCCCGGTGTGTCCCATTCGGTCCAACCGCCGGCGCCGTCCGGCTGCATGACAAACGCTTCGAGTTCGATGCCGACCGACACGTCGTATCCCAGCTTCCCCCAGGCGTCGACCGACCTCTTTAACGCGTGGCGTGGGGAGATCGCGAATGGCGCGCCGTCGATCGAAAGATCTCCGACCACCACGCCCGTGTCGGCCTGCCAGGACGGACGGACGTCATCCATGTCGAAGGACAGCCGACAGTCCGGGATCCCCGTGAGAAGTCGAGCGCCCGGTGCGTCGGTCATCGTGCGGTCCAACGCGAGCGCGAACGTCGCGGTCGCGTGCCCTGTGCCTTCTTCGGCGTGGGCGATGGGAATGTACTTGCCGCGCGGAAGTCCATGATGATCGGGAAAAAGCGCCCGGACCCGCTTGTAGGGAGACGAGGACATTTGTCTATCTACCTTGTTGGATTGGCAAATGAGTCGTGTCGGTGGGTGATCACTTTGATGTCACTGAAGAAGTCGAAACTCCACAAGCCGCCCTCCCGGCCGATCCCGGACTGCTTCGTTCCCCCGAATGGCTGGGCCAGATCTCTTACGTAGAAGCAATTCACCCAGACCAGACCCGCGCTTACGGCCTCAGCGACGCGCGCGGCGCGGGCTTCATCGCGAGTGAACACGACGGCGGCGAGACCGAACCGCGTGTGATTCGCTTTGCGAACCGCTTCCTCCTCCGTCTCGAAGGTGTCGATGAGGAGGACCGGACCGAACACTTCTTCCTGGAACAGTTCGGAATCTTCATCTACATCCACGAACAGCGTCGGTTGGTAGTAGAGGCCGCCGAGCTCGTGCGGCCCGCCGCCGTAGACGAGGGACGCCCCATCCTTGAGCGCCCGCTGCACAAACCCGTTCACGCGTTCGAGATGTTCGGGGTGGATCAACGGTCCCACATCCGTATCGAACTCCATGGGGTCGCCGACCTGCAGTTCGGCGACGCCGGCCGTCATGCGAGCGAGGAGGTCGTCGGCGATCGAGGCGTGAAGGAGGATCCGCGTGCCGGACAAACAGACTTGGCCGCTGTTGTCGTACTGCTCGATCATGTTTTCGAGCGCGAGATCCAGATCCGCGTCTTCGAACACGATAAGCGGGGACTTTCCACCGAGCTCGAAGCTCACCGGGGTGAGATTCTCCGCCGCGTTGCGACCCACCGTTTTCGCGGTCGGAACGGACCCGGTGAAGGAGAGGCGCGCAACGTCGGGGTGCTTGACCAGTGCCTCGCCGGCCTCTTCGCCGATGCCTTGGACGACGTTGAAAACGCCAGGCGGGAGCCCTGCTTCTTCGACGAAATCGGCCAGCAGCGAGCAGGTGAGAGGGGCCCACTCGGGCGGTTTGAGAACGACCGTGTTTCCAGCGGCCAGCGCCGGACCGACCTTCCACGTCGAGAGCATGAACGGGGCGTTCCACGGTGTGATCAGCGCGGCGACACCGGACGGGTGATAGACCACTCGATTGTGGGCGTTTCGGTGGTGTGTGTCCCATTCGTCGCCGCGAAGCTTTTCTACCGCGAACTCGGCGAACCAGTGGATGTTGTGCCCCCCGCGCTTCATCACGCGAAGCAGGCTCGCCTCATACAGAGAACCGTTGTCCGTGGTTTCGACGAGGGCGAGGTCCGGGACCCGCGCCTCGATCACCTCCGCCAGTCGCTCTAGATACGGAAGACGTCCGCGCGGTCCGAGCGCCGCCCAGACCGGGAACGCCTCGAGCGCCGCGGCCACGGCGAGGTCGACTTCTCGCTTGGATCCCGCCGCGATCTCGCCGAGAACGCGCCCATCGATTGGGCTGATGTCGGTGAAGGTTCGCTCGGAGGACACGCGTCGCCCACCGATATAGTGATCCGGTGAGATCTGAACCTCGCCAATCGTAATCACGCGATCTTCGACCACATGGCGCCTTCCTGGGCCGCGATGGCGCGCTGAATCTTTCGCAGGGACTCGGTCAGCGTTTCTTGCTCTTGGGCGGACAGACAGGAAGTGATCTCCTGCTCGACCTTGTTGAATTCGGGAAAGAGTCGCTCGATCAACGCTCTTCCTTTTGTCGTGAGGTCGACACATACGAGACGTCGGTCCTCGGGGCTGGGGCTGCGCGTGACCAAGTCTTGTCGTTCGAGTCCGGCGACGTTGTTGCTGACCGTGGCACGGGTGACGCCGCTCAAGCGCGCGATCTCCCGTGTTTCCACCGGCGCCCAGACCCATACGATGAAGAGGGTGTTGAAGCCGGCGAAGGTCAGTCCGTGCTCCCGGAGCACGCCGCGCTCCATCAACTGTTCAAAAGCCCGCGCGGTCCGCCAGGTATTGGACATCACCGCCATGGCGGAGTGCTCGACGGAAATCCCGGAAACTCGCTCGAGGATGTCCACTTCGACCTGACTCAGTTCGCTTAGACGCATGCGCGGCCCCCGATCGTAAGACATCTAACGATTGACCCCAAACGGCCTAGTGTCAAGGCGGAGCCGACAGGGCGGCCAGCCGAGCATACCTTCGCCCTCGCAGCGTGTCTTCGGACTCGCCTGCGCCGGCGCGCGGGCGCTGCGCCCAGGATCGGTCCCGACGGAGAGAGACAGATGCCCAACGCGAAGTCGACGGATCCGTCGGCGCAGATGACGGAAACCCGGACGCTTCATCGCCGTGCGCTCGGGGTGCCCGACCTCGTGTTCTTCATCGTCGCAGCCTCCGCGCCGCTGACCGCCGTGGCGGGCGGACAGGCTGCCACGTACTTGGTGACGGGCAACAAGGCCGTGGCGTTCATGTTCATCCCGCTCGGCATCGTGCTCGCGCTGTTCACCGTGGGCTATGCCGCGATGAGCCGCCACGTTTCCAACGCGGGCGCGTTCTACGCTTATGTGGCGCAGGGTCTCGGACGCGTGCAGGGCGTCGGCGTCGCGTTTGTCGCGTTGATCGCATACAACGCGATGCAGATCGGCATCTATGGTCTGTTTGGCGTCGCCATGGGCGCGTCGCTGTCTGCGTTTGGCCTCCAGGCCGCCTGGTGGCTTTGGTGTCTCGTCGCGGGTGGGGTGATCGGCGTGCTGGGCGTTCTTCAGATCGATCTCAACGCAAGAGTGCTTGCCGTGCTGCTCATCCTCGAAGTCCTCGTGGTCGCGCTATTCGACCTGGCCATCGCGGCTTCCCCGGGGCCCGAGGGCTTCACGTTGGTGGGGTTTGACCCTCGTGTCGCATTTGGTCCGAGCGGCGGCGCGACCCTGACCTTTTGCTTCGCCTCGTTCGTGGGGTTCGAGTCGGCCGCGATCTACAGCGAGGAATGTCGCGACCCGAAGCGCACCATCGCCCGAGCGACGTACCTCGCGGTCGGGTTGATTGCGGTGTTCTACGCGCTGTCGGGCTGGTTGCTCGGCGTCGCGGTCGGGCCGAGCACGATCGTCGACGCCGAGGCGCTCGCGAGCGGGGGGTTCGTCAGCAACGGCGCTCCCGACCCGACGACCGTGTTCTTTATCGCCGGGCAGTCGCGGCTGGGCGCGTTCTGGGGGCACGCAGCGTCACTGCTGTTTGCGACGAGTCTGTTCGCGGCGCTGCTATCGTTTCACAACGCCGTCGCGCGCTATGCGTTTGCGCTCGGTCGCGAAGGCGTGCTTTCCCCCCTTTTCGGACGCGTGCATCCGCGCACGGGCGCGCCGTGGGTCGCCTCGCTATCCCAGACCGTTCTCGCCCTTGCCGTGGTGTGTGGGTTCGCGGTCGCCGGGATCGATCCGGTACTCAAGCTGTTCACCTGGTTGACCAATCTCGGAGCGCTCGGCGTGTTGCTGCTCATGGCGGTCACGTCCTTCGCCATCGTCGGCTACTTCCGACGCCGACCGGAAGCCGGCATGAGCCGCTGGACGTCCACGATCGCCCCGGTCGTCGCCGGGTTCTGCTTGATCGTGTTTCTCTTCCTTGGCGTATCGAACTTCAACGTGCTCATCACCGGCGCAATCGACGCTCCGACCGACACGATGACGATCGTGCTACCCGCGATCCTGTTCGGCGGCGGCGTCCTCGGATTGATCGTGGGCGCGGCGCTCAAGCGGCGCCGGCCCGACGTCTACCACGGGATCGGTGGGTCCCGCGGCTCTGAAGGCTAGGTCCGGGGAGAGAGACCCACGAACGTCGACAACTGCCCGACCAAGTTCGCAACCGCCTCGTCGATCGTGGGCGGCGCGGAGCCATTCGGATCGAGCAACGTACCGGCCGCTTGTTCGTTCTGGATTCGATCGATGATCGAAAGCGCTTCCGCCTGGGCGCCCTGAACGTTGCCTGTGCGAACGAAGCGAATCACCTGTTCGAGCTGTTCAATAAGCGCGTCGCTCAAGGGCGGCTGTGTGAGCCCGAGAATGATCGCTTTGAGCTCGTTGAAGACGGCCACGCCCGGTACGACCGCACCAAATGGGCTGAACGAGGTGGCGAGTCCGCCGAGGCCTCCGGGGGCGTTGATGGACGGGCCGCCGTTGGCGCCGGTGCAGGCCAAGAATGGGGTTGGCGCTACCGGCAGCACTTCGATCGCCTGCGGGTTGAGCGGGTCGGGGTGTGCGATTCTCAGGTGATGGGCGAGCGCCGCCGGGGCACCGAGCGGGTCGGGCGGATCGTCCAGCACACAAAGCGCCGTCACGAACTGCTGCACGGTCGTGCTCGACGCGCTGATTTCGTAAAACAGCGGGTACTGTGGGAAGTTCGTCGGTAGCGGTCCCTGTCCTTTGACGGTCGGGTTCGGCAGCCGCACGATCGAGACGAGCGTGGGATCTACAAACGTTCCCGGCGAGAAGTCGGCCCCGGCGAACTGGGTTCCAGTCACGACCTGACCACCACCGGACATGAGAACCACCGCAGCGCCATCGGGATCGAACGCACCAGGCGGGGGCGGCGGCGCCGAGACGCCTGCCAACGTGTAGACGTCCGCGATGAGTTGAGACAGTGCCTGCGGTAACGTGGGCGGCGCCGACCCGTTCGGATCCACGAGATTGCCGGCCTGATGCGACGTCAAGACGAAGTCGACAAACGTCAGCGCTTCATTTTGAACTGCCTGCGGTGTCCCGACGGGAATAAACCGCACCAACACTTCGAACATGTCGAGTGCCGGGGCCTGGTCGGGATGCCCGTTGTAGAGCGCTCGGATCTGCAAGAGGATCGAGGAGGGTGTGGCGGCCGACGCGGTCACGCCTTCGGACTCGCCCGACGACTCTCCTTCTTGATCGTCTAAGCCGGCAGAGCCGGCAGAGCCGTACGAGCCGTCCGAATTCTGATCGTCGTTCTCGCCCTCGCCGTCCGCCTCCAACTCAGCACCGCCGTTTACGGCCCCGGCGTCTCCGTCGGGCGCGGTCGGTGTGGTCAGCTCCTGACAGCCGAGGACCACAAATAGCATCGAGAGCAACAGCGTGTGGGAAAGGCGTAACCGGGTCATGCTCACTCCTAAGCTCAAATCAGCCAAAGACTTTGACTCGAGCCGCTGGCGGGCGCATTCCCGCGGGCTAGTTCAAGTCATCTTTGGGACGGCCTAGAAGTGCAATTCACGCACCGAAACGAGGTCCCTCTCGATTCCGCTAGGGAGCGGCGAACTCGAAGATGATGTCTGTCGATGATCCATCGGCGACGGTCACGACCTGTGTCGAGACGCCAAGCGTATGGTGCCAGGCTTCGATCTCGTACTCGCCAGCCGGTAGGGCGGGTAGGGTAAAGGCGCCATCTTCTCGAGTCACATCGAAGTACGGGTGGTCGAGAACGTGAATCGTGGCGTTCATCCAGCCGTGTATGTCGCACCGCACCGGGATTCCGATCTCGGGTCGGTCTAGCTGGCGTTTGCTTTCGATGCCGGCGAGCGGCTGTCCAAGATTGAAGCCGCGATTCTCTTTCGGCTCGACGCGCACGTTATGGAGCGTCGCATCGCTGTTTCTGATGACAAGCGTCTGCCCTACCCGCACGGCGACGACTCCGGGCGAGTAGAGACAACCTTGCTGATCTAAAAGCACGTCGCTGAGATTTGGATCCGCAGTGGCCGGCGCGGTCCGAACCCGAACCAACACTTGAGAGAGCCCCCCGCCGGGCCCTACCTCCACAGCACCACGCATGACTGGCGAATCGTGTTGCTCCCGACAGAACGGGTCGGCGGACATATCGATCGGTTCGCCTGCCGGCGCGGTCCCAAGGAGTCGGACCGTTCCCTCTGCCAGAAATGCGCGTCCCGAGACCATGCCAAAGTCGGCTGCTCCCGATTCTGGTACAGAGAGACGCAACGATACAGCGGAAGACAGCACGGCCATGACCAACACGACCGGGATCGCAGCACCACGACTACCAACCATCCAAGAACCCTCCGTCAAACCAATCCCAAAGAATATACGCAAGAAACTGAGTGCCGCGCTGGTCGGTGTTCGTAACGGGAAACCGAACGCCGAGATTCAACATCACATGCTGCCGGGTGTTCAACGTGACCTGCATCTGCGGCACCAGATCCCAATTCACGCGCGACCCGCTCTCGAGGTCGACGCTGCCCAGGACTTCCAGCATCGGGGACCATGCCCGCCCGAACTCGCCGCTCGTAAACGTCCTCCCGATCGCCGTCCGCAAGAAGGCTTCGTGCTCGACCACATCCGGTTCGGTCGAAAACTCGACCCCACCCTGGAAATGGAGAAAGCTGTCGTTGGGGAGGATTTGTCCGAGCGCGACGAACGGCTCGATGCGAACGGCGTCCGCGCCGAACCCTCGATCCACGTCACCGGTCGGCAGCTTGACCTCGGTCGCCAGACTCAAGATCGATCGGTCGTTGTGGGCCACCGCGTGCTTGAATCCCACGCCCACATCCCCGAGGGCCGCGCCCCACTCCGAATCCGATGCCGCGGGCGCAAATCCGAACGGTACCTTGATCTCGATCTGGCTTCTGGGTCCGAATCGTTTCTCGTACACGAACTGGTTGACCACCGCACCAGGGCTCTCCGCGTTGACCCCCGTCGTCCAGACGGCCTCGTCTTCGGGGTAGGCCTTCTCGCTCACGAGAGGTCGAGGGAGGTTGAGTTCGCCCCGCGGCCAGGCGCTCTCCTGACAGAACGTGCGGATGTGATCCATGACAGATTGGAGCTGTGCGTCGTCGAAGGCCTCCCCGAACGCGGGCATCGTCTCGCTAAAGCCCCGGACCGGGCCGCCGGCCTTGGCGACGATGATCCAGTCGGCGTCGGGTTCGCGGGAGGCGAAGCTGCACTCGGTGAAGTCGGGCAGGGGGTCGTCAAACGCGATCCGATCCGGTGAGGCGCCCCGACCATCGGCTCCGTGGCAACTCGCGCACCCGATATCGTAGAGCGACTGCCCGTCCTGTGCCCGCGCTTCGCTCACCCCAAACCAAAGCGGGAGGCTGAGCGCGCCCACGCTCAGTAACCGTCGAGATCCGACCCATGAGAAAACCGCCACACGCCCCTCTTCACTAGAGTTAGGAGCGGATACTAATAACTACTATTGCTAGCGGCTAGGGGAGTTCAGGCGCTCGTCTCGATTGCGGCGCCGTGCCGATCCAAGAACGATCCGAAGGCGCTGTCGAACGCGTCCAGGTCATCGTCTGAGAGCGCCAGGGACAGGCTCATGAACCCCCGCGGAGAGGTGTAGAAACCCGCCAGCAGCATCTCCAAGTGAAAGAGTTGGAGGACGTCGCGACGGCTCCTGAGATCGGACGCGCGGTCCAGGCGACCCCTTTGGAAGTGAACGCCCAGGATCGAGCCCAACCCCGTCACCTGAGCGGCTGCGCCGGAGCCTGCGGCGGTTTCGTTGAGTCGCTCCCGGAACTGGTTTCCGTCGGCGGTCAGCCGCTCCGCCACCTCGGGCGTGTAGACGTCGCGCAGCCCGGCCAGACCCGCGGCCATGGTAAGAACGTTGTTATTGAAGGTCCCCGCGTGGTGCAGATGGTCATCTCGGCGGGGATCGAAGCGATCCATCACGTCCGAGCAACCACCGAAGGCGCCAAACGAGGCACCCCCCCCGAGATACTTCCCGAACGTCGTCAGGTCCGGCTGTATGCCGATACTTTTCTGCAACCCGCCGGGCCCCAGCCTCGAAGTTTGAACTTCATCGAAAATCAACACGGCTCCGACGCGGCGAGCCTCATCGCGGAGCACGCCGAGGAACTCGAGCGTTCCTGGGATCCCGCATGAGCCGAGCATGGGTTCGACGATCACGACCGCCAGGTCGGACGCATGTTCTTTGATGAGAGCCCGCGCTTGTTCCGAGTCGTTGTAGTCGCCGATGACCCATTGAAAGGGGGCGCGAAGATCGTCCGGCCCCATGAAGCTGAGCCGCCCCCCGTGATATGCGCCGTCAAACGCCATGATCGCTTCGCGACCCGTGACCGCGCGCGCCGCGGCCAACGCCATGAGGTTCGCCTCGGTCCCGGAGTTCGTGAACCGAACCTTCTCGAGCGCAAACCGATCACACATCAGCGCCGCGAATTCATGCTGGTTCGGATGGGGTCCGCTAAGACTCAGCCCATCATCGATGGCATCTCGAAGCGCCTGCACGATGACCGGGTGCGAGTGTCCGTAGAGACCCGCAGTGTACTCCCCCACGAAGTCGATGTATTCGTGATCGTCGATGTCTCGCAAGCGCGCTCCCGCAGCACCCACGATGGTCGCGGGAAACGGGGCATAATGGAGAATCGACCGCGTGTCTCCGCCCGGAAGGTGCTCGGTGGCGCGATCGAAGCATTTCCGGCTGCGCGGATTCTCGTGCTGGAATCGAGCGACGGCGACAGAGAGCGCCTCGCGTAGCGGTGCGGCTACGCGAATGGCCGTTGTGTCCATAGATCTACTCCTCGCAAAAGACCCGTCGAACCAATCTTGCTGGTGGGCGCGCTCGAGTCGAGCCGTGGCCGCCTCTTCCGTAACCTGGTGGCCTCCTCGCCGCCGTCCAGCTGGCTTAAGCCTTGCTCAAGAAATGAGTTCCGGCGTCGGACGAGGCGTCGCAAACGAGCTCTCAGGGGGTCTGGGGGAAGAGCGATGGCGCGCGGTTCGTGCGATCAAACGGAATGCGGGGGCGCGGGTCGAGTGACCCTGACGCCGCGCGTGTGGCTCACGTTGGTCGGTTTGTCGATCGCGGCGGCCGCGCCTGTTGCTGCTCAAAATCCCACAGCATCGGCCGTTTCTCCCCTCGATGCGGACGGGCGACGCGACGCTCTCCAAGAGCCGAACCCGCTCCTAGCCGCAAGCGAAGTCCTGCTCGTCAACGCTTGGGTGAACCGCGTCGATGCGTGGGCATTCAACGAAGACTGGGCGCGCGTGGGCCTGGATGATTGGCGTCGAAATCTTCGCCTCGGATGGGAGTGGGACGAGAATGCCTTTGGCGCAAACATGTTTGCGCACCCGTACCATGGCGGCCTCTACTTCAACGCCGGTCGGTCCAACGGACTGGACTTCTGGGAGTCCGCCCCGCTGACGTTTCTGGGTTCGTGGACCTGGGAATACTTCGGTGAAACGCATCGTCCCTCGTTCAACGATTTCTTTATGACCAGTTTTGGAGGGATCGCTCTGGGCGAGGTGTTTCATCGGTTAGGGGCAAGTATCCGAGACAACCGTGCAGGTGGCGCGGCTCGCACCTGGCGCGAGATCGCCGCGCTTCCTTTCGACCCGATTGGAAGCTTGAACCGTCTCCTCAGGGGGCAGTGGTCCGAGATCGGTCCCAACCCAGACGAACACGACCCGGAATCCTTCGTCCTTCGACTTGGAATCGGCGGGCGTGTGTCTTCGGACTCCGGGTACATCGATCGCGAAGACGACGCGAGAGCGTCGCCCACATTGCAGGTCGGTCTGAACTACGGAGATCCATTCCTGACGCCCTACGAGGCGCCGTTTGACGTGTTCAGCGTCCGGGCGCGCTTGAGCCCGGGTGGGGATGGTCTGAACCTGCTTCGCGCGAGCGGTCGGTTGTTCGGCTGGAACCTGAATGACCCGACCAACGGCAACGGCCACGTCTTCGCGGTCAACCAACGGTTCGATTTCGTGAACAACCCGGCGCAACGATTCGGCGCACAAAGCGTTGAGCTGGGTGTATTGTCTCGGTGGCGCCTGGGCCGCACTTCCGGGGTCAGAACCCACCTGTTCGGAGACGTGATCTTTCTCGGCGCGATGGAGGCGCCGTTCGCTGGCATCGGGGAGCGTGAGTACGACTTCGGCCCCGGCGGCGGCTCGCGCATCGAGATCGCCTACGAGAAGAACGGCCTCACGTATGTCCGTTTCGTGGGACGTAGCGAGTACATCCACACCGTGAGCGGGGCGAGCGCCGACCACAACGTCAGCTTCGGTGGTCTCGAGCTCACACTTCCCATTGCGCTCGATCTCAGCGTGGCCTTCCAGGGGCGCTTCTATAATCGAATGAGTCGATACTCGGACCGGCCGGACGAGATGCGCGAGTTCCCCGAATTCGGCGTGTTGTTGATGTGGACGGATGCCAAGCTACCGGGATTCAACCGGTGACGGCTCGCCGCCTCGCTATGGCCGGGATCTTTGCGCTGACGCTGAGTGCGCACATGCCGCATCCGGTGATCGCTCAGCGACCGCATCGAAGCGGTCTTTGGGTCGAGCTCGGGCTGGGTCCGTCCTTGACTCGCGTTTCCTGCAGCGACTGCAGCGAAGTGACGCGAGGTTCCGGCCCGGTCGGTTCGACTCGCGTGGGCCTCGCCCTGTCCGACCGAGTCATGCTCGGACTCGAGATCGCGTCGCAAGTCGATACTCGGTTCGGATTCACATCCACAGACAGCTCCGGTATCGCGCGGAACGAGACGTTTGCGATCATCGTGCTCTGGTATCCATGGGATGCAGGCTTGTTCCTGAAGGGGGGAACCGGCGTTGCAACTGGTGAAATAACCGTGGAACCCGACGCCGTCGCTCCAAGCGTTCCGATCGTATCGATTGGTGAAGGCGTCGGAATGACCTTCGGCGTCGGCTGGGATTTCACGCTCTCTCGACACATAGCGTTGACGGCCAACGCGACATCTTGGATCAGTGCGATCGGCGACATCGTGCTGTCAGACGGCGCCGTGGAGGACGTGATCGCGAGTCGATACGGGCTGACCATCGGTCTGACGATCCGATAAGCGCGGGCCCCACCAACGGCTCCACCACCTCTGGAACGGTCCAAATCCGCCCCCCGTGGCATCCCCCCTGCTCCTTGACCTGCGACTCGAACGAGGGGGAGGTCCCATGAGGGCTGTGATCGCGGGGGTCATCGGCGGCGCGATAGGTGCCGTGGTTTGGGCTGTTGTGGCGGGTGTCACCGGCTATGAGGTGGGTTGGATCGCCTGGGGGATCGGCGGCGCCGTCGGCTATGCCGTGGCATTCGGCAATCGAGATGGGAGTATTGCACCGACGCCAGCCGGTGTCGTAGCCGTCGTCTTGTCCGTTCTCTCTATCGTGGCGGGGAAGTATCTGACGGTGCAGTTCCTCATCCCGGACGACAGCGAGATGGTTTCGATGTTTACGGCAGAGCTCGACGATGAAGAACTCCTCATCTCCTACGTAGCCGACGCCATCGTCGAAGAACGCGAATCCGCCGGAGATGTCGTGGTGTGGGCGGAGGACGTCGACCCCGACTACGCGACGACCGAGGGCGAGTATCCGGCGGACATCTGGTCGGAAGCCGAGTCTCGCTGGACCGACTTCTCTGATCAAGCCCGCGACGAATTCCGCACTGGGATCGAGACCGAGATTCGAACGAATCTCGAAGCGCAGCTTCCGGAGCTGCGAGAATTGATGGGCGCCTCGGGATTCTGGGGCAGTTTTGGCGGGATGGATGTCGTGTTTTTCGGCCTCGCTATGGTCACGGCCTTCGGGATCGGGAACGGATCGAAGGAGAAGGCTGCAAGAGTCACCGAGGCCTACCCAGACGCGATGAAGCGCGCGATGATCGGCGTCATGCTGGCGGACGGCCACATGGATGCCGCCGAAGTGAGAACCATCAGAGAGGTCTACCACGAGTTGAGCGGCACACCGATAACCGATGAAGAAGTCGATGCGGACGTGGCTCTCATTCAGTCGGACGATGGCGACCCGCTCGGCGACATGCGCGAGCTGTCAGCCGATCTTACCGACGAGGGCAAGGAACAAGTCGTCGCCTATGCGTTTCGTGTCGCGCTGGCCGACGGAAGGCTCGATGAAAGCGAAGGCGCGTTTTTGGCCCAGGTCGCTCGTTGTGTGGGCATGAGTCGGAGTCGCTTTCAGAAGCTGCTCGAGGAGCTCACGGCGGTGAGCGTGCAACGATAGGCTCCCGACGGGGTTCTTATTTGGGGCGAGCCGAACCGATCCTTCCGGGAGTGGAGCCGCGCACGTGAGAACGCAGGCTGCGTTGTTGGCGTCGACACTGATCCTCACGCTGCAGGCGGTGCACCCCGGATCGGCTGGCGGGCAACAACCCCCGTCCTCCGCGGAGGCGCAGGTGACGGCGGTCGGTCAGGCCCTTCGCGTGTTTATCGATTGCCGCGGCTTTCAGTTTTGCGATCGCGACTTTTACGTCCGCGAGATCTCCTATGTCAATCACACCCGCGACCGCGAAGACGCCCAGGTTCATGTGTTGGTTACGAGCCAGGCGACCGGCGGTGGGGGCCAGCAGTTTACCCTCGATTTCGTCGGACGCGAGGAGTTTGAGGGGATCGACGATCGCCTAGAGGTCGGGACGCGGGCGAACCTGGCCGAAGAGCAGGCCATGAGTCGCATCGCCCGTCAGATCCAACTTGGTCTCGCGCGGTACATCGCCCGCACCGGTCAGTCGGAGCAGGTGCGAATGGTCCCCGAGACTCAAGAAGCCGCGCCGGTGATCGCCACTCCCGAGGACGACCCATGGAATTTCTGGACGTTCCGCGTCAACGCGTCCGGGTTCTATTTCGGTCAAGAGAGACAGAGCTTCTTGTTCGCGAACACGAACGTGTCGGCGAACCGCGTTACGGAGGGATCGAGGTTGGAGTTTTCGCTGGGACAGAACTACTCCGAAAACAACTTCGACGTCAACGACTCCACGACCTTCAAGAGCGTTACTCGGGGATACAACGGGAGCGCCCTATACGTGAAAACGGCGGGGCGGCATTGGGGCTGGGGAGGGCAGTTCGCCGTAGCTCACTCCACCTTCTCCAACGAAGACGTGTCCATTCGCTTCGCTCCTGCGGTCGAGTTCAATGTATATCCGTATGACGAGTCGACTCGCCGACAACTGCGGTTTCTCTACTCGGTGGGGGTGACGCGACTCAACTACATCGATGAAACGATCTTCTTCAAGACCGAGGAGACGGTCCCCGATCATCGGTTTGGCGTCGCGTTCGAAGTCCGACAACCGTGGGGATCCTCCGAGGCGTCCTTTCAGATCGTTCAACACCTGAACGATCTCTCCCGTCACCGGATCAATCTGAATGGCGGCTTCGATCTTCGCGTGATCAAGGGACTCTCGTTTCGGCTCAACGGAGGCGTGTCCCGGCTGCGCGATCAGATCAACCTGGCCGCGCTGGGCGCATCGGAAGAGGAAGTCCTGACCCGCCAGCGAGAGTTGGAGACCGGCTTCGAGTACAACCTCAATCTCGGATTCAGCTACACGTTCGGATCGATTTTCAGCAACGTGGTGAATCCCCGGCTCAGCGGCCGGAATCAATTCTTCCTGAGGCAGTTCTAGACGGCGACGTTCCGCCTCTCCTTGCTCGACTCCACCGCGTCGAGCGGATACGATCTGTCCTGACCGCGTTCAGGCACGGGGTCACCCGGGCCGGAGGCGATCGAGGCCTCCGACCGACCGCCCAGTTTCGGAGAGACTCTTATGAGCGACGACCCCGCTGCAAAAGGCGTAGTAGAAGACCACGATGGCATTCGCACGGTCCGCGGAAGCGGCGTTCTACGCAAATGGAACGGAATCGAGTACAAGGCCGGAATGTGGGCAGAAAACGTCGGATCCCAGGCGCTTTCCATGAACGTCGCCATGATCCCGCCGGGTGGCGTCGCGAAGGCGCACATCCATGTGGGGTTCGAAGTCATGCTCTACATCTTGCAAGGCCGAGTCCGGCACGAGTTCGGTCCTCGTCTGGAGCAGACGTTGGAGAACGAGGCTGGTGATTTCATCTTTATCGAACCTGAAATCCCGCACGAAGTCTTCAACATGAGCGATACGGAACCCGTGGTGGCGGTCGTGGCGCGTTCCGATTCGCGGGAGTGGGAAAACATCGTGGACTTTGAACGGCCCGAGTGATCGACATCGACAAAGGGATTTGAGCGCGTTGAGCCCCAAGAAGCGGCTGAAATTGGGCGTTCTGTGGGTGGCTCGCGCGTGCGGGCTTTTCGCGCTTGCACGTCTAGTGACCGGGAGCACGGTCAGGATTCTCGGGTTTCACTATGTCTCCATGCACGACGAAGAGACGCGCTTCAAGGAATTGTTTCTTACGCCCGACGAGTTGCGAGTCCGCCTAGCTCACCTTCAAAGGCACTATCAGATCGTGAGTCTCGACGAGGCAGTCGAGGCGCTTCGTAGCGGACAAACGGGGCGCGGGAAAGTGGCGCTCACGTTTGACGACGGACTCTACAACTTTGCGGCCGCGGCCGCACCGGTGCTCGAGGAGTACGGGGCAACGGCAACGGTCTATGTCGTCACGGCTCATGTGGTGAACGGCATTCCCGTTTGCCCGCTTCTTCTGAGAGACATCTTCGCGCAATCGAACGTCGAAGAGCTGAGGACTTCCATTCCAGAGCTCGGGCCAGACTCGAACTTCGGGACGGAACGCGAAAGGAAGAAGCTGGCCGCTCGTGCGACGGAGCATCTGATGACTCTCCCGCACGGCTCGCAAGAAAGGCTTGATTTCGTGCGACGCGTCGGCCGCGCGCTCGGTGTCGACCCGGACCCGCTCCTTGCTCGTCGGACCTGGGACGTGCTCAACGCCGATGATATGCGTGCGCTTCACGAGCAAGGTTTCGACATTCAGGTTCATGGCCACCACCACGTCAACGTGGTCGAGGAGCAGGGCGAGATTTTCGACGAGGTGGACGCCAGTCGCCGCGTGATTTCCGACATCACGGGCGCCGATGCCAACGACTACTGCTATCCGTTCGGACTTTGGACCCGGCAAGCGTGGCCGTCGTTGGAGCGAGCGGGAATCCGGAGCGCGACAACGACCCTGTACGGCCTCAACTCGCCGAAGACCCCGCTTCTCTCGCTTCGCCGCTTCATGGATGGTGGAAACACGTCCCACCTGGAATTCGAGTTCGAACTCAGCGGGCTGCGCTGGCTCCTGTGGTCATTGAGCCATCGAGGCGAACGTTGGCAGCCCGCCGAGAAACTCGAACTCTACACGTCTTCTGGGCAGCTCTACTAGCCGACCCTGCCCGACTCAGTCTCAGGGTGTGCCGGCCAGGCCCTCTCGCAGCACGCCCTCGCGAAGCGCCGGGTGTCCGCGCCAAAGCGTGGCCCCCATTGCAACGAACGCCAACAGATTCGCGACGCCCACTGCCCATAACGAAACGCTTCCGAGCACCCAACCGCCGAATGCTACCAGCGCGGTAAACGTGAGAGCCTCGAGGAGGATGGCGCCCATCACCACGAAAAGGGCCAAAGACGGGAGCTGCTCGACTCCGCGGGCGACGGCTGCGAAGGCGACACCGACCAGGCCGAACGCGACGAGATGCAGAATGCTATAGGCTGCAAGAATCGTCGGAGACATGGAAATCGTGGCCGCTCCATCGGCGCCCAGAAACACCGCCGAGCCCAGAGCGGCCGGGGTGCGGAATGGCACGCCGCTGCCGATATCGACGAGAAAGAACCACGCCGCGACGGTCACGGCCCCGATGGTCCCAAGCCGGAGTCCCTCGCTCAACAGCGGATGGTACTTGAGTGCGCCCAGTCCAAGCGGGTTTTCGTCCTTCTCGGCACGGTGCAGATACGCCATCAAGAACACGCCCGCGAGTAGGTTGGCGCCCACGACGTGCGCGGGCGGAAGCACATTCAGGAGCTGTTGGTCCGTGACCAGGAGTCCGACATAATGGATCGCGGTCAGCACGCAGAGACCGAAGAACAACCCCAACGCGATCCGCGGCGCGATCTCATTGGCGGACAGGAACCAGGCCGTAGTTCCGCCCACGATGGCGAAGGTCCCGAGGTGAAGCACCGAGTAGAGGGCGACCGAGAGCGCAGTGCCGGCTCCGACCCCGCCGAAGAGGGCACCCCCTAACGCGATCGGGGTGTGTAGCGGATCTCCGGCGACCAGGTCCACGACCAGGAACCAAAGGGCGACGATCGCCCCTGCCAGAATCCCGCCGACGACACCGTGCACCAACACAGATGGTTGGGTCGATTTCATCGGGGCCTCCTTCTGGAGTAGATCCGGATGCCGACCTCACCCTGCCGGCAAGACGCTCCGGACGATATGAGTAACGCCCGCTTGGCAGCGTTCGTTCCTAGCTAACCGTGCGACAAATCGGGCGCCCCGTCCAGAGCGGCCGCTTTTCCCGCCGTTTCCAGGCGTCTGCGCCGCTCCAGCAAGTCGTGGGCGATCAGCCGCCGAGCAGGGTGAGTGCTGCCGCGGACGTTCGCGCGTCGGGCCGACCTTCAAGCGCCAAGGCCAGCATGCCGGTGGCGTTGGCTACGGCGAAGCTGATGCCGCTGAGATTTCTCTCCACGGGCACCCCAGGGATTGGACGCGGAAAGCCGGAAGCTGCCAGGACCGACCGGCCGTCTCGAGACTCGATCCGCACTGCATGCCTCGGGCAATCTGAGTCGAGTACCACGCCGAGCGCGCCCGGCAAGGTTCCCGGAAGCCACCGCTCACCTTCGTGTTCGTAGGCCGACACCACGATGGTCCCGCGTTCGACCGCGCGATCAATCGCCGGGCCGAGCTCTTCGATTCGAATCTGGTGTGGCGTACCCAGGCTGAGGTTGGCGAGGCGACACCCGCGCTCGCTTGCCCAGTCGATCGCCTGCGACAGAGTTCGAGCGCTGGTGGCAAGCGCATCGTGGAAGATGCGGACGACCTGGATCTCTGCGTCGGGTGCCTTCTCTTGGATGGCCGCGGTCACCGCAGTCCCATGTCCGAGTCGGTCGACCAGATCGTCGTCCAGCTTGCCATCGATCGTCAGGCCGATCCCGCCAGCGATGGGCCCCAGGTGTGGGTGACCGGGATGAATTCCGCTGTCGAGCACCGCGATGGACACGTCTCGACCGGTGCGATCGCAAAGCGGAGGTGCGTCACGGTGACGAAGTGCTCCATCCGCTCCCTCCTCCATCAGCCGTCGCCCGCAAACAGCGTCTGGAATGGACCCGTGCGCTTGATGAGATCCGAAGGATGTCCGTCTTCCACGATCGCGCCGTCGCGGATCATGACGGCGCGGTCCGCTCGCATGGCTAGTTCGGGTCGGTGAGTTATCAAGACGGTCGTTCGACCGCGCATGAGCGCATCGTACCCCTCCAGCACCCGACCCTCCGAGGCGGGATCCAGCGCTCCGGTCGCTTCGTCCAATACGAGGACGCCCGGGTTGGCCAAGAACGCGCGCGCAACCGCGAGTCGTTGCCGCTCGCCGGCGGACAGCTGACGACCACGCTCGCCCACGATCGTGTCGATACCGGCGGGGAGCGAGGCTACGAGGTCGGCGAGCGCCGCGGCCTCGAGGGCCGTCGCCACTTCCGCGTCGGTCGCCTCCGGGTTTCCGTAGCGGACGTTCTCGCCGATCGACGTATGGAAGATAAACGGGTCCTGCTCCACGACGGCCACGCGCCGCCGGACGTCGGAAAGGCGGAGTTGCCGGAGGTTCTGTCCGTCCAGGTGGACACTCCCGCTTTCCGGATCGAGCTGCCTCACCAGGAGGTCGGCGAGCGTGGACTTGCCGCTCCCGCTCGCGCCGACGAGCGCCACGACCTGTCCCGCCGGAATCGTCAGGTCCACGCCATCGAGCACGAGTTGACCACGACCGAACCCGAATCGAACGTCGCGCAATTCGAGGTGGCCCGGTCCGGGTGCCAGGGCGAGGGCCTCTTCAGGATCCGAGACGTCGGCCGGCGTGTCCAAGATTTCGTGCACACGAACGAGCGAAGCGCGAGCGCTCGCCAAGTTCGCGTACAATCCCATCAGCGCTTGGACGGGCGACATCAACCGCGCCTGGTACGCCATGAAGGCGACGAACGTCCCGAGCGTGGTGGTGCCGTCGATCACGCGGTATCCGCCGTACAGAAACACGGCCCCCGTGCCCGCCTGGAGGAGGAGACCGGGGAAGCCGCCCGCGAGGTAGGTGAACCAGCGCATCGAAAGAAGCGCCCGCACAAACCCGTCGTTGTGCGCGCGAAAGCGATCGACCTCACGCTCCTGAGCGTTCGAGGCGACGACGAGTCGCATCCCTTGAAGCGTCTCGATAAGAAAGCTGCCGATGTCCGCGCTTCTTTCCCGGAGTTCGCGCACACGATCTTCGAGTTGTCTCCGGTACCGGACGAGCGCCCATAGGCTCGGCGGGAGGGCGAGGAGGCCAACCAGAAACAGTCGCGCATCCAGCCACACCAACATCGCCACCGTGCCGATGAGAAACAGAATATTCCCGAGCCAACCCAGCGCAGTCTCGGCCGTTACCCGCTGGATCTCACCGATGTCGTTGTTGATCCGCGAGACCACATCGCCCAGCGGCGTCGCCGCGTAGAAGCGAGGCGACAGCCGTTGTAGGTGCCGATACAACGCCAGGCGCATGTCAAAGAGAATGTCGGCCGATACGCGGGTATATCGCATGCCGCTTCCGACGTTGGCCAGGAAACTGAGGAACGTGGCGCCCAGGAAGAGCCCGACCAGACGCACCAGCATCGAGAAGTCTTGCCCGAGGATCGCATCGTCGATGAGAGACTTGGACAAGTAGGGAAGAACGAGCGCGAGCGCGGTACCGGCAAGCGAGAGCAGAACCACCGGAACCAAAGCCCCCGCATACGGGCGAACGTAAGCGAGGGCTCGTCGAAGATGTGGGTCGCGGATCACCCGCGGATCACTGCGGATCGGCCACAATCGTCACGGACGTCATGTCGGCGTCGAACGTAAATGTGCGCAGGTACTCGAAGGTGGCTTCATCGTAGATGTCGATGGTCGAACCGGCGTTATAGATAAAAAGTCGGCTCCCATCCGCGCTCGGCATGAGCGCCATCCGGGGTCGGCCGGCGAACGGAATCCGTTCCGACACGCGACGGCCCAAGAGGTCGAACTTCCAGACCTCATAGTCCCCGATTTCCGAGCGGAGGCCGTATCCCTTGGTGCCATCGGGTGAGATCTGGAAACTCACGCCCTCGCTCGGTCCCAGCGGATAGAAATCCACGTCCTGGGCGGCCATATCGACGGTGGCGATCCCCATCATCCTGCGCTGCTGCACGGGATCGGTCATCCGAAACAACCCCGTGTAGATGCCCTCCGCCTCTTGGTACGGGCTGCGTCCGAACGGGAGCGACATTGCGCCCATGCCAGGCTGCGGGGGCGCCGAAAGATCCCACCGGTCCACCTCCGACCAGTCGTCCGTATCGAGCGCGACGATGTCCTCCATGAAGATGTAGAGGACTTCGCCGTCCGGAGAGAACCGGAAGCCGACACCCTCACGCTGCGTCTCATCCGGCCACGGGATGGTATCGGTCACCTGCTTTGTCGAAAGGTCGAAGCGGACGAGCTGGGGATCTGCGATCTCGTATCGATCTACGAGTTTCGTGCGATCTTGAATTTGCAGTACCGCCCACGCATTACTGGGGTGCGGCTGAAAGCCGCTGATCCAGGTTCGCGTCCGCCCTCGAGTCAGCGTGAACTCATCGATCGATTCGTTACGCTCGAGATCGATGATCTCGTAGATCTCCGCCATGGGGCCGCGGACGTAGAGTCGGGTTCGATCAGCCGACATCGTAAGACCCGTCGGGATCGCGTATCGGGTCTCGATCCGTTGGACGATCTCCTCCGAGGCCTCATCCCATACGAGGATCTCTTTTCCATAGTTGCCCAGATACCAATGGGCGTTGCGACCATCGCCATTCTGGCCGGAGAGGAGGCCAGGAAACGCGAGGCAGGTCGCCAATAGGCCGGCGAACAGCGCCTGACGCCTCCAGATCACGGAAAGACCAGGTCGAGTTTACGCCAATCCTTCTGCGCAGAAGCGCATTTCGCGGTCCAGTCCGGAGAATGATTTAGCTGATCGGGCACGTGGGCGGGCCAGAAACACGCCAGGTGACAATCGAACAGATCGCGTTCCACCGGCTGGCATAATCCTGCCGTGCCGCCGTCGGAGTCGACTTCCCAGCCCGGAAAAAACACGAGCGAACATCCGAGCGGAATGTTCGCCCCTTCGGGTGGTTGACTCTCCAACCCGACCACGTCGAGTTGTTCACGTCGGATCTGCGCTTCGATCCGCCCGGCCTTCTGATTGATCGGTTTGAGATTCTTCAATGTCCTCTCCTACTCGTGCGTTCGATCCGTCCCGGTTGTTTCTCGTCCCACGTCCTATGCATCGAATCGAGCCAAATAGGACGGGTTCCGCTCCGACAACTCTCCATAGATCTCGAGGCACGTGTGCGTCCAACTTCTGACCCAGGTGCAGAAGTGGAGGTTGGGAGCCTGAGTCTCGCCGTATCTCGTGTTCGCCTCGTGGTAGCACCCGCCCGAGCAAATCGGACGCGCCCAGCACGTATGGCAATCGGTCTTGTTTTTGATGTGGTGCTCTTCCAAGAACTCCCGCTGCTTGTCGCGGTCGATCCCATCGGCGACCGTCCCGAAGTTGTGATCGTCGGAAGCGGCAAACCGGTGACACAACGCAACGTCACCGCCGGTCGATACGCCCATCAGCCCAAGACCCGCTCCGCACGGATACGCCTTGCTTACCCCTTTGTGGATCTCTTCGAGCGTATCCTTGATGTTTGAAAACCCGTGATGACGGTTCTCAACGGCGTGTTCGAGCCAGTCGCGCGCGAGCTCGCCAAACTGTGCGAGCATGCGGACGTATCCTTCGTCCTGGATCTCGTAGTCTCGATCCGGAGCCGTGGTCACCGGCGCAAAGCCGACCTCCCAAAACCCCATCTCTTCATGCAGGTGTTTGTAGATCCGATGGATGTCGAGGTTCTCGCGGGTCAACGTGACGCGGGCACCGATCGGACGGGACGTATGAACGCGGAGCAGTTCCTTGATTTTTGGCTGGACCGTTTCGTACGAACCCTTGCCGCTGTGAAAGACCCGCATTTTGTCTTGCACTTCTTTGGGTCCATCGATCGACACCGTGACGCCGATTTCGTTCTCCGCCAGCCACTCGATGATCTCGGGACGGAGTAGCGTCGCGTTCGTGGTGAGGCTGAACTCGATCCGTTTTCCCTCTTCCTCGGCCCGCTTGCGTGCATAGGCGACGGTGTCCTGGAGGACGGGGAAGTTGAGAAGCGTCTCTCCTCCGAAGAACGTCAGGTGGGCGACCTTCAGCGGTCCGGATTCCTTGAGGAGGAATTCGACACCGTCTCGCGCGGTGTCGTCGGCCATGAACTTCGGCTGATCGCTACACGTCGTGTCCACGATCTTGTCCTCGCCATATTCGTAACAATACGTGCAGGCGAGATTGCACTTGTTCGTGACGTTGAGGACCATGGTGGTGAGCGGGAAGCCCTCGGGGGGCAGATCGTTCACCACCTGCTCGCGCGGCGCGCCAACATCCCCGATGACGCGGATTTGCTGAAGTTCGGTGAGCCCGTCTCGAAGCGTTTCCTCCGAGAATCGCTGGCCCAGCGCTCCCACGATCTCGTCATCGGATCGAGGACCCTGAGCCAGGACATCGAGAATCGCGCCGGAGGGTTCGTCGAGCTGAAAAATGCCGGCGGACGGAACCAGGTACACGTAGCGAGCGCCCGACGCCTCGAACGGGTGGAACTCCCGCAGGGCGAGCTGCGTCGGTGTCTCCACCATCAGTGGTTCTGTGGTAAGGACCGTCATAGGGGTCGCCTCATGGTACGAGTCTCCCGGGTGCGATTCCATCGAAGGGATCGAACTTCATGTAGAGCGGAACCGTGACGATCAGATTCGAGCGCGCCTGGATCGGATCGTCGGGGTCCGCTCCAGGCCCGGTGTACGTCGCGACCACCCAAACATCTCCGATGTTGTTTCGGCTCCCCGGTCGGTCCGGATTGGGACCGTCCACCGCGGGCACGAACACGCCGTCTTGGCCGAGTTGACCGATAAACGACACGTCGTCGTCCTCGTAGGTGGCGGTGTACTCTTCGACAGACCACGCGACGGAGACCCGTCCGAGCTCGAGGTCATCGGCGGTGTCCGGCTCGCCATCGGGGCCGTCGTTCCAACCGATGGCGTCGAAGGGTTGGTATCCCTTCGGAAAGTTCGCTCCGCCGATGCGAGCCATCCCCGCCTCGGGAGTAACGTCGAGCCGATCGACCCCGTCATGCACCACGATCGCCTCGGTAAGGCTGACTCCGTCGACGTACAAGTCGCGAGCGCCGAGCGCGGCGTCGGCATCTACGGTCAGGCGGAGCGTGAAGAGGTTGGAGCTGGAGGCCGTGGCGGACAGAACGACCACGCCGGGCCCAAAATCGAACGCGGCCGTCGCCACATCGGAGGGCAGGTTCGCGCCGTGCACCCGGATCTGCGTCGGCCCAGCGCCGACTCCGAGCGCGCGCGGATACACGCCCGCGATCACGGGCTCGGACCCGACTCGGGTGAGCGTGACGTCGGGGCCGAACTCTTCGTACGCGCCTTGGTACCAACGGCCCGTCATTTTCCGCCAACCGCGCTCCACCGTCATGACCTCACGCAGTTCGTCCGCTTCCCCGGCATTGGATCGACCGCGCCACTGATATCCGGTATAGACGATGGCGGTTCCGGTGCGGCTCATCGTGAGGCCGCCCTCGACGTAGGTCAGGCTCGCGCGGGTCGTGAACTCGTCGGGCGTGGCGCCGGCGGAGATCTCAACCGACCCGAAGACGGGGCCTTTGCCGGGCTCGTGCCCCTCGAGCAACCACGTCCCGGCGATGCGGGGCGGTCGCATGGTCGCCGACCAGGCCGACCATTCCGGCGTCTCGAGCGGGAACGCTTCGGCCAGATGATCTACGGCCAAGTCCATGGGTTGCCGAGGGTCCTCGTCGCTATCGGGCGTGCGGCCCCCGGTTCTGAACGCCTGGAAGTCGACGAGGGGATAGAGACCTCGATGCGTCGCCATGAGAAGGTCCCACTCGTCGCGGGTGCGCCGCTGCGTGATGACCCGACCCATGCTGTGACACTGGATGCACGTTTCCTCGACACCCGCATCCGCTTCGTATCGATGCTTGATCATGCGGCGTTCTACCTCGAACCGACCGGGCTCGAGCTCCTCGGGAGCCAATCCCTGTCGATTGGATAGATATCGGACGATCTCGCGGGCTTCATCCGGCTCGATCGAGACGTTGTTGAGCGCCATCATCCGGCGGATGGAGGTCTGCCAGCCTTCAGGGGTCTTTCGCTCGTACGAGATTCTGGTCATGCGACCCTGATCGTCGGGCTCGTGGCAGCGCGAGCAGCGCGTGATCAGCGTCTCGTTCTCGATCGGGTAGCCCTCGTCGGCCGCACCGGCGAAAGACCGCGGCCCCGTGTCCGGGGTCGGCATGCCAGGAACCAGCGGCTGCGGCCGGGAGGCGGCGAGCACCCCACCCCCCAGGACCGACACGGCGACGAGCGTGGCAAAACGGACAGGAAGTCTCATCAATCCTCCGTTTGGGACGGGCTGATGGTGCAAAACGCTCGGCTTTCCCGCCAGGGTAGAAGCGTCAAACTGAGGATCGCTCGAATTCCAGGAAACCGGCGCCGACGGCCAGCCCCAGCGCCGCCAGAAACTCACCGAGATCCGCCGTCGAGCCGTCCCGGTTGTACGCTTCGTACAGATCCGGCACTTGATCGAAGCCGGGAGCCAGTCGCACGAGCCGCCGAAGGTCGATGTTTCGGACAAATCGGGTCCCGCCCGGAAGCGCGTCGCTCGTCAAATGGGGGTCGAGCGCGATTCGGTCTCCGACGACCGCGGGTCGGTCCACGGTGGAGAGGGTGGTCCCGGCCCGAACCCCCAGTTCGGCTCGGTCGCGAATCTCTTCAAAGGCGCGTCGAACCCTGGGATCGCCGACAAACGCCTCCGCCTCCGAGTCGAGGCTCACTGGATCGGACGGATCTTGACCGGGCGCTTCCTTCGCAACGGTGGAGCCGGTGGCCCGTCGAGCGGCCTCCGCGCGCACCTCCCAAAACGGGTGCCCGTGGGCGTCGACGGCATCGTCGAAGAACGGGATCGATCTCGCTCGATAGGTCCGATAGACCTCCTTCTCCTGTCGGTCGTAGAACTCCAGCGCGGCATGGAGCATCTCGTCCTCCATGAGGGCCGTGTGGACCACGATCGACGCGAGCCATGCGGAAGAGAGCGCCTTCTTCACGCCGTAGGACGAGAGCGGGTCGATAAAGGAACCTGCATCGCCGACCAGAAGCGCCCCGGGAACCGCGTATTGAGACGCACCGTAGAGCGAGGCGGGGCAAGCCCGGGTCTTGCCGGCCGAGCGACCATCGCCGAGCCGGTCGCTCAGGCGGGTCGCCTTCTCCATTTCGCTGGCCAGCATCCCGTCGAGGCCGTGCTTGCGGGCCAGGGCGGTCCGCCGGGGATCCACCATCGCGGTGACGCAGCGCTCGGTCCGAGACAGGGGGACGGACCACGCCCAGCCGTCTTCATAGCTCTCGATCAACGTGTGGCCAGGCTCGGCGTCCGAACCGCCATCGCACACCCAACGACCGACGAGTGCGAGCGTCGACGTCTGCGCTTCCTTGAGGCGAAGGTCGCGACGCGCGAAGACGCCGCCGCGGCCCGACGCGTCGAGTAGCCACCGTGACCGGATCGTCTCCGCACCGGTTTCTACCGACCACACCTCCGAATCCCGGCCCACCTCTCGCACGGGGGTGCCCTGGAGGATGTGTACGCCGGCAGAACGGGCGAGTCCCAGCATCGCGGTCTCCAGCCCCGCACGATCCGCGTGAAACCCGGGTTCGTCTGCCGGGAAACGTTCAGAGTGCTCGGGGCGACCGGCCCACCACACCGTGTTGCCTTCGTTTGGCAGAAACCCCGCCCCTTCGACGGCCTCCAGCGCGCCGACGCGGTCGAGCAGTTTACGGGCGGATGCGGGGACGGATTCAGCGAGCCAGGGTGCCGGCGGCACGGCCCGCGTGACCAGGGTTACCCGATGACCATGGCGGGCGAGCAGCGCCGCCGAGGTGGCGCCTGCCGGCCCACCTCCGATAACGATCGCGTCTCGCATCGACCTGGAAGGCGACCGCTAGGTCCGGCGAAGTCCCGCTACGGCCGGACGTATCTTCGCAGCTGCCGAGGACCGACCTCGGCCCCGTAGATGTTGCCGGCCGCGTCTACGGCGACGCCTTCGGCCGCGGTCGTGCCGGCCTCCCGACTCGGGGGCGCGGGGTCCGGGATGAACGCGGTCACATACGCATCGGCGACGCTGCCGATCCGAATCCCGCGTCGCCAGCCGAAGTTCTGCGACCAGTTGGCGCCCGACTCGGAGTCGGCCGAGTACAGCACGTCGTTCGCATCGATAAACAGCCCGCTCGGACGACCGAACTGCGTCCAGGTCTCGATGTGCTCGCCGTCTTGAGTGAAGATCTGCAGGCGAGCGTTGCCTCGATCCGCGACGAACAGTCGGCCCTGAGAATCCATGGCCAGCGCATGCGGGTCGCGAAACTCGCCGGCTTCGGCCCCCGTGGTGCCCCACGTTTTGATGAACGTGCCGTCGCTCGAGAACTTGACGACCCGATTGTTGCCGCCCGACCCGTGGCCGTCTACGACAAAGATGTCCCCACCCGGGGCGACCAATACGTCGGACGGCTGGTTGAATTCGTTCTGCCCGTCCCCGGCCACGCCCGCGGTGCCGAGGCTCATGAGCAGTTCACCGTCCGGGCTGAACTTGTGTACCTGGTGTCCCTTGTCGCCTTCGCCACGGGCGTCGGCGACCCACACGTTGCCCTCCGAATCCACATGGAGACCGTGAGGCCAAACGATCATGCCGGCGCCAAAGCTTCGGACGAGACGGCCTTCGGGGTCGAAGAGAAGGATCGGATCCAGGTCATCGTGTCCGACGCAGGTGTTTTCTCCGCAGCGCTCGCCGACCCAAATGTGACGTCCGTCCGCGGCCGGGTAGACCGCGCTCGTAGATCCCCACGTGCGGCCCTGTGGCATTTTCGCCCAGCCGTCCTGGGCCGAATAGGGATTCGGCGCATGGTTCTGCGCGGAAACGGGTGTCGATAGGGCCACCAGGGCGAGAACTATGATCAGCTGATGCGGCGGTTGATTCGTGGGCTTCATATCGCTCCTCCGTGGGATCCCGGCCGAGCGTATACGATGAACCGCCCGGATCGCGGCGTCGAGGGGTAGGGGGGCTTCCCATCGTTGCCGTTTGCCGTGGCCGCGCTCTCGCGTCCATTTTGAACTCGGCCAACCGCTTCGCGTGCGTCTCGCTTGGCGGGTGCTGAATACTCTTTCCCAGGGTTTCAAAGCGATGATACGAACACGGTTTCGGTCTCTCGGGTTGGTCGCGCTTCTCATATTCGCCGCCTCGGCAACTGCCCAGACGTCGTCCGCCGCCGATCAATGGCGCTTCTGGGGTTCCGACGCCGGGTCCACGCGATATGCGCCACACGATCAGATCACGGCTGCAAACTTCGAGGATCTGGAAGTCGCCTGGACATGGCGCGGCGACAACTTCAGCCACGACGGGGCCGACCCGCTTCTCCGCGCGACGCCGATCTACGCAAACGGAACGCTGTACAGCGTCGCTGGATCGCGCCGCACGGTCGTAGCGATGGATCCCGCCACGGGAGAGACGCTTTGGACCTGGCGTGAGGCGCCCACGGAGCGCTGGGAAAAGTCGATGCGGAAGAACTATGGCAAGGGCGTGGGCTACGACCTGGTCGACGGGCAGGGCCGCATCTACGTCATCACACCCGCGTTCTTCCTGCACGCCCTCGACGCCGAGACGGGTCGCCCGATCGAGAGCTTCGGTGAGGGCGGAACGGTCGATCTCCTCGATGACCTTGGCGAAGGGCCGCACGATCGAGACTCCGGGTTCCCGGATGACGTCGGGTACATCACGAACTCATCGCCCCCGATGATCGTCAACGGCGTCATCATCGTCGGGAATTCGCACGAGCAGGGCTATTACCAGACGAGGCAGGAGAACGTCCCGGGGAACGTCCTGGCGTACGACACGAAGACCGGCGAACACCTGTGGCGCTTCAACGTGATCCCACAGCCGGGTGAGTTCGGGCACGACACCTGGCTCACCGATGCATGGGAATACACGGGCAACGTGTCGGCATGGGCCCCCATGTCGGCCGATCCCGAACTCGGGCTCGTCTACGTCGTGACCGATCCTCCCACCATCGATTTCTTCGGTGGATTTCACGCGGGGGACAACTTGTTCTCGACCAGCGTGATCGCGATCGACGTCGCGACCGGCGAGCGCCGGTGGCACTTCCAGTTTGTGCACCACGACATCTGGAACTACGACACGCCGACCGCTCCGAACCTGCTCGACGTGACGATCGATGGTCGACCGACTCCCGTGCTGGCTCAAGCGACGAAGCAGGGCTTTCTGTATGTGCTCAATCGCGAGACGGGCGAGCCGGTCTGGCCCATCGAAGAGCGTCCGGTACCGCCCTCCGACGTCGAAGGAGAGTGGAGTTCGCCGACACAGCCGTTCCCGACCAAGCCCGCCCCGTTCGAGATGCAGGGCATCACCGAAGACGATCTGATCGATTTCACTCCGGCGCTCAAGCAGCAGGCGCTCGAGATCGTGTCGGAGTTTCGGTTGGGGCCGTTGTTCAACCCGCCGGCGATCGAGGGCGGTCCCGCGGGGCAGGCATCGATCCACTGCCCAGGCTCGAACGGCGGGGCCAACATCCCCGGTGGGGCGGCGGCGGACCCGGAGACGGGCATCGTGTACGTGGCCTCCACCAAGGCGTGCAGCGCGCCGCGCCTCGTACCCGGCACGGACGTCGACCCGAACTCGAACGTGTCGTGGGTGAGTGTCGGGCCCGGCGGCGTGCGGGGTCCCGAAGGGTTGCCGCTCCTGAAGCCGCCCTATGGCACGATCACGGCGATCGACCTCAAGACGGGCGACCATCTGTGGCAGATTCCAAACGGCGATACGCCCGACCGCATCACCAACCACGCCGCGCTGGCCGGCGTCGATTTGCCGAACACCGGACAAGCTTCTCACGCGACCAAGCTGGTGACCAAGACGCTGCTGATGTACGGCGAGGGCAGAAGCGGCGAGCCGCGGTTTCACGCGGTGGACAAGATGACCGGTCGAGAGGTGGGTGTCGTGGATTTACCTGGCAACACCATGACCGCACCGATGACCTATATGCACGATGGGAAGCAGTACGTGGTGATGGCGGTGGGTGGTCGGGGTGAGAGCGGCGACTTTGCCGGATCGCTCGTGGCGCTTCGACTGCCTTAGGCCGCAAACGCCGTAACAGAAAAAGCCCCCGGGTCCGCGTTGGATCCGGGGGCTCTTCGCATCTACGAACTACGGAAGCTACGGCTGAATTCGAACTCGGCCCAACGCGAGTTCCGCCTCACCGCTCGGACCATCGGTCGCGAAGCAGTAGAAGCGCCCGTCGCCGCCGGTCCCGCGCAGGTTCTCGAGGCTACAGCCGCGCGAGCCGTGCGCCGAGTTGAACGAAGACGGGTTCGCGCCGCCTCCCTGTCGGTCATGGTGTCCTACGAGTGCGCTGCCCTCGTCGCTCGACGTCCAGTTGCTGCACGTGGTGTCATCGCCCGAGTTCGAAGCCGTACCGTCCATGTTCGATCCCGAGAGCACATCGTGCATGTTGGGCGAGTCGCCGCGACCGTTGAGTTGGTCGCCCTTCTCGGTCAGGATCGTACCCTTGGTCAAATTGGGTCCGTTGCTGTGCAGGTGGTCGACATTGTTGGCGATCAGCGTCCCCTCGAAATTGAACCAGGGGCCGCTGCCGATGCGGTCGCGTGCGTTGACCCCGCCCGCGCCGGTGGTGCTCAGATATGCATGCCAGGTCAACCCGCCTGCTCCGGCTGCGGCCGCCAGCGTCTCGCAATAAGCGTCCGCTCCCGCCAGGCCGCCTAGATCGGCGCCATCACCCGGATTTGAACTCACGACGAAGAAGCTCATCTTCTCATCCTGCGCGAGTGCCGGCTGCACGCCGACAAGCGCGAGTACTGCAAAAAATCCCAGTGCTCGTTTCATCCTGCTCTCCTGTCTCGATTGCTTGTGATCGATTCGTGTAGACTGCGATTGCTGGAAAGGTTCGTGACGATCATCCGCCCTCCGCCGCGCGCTTCATGTACTTCCGCATCTGGCGGGGACCAACCTCCGCGCCGTAGAGATTGCCATGCCGGTCGACCGCGATCCCCTCCGCCCCACTCGTCCCGGAGTTGTCCTGATCCGGTTCAGGGTCGGGAATGAACCCGGTAACCCAACCCGTCGAGGCGTCTCCGATATAAATCCCTCGGAGCCATCCTTTGTTGCGCCGGGCGTTCGACTCCGAGTCGGTCGAGTAGAGAACATCGTTTTCGTCGATGAAGATTCCGCTCGGTCGACCGAACTGATGCCAGGTCTCCAAGTGATTTCCCTCTTGGTCGAAAATCTGGATTCGACTGTTTGCCCGGTCCCCGACAAACAGCCGTCCCTGCGAGTCCAGGGCGAGCGCATGCGGATCGCGAAACTCGCCGTTTGCCGTCCCCGTGGATCCCCACTCCATGAGGAAACGACCGTCGGATGCGAATTTGACGATCCGATTGTTGCCCGTCGCGTCGTGTCCGTCCGCCACGAAGATGCTTCCGTCCGGTGCGACGAGGACGTCCGAAGGTTTTGCGAACGTATCGCGTCCGCTGCCCGAAACGCCGCGCTGACCCAATGTCATCAAGAGTTCGCCTTCGGGACTGAATTTGTAGACGACATGACCCCAGCCCTCTGGCACGGCGGCAAAGCCCGTGGCGTCGGCGACCCAGACGTTTCCGTCGTCGTCGACAAACATCCCGTGCGGCCAAGCGATGAGTCCCGCACCAAAACTCCTCACCACGTTGCCTTCCAGATCGAATAGCACGATCGGATCCGCGTCGCTCTCGACGCAAACGTTGGCGCCGCATCGCTCTCCAACCCAGATGTGCTCCCCGTCCGGCGTCGGATACGTAGCGCTCGTCGAACCCCACGCCCGTCCGCCGGGCAGCGTTCCCCAGCCATCGACCGCTCGGTACGGATTGGGGGCGGATAGCTGCGCGCTCGTGGGCTCGATGTCCAGTCCGAGCCCGAGGACCGCAGCCAGAATCGAAAGGCCGGCTCGACGTGCGTGCGACATTTACGGTCAGCTCCTTTGGGAAGGGTTCAACAATGACAGAAGCTAGGGACTCGAACTCTACCGGCGACAGTCGTGGTCGACTGGCTGGCCTCAGGGTGCCGGCGGGGCCTCGGCCTCTGCGGACCCGCCTCCGAAGCGCTCGCCGACCCAACGATGAAGGCCCCCGAGCCCCCACAGCGCGCCAAGGACGATGAGTCCGAGCATGATCCATCGAAGAAGCACGGCCGCCAGAGCCGCGGTCATGACCGGAACTGTGAAATCGTACTGGAGGAGTTCGCCGCCTCTGCCGAGGAACCAGTGCCACCCGGTGTGCGCGAGCAATGCCGAAAGTACGATCACGCCCATGACTTCGGGCAGCCACTTACGGAAGACCAGCACGAGGATCGGGACCGCCACCGTGAGCACGAAGAGTTGACCGAGCTCCACGCCGAGATTGAACGACACGAGAGACGTGAGCAGATGCGCACCTGCAAACTGGAGCGACTCCGACAGTGCGAACGAGAACCCAAAGCCGTGCACGAGGCCAAATCCGAACGCGATCATCCACCGCCGGTGCAGCTTCGCGCCGATGATGTTCTCGAACGCCATGTACACGATCGAGAGGGCGATGAGGGTCTCGATAAGTGGGGGGAACCACAGCGTATTGGGTGCAAGGCCAAGCGCTGCAGCGACCAGCGTGATCGAGTGCGCGATCGTAAACGATGTGACGATCGGGACGAGGGTCCAAAAGCGCCTGATGGGCACGATCAGGCAAAACAGGAAGAGCAGATGATCGATGCCGTCGAGGATGTGCTCAAAGCCGAGCGCAACAAAGCGGAATGCGGCCTGGTGCCAGCGGGGATCGAGACGGACCAGACCGGGGTGGCCGGTGAACTGGAAGGCGCGCTCGGCTCCGCCGGGCGGGAGGAAGCGGAGCACCGTCACCGTGCGGATCCCGAGGTGCGCCAGGCCCGATTCGATCGAGAACTCGGATTCCTCGGAATCGATCCCCCATTCGAGCAGCACGTCGAGCATCGCCTGCTGGATGGGCAGCCCGATGTTGTTCGGGAGCGGGGCCGCACGGGCGTTTGCTAGAGCAGTCTCGTAGCTACGGAACGCTCGGTCGCCGGGGATCGCGACCCTCACTGCCGACACGGTCGGGCGGTCCAGTGCGATGCCGTTCTCGAACATCTTCACATACTCCGCCACCCAGAGTCCGGCCGCCTCGCGGAGGAGTCCTTCCGCCTCGGCGATCTCCAGATACCCAGGGTCCCGAACCGGGAAATCGTAGTCCCGAAGCGAGCTAACGGGCACCCTGACCAGCATCCGGAGCCTGTCCGCCTCGGCCTTCACGAACGCCTGGACCGTGACGTCCGCGGGGATCTCGTGCGCTTCTCCGGACCAAGTGGGCAGAAGGAGGATCAGGCCAACGACGAGGACAGAAGCTCGTCGCGTTCGATTCGAATTGGACATGCGGGCGAAGCTATCGGCGGATTCGAGGATCCTACAAGAGCAGCTTCGCTGAGCTCCTTTGCGGTCCGAGGCGCCGTCGGCCGGGACTCGAGGTCGGATGAAGGATTCGCATTGCCGATTCGAGTCGCGGTGGGTACGCTACCCGTCCGCCCCATCTTTCTGAGCACGGAGACCGATGATGCAGAAGCGTACCTTGGTGATCGGCGCAGTCCTGGCAGCTGGAATCGCCGCGCTGGCCTGCGCCTCCGAGGCGATTGACGCCCGGCCGTCGAGCGCGCAAGACGCGGACTACACCGCGGCGGGCCTCGCGCCCCTGTTCGAGGTCGATCCCTTCTGGCCGAAGCCGCTACCGAACCACTGGATCATGGGCGCGACGATCGGCGTCGATGTCGACTCGCGTGACCATGTGTGGATCGTCCAACGGAACACCGACGATCAGTTCGCGCTCAACACCGAGCTCGGAGCGGACCAGGAGCCGAAGATCAGCGACTGCTGCTCCGCTGCGCCCCCCGTGCTCGAGTTCGATCCGGACGGGAACCTGATCAACTCGTGGGGTGGCCCCGGGACCGAGACGGGCGACTACAAGTGGCCCGGATCGAACCACGGCATCACCATCGACCACATGGATAACGTGTGGATCGGGGGCAACGGTGCGACGGACGCCGGCAACGACCGCCACGTCCTAAAAATGTCGCGGGACGGGACGTTCCTCGCCCAATACGGATCGCCGGGCGAGGAGTACGACTCCAACTCGATGGACACCTTCGGCCGAGTCGCCAAAATCTTCGTGGATCCGACCGACAATGAGGCCTATCTTGCGGACGG
>JAJCZV010000055.1 GCA_029262175.1 Gemmatimonadota bacterium
GGCGTCAGCGAGTTCTCGAACGACTCGAGCGTGTGGCCGGTGGAGCCCTCGAGCATCTCGAAGTAGAAGATGATGATCTCGCTCTTTCGATCCTCGCTCGCCAGACCGACAAACCTCGACATCATGTACTCATCCGCCACCGAGTACCCGTTGTCGCTCAAGAAGCGTCTCGTTAGGGCGCCCTCGCTGTTCGGGTTGTCCTCGGCCAGGGCCCTCGCGTCGTAGAACCACAAGTTTTGTCGGTACTTGTTCTCACCGATCGACTCCGCAGTGTCGAAGTTGTAGTTGTAGACGAACTCGTTGCTCGGTAAGAAACCTTCGAACTGCACGATGAAGAGTTTCTCCACCACGTTGTTCTCATCGGACACCGCGAAAACGAAGCGCTCGCCCGCGGCTACGGGTTTGCCTCTGAAGCGCTCGGGGTACTCCTCGCTCTCGCCGAGAATCTCAAACGGGAAGTGCCCCACAAAACCAAACTCTTCCGCCACCTCGATCTCGATCTCGGGCGTCGCGTCAGATGTCAGTACATGGCCCTCGACCGCTCGGCCCGAGGCCGACTCGATGCGGTCGCGATCCGCGACACTCTGAAACCCCCACAGAGAAGAGGGGAGGGAGGAGGCGATCCAAACGAGCGCGAACGCCCCTGGACGAACGGCTCGCGTCCTCATTCGCTTCTCAACGTCTCGATCGGATCGACCTGCGTCGCCCGCCAGGTGGGCAGCGCGACCGCGAGCATCGAAGTGGCGGCGATGACCACGGCGACGGCGACGAACGTTCCAGTATCCGTCACGCTCACGTTGAAGGTGAGTGCAGCGAGAAAACGAGCCAGCGCCGCCGCGCCCGCCAGCCCCGCGATGATGCCTACACCCGTGACGAGCGCTCCGGGTCCGGCCACCACGCGAACGATCTGTCCGGCCCGTGCGCCCAGCGCCATCCGAATTCCGAGTTCCTTACGGCGTTGCGACACGACGTAGGAGAGGACCCCGTACAACCCGACCGCGGCCAGCAAGAGCGCGATCCCGGCAAACGTACCCATGAGCGTGAGCGTGAACCGCCTGCGAGCGGTTTGCTCGGCGGTCACGTCGGTGAAGGGACGCGGTCGATACAGGACGAGCTGCGGATCGAGCGCGGTCAGCTCGCGGCGGGCCACGGCGAGAAAGTCCGCCGGGGCCATCGCGGTAGACACGACGTAGTTGAGCGCCCACCTGCGGTCGCCGAACTGTCCATGCGGGAAGTAGATCTTTGGCCGCAGATCGCCCTCGGTCGACGTCGCGACATCGGCGGCGATCCCGACGACGGTCCAGTCTCGGCCGCCCGTCCGCACCACGGTGTTCAGCGGCGAGCGGCCGCCAAAACCATCGCGCGCGGCCGCGGCGCTGAGGATCGCAACGGAGGTCGCGTCCGGTCCATCCGTGCGATCGAACGCGCGCCCCTCGGTGATCGGGATGCCGAGTGCTTCGAAGTAGCCTCCTTCGATGACCCGCACTTGGGTCAGCAATCCCTCATCGCCGCCCTCCGCGTCCCAACGCGACCCCCAAAGGAAATGTGGTCCGTTCACGGGGAGCCACGAAGTCGCGCCCGCCTCGTTCACGCCGGGCAGTGCGGTCAGCCGGTCCTGGAACTGATGGTGGAATCCGACGCGGTCGATCCCCTCCGAGTATCGCGTTCGCGGGAGGTGCACTTCGAAGGTGATCACGCCCTCGGACTCGATGCCGGTCTCGATCCGCTGGAGGTTTACAAAGCTCTTGATGAGGATGCCGGCGCCGACCAGAAGCATGACGGCCAAAGCGACCTGGCCGGCCACCATGGCGCTGCGCAGGGTGCCCGTGCGCCGGGAACCGGTGGCCCCGCGGGCGTCCTCGCGGAGCGTACTCTCGAGCCCGGTGCGGGTAAGTCCGAGGGCCGGAGCCAGACCGAACAGAAGACCCGTGACGACCGTCACCCCAAGCGCGAAGGCGAGCAGCGCCGGATCGAACCCGATCTCCTCGGCTCTCGGGAGCGACTCGGGGCTGATCGCGAGTAGGCCACGAAGACCGAGAGAGGCGACGATGAGTCCGACCACACCACCCAAGGCCGCGATCAGCATGCTCTCCGTCAACAACTGGCGGAGCAGGCGACGCCGCCCGGACCCCAGCGCGAGCCGGATACCGAGTTCACCTCTCCGGGCCATCCCTCGGGCCAGCGCCAGATTGGCCACGTTTACACACGCGATGAGGAGCACGATGGCGGCGGCGCCCATGAGGATGTACAACATCGTCCCCGAGTCCTTGACCACCTCGTCGAACATCGCCGCGACGCGCGTGGTCCGCCAAGACTCCTCGGGGAACTGTTCATGGAGTCGAGCGGTGATCACGTCCAGTTCGACCTGCGCCTGTTCTAGCGTGACGCGGGGTTCCAAGCGACCGATGACGGAGAGGTACATGTTGTCGCGCGAGTTGAATCCGCCGGGCTGGAGGTTCTGAGGGATCCACACATCGATGTCGCCGGCGACCACGTCACGGAACGCGGGTCTCATCACTCCAATCACAGTGTAAGGTCGCCCGTCGAACGTCATGGACTCCCCGACGATGTCCGGGTTCGATCCCGCATAGTCGCGCCACGCGTGGTGACTCAGGATCACCACGAGCGCGTCGGGACGCTCGTCGTCGCGCGCGAAGGTTCGTCCCATCAGCGGCGTCGCTCGATACGTCTCGAAGTACCCCGACCCAACGGGCAGGGCGCGAAGCCGCGTGGGGCCGTCGGGACCCGTGAGGTCCAGACCCTGTCGCTGGAAATCGTAGACGCCGGCAAGAAGCTCGAAGGACGACGCTTGTTCCCGAAAGTCGATGAAATCGAGTGCGGAAAGAACATTGCGCGCTTCCGGATCTTCGTCCCACGAGCTGAACAAACGCACGAGCCGATCCGGTGCGTCGTAGGGAAGCGGTGAGAGGAGAACGCTGTTGACGGCGCTGAACACCGCGGTGTTGGCCCCGATCCCGAGCGCGAGCGTGAGCACGGCGATCACGGCGAATCCCGGACGCCGACGGATGCCGCGCGTTGCAAGCCGAAGGTCTCGAGCGATGTCTTGAAGGATTCGGACACCGGTCTCTGTCCGTACGGCGTCTTTGCTGCGCTCTACCGAGTCGAAGCCCCCGAAGTCCTGGCGCGCTCGACGTGCCGCCTCCCGCGGAGCCATCCCACGTTCGACGTTGCGGCGCGTCGCTTCTTCCAGATGGAACTGGAGTTCGTCATCCAGGTCGGACTCGAACGTCTCGCTTCCAAACGCGACTTTCGCGCGGGCGGCCAAGCCGGCAACCAGTCGCGACAGCATCAGCTCGACCCATCGAAGGCGAGTACCTGATTGATGGCGCTCGAGGTCGTCGACCAGTTGTCGAGTTCCTGTTTCAGCTGTTTCAAGCCAGGACCCGTCAGCTCATAGTAGCGCGCGCGCCGCCCATTCTCGGTTACGCCCCAGTAGCTCTTGATCCGGCCCTTCCGTTGGAGCCGTTGCAGGGCGGGGTAGAGCGAACCCTGGTTGACGCAGAACACGCCGTCGGTGATCGCTTCGAGCTGCACGGAGATCCCCCAACCGTGTCGCGGACCGAGTTCGAGCAACCGTAGAACGAGGAGGTCGAGCGTGCCCAACAGAACGTCGGTCTTGGATCGACTCATGGCCCTTCCTTTTGGCGGTCGACAGGACGAGTACGGTACCTCGTCTTCTGTTGGCCGTCAACAGGTGGGCGGGGCCAGCGGGAAGGCGCCGATCCAGAGGCAGGGGCGACCTGTGGAGCGGGTCCAGCTTACGATCCGCCGCAGCTCACGAAAACGCGCCCAGGACCGTCTGGGCTCGGAGTCGTGCCAAGCTCGGAGTCTCGGTGTCCTTGAGCGATTTCCACACGGGGGCGTCCAGCCATGGATCGTGTAGACTGAGTGTCCGCTGCGTCTGCCCGTCAAGGACCCGGGTCCAGTCGGCCCAGCAGCCATCTGACCCCTTGGCGGCCATCTCGCGCACGGCCTCGCCCCGATGTCGAGCCCGACCCTCGGTCGGGGGGCCGTGGGTCGCGCGGTTGACCTCTTCTTCGCCGAAGAGCTGGCCGCTCAGCAGACCTCGCTGTGCCATTTGATCGAAGATGCCTCGTCCGATCTCGCCGACGTGCACGTCGATCTCGTGCAACTGTCGGCGGATTTCCAAGAACAGCGGAAGGGTGTCCACGGCGATGCCCAGACGCACGGCCTCGCGCACGGCCGGCTTCAAGGCCGACAATGCGGGCTCGCCGCGCGCCTCGAACAGCGCGCGCACGCCCCATCCGTCGAACGGCGTCCGTCTGAGTCGATTGCGAAGCGTATCGAGAATGGCGGTCCACCCTCGTACCCACGCGCGGTCGAGGCCGGCCTCGGAGAGCCGTCGATCCAGCCAACGGTCGGTGAGGTCCGCCTTTACCCGCCAATCCAGCGACCGAGACAGCGACTCGGGGTCATCCTCGAAGTCCGACAGCACTCGCCTCCAGAGCGAGCAGAGCTCTCCCGCCCACGACGGAAGCTCGCCTGCGAGGCGACTGGCTTCGATCGCCCGCAGGTAGGTCCATTGAATGTCCAGCGCCGAAGCGGACCCGCCCCCGGCGAGCGGGGCCGTCTTCGTGCAGCTCGGATCGGCGGCGAACGTTCGCAACGCGTCGAGCGGTGAGGCCAGCGCGACCTCATCGATCGGAAGCGACCCACGCTCGGCGGCCACCACCACCAACGCCGTCGTCCCCAGCCGCAGGACCGTCGCCACGTCCGAGCCGAGGCTCTCCCCGCACAGCAGGTGAAGTCGCCGCCAGCCCGGAGCCGCGAGCGACTCCTCACGCGTATTGACGATGCCGCGGTTGCCGGTCGAGTCAGAAGAGATGTCGTGCTTCAGAAGCCATGCACGCGGCGAGATCGTGTACTGAATCCCTTCGGAAAGCGGGTTGAACCCGCCGGCGCCGGCGTAGAGGATGCGAGACGCGAGGTGAGGAAGCAGGGCGCCGGACAAGACGTTCGGAGCCGATCGGTTCAGATACGATTCATGACAGCCCCACGTCGTTCCGGGCACGTCGTAGTCGACCTGGAAGCGGAAGAAGGACAGTTCGGGTTCACCCTCGAGCCGCGACGCGAGACTCGCCCCGAGCTCGGTCAGGATCTTGTCGCCCGCACGTACGTAGCGAGCGGCCGTCCAGGGGTCGGCGCACTCCGGCGTGGCATACTCGGGATGCCCGCAGTCCATATAGAAGCGACCACCGGTGGCGAGAAAGACGCCGCCGCCTCCTCCCCCGCACCGCAGGGATGGGCGCGTTTCGCGCACTCGGTCCATGAGCCCGCCGAGGATCAGGCCGCGCTCCACCGGCGCGCCGTTCTTGTAACGGCCCGACAGGGCGTACTCCGTCTCTACTCCCATGAGCAACCGATTCACACTACTGACCGCCGGTCTGCCGTACGTGTTTCAAGAATCCGACGCTGTCGCTCGACAGCACCCCTTCAATTGCCGAATCCCCTGCCGAGAGAAACTCGTCGCCCCGCCGACGCATGCGTTCCAAACCATCTCCGCCTTGAGCGTCGGGGGCGTCGGGAGCGTCGGGAGCGTCGGTGGCGTCGGGGGGGGCGTTGACCGGTCGGTGTCGTTCAGGCGTGTCCATTTCGGGTACTCCCGTGGTTGGTGTTGGCAGGGATCAATCGAGGCAGGGGCGCGAGCCCCTCTGGGGCTGGTCGAGCCTCGACGGGTCTTTCTTCGATTCGTCGGTCGTGGGCCTCCAAGCGGTCGACGAGCTCGGCGAGCCCGGCGCCCTCCGCGTCCTCGAACACGGAGCCGAGATCGGCGCGCGTCGATCCGAGTGGATCGGAGAGATCGATGCGTGTCGCACGCGGGTATCGGTGTCCCACGCGGGGGACTTTCACTTCCACCCGGTCCCAGTCGACGCAGGTCGTCCGATGGCGTCCGGCATACCGAAGCCACATGGCGCGACCCCAGGCCCGCGTATCCTCGGGCGGATTGTACCGGAAGTGCTCGATGCGCTCGGCGGACACCACCTGTTCGAGCGTGCCCGACCGAGCGTAGCTCCAGAACAGTCCTTCCTCCGGATCGAGGCTCCCGTACATGAGATCGAGGTGCTTCATCTCTGGCGAGGACCAGTCGAGGTCGGGTCGCCCATCCATCACGCGCTCGAGGATCGATCGCTTGAGCACCCAGTCGAGTCGTCGCGAGAGGGTGTCGAAGTCGCGATCCTCGAGTCGATCGAGGGTGTCTTCCCAGAGTTCGAGAATGTCCTCTGCGCCGGGGACGAAGCGATCGCAGTCTCCCTTCTCGACAAACCGTCGGGCGTCCGCCGCGAAACGGCGCTGGAGCTCGACCGCGGTGGCGCGCCCCCCCGAAGCCATGGCCGCCGTCGTCCGGAGATCCGGGTCATGGCTCCACGACCACAACGCGTCGAGCGGGTCGTCCAGCGCGAGAGCTGGGTCGATCTCTCGCGCCTCGAGCATGGCGAGGATGATCTGCATCACCCCGACTTTCAGCAGGGACCCAGCCTGGCAAAGCGTGGCATCGAAAAAGATGACGTGCAGTCTCGCCAAGCTCTCGCGCAGCGCTCGTTCACCCTCGTGGTGGTCGCCTGAAAGCCCGTGCGGACCGCAAAGCGGTTCATCCCGCGTGTTCAGCAGCGGACGGCGATAGGTCGTCTGATGTCCGACGAGGGTTTCGATCATGTCCGCGCGTTGTGACAGCTGGAAGTCGGCAGGAGGCATCCCGTTCTCGCTGCCGACCTTGCCCTGTCCGGTGAATACGATACTCGAGACTTGATAAGCCGCGAGATGTCCGAGGTAGTGTGGGCGGCGTTGGAACAGATCGTTCCAAGCTTGCCGAGTGATCAAGAAGTTCAGATGACTCCCGAACGAATTGCCCAAGCCATCCGAGTTACAGACGAGGCCCTGTATCCGCAGGCCGTCCGCGGCCGCCACGTTCGCCGCGGCCAATGCATCCTGTGCAAGCCGGAGCTGCGCGTGCCAGCACGCGACGTGATCCTCGGCGCTCAGCGTCTCGGGCACGCATAGCTCGAGGTGGTCAAGATCGATGTAGGCGCAGCCCCCGTTGGTCGGCAGGAACTTGCGTCCCCAATCCTGTGGGTCGTATGAGCCCGCAGAGGCGTAGCCGGACTGGATCCCACGGCGGTGCCCGGTGGGCTCACGATACCCATGCCCATCGACATACCGAGTCGCGGTGTGGCTCGCGTCACCGGCGACATCGGAGACAGGGTCGGAGCCATAGGAGGCGCTCCACCGCCGGCCACTAAACCCATCGATTTCTCGTAGCAGCGCTCGCGAGGCTTCGGCACAGGTATGGCCGCGGCGCTTAAAACCGAGCACGAAGTTTCCCAGCTCGATATCGGCGCCGCACAGTTTGACGACCCGATCCATCATGCCACGTCCAAGTAGCGGTGGATCGGTCGCGCCTTGGATGCGAGCGGTTCCACACGAACGACGTCTACATCTTGAGGTAGGCCCGCTACGAAGCGCGCTGCATTGTGCGGTGACAGCGCGTGGGCCGCGTTCTCGAAGGCCGTGTCGATCGCCGCCAGCAGGTCGCGCGCGGCCACGCCTTTTGCGCCGCCCTCTACGTCGCGTACACAGGCGCGTTCGATCGCGGTCACCGCGATGTTCTCGAGGATCGCCCCGCTCACCAGGTCGCGAGGGCCCACGGTACGGCGGGTCCCATCGCGCAGCGTCAGTGTCGCGAGTTCGAGATCGGCGTTCGGCGCATACATCCGACTCGCCGCGACCTCGATGATCTCGGCCCGCCCATCATCATGGTATGGAATGTCCGGGTCCAAATGCTTCGCGAGGATCTCGGTCGCGGCGGCTCGATCGGGGCGGGGGACCTCGAGAATGAGATCGCCCAGGCGACCGGGACGAAGCAGCGCCGGGTCGAGCGCGTCGCGCCGGTTCGTCGCGGCGACCACGAGCACGTTGCCGCGCGACTCCAGTCCATCCAGCTCCGTCATCAACGCGGTCAACACGCGGTCGTCGACGCGCTGCCCGGCAACGCTACGCGCGGCTCCAACCGCATCGATCTCGTCGAAGAACATCACGACGGGGACGTCGGGCTGAGCCTTGCCCGCCTCGCGCGCGATACGGAACGCTTCGCGATAGTTGGCCTCGCTCTGCCCATACCATTGCGAGTGGAGTCCGGCCGGCTTGATGTTCATGAACCGGCTCCGCCCCGACGGCGAGAGGGTCGCGAGCCAGTTCGCGAGCGCGCGCGCCAACAACGTCTTTCCGGTCCCCGGCGGTCCTACGAGAAGTGCCGAACCGATCGGCGACAGAGCGTACCGAAGCACGACGTCGGCGTGGTCGCGTTGCAGCCGGATCGAACGTTGTAAGTGCTCGACCTGCACGTCGAGGCCACCGACATCTTCAAACGTCTCCACCGGCGTGTCCTCGAGGAAGAACGAGGACTCGGTGGGACGCTCGACCTTTTCGAAGCCGATCCGCAGACGCGAATCCCAGAGGACGCGGTCGCCTTCCTTGAGAGACGAGAAATCGAGTTCGCCTCCCGATTGCACGACGACCTCCTCGTCGCGCCACTTGAGCACGGCGCGGTCTTCTGTCAGCGAGCGCGAAAAGATGGCCGTTTCACCGCAACGTGGCGTGACGTACGGAGAGTTACCGAGCAGGAGGTTGCGATCATGGTTGAGCACGATTTCGTCGCCGATCTTGAGGTGGGAGGCGTCTACATCCTCTCCGAGACCCACGACGATCTGCGCGCCTTCGTGCATCACCATCGCCGTCGGAACTCCTCCGTGGGGTACGGACCCGAGGAACCTGCCGACCCGTAGAGGCGGACGCGTGAGCGTATCCAACAACTCCCGGAGCGCGTCTTGTTGTTTCTTCGCCTCGCGCAATCCGGCTTGCTGTCTTGCCAGGGTGCTGATCCAGAAGTCATCGAGCTTCTCGGCGGTTTCGGGCGCGCTGGAGCGAATCGCGGTCACGAGTTGTGTCACGGCCTGTCGGTTCTCGCCATCCTCGAGGTTGCCGCTGAGATGTCGGGTCAGCGATCGCAGCAGGACCGAGGAGCGGGCGGCGGGATTTGTCGTCGTGCGGGGCATGGTCTCCTGATCTTTCCTTGCGGCTTGTCGGCCTGTGGTTTTGTCGGCCTGGTCGGCCGCTCGCCCTATGGTCGCGCGCTTTCGAGTCGCGCCTTGGCTACGCGACAGCTACGGGAGCCGGGCGCGGGACCCGGGCGGGAATGCGGTAGTAGCCGCGCGGCTCCAGTCGTCCGTCCCGAGAACCGAACAACGAAAACGTTCGCGCGCCGTCGCCGAGCTCGTTGACCACGAGCGCCGTGCTGTACGCGCGCGGAAAAACGGTTCGGTGAAGAAGTCGATCGTGGCTACTCAAGAAATCTCCGCGAAGCGGACAGTCGGCCCGTTTCTCGGGCGAGCAGTCTTTGCACCACGCATGCACCGGATGGCTGTGCCACCACGCGAGCATGAGTTCACCGCGGCCGCGTAGCTCGATCGCCGCTCGCACGGCGCTCCACACCTCAGGCGTGAAGGACAGCCGGTTCGAATCGGCCTCGGCTCCGATGGCGGGGACCTGAGCGGTGATCTCGACAAAGGCTTCCGGAGCACTCACGTCTTGGCGCAGGTGGCCGATGAGGATGCCACCGGTCTCGCACTCGCCGGCCTCCGCCGCGCGTTCGGCAGCCTCATCCAGGACTTTGGCGGGGATGAGGACCGGCACGTCGATGGGGTCCACCGCGCCGACGACCTCGGCTTGCAGAAGCCGTGGCGCGAACGTGCCCGCCCGAATGGGCACGGCGGGTGCGAGCGGGCTGGTGGAAAAGAGCCGCTCGCCTCCCAGTGACCGGTCGTCTGTCGCTCGCTGCCCAGCGCCTTGGTCGCGCTCCACGCCCGTCGAGGGGGTCGCGTTCGGTGCGAACGCCAGACCCCGATACGTGAACAGCGCACCGTCTTCGAGTTTGCCGGTTCGCACGAGTTCCCTCGACAGCTCGTCGGCCAAGCCCGCCACGTATCGAAGCGGAAAGACGTGCTCGACGCGGTGCGCCTCCGGACCGGCGGTCAGCTCGCCACGGAACCCATCGACAAACGGCGCGCCGATGTTTGGATTCCAGATGGGCTCATAGCGACACTCGAGTTCGAATACGTCGCACTGCCCGAGCCCCTGCCGGAGCGCCTGGAGCCGGAGCCACTCGGTCGCCCGTTCCCAATCGACCGACACGGTGGCTTGGTGAATCTGGGCGTCGTCTTCGTCGAACAGGGCGAGCGCGTACGTCCAGTCAGGCCAGCTCACGTCGACCTCCGACTCCGGCGCGTTCGGACGCGACGTCGCCACCCGCATCGATGTTGGGCTGCAAGGTGAGGTGATCGCCGCTCCGCGTGGCTTCGGCCACCTTCTCCGAGGCGTGAAGGTGTCGCCCCTCGCGATCGAGCCTCGCCTGATACGTCAGCGGCCGTCCCTCTACATCCGTGCGACTCAGGTTGAGGTCGGCCAACAGGGCGTCGATGACTTCTCCGACGCTCGTATCTCCGGGCACGTCGTTCAACTCGAGCCGCTTCTGACCGGTGACGTCGCTTACTTCCAGGGTGCTGACCGTGTTGGATGAGAATTGCATCGTCTTACTCCTCGCAGAGGGTGGGGGTGTATACGTCCGGCCGGAGGGCCGCGTA
>JAJCZV010000056.1 GCA_029262175.1 Gemmatimonadota bacterium
TTTGAAATCTTCCCGAGCTCGCTGTTGTGAAGCAGGACATGCGTGATGTTCATCTCGTACTTCACGGCGGTCGTGAGCTCGGCCATGTACTGGCCGAAGCCGCCGTCGCCCGAGATCGAGACTACCGGGCGACCCGCGAATTCGAGGTCTTCTTCTTGGGTCGCCATCCAGGCGCCCATCGCGGCCGGAAACGCGAATCCGATCGAGCCCAAGTAGCCGGACATGAGTACGGACTGTCGCGTGCACTCGAAGTAGCGCCCGAATGAATACGTGTTGTTACCGACGTCGACCGCGATGATGGCGTCCTCAGGGACCGTTCGATTCATCGCCGCGAATATGGCGGGCGAACCGATGCCGTTGTCGCCGCCCTCGGACTCTCGACGGATCTTCTCGGCACGCCAGATCTCCCAGCGAGCGGCGACATCGCCGGTCTGATCCACCGTTTCCATCTCGTCCTCCTCGAGCGCACCCTGGAGCAGCGACATCGTCGCACCGATCTCCCCCCAGACCGGCACGTCGACCGAGTGGAATTTGGCGAGCGCCATCGGATCGTAGTCGATCTGGATCGTGGTTCGCTTCTCGGTGATGCCCGTGTGGTTGCTAAAACTCGCACCCAAGACAAGAAGAAGATCGGACTCGTTCATGAGCCAGCTCGCGATCGGCGTCCCGCTACGACCCAGCACACCGCCGGCAAGCGGGTGACGATCGGACACCTGCCCCTTGGCCTTGAACGTCGTCAGCATGGGAATCTTGAACGACTCGGCGAACTCGATGATCGAGTCCATTTGAAACCGCGCGCCGTGACCGACGATGATCACGGGACGCTTCGCGCCTTTGAGCGCGTTGATGGCGTTGTCCAGCGCGGGTGTCGCCGGTTCGATGGCGCGATACGGCACCCGCCCTTCAGGCGTGCCGGCGCGCGCACTATCGGGCCACTTCAAGTTCTGCACTTCATCGGGAAAGATAAGGTGCGATACCCCTCGGTTGAGGATCGCGGATTTACAGGCCAGATTGACGAGCTCTGCGTGTCTGCTCGTGTGCAGGACGGTCTGTGAGAACTGCGCGACTTTTCCAAACGCGGCTTGAAGGTCGACCTCTTGGAATGCGCCCGGGCCCAAGACCTGGGTGTCGACTTGCCCCGTGATCGCGATCACGGGCGAGCGGTCGACGTTCGCGTCCCATAGACCGGTCAACAGGTTGGTCGCACCGGGCCCAGCGATCGCAAGGCAGGCCGCCGGGAGGCCGGTGAGCTTGCCGTACGCGGACGCCGCAAACGCGGCGGCACCTTCGTGACGGATGCCGATAAACCGGACATTGCCCATCTCCGCCTGTCGTCGAAACGCATCGGCCATCCCGAGATTCGAATGGCCGACCATCCCGAATACGTTGTTTACGTCCCACTCCACGAGCGTCTGGGCGATGAGATCGGAGACGGTCGCTTCGTGCGGGGGCGCCGCCGGAAGTTCGACGTAGACGCCGTCTCCACGTTCCTCCACCGGAAATGTCTCGACGCCGTCGTCGAATCCGGGCGCGATGCCCGTGATGGGATCGTAGTCCCAACCGTGCCACGGACAGCGTAGGAGGCCGTTCTCGATCGACCCCTCGCCGAGAGGCCCACCCTGGTGGGGACAGTGATTATCGAGGGCGCCATACTTCCCCTCGAAGCGCGTCATGCAGAGCGTTCGGTGCGCGCATGTCACCGAGGTCACGCGACCCTCAGCGAGTTCCTCAGGCTCTAGCACCTTGAGCCAACGAGTGTCAGTTGCCGTGTCGGGTGGGCTCATCTAGTGCGCGTCCTGATCGGTTGGGGTCAATCCGCTCCGAGCAATCGTTTCGATCCGTTCAAGGCCGATCGAACAAACGCCTCTACCGCCTGGCCTTGAGTGTCCTGGCCCGTCGACACGACCGAGGCCGCGTTGAGAACCGCGCCGACCCACCCATCGGTTTGCCAGAATCCACCCGCCTCGAGAACCGGAAGTCCGTTTGGGCCGACGGTGGGGTAAGGCACGACGTAGAGGTAAGGTTCCGGAAGCTTCTCGTCGCCCGGCGACATGCCGACGTTGATCGATCGACCCTCGTACTGCGCCAACTCCGGATCGAGGTTGATAAACGTCGCGACATCGAGATGGTGCGGCCAACACAGAATCGGCCCCGCGTCCGCCTCCGTTTCGCGGACAGATCGGAACAGACTCACGGCGTTTCGATACCAACGAGCCAACTCGACGTGCGCTACGGACGGCGCGGAGAACGGGGCGCCGTTTGCAACGGGCGAAATCTCGAGATCCTCGCGGATCGGCGTCCAATCGGGCTCTTCAGGGAAACCCGCGGCGATGCCCTCCCGGACCCAGGCGGCGGCCTCGACCAGCGTCTTGCCCATGAGTGGCGAGGTCGCGGTCACTGTGCCATCCGCCGCGATGATCGCCAACTCGCCTCGATCCAGATTCAGACCGGCCCGCACACCGTCGTGTACGGGAACGGTGGTCAGCCCGTCGATCTGTTCGTCCCACCTGAGAGCTATGTGGCTGAAGTCCGACTCCGGTGTGGCCAGCGTGCGACCGACGGCATCGAGCGTTTGAACCGCCCAGGTCAACTCGAGCCGCGCACTGATCAATTGGAGCGGAGAAATGGACCCGAGAGTGGCCCACTTTACCGTCGAAACCGTCACCGATCCTCCTATGAGCCGCTGGTCGTGGAGCCGGAACGGCCTTCTTCGAGCAAGTCGAGCATGAAAGCGAACTCGAAAGCCAGATCCTCATATCGCTGATCTCGCCCCGATCCACCGCCATGACCCGCATCCATGTTGGTTTTCAAGAGCAATCGATTGTCATCCGTCTTTAGCGTTCGAAGCTTGGCGACCCACTTCGCCGGCTCCCAGTATTGAACCTGCGAATCGTGCAGACCCGTTGTCACGAGCATGTTGGGGTAGCCCTTCGCCTCGACCTGGTCATACGGCGAATACGACAGCATGTACTGATAAGATTCCAAGTCCGTCGGGTTGCCCCACTCGTCAAACTCGAATGTGGTGAGCGGGATCGACTCGTCCAGCATCGTCGTCACGACATCGACGAACGGGACGTGCGCGATCACGCCGCGGAACAACTCGGGTCTCATGTTCGCGACCGCGCCCATGAGAAGTCCTCCGGCACTCCCGCCCCGTGCAAACAGTTTATCCGCATTCGTGTATTGTTCGGCGATCAAGAAGTCCGCGACGTCAATGAAGTCGGTGAAGGTGTTCTTTTTGTTGAACATCTTCCCGTCGTCATACCACTGACGACCGAGCTCCTGCCCACCGCGGATGTGAGCGATGGCATAAACGAACCCACGATCCAGCAAACTCAAACGCGTCGAGTTAAACGTGGCGTCGGTGCTTGACCCGTACGATCCGTACGCATAGAGGAGCAACGGATTGTCTCCATCGCGCTCCAACCCTCGTCGATACACGAGCGAAACCGGCACCTCGACGTCGCCGTCTCTCGCCGGCGCGTAGGCTCGCTCGACCACGTATTGGCTGGCGTCGTACCCGCCGAGCACCTCGTCTTGCTTGAGCAGGGTTCGTTCGTGCGTCGACATGTCGTAGTCGTAGATCGCTCTCGGCGCGGCAAGCGAAGAGTACCCGAACCGCAACGTCGACGTTTCCATCTCCGGATTCCCGGTCGTATACGCCAGATAGGCGGGGTCATCGAATTCGATGTAGTGCTCGTCGGCACCGCCCCAATCGCGAATGCGCAGCCTCACCAACCCCTTCTCACGCTCCTCGACGACCAGGTGGTCGCGGAAGAGGTCGAAGCCTTCCAAGAAAACGTCGCTTCGGTGCGGAATCACGGTCTCCCAATTGTCCGTGCTCGTCGCCGTCACGGGCGTGCGCATGAGCTGGAAGTTCTCCGCACCGTCGAAGTTCGTGCGCATGTAGAAATGATCACCGAAGTGGTCGATGCGATGCTCATGCCCCCGATCTCGCGGGATAAAGAGCGCGAAATCGTCCGCGGGCGCGCTCGCGTCGACGTAGCGGTGTTCATCCATGGTCGTGTGCGACGAGGAGATCATTACGTACTGCTTCGATTTTGTCTTCCGGACAAAGCAGCTGAACTCTTCGTCCGTCTCTTCGAACACCAGGACGTCGTCAGCCTGCTCGGTGCCGAGCGTGTGCCGGTAGACCTGATAGGAGCGGAGCGTTTGTGGATCACGCTTCGTATAGAAGAGCGTACGGTTGTCCTCTGCCCACGCCATGTTTCCAGACGTACCGGCTAAGACCTCGGGATAGACTTCCCCGGTTTCAAGCGATTTGATGCGAAGGTCATAGATGCGTCGGCCCTGCGTGTCCTCCGCAAAAGCCACGATGTCCTCCCCCGAACTCACGCTGGGGAAAGCGTTGTAATAGTCGTGACCCTCAGCGAGCGCGTTGACGTCGAGAATCACTTCTTCCGGTGCGTCCAACGACTCGAGCTTACGCCCGTAGATGGGATAATCTTTCCCATCCTCGGTGCGCGTGTAGTAGAAGTAGTTGCCCTCCTTCGTCGGAACCGAGAGATCGGTCTGCTTGATTCGCCCCTTGATCTCGCCGAACAGCTCTTCCTGGAGCGCGTCCGTGTGACCCATCATGGCCTCGGTGTACTCGTTCTCCGCTTCGAGGTAGGAGATGACCTGCGGGTCTTCGCGCTGATTGAGCCAGTAATAGTTGTCTATTCGCGTATGACCGTGCGCCTCGAGCTGCTCAGGGACGACGGCAGCCACGGGAGGGGCGACGGACGAAAAATCAACTGGAGGCTCGGAGTTGTCTCCGGCGCAACCGCTGGCTGCGAGGCTCACGGTGACAACTGCGATCGAGAGATTTGACCGGACACGTAGAACTCCATGGAACGACAGCATGACGGCTCCTGGTAAACGGGTCTCGGCCGCGGCGCGTGAGGCTCCGACCGACCGACCGAGACGTAGCAGATGCGACAGCAGCTAACATACGGGGATCGGCGCCCGACCGGCACGGCCCCTG